>NZ_CABPTO010000003.1 GCF_902460355.1 Streptococcus sp. Marseille-P6264
AACAAGTGCAAGCACATCTGCGTCAGTGAGCACAAGCCAATCTGTCTCAGTAAGTGCGAGCACCTCTGCGTCAGTGAGCGCAAGCCAATCTGTCTCAGTAAGTGCAAGTGCTTCAGCATCCGTAAGCCTGAGTCAATCCGTTTCAGCAAGTGAATCAGCTTCAGCCTCATTGAGCACCAGCCAGTCAGTTTCAACAAGTGAATCAGCTTCAACGTCATTGAGCTTGAGCCAGTCAGTCTCAGTAAGTGCCAGTGCTTCAGCTTTGTTGAGCTTGAGTCAATCGGCTTCAACAAGTGCAAGTGCTTCAGCATCATTGAGCTTGAGCCAGTCAGTTTCAACAAGTGAATCAGCTTCAACCTCAATGAGCGCAAGCCAGTCTGTATCAGTAAGTGCCAGTGCTTCAGCGTCAATGAGCTTGAGTCAATCAGTCTCAACAAGTGAATCAGCTTCAACGTCATTGAGCGGTAGCCAGTCAGTCTCAGTGAGTGCAAGTGCCTCAGCATCAGTAAGCCTGAGTCAATCCGTTTCAGCAAGTGAATCAGCTTCAACCTCATTGAGCACCAGCCAGTCAGTTTCAACAAGTGAATCAGCTTCAACGTCATTGAGCTTGAGCCAGTCAGTCTCAGTAAGTGCCAGTGCTTCAGCTTCGTTGAGTTTGAGTCAATCTGTCTCAGTGAGCAACAGTGCCTCAGCGTCACTGAGCTTGAGTCAATCTGTCTCATTAAGCGCAAGTGCCTCAGCATCAGTAAGTCTGAGCCAGTCAGTTTCAACAAGCGAGTCTGCTTCAGCGTCAATGAGCGCAAGCCAGTCAGTCTCAGTAAGTGCAAGTGCTTCAGCATCAGTAAGCTTGAGCCAGTCAGTCTCAGCAAGTGCCTCAGCTTCGTTGAGCTTGAGTCAATCAGTTTCAACAAGTGCAAGTGCCTCAACCTCATTGAGCTTGAGCCAGTCTGTATCAGCAAGCACAAGCGCTTCAGCATCATTGAGCTTGAGCCAGTCTGTCTCAACAAGTGAGTCAGCTTCAGCGTCAATGAGCTTGAGCCAATCAGTTTCAACAAGCGAGTCAGCTTCAGCGTCAATGAGCTTGAGCCAGTCCGTTTCAGCAAGTGCAAGTGCTTCAGCATCAGTAAGCTTGAGCCAGTCAGTCTCAGCAAGTGCCTCAGCTTCAACGTCATTGAGCACCAGCCAGTCTGTATCAGTAAGCACAAGTGCCTCAGCGTCAATGAGCTTGAGCCAGTCAGTCTCAGCAAGTGCCTCAGCTTCAACCTCATTGAGCACCAGCCAGTCTGTATCAGCAAGCGTAAGTGCTTCAGCATCAGTAAGCTTGAGCCAGTCAGTCTCAGCAAGTGCCTCAGCTTCAGCGTCATTGAGCCTGAGTCAATCAGTTTCAACAAGTGCAAGTGCCTCAGCTTCATTGAGCGCAAGCCAGTCTGTCTCAACAAGCGAGTCAGCTTCAGCGTCAATGAGCTTGAGTCAATCAGTTTCAGCAAGCGTAAGTGCCTCAGCGTCAATGAGCTTGAATCAATCAGTTTCAACAAGCACTAGCCTGAGCACAAGTCTAAGTGCCTCAATTAGTGCTTCAGATTCAGCAAGCACAAGTCTAAGTGCCTCAATTAGCGCTTCTGATTCAGCAAGCACAAGTTTGAGTACGAGTCTCAGTGCCTCACTCAGCGCGTCAGACTCAGCAAGCACAAGCCTGAGCACGAGCCTCAGTGCCTCAATTAGCGCTTCAGATTCAGCAAGCACCAGCTTGAGTACGAGCCTCAGTGCCTCAATTAGTGCCTCAGATTCAACAAGCACCAGCCTGAGCACGAGCCTCAGTGCCTCACTCAGTGCGTCAGATTCAGCAAGCGTAAGTGTAAGTACATCTACATCGCTTAGTGATAGCCTTTCAAGTAGCTTGAGTACTAGTCTAAGTGCTTCAATCTCAGCAAGCGAGAGCGCATCGTCTTCTGTAAGCAGTAGTCAATCCGTCTCAGCGAACGAGAGCACTTCAGTGTCATTGAGCGCTAGTGCGTCAGCTCTTGCAAGTGAAAATGATTTGGCATCACTGAGCGTAAGCGAATCTCTATCATCAAGCGCAAGCTTAAGCACCAGCGTATCGGCTTCAGTCAGTGCGTCAGATTCAGCAAGCGTAAGTGTAAGTACCTCTACATCACTTAGCAATAGCCTTTCAAGCAGCTTGAGTACAAGTATGTCACAGGAGTCAAACTCATTCAGCTATAGTAAGGGTGATCCAACCAGCGAGTCTAAGCCAGAGTTTAACTTGCCAAGCTACCTAGCATCTGTAAGTGCAAGTACTTCAGCTTCTGTAAGTGATAGTCAGTCTATCTCTATTTCATTGAGTACAAGTGCAAGCATTTCAGGATCAATCAGTGCCAGTCATGCTATTGCTGACGATTCACTTTCAGCAAGTGCTTACTTGAGCATGAGTGTCTCTGCTTCATTGAGCACATCCGCAAGTGTGTCACTGAGTGATAGCGCAAGCATCTCTACTAGTCTGTTTGAAAGTGCATCTGTATCTAGTGCTACAAATCATTCTCAAGCACCTAAGCCACAGCCTGCACAACCAGAAAAAGTTAAGGTTACTCCAAATGCTAAAGCTTTACCAAATACAGGAACTGCCAATAATCCATTAGCAGCTCTTGGATTGGGAATAGCAACTTGGGCATCAGCCTTTCTCAAGAACAAAAAGAAGAAAGAATCCGCATCTGATGTCAATTTGGAAGACTAATCTTAAAACCTAGCTAAAATGATACCAGCACTTTAGCGATGGAACGTAAATCCCAGATAGCCTATGGCTATCTGGGATTTTTGCTCTTTGCATGTATAGAATGTGAGTTATGCTGAGATAAAAGATAAACTGGGCAATTTAGATGTTTTGAGCCTGATCCTAGAAAGCGGTGAATGAAGCTAAATATTTTGAAATTTAGCTCTTCCTGCTTGTCTTTTATTGTGGTGAGAGGGCCTTGCCGCCTGTTCTAGTTTGCTCTTGAGTATGAAGAAAATAAAAGTTTTAAAATTAGCAAAAATAATTCGATTCTTTTTCAGAAAAGGCTTGTGAGATTAGGCTGGATGTTTTAAAATAGTATAGGAGATTATCCGCTATTTATTTTTCGGAGGAAAAGAAATGTCCATTAATTGGCAAGAAATTATATTTAGCTTTTTAGGAGGCTTGGGGCTGTTCCTATACAGTATTCGTATGATGGGAGACGGCTTGCAGCAGGCAGCGGGAGACCGTCTGCGCTATTTCATTGATAAATACACAAGCAATCCTTTTTTAGGTGTGCTAGTTGGGATTGGAATGACAGCCCTGATCCAGTCTAGTTCAGGTGTGACAGTGATCACAGTTGGTCTGGTGAGTGCGGGGCTGTTGACCCTGCGTCAGGCTATCGGGATTGTCATGGGGGCCAATATTGGTACGACCGTGACTTCCTTCATCATTGGTTTTAAGTTGGGTGATTACGCCCTGCCCTTGCTCTTTGTCGGTGCGGTTTGCCTCTTTTTCACAAAGAATCGCTCAGTGAACAATGTCGGGCGCATCCTCTTTGGTGTCGGCGGGATCTTTTTTGCCCTCAATCTCATGAGCGGAGCCATGGAGCCTCTCAAAGACTTGCAAGTCTTTCGAGACTATATGGTTCAGCTGAGCAAAAATCCAGTCTTAGGTGTCTTTGTCGGAACGGGCTTGACCCTGCTCATTCAAGCATCTTCGGCGACCATTGGGATTCTGCAAAATCTCTATGCCAGTAATCTCATTGATCTACAAGGAGCTTTACCAGTCCTCTTTGGTGACAATATCGGAACGACGATTACAGCGATCATTGCTTCCTTGGGGGCTAATATCGCAGCCAAGCGTGTCGCTGGAGCCCATGTGGCCTTTAACGTTGTGGGAACAGTCATCTGTATGATCTTCCTGCTACCTTTCACATCACTGATTCAGTGGTTTCAGACAGCCTTGCATTTGTCACCAGAAATGACGATTGCCTTTGCCCATGGAACCTTTAATATTACCAATACCATTATCCAGTTTCCTTTTATCGGCCTCTTAGCTTATTTGGTTACCAAGCTGATTCCGGGTGAAGATGAAACTGTTAAATACGAATCTCTCTACCTTGATACGATCTTGATTGACCAAGCGCCATCATTGGCTTTGGGAAATGCTAAAAAGGAACTCCTTCACTTGGGTGGCTACGCGGCTAAATCTTTCGAATTGGCCTATGATTATATTATTAACTACGAAGAAAAATCAGCTGAGAAGGGCCATAAGACTGAGGAAGCCATCAATGCCATTGATGATGAATTGACTCGCTACCTGATTGTCCTATCTGGTCAGCAGCTCAATCCAAAAGAGAGTGAAGTCTTGACCAGCATTCTGGACTCTAGTCGTGATTTGGAGAGAATCGGTGACCACTCAGAAGCTTTGCTGAATTTGACAGACTACTTGCACCGTAAGAAAGTGGAATTTTCACCAGCTGCCTTAGCAGAGTTGGAAAACATTTATCAACTGACCTTGGACTTTATCAAAGAAGCTTTGACTTCTGTGGAAACAAATGATGTGGAATTGGCCAACACTTTAGAAGCCAAGCATGCAGCTATTGACAAGCTAGAACGCAGCTTGCGCAAGACTCACATTGCC
This sequence comes from Streptococcus sp. Marseille-P6264, assembly GCF_902460355.1. GTDB lineage: Bacteria > Bacillota > Bacilli > Lactobacillales > Streptococcaceae > Streptococcus. Next base: position 4,634 of record NZ_CABPTO010000003.1, read on the forward strand.
CGTCTCAACAAGGGAGAATGTACACCTCAGGCTGGGGTCAACTTCATCGATATTATTTCCCACTATACCAGAGTTGCTGACCACGCCATGAATTTGGCTGAGAAAGTACAGATGGAACAAATTTAAAACAGAAAGAGGCTGGGACAAAAGTCCTAGCCTCTCAATTGTCTTTGGATTGTCGAGCAAGGCGCAGTGGTTGAGTGGGCTCTACTACGCTGATTTCATCAGCTTTTACAGTCCTACTCAACTGTGCGGAGGTGGAACGACGAAATCGAATTCTAACGAATTACCGATTTCTGTTCCACTCTCTTTTCTTGATTTAAATAATATAATAAATTTTTTCAAAAAAGAGGTATAGACCATTTACAAATAAAATAGAAAGCGTTATAATAGAGTCAATAGAAATAGAACAAGGGGAGGCAGTCAGATGCCTAAATATATAAAAGCCGATCAGTTCTTCTATCCTCAAGGAATTCGCAAGGGTGGATTTTTGGAAGTGATTGATGGAAAATTTGGAAAATTAGTACAGGAAGTCCCTGCGGATGCGGAAGTGGTGGATTACACAGGCTACTCTGTCGCACCGGGTCTGGTGGATACCCATATCCATGGTTTTGGTGGGGTCGATGTCATGGACAATAACATCGAAGGTACCCTTCATACCATGAGCGAAGGACTTTTGACGACTGGGGTGACCAGTTTCCTGCCGACCACGCTGACATCATCTTACGAGCAACTCCTAGCTGTGACAGAAAATATCGGTGCGCGCTATCAAGAAGCAAGTGGTGCTAAGATTCGTGGTCTATACTTTGAAGGGCCTTACTTCACTGAAAAGTACAAGGGTGCCCAAAACCCAGCCTACATGAAGGATCCTCGTATGGATGAATTTCGTGCTTGGAAAAAGGCAGCCAATGGTCTGTTAAATAAGATTGCTTTGGCACCTGAGCGTGAGGGCGTGGAAGAATTTGTCCGCACCATCACTGATGAAGGTGTGACAGTTGCTCTGGGGCACTCTGATGCGACCTATGATGAAGCTAAGGCGGCAGTAGAAGCAGGAGCTAGTGTCTGGGTGCATGCCTACAATGGTATGCGAGGCTTGACCCACCGGGAGCTAGGCATGGTTGGAGCTATGTACGAGTTGCCCCACACCTATGCAGAGCTGATTTGTGATGGTCACCATGTAGATCCCAAGGCCTGTGATATTTTGCTCAAGCAAAAGGGCCATGAACATGTAGCCCTCATCACAGACTGTATGACTGCAGGTGGGCTGGAAGACGGCGACTATATGCTGGGGGAATTTCCAGTGGTGGTAGCCAATGGCACAGCTCGTCTCAAATCGACTGGCAACTTGGCAGGATCTATCTTACAGCTCAAGGATGGTCTGAAAAATGTGGTTGAGTGGGGTATTGCTAACCCTCATCAAGCAGTCATGATGGCCAGTCTTATCCCAGCAAAATCCGTCCACATCGACGATGTCTGTGGCCAGATCAAGGAAGGCTACGATGCTGACTTTATCGTTCTGGACAAGGATTTGGAGCTGGTTGCTACTTATCTGGATGGCGAAAAGCGCTTTGAAGCTGCCTCCAGTGTTCTTTAATTGAGTCTCCTTATATTTTTAGAAAGGATGGGGTAACCTGTCCTTTTTAATGTGGAGTTACTGACTTTTCCCTAGGATTTGCTAGAGGGACTTAGGCAAAGCTAGAATGGTTGGCGCAATTAAAAAGTCTCTGAGATATTTTTCTTAACAGATGGTAGGGCTTTCTCAATGAAAGAGAAGATGTTATAATAGGGTTATCACAGACGAGGAGGACAGGATGAAAAAGATTGATTATAAATTTATGGGAATGGGCTTGGTGTTCCTCTTCTTTGGACTGCTACTGCATCGTTTCTTGATATTTATTGCTGGGCTGGCCTTTATCATTTACAGCTTTTTCAGCCGAGGTATGGCTCCAACCAAGGAAAATATCTTTAAGCCAAAATTAGCCAAAAGAAAGAAAAAATAAGGAGAACAGATATGAAAAATTATACACTTAACAATGGCGTCAAGATCCCAGTCTTGGGCTTTGGTACTTGGAAGGCTCAGGACGGAGAAGAGGCTTATCAGGCAGTCTTGGCTGCCCTTAAGGCTGGCTATCGCCACATTGATACAGCAGCTATCTATAAGAATGAAGAGAGTGTCGGTCGGGCAATTAAAGACAGCGGCATTCCGCGTGAGGAGCTCTTCATCACCACCAAGCTCTGGAATAGCAAGCATACTTATGAAGAGGCCATGGCAGCCTTTGACAGCTCTATGGAGCGGTTGGGGTTGGATTATCTGGATCTCTACCTTATCCACTGGCCAAATCCTAAGCCTTTACGAGAAGATGGAGCTTGGCAAAAGCGCAATGCAGAAGTTTGGCGGGCTATGGAAGACCTTTATCAAGCTGGTAAGATCCGAGCGATCGGCGTCAGCAATTTCCTGCCTCACCACCTAGAGGCTCTGCTGGAAACAGCGCGCATCATTCCGGCTGTCAATCAAATCCGCCTAGCGCCAGGTGTCTATCAGACAGAGGCGGTGGACTTCTGCCGTGCCCATGATATCCTACTTGAAGCTTGGGGACCATTTGGCCAGGGCGAACTCTTTCAAAATCCAGCTGTGCAGGCGATAGCAGATAAGTATGGCAAGACCATTGCCCAAATTGCTCTAGCTTGGAGCTTACAAGAAGGCTTCCTGCCCCTGCCTAAATCAGTCACTCCAAGTCGGATTGCTAGCAATCTGGATTGCTTTGACATCGAACTGAGTCCAGCTGACCTGGAAATTCTCAAAAATATCAGTGGTTTGGAAGGCGGAGCACCTAATCCAGATGGAGTGGATTTTTAATCGATAGACGGACATCTTTTTAATTGAAATCAAGCTACTTGATATCTTAGTTATTAGTCTTTAATGAAGTTTTATAGTGACCTAGGCCTCGAACCCTCTTTTCATTTCTATTTATAAGACCCAACGCCCCTCGCTTATTTGTCGTCAAAAACAAGTGCTAGATGAGGGTCTCTCAAGAGACTATAGTTTCTTGAAAAGAAGAATTAGTTTTATAGGTTCTTTTGAAGATTCTAAGGGTATTGCTATTGCAGTTATACCGAATCGGAAGTTATGATTTTTTATCATAGGTTTAAAACAAAAGTATTGATAAAATATGGTTATAAAGCATAGTTGTCTATTTCGCTAACCTTGCTAATCTTATTAGTTCTCACAAAGATAAAAACTGTCCTCATTGGCACCAATAAGGGCGCTATTTTCGAATCATATAAATGAGTCCCTTTTGAATATTTCAAAAGGGGCTTATCAGTATTTGATAACTTAAAAGTATTTACTTTCAATAGCTTTTGAGTTATAATAAATTCAAAAAGAGGATGCTTTGTGCACACTATTTATTTTTATAAAGATAAACATGGGAATCAACCAGTTTTGGACTATATGAAGGAGCTGGCTAGACTCAACAGCAAGGATAGCCGGATTAAACTCAACAAGCTCAATGACTATATCGAGCTCTTGAGTCAACAGGGAACTCGTGCTGGTGAGCCCTACATCAAGCATCTAGAGGCAGAGATTTGGGAATTACGACCATTACGGGATCGGATTTTGTTTGTGGCTTGGATAGATGGAAGCTTTGTCTTGCTGCACCACTTTGTCAAAAAGACGCAGAAGACACCTAGACGGGAGATTGAGAAGGCCAAACGAGAGTTGCAAGATTTGAAAGAAAGAGGGCTAAAAGATGAGGAATAGTGCCATCGGTAGTAATTGGAAAGAAGTGAGAGCAGAGCTTTTCACCAAGGAAGAAATCCTAGAAAGTGATCTGCGAGTAGCGATTATGACAGAGCTGATCGAGGCCAGACATGAAAAAGGCATTAGTCAAAAGAAGCTTGAAGAACTCAGTGGGGTCAGTCAACCTGTCATCGCTCGAATGGAGACAGGAAAGACCAACCCTCAATTGGATACGGTATTGAAAGTATTAGCAAGCCTTGGCAAGACCCTAGTCGTCGTCCCACTAGAGCAAGAAAAGGTCTAATAGAAAGTAAGAAATAAATATTAGAGAAACAAGTCAAACTTACCAGAAGGTTTGACCAATCCCTGTCATAGAGCCAACTTAGATGCATTCTGATAAATAACCACACCCCAATCGTTAGATTTTAAGTCTAACTTTTGGGGTGTGGTTTTTATTTTAATCTGTTTTATTTATCAATACAATTTCAAATCACGAGGGTCAACTGGGAAGGTTGGGTTGTATGGGTTGTGACGTAGTTTGAAGTGTTTGACATCTTCGATGGTTTGAGTTCCAGATAGTTGCATGACGGTTTTTAATTCGGCATTTAGGTGCTCAAAGACTTGGCGAACACCGACGCTACCACCAAGGGCTAGGCCATAAATAACAGGGCGACCAATAGCTACCAAGTCTGCTCCTGAAGCCAAGGCTTTAAAGACGTGCTGACCGCGACGAACACCAGAGTCAAAGACAATTGGTACACGTTTATCAACTGCTTCAGCGACTTCTTGAAGCGAGTCAAAGGCAGCTGGTCCACCGTCGATTTGGCGGCCACCGTGGTTGGTTACCCAGATACCAGAAGCTCCTGCAGCAAGCGAACGTTCAACGTCCTCACGGCATTGAGGGCCTTTGACATACACAGGCAGACCTGAGTATTCGGCGATAAATTCTACATCTCGTGGCGACAAGCGTTGCTTAGCTGATTTGTAGACAAAGTCCATGGACTTACCAGCACCTTCTGGTAAGTATTCTTCAACGATAGGCATGCCAACTGGGAAGACAAAACCATTACGCTTATCAACTTCACGATTGCCACCTACAGTCGCATCCGCAGTTAAGACAATGGCTGTGTAGCCTTCTGCCTTGACACGATCCATGATATGGCGGTTAATCCCATCATCTTTACTGAAGTAAAATTGGAACCAGTGCGGTGTCCCTTGAAGGGCTTGAGAAATTTCTGGAAGATCAACTGTAGAGTAGGAGCTGGTTGTATAAAGAGAGCCAAACTCGTGTACACCACGCGCAGTAGCCACTTCCCCTTGCTCATTTGCTAATTTATGGGCTGCGACAGGCGCCATGATGATTGGTGAAGATAGTTTTTCTCCAGCAAATTCAATCTCAGTGCTTGGATTTTCCACATCACAGAGTGTATGAGGAACAATGAGTTTATGATTAAAAGCTCGAATGTTCTCGCGTAAAGTGAACGTGTCCTCAGCTCCACTCGCGATGTAGCCAAAAGCAGCTTTAGGAATGACTTGCTGCGCCATGGGCTCCAGATCATAGGTATTAATAAAATCCACAGGTCCTTCGGCATTACTTGTTTTGTATGACATAAAATGTCCTCCTTGATAAAAGTAAACGTTTACTTTTTTGATTTACAGGAACATCTTAACTCTTTTTCATGTCATTTTCAAAAATTTTGTCTGGAAGTTTCAGATTGTAGTTGGCATGATAAATATTTTCTATCATTGTGATAGAAAATACATATTATCCAAACATGTCTTTTAGTGCTACAATAGCTGTATTATTCCTTGATGGGAGGTTCTCTTTTTGGATTGGTCCATTGTTGAACAATATCTACCCTTATATCAAAAGGCATTTTTTCTAACCCTGCATATCGCAGTTTGGGGCATTTTAGGAGCTTTTCTAGTTGGTTTACTTGTTAGTATCATCCGATATTATCGCATCCCTGTTTTGGCACAGCTAGCCACAGCTTATATTGAATTGTCTCGAAATACGCCTCTTTTGATTCAACTCTTCTTTCTCTACTTCGGGCTTCCCCGAATAGGGATTGTCCTTTCCTCGGAGGTCTGTGCAACGCTGGGGCTCATCTTCTTAGGTGGGTCTTATATGGCGGAATCCTTCCGAAGCGGGCTAGAAGCAGTTAGTCAAACTCAGCATGAGATTGGCTTAGCTATTGGTCTGACACCACTGCAGGTCTTTCGTTACGTGGTTCTTCCACAAGCCGCAGCAGTTGCTCTGCCGTCCTTCAGTGCTAATGTGATTTTCCTAATCAAGGAAACCTCTGTCTTTTCGGTAGTTGCCCTAGCTGACCTCATGTATGTCGCCAAGGACTTGATCGGACTTTACTATGAGACAGACATTGCACTGGCTATGTTGGTAGTGGCCTATCTTATCATGCTCCTACCTATATCGTTGCTTTTTAGTTGGATAGAAAGGAGGCTCCGCCATGCAGGATTCGGGAATACAAGTACTCTTTCAGGGAAATAATCTCCTGCGGATTTTACAGGGATTGGGAGTCACGATTGGTATTTCCATCCTCTCTGTCCTCTTGTCTATGATTTTCGGTACGGTCATGGGAATCATCATGACCTCTCATTCTAGAGTCGTTCGCTTCCTGACACGCTTTTATCTAGAATTTATCCGCATCATGCCCCAACTGGTGTTGCTCTTCATTGTTTATTTCGGCTTAGCTCGAAACTTTAATATCAATATATCGGGAGAAACTTCCGCTGTTATCGTTTTTACCCTCTGGGGAACGGCTGAGATGGGAGATTTGGTTCGTGGAGCCATCACTTCCCTTCCTAAACATCAGTTTGAAAGCGGACAGGCGCTGGGCTTAACGAATTTCCAACTTTACTACCACATCATCATTCCACAGGTCTTGAGAAGACTACTTCCGCAGGCCATCAATCTCGTCACTCGGATGATCAAAACGACTTCTCTGGTTGTTTTGATTGGAGTCGTTGAAGTTACAAAGGTGGGACAGCAAATCATCGATAGCAATCGTTTGACCATTCCAACAGCATCCTTTTGGATTTACGGCACCATACTGGTTCTGTATTTCGCAGTTTGCTTCCCTATTTCCAAATTATCCACTCACTTAGAAAAACACTGGAGGAACTAAATGTCTGATACCATATTAGAAATCAAGGATCTAAAAAAATCCTTCGGAGACAATCCCATCCTCCAAGGACTTTCCCTAGAAATCAAAAAAGGGGAAGTAGTGGTTATTCTAGGACCATCTGGTTGTGGGAAAAGCACCCTCCTTCGCTGTCTCAATGGCTTGGAAACCATTCAGGGTGGAGATATTCTTCTGGATGGCCAGTCCATTATTGGAAACCAGAAAGACTTTCACTTGGTTCGTCAAAAGATTGGCATGGTCTTTCAAAGTTACGAACTCTTTCCCCATCTGGACGTTTTGCAGAACCTTATCTTAGGTCCTATCAAAGCACAAGGACGGGATAAGAAAGAAGTGACGGAAGAAGCCCTACAATTATTGGAACGCGTCGGACTGCTCGATAAAAAACACAGTTTCGCTCGCCAATTATCTGGTGGTCAGAAACAACGGGTTGCCATTGTCCGTGCCCTGCTCATGCATCCAGAAATTATCCTCTTTGACGAGGTGACGGCTTCGCTTGATCCAGAAATGGTGCGTGAGGTCCTCGAACTCATCAACGACCTAGCTCAAGAAGGTCGTACCATGATCTTGGTGACCCACGAAATGCAGTTTGCTCAAGCCATTGCGGACCGGATTATCTTCCTCGACCAAGGGAAGATTGCCGAAGAAGGAACGGCTCAGTCCTTCTTTACCAATCCACAAACCAAACGAGCACAAGAATTTTTAAACGTTTTTGACTTTAGCCAGTTTGGCTCATATTTATAAAGGAGATTCTTATGAAACTACTCAAACCCCTCTTAACTCTTTTTGCACTTGCCTTTGCCCTTATCTTTGTCACAGCTTGTGGCTCAGGCGGAAATGCTACTTCCTCATCTGGCAAAACTACTGCCAAAGCTCGCACTATTGAGGAAATCAAAAAAAGTGGTGAACTTCGAATTGCTGTATTTGGAGATAAGAAACCTTTTGGTTATGTAGACAACGACGGTTCTTACCAAGGTTATGACATCGAACTGGGAAATCAGCTGGCTAAAGACCTCGGCGTCAAAGTAAAATACGTCTCTGTTGATGCTGCCAACCGTGCGGAATACTTGATTTCTAACAAGGTGGACATCACCCTTGCTAACTTTACCGTCACAGACGAACGTAAGAAACAAGTTGACTTTGCCCTTCCCTATATGAAGGTTTCACTGGGTGTTGTGTCTCCTAAGAAAGGTGTCATCACAGATGTTAAACAGCTTGAAGGCAAGACCTTGATTGTAACCAAAGGAACTACCGCTGAAACATACTTTGAGAAAAATCATCCAGAAGTCAAACTTCAAAAATATGACCAATACAGTGATGCCTACCAAGCTCTTTTGGATGGACGTGGAGATGCCTTCTCGACTGACAATACTGAAGTTCTAGCTTGGGCTCTTGAAAATAAAGGATATGAAGTGGGAATTACTTCGCTTGGTGACCCAGATACTATCGCGCCAGCAGTCCAAAAAGGAAACAAAGAGTTGCTTGATTTCATCAATAAAGACATTGAAAAATTGGGCAAGGAAAACTTCTTCCACAAAGCTTATGAAAAGACTCTTCACCCAACCTACGGTGATGCTGCAAAAGCAGATGACCTCGTTGTTGAAGGTGGAAAAGTAGAATAGAAGCGTTGGTTAAGTAGAAAAATTTACCTTAAAAAATGAACCGCATCTCAACAGTTAGACAGAAAAAGTCTGACTGTCGAGATGCGGTTCAAATTATATTTGTTTGATTTATTTGATTTCTACAAGTAGAGCTCAGTTAGTTTATGGGCTACACCGTCTTGGTCATTAGTGAGTTCAAGCTGTTGGTCGGCATAAGGCAGCAGGGTTTCGCTGGCGTTTTTCATGGCATAGCCTGTTCCTGCAAATTCCAGCATTTCGGTATCATTGTGCTCGTCACCAAAAGCAATCAGGTCTTTACGATCGGCATTGAGGATATTGAGCAGGTACTGGAGGGCGAAGGCCTTGTTGACACCTTTAGGGCCGCACTCTAGAATATTGAGTGGGCCGCCCCAAGTATTTATGGAGAGTTCGTGCTGGTAAAAGGCATTCATCTCTTCAGCCAGAGCGTATTTGTCCGTGGCATGTGTTTGCAGCAAAATGGCATTTGGATTTTTGGTCACCAGCTGCGCTTGAAATTGATTTTCTGGCTTAAAGTTATCAATGCCAAAGAGCTTAGGATCTGCGATTTCTTCGTTCGTATTTGTGATATAGAATTTCTTGCGGTATTCACCAGCGATGAAGTCAGCCTCGATTTCTTCTTTTCGTTGGACCATATCCAGCAAGAAAGACTTGTCTACGGTCAAGGATTGCTCAAATTCCCACTTTTTCTCAGGGATATGGGTCAAAGATCCGTTGAAGTTTATCATGGGGGTATTCAGCTCTAATTCCTTATAGAAGTCCAGAGCCATGCGATAAGGACGGCCAGTAGTGATGATGACCTTGTGTCCTTTCGCCGATATTTTTTTGATGGTTTCTTTGGTAAAATCAGACAGCTTACTCTCAGAATTGAGCAAGGTTCCGTCCAAATCTACAGCAATAATTTTTTTTGTCATTCTTTTTCCTCGTATAGTCTCGCTAAGTATCGTAAAGTCTATTATAACAGAATTAAGAATAAATGCCACAAGTTGTGGTATAATGTTTCCTCAATAGCTAAAACGAGTTAGGTCGTTTGATGTCTATGAGTGAAGAGAATGGAGTAAAGGGGGAAATCTTGTATGCGTAAACCAATTTTGATTCATATTTTTTTCCTACTCATTGCATTTGTCGTGTATATTCAGGGGATTACGACCCAAGGACCAGACTTGATCTGGAATATGATTCTGGCCTTGATTGCCTATGACGCTGCCATCTTGACGACGATATTTAAGAAGCAGAAGTGGCTTTATCCACTTTTGTTGGTGGTTTGGCTGGCCTTTTATCCTAATACTTTTTATATGCTGACGGACTTGGTGCACATGACTTGGGTGGGAGATACCCTGTGGAACCCTGTCAGCATGCGTCTATTTATGGCTTTCGTGCCGAGCATTCTATTTGGCGTCTACTGCGGGATTGAAAGCTGGAATATTTTGCGTGAGCGCTGGAAGTTGACTTGGTGGCTGGATATGCTTGCGGTTGCGGCTCTGTCTTATCTGTCGAGTCTGGCCATTTATATCGGCCGTTATGACCGACTCAACTCTTGGGATCTGGTGACGCGGCCTCAGCTAGTTGTCCAAAAGCTACTGGAAACCTTTCAGAAGGATCGTCTAGTATTTATCCTTGGATTTACCTTTATCCAAATCATGACTCTGCTCTTTTTAAGCAGAGAAAATAAAAAATAAGACGCTTTAAAGTATTTTTTGGAGCAATGGGCTTGAAAAAGTGAATGTTTTTGAGTATAATCATAGTATTGTTCGTAAATAACGAATAAGCAGCGCTGTTTTAAAGAAAATCAGGAGTTCTCTTTTAATCAGTTGCCATAAAACAATTTAGGAGATTATCTATAATGGATAAATTATTTAAACTCAAAGAGCACGGTACGGATGTTCGTACGGAAGTTCTCGCTGGGTTAACAACTTTCTTTGCTATGAGCTACATCCTCTTTGTCAATCCAGCCATGCTGTCGCAAACGGGTATGCCGGCTCAAGGTGTCTTTCTGGCTACGATCATCGGTTCCGTTGCTGGAACGCTCATGATGGCCTTTTATGCCAACCTCCCTTACGCACAGGCGCCAGGTATGGGGCTCAATGCCTTCTTTACTTTCACGGTTGTCTTTAGTTTGGGTTACACTTGGCAAGAAGCTTTGGGCATGGTCTTCATCTGTGGTCTAATCTCGCTCTTTATCACTTTGACCAAGATTCGGAAGGCTATTATCGAGTCTATTCCATCAGCTCTGCGTTCAGCTATTTCTGCTGGTATCGGTGTCTTTCTAGCTTATGTAGGGATTAAAAATGCCGGATTGTTGAAGTTCTCAATCGATCCAGGCAACTATGTAGTAGCTGGTAAGGGAGCTGACCAAGCCAAAGCTGCTATTACAGCAAACTCAGCTGCAACTCCAGGACTGGTTGATTTCAATAATCCAGCAGTTTTACTTGCCTTGCTGGGTCTAGCAATCACGATTTTCTTTGTTATCAAGGGTATCAAGGGTGGCATTATCTTGTCCATCTTCGCGACGACAGTCGTAGCGATTGCTGTTGGTTTGGTGAATCTATCTGCTATTGACTTTGGTAAAAACAATCTGTCAACAGCTCTGAAAGAACTTGGACAAGTTTTTGGGGTGGCAGTTGGACCAGAAGGTTTGGGAGCTCTCTTTGCTGATACGGCTCGTCTACCTCAGACATTTATGGCTATCCTAGCCTTCTCTCTGACGGATATTTTTGACACCATCGGTACCTTGATCGGAACGGGTGAAAAAGTGGGTATCGTAGCGACTTCTGGTGAAAACCATGAGTCAGAAGGTTTGGACAAGGCTTTGTACTCTGACTTGATCGGTACAACTATCGGTGCGATTGCCGGAACATCTAACGTTACTACTTATGTAGAGTCTGCAGCTGGTATCGGAGCTGGCGGACGGACCGGTTTGACAGCCTTGGTTGTAGCGGTCTGCTTTGCGGTATCTAGCTTCTTTAGCCCGCTGTTGGCCATCGTTCCGACAGCAGCAACTGCGCCAATTTTGATTGTCGTAGGGATCATGATGCTGAGCAGCTTGAAAAATATACAGTGGGATGATATGGCAGAAGCTATTCCAGCTTTCTTTACCTCCATCTTCATGGGCTTCACTTACAGCATCACAAACGGGATTGCAGCAGGCTTTATCATGTATGCTCTTGTGAAAGTTATCAAAGGTCAAGCTAAGGATGTGCATCCGATGATTTGGATCTTAAATCTACTCTTCATCCTTAACTTTATCAGCCTAGCTTTATCTTAAGAACACTAAGAAGTTGGAATCTTCCAGCTTCTTTTTTGCAGGAAAAATTTAGGAAAAGTCCTAGTTTACTTCTAAATAAAAGCGAGTAACCTGCTTTGATTGGAGGATTTGGAGGGCTCATCTAATTTTTTTCAAACATTTTGCTCTCTCTATTAGAAAATTGAGCGCAAACGCAAATCTTCTGGTATAATAAAAGAATGTTTAGTCATAATGAAGAAGAATTAATCAACTGGGGCCAGCGTCTCGGCAGCTTGCTTCAGGAGCAAGATGTTTTGGTTTTGACAGGAGACTTGGGTGCGGGTAAGACGACCTTTACCAAGGGCTTGGCTCAAGGTCTGGGCATCAAGCAGATGATCAAAAGTCCGACCTATACCATTGTTCGCGAGTATGAAGGACGTTTGCCACTTTATCACTTAGATGTCTATCGGATTGGTGAAGATCCAGACTCGATTGACTTGGATGATTTTCTCTTTGGTGAGGGAGTTACGGTCATCGAGTGGGGAGAATTGCTAGGTGAAAGTTTACCAGATGATTATCTGAAGCTGACTCTTCTGAAGAAAGAAGACGGCCGCGAGCTAGTTTTTGAAAGTCAGGGGCGCCGTTCTCAGGAACTACTGGAGGAATTGCTGCATGGCTGAGTTTGAATTGGCCTTGCGGGAGGCGGAAAAGACGGATGCTGCTGACTTGATTCGCTTCCTAAATCAAGTCGGATCTGAGTCGGACTACATGACCTTGGATGAGGCGGGGATTTTGATGGATGAAGAGCAGATGGCTCAGTTTATTCAGCGCCAAGCTGAGTCGGATAATCAGCTTTATCTCTTGGCCTTACTTGATAATGAAATCGCTGGGATTGTCAGTATCACAGCGGATTTTCATGAGCGGATTCGCCACATTGGGCAAGTCTTTATCGTTGTCAAAAAAGCCTTTTGGAATAAAGGCCTCGGTCGTATCCTGCTAGAAGAGGCTGTGGATTGGGCAGAGAATGGGAGCAGTCTCCGCCGTTTGGAGTTGACTGTTCAGGTCAGAAATGAACGAGCTGTTCATCTCTATAAAGAATTAGGATTTGAAATCGAAGGCCTGCAAAAAAGAGGGGCCTATTTAAGAGAAGGGATATTTCTGGATGTTTACCTGATGGGAAAACTGATAGATTGATGAAATATGTTTAAAAAAATTGTACGAATGTTTTTGAGTCTGTTCCTTGTAACAGCCATTGGAGTAGGAGGCTATGCTTGGACCATTTACAATCAGTCAACGGATGCCTTGTCCCGTACCTACAAAGGTTTTGGGAATGAAACGAACGTTATTGCCGAAACCAAGCCCCTGACAATCTTGTTGATGGGGGTCGATACAGGGAGTGGCTCGCGGTCTGATACTTGGAAGGGAAATAGTGACTCCATGCTCCTCCTATCCGTCAATCCTCAGACAAAAAAGACGGTCATGATGAGTCTGGAGCGGGACATTCTGACTCAAATCGATGAAAATGGCGAAACGACAGAAGCCAAGCTAAACGCAGCCTATGCTTATGGTGGCGCAGAATTAGCCATCGCGACCATTGAGAAAATGATGAATATCCATATTGACCGTTATATGATGATCAATATGCAAGGACTGGTTCAGCTGGTGGACGCAGTTGGTGGCATTGAGGTCAATAATACCTTTGATTTCCCAATTTCCATCGAAGAAAATGAACCAGAATACACTGCAACTGTCGAGCCAGGCAAGCATTTGATCAACGGAGACCAGGCTTTAGTCTATGCCCGTATGCGTTATCAGGATCCAGAAGGCGACTATGGCCGCCAAAAACGCCAGCGTGAGGTGATCCGAAAGGTCGTTGAGAAGGTGCTCAGTTTTAATAGTATCAGTCATTATCAAGCTATTTTGCGAGCAGTCAGCAAGAATATGCAGACCAATGTAGCGCTGGATTCGAGAAGTATTCCTCAGTTATTAGGTTACAAAGATGCCTTTAGAAGCATTCAGTCTGAACAATTGCGTGGAGAAGATGCGACCTTGGCAGATGGTGGTAGCTACCAGCTGGTTACGTCTGATCATTTGCTGGAAATGCAAAATTTGATTCGGAAAACGTTGGGCTTGTCTTCAGTTAAGACTCTGAAAACCAATGCCGTACTGTATGAAGACTTGATGGGAGGCCGGAGCTTGCGCTCTTCTAATTCTAGCTCTTCAACAACTTATCAGCATGACGAGCAGCCAATTTACAATCAACCAACGGAGAGCAATTATGGTGGTGCCAACTATAGTAGTTCGACACCGACCCCTCCTGAGCCTAGTGCTAGTAGTGAACCGCCAGCAAGTTCTGCGCCTGCATCTACGCCAGCTCCGACACCGTCAGCATCATCTGCCGATCACCCCACAACATCAGGATCTTCAGAATAAACAAATCGAGGCTGGGACAAAAGTCCTAGCCTCTCAATTGTCTTTGGATTGTCGAGCAAGACGCAGTGGTTGAGTGGGCTCTACTAGGCTGATTTCATCAGCTTTTACAGCCCTACTCAACTGTGCGGAGGTGGGACGACGAAATCGAATTCTAACGAATTAGCGATTTCTGTTCCACTCTCGTTTTTTAATGTTTTTGAGTTTTATTTTGTTAGCAATTTCCAGAAGAAATCAATGATATAGGTCAGGCCATAAGTATAGATGACGAGAGTGATAGGCTTGCAGAGAAGGATAATCAGCATGTACTTTTTGAAGGTCATCTTGGTCAGGGCGGCTAGCATACAGAGGAAATCAGCGGGACTGATGGGCCAAATCATCATAAAGATAAAGAAACGCTCAAAGCGATTGCCCTCATCCAGCCAGCCTACATACTTGTCATAGGTCCGCTTACTGACGACGGACTGGACAAAGGCTGGTCCATAGGTACGAGCCAGATAGAAGATGATGGCGCAGCCGATGACGATGCCGACATAGTTGTAGATGGTGCCGACGATATGCCCGTAGATAAAGATGCCTGCAACAGAGGTCAAGGCACCAGGGATAATGGGCACGACAGTCTGCAAGATCTGCAGGAAGATAAACAGAGGTGGCCCCCAGATGCCTGCTTGTTTGATAAAGGCAGACAAGGTTTCCTTGGACTGGAGGATTCCTGCATAGTAGGCCCAGATGCAAAAGGCTACTGTCCCCACAGCTCCGACGATGGACGACCAGTTGATGATTTTTTGCAAAAAGGGAGAAACAGCTTTCATTTCTCGATCCTTGCTTGCCATAGGCACCTCCAAGAGAATTATTCTTATATCTACTATAGCATCTTTTGCCATTTTTGTAAGCTTTGAAGCTATAGGTGCTAAAAAGTATAAAAGATGATATAATGATATGACTGGTGTGCAATCATCTATGAGCATTCAAAAATCAGGGAGAGTGCTTGTGCTCGGACTAAAAATTCTAAGAGTTAGGAGAGTTATAGTGGAAGAATTTCTAAACTTATATCATCAAAAATTGTGGGAGATTGCATATGAGAATCTCATAAGAACATTTTTTCACCCTCATACAATTATTTTCTTTGTATTATTTTTAATTATTTCTTCCTTAATCTGTAACGTATATTTCGAAAAAAAATGTACTTTACTATTTATAGTTAGTTATTTCTCCTTGTTCCTTTTGGGAGGAGTCGCAGAGTTTGTGAATAGCTATGGCAAAATTATGAGTCCAGATTCAAGTTATAACCAATCCTTTTGGTTATTTCCAGTAGAAATGAGCTTACAGATTGAAGATGAGCAACCCTTATCTAGTGTTGATGGAGAACTTAAGAAAGAGGATGTTATACTGTTTGCAGAAGCTAATCCTCAATATCACGATGGTCTTTTTAGTGCTACAGCGTATTTTTTTTCACGTGGTCATATAGAGGGGAAATTATTTCTAGTTGCTTTAGTAGGCTACGAAGAGAAAGATGGTGAATGGCAATCTGTTGACATTCGCATTGCCCCAGGTGTTGAGGAGAAGGATCTTCAGAAATTTTCTAAGGTTCTTCACATAAAAAAAGATGAAGCAGAGGGTGCTACCGGTATTATTTCTAAACTTCAAAAATTTTATGAAAAAAAGTTAGAGAGCGAAAAAAATAGATAGTGGTCTTATGAGCATGAATTTTGCCCATTTTAAAATGAAGCTTCCCGCTTGGGAAGCTGTTTTCATTTGTTTGGAGAATAGAGAAGGGGAAGTCTCCCGATGGCTCTTGGAAGAAATGGGGTTATAGGTGCCAAAAAGCCTATTTTATGCTATAATAGTGCGAATACGATTTTTGGAGAGAGATGTGGCGATTGAAGATTACATGCCCGACTTTGCGGTCGAGGCGGTTTACGATTTGACAGTAGAGAGTTTGAAAAGGCAGGGGATCAAAGCGGTTTTGGTGGATTTGGATAATACCCTGATTGCTTGGAATAATCCTGACGGAACCCCAGAGATGAAGAAGTGGCTCCATGATTTGCGGGATGCAGGCATTCGGATTATCGTGGTGTCCAATAATAACCAAAAACGGGTCAAGCGGGCTGTTGAAAAGTTTGAAATTGACTATATCTACTGGGCGATGAAACCCTTCACTTGGGGAATTGACCGGGCGCTCAAGCTTTTTCATTTTGAAAAAAATGAAGTGGTCATGGTGGGCGACCAGCTCATGACGGATATTCGGGCTGCTCATCGGGCCGGGATTCGTTCGATTTTGGTGAAGCCACTGGTCGAGCATGACTCTATCAAGACTCAGATCAATCGGGCGCGTGAACGCCGTGTGCTCAAGAAAATCAATGAAAAATACGGCCCAATTCAATACAAAAAAGGAATTTAAGCATGGAAGAACTTCTCTGTATCGGCTGCGGAGTCCCTATTCAGACAGAAGACAAGAGCCAGCTAGGCTACACGCCCCAGTCAGCTCTAGAAAAAGGCTTGGAGACAGGCGAACTCTATTGCCAGCGCTGTTTCCGCCTGCGCCATTATAATGAAATCAGCGACGTCCAGCTGACGGATGATGACTTTCTGCGGCTTCTGCATGAGGTTGGAGATAGCGACGCCTTGGTCGTCAATGTTGTCGATATTTTCGACTTTAATGGCTCGGTCATCCCTGGCCTGCCTCGCTTTGTCGCAGGAAATGATGTTCTCTTGGTCGGGAATAAAAAGGACATTCTGCCTAAGTCGGTCAAGGATGGCAAGGTGACTCAATGGCTGACGGAGCGGGCTCACGAAGAAGGCCTGCGTCCAGTTGATGTCATTCTGACCTCTGCTCAGAACAAGCAGGCCATCAAGGACTTGATTGACAAGATTGAGCACTGTCGTAAAGGGCGTGATGTTTATGTGGTCGGCGTGACCAATGTGGGCAAGTCTACTTTGATTAACGCCATTATTCAGGAAATCACGGGCGACAAGGATATTATTACGACTTCGCGCTTCCCGGGAACAACTCTTGATAAAATTGAGATTCCTTTGGCAGACGGCAGTCATATCTATGATACACCGGGCATTATCCATCGTCACCAGATGGCTCACTATCTTTCTGCTAAGAATCTTAAATATGTCAGCCCCAAAAAGGAAATCAAACCCAAAACCTACCAGCTCAATCCTGAGCAAACCCTCTTTTTGGGTGGCCTAGGCCGTTTCGACTTTGTGGCAGGTGACAAGCAGGGCTTCACAGCTTATTTTGACAATGAGCTTAAGCTCCACCGGACTAAGTTGGAAGGTGCTAGCGATTTTTATGATAAGCATGTCGGCAGTCTCTTGGTGCCGCCAGTTGGTAAGGAAAAGGAAGAATTTCCAGCCTTGGTCAAGCATGAATTTACCATCAAGGATAAGACGGATATCGTCTTCTCAGGTTTGGGCTGGATTCGCGTCAGTGGTCCTGCTCGCGTAGCTGGCTGGGCACCAGAGGGTGTGGCGGTTGTCACTCGGAAAGCTATTATATAATACTCAGGAGAATTAATCTCCTTAAAACAAGGAAGGAAAAGGCTATGAGCAGTGGGGAGACAAGAAGGTCCCAACTGTATCAAGCCTTATAGAAGAACATGACACTAACATCAAAACAACGCGCCTTTCTCAACAGTCAGGCACATAGTCTCAAACCCATCATTCAGATTGGGAAAAATGGACTCAACGATCAAATCAAAACCAGCGTCCGTCAGGCACTGGATGCGCGAGAACTGATTAAGGTCACTCTTTTGCAGAATACAGATGAAAATATCCATGAAGTTGCGGAGATTCTGGAAGAGGAAATCGGAGTGGATACGGTGCAGAAGATTGGTCGGATCTTAATTCTCTACAAGCAGTCCAGCAAGAAGGAAAATCGCAAACTCTCTGTCAAAGTCAAGCAAATTTAAGGAAAAATTTCTGTGGAGATGTCAGCCTATGGCTATTGAATTACTGACCCCTTTTACCAAGGTGGAATTAGAACCAGAAGTTAAAGATAAAAAACGCAAGCAGATTGGCATTTTAGGTGGGAATTTCAATCCTGTCCACCATGCTCATTTGGTCGTGGCGGATCAGGTCCGTCAACAGTTGGGATTGGATCAGGTCTTGCTCATGCCAGAGTACGAGCCGCCCCATGTGGATAAGAAAGAGACCATCGATGAGAAGCATCGACTGAAAATGCTGGAGCTGGCTATCGAGGGTATTGAAGGCCTAGGGATTGAAACCATTGAACTGGAGCGCAAGGGAATTTCCTACACCTACGACACTATGAAACTCCTGACAGAGCAACATCCTGATACGGACTATTACTTTATCATCGGTGCGGATATGGTGGACTATCTGCCCAAGTGGTACCGGATTGATGAGCTAGTTGAGCTGGTTCAGTTTGTCGGTGTTCAGCGGCCACGCTACAAGGCGGGGACTTCTTACCCTGTCATCTGGGTGGATGTGCCGCTTATGGATATTTCCTCCAGCATGGTGCGGGATTTTCTGGCTCAGGGACGGACTCCTAATTTCCTGCTGCCTCAGCCAGTTTTAGACTATATTGAGAAAGAAGGGCTTTACCTATGACCTATGAAAGCTATGTCCGCATGAGCCGCGAGGCCTTGCTGGCTAAGATGGAAACAGTCATGCCCGAGAAGCGCCTACGGCATTGTCTAGGTGTGGAAAAGGCTGCCCGTGAATTGGCGGAGCGCTTCGGTCTTGATGTCGAAAAGGCTGGTCTGGCAGGCCTCCTGCACGACTATGCTAAGAAGGTTTCGGATGAGGAATTTCTGGCCTTGATTGACAAATATCAGCTGGATCCTGACCTGAAAAACTGGGGCAATAATGTCTGGCATGGCATGGTGGGTATTTACAAGATTCAGGAAGATTTAGGTGTGAAAGACGCTGAGATTCTCCGAGCAATCGAGATTCATACAGTGGGCAGTAGCACCATGTCTGAGCTGGACAAGGTCGTCTACGTCGCTGACTACATTGAGCACAACCGGGACTTTCCGGGAGTGGACAAGGCAAGAGAGCTGGCCCAGCAGTCGCTCAATCAGGCTGTGGCCTACGAAACAGCAAGGACAGTGGAGCATCTAGCCCATAAGGGAATCCCTATCTATCCGCAGACCTTGGAGACTTACAATGCCTTTGTAGGATATTTGAAGGAAATAGAAGAATGAAAACAGCTCTAATCATTATAGATGTACAAAATATCTTAGTGAAGACAGGTTTTCAGTCTGATAAAATGATGGATAAAATTTCCTTTCTGCAGCATCAGGCTAGGAGTAAAGGTGTCGAAATTATCTATATTCAGCATGTGGAAAATCCAGAAGACAGTGTATTGGAAGATTGGCAGTTATCTCCTCTCTTGAATCGAAAGTCAGACGAAAAGGTCTTTCAGAAGAAGTATAATAGTATTTTTAAAGAGACAGGTTTGAAGGATTACTTGGAGAAACAAGATATTGGTCGTCTAGTTTTATGTGGAATGCAGACGGAATATTGTGTAGATGCATCAGTTAAAGTTGGATTTGAATTTGATTATAAACTTGTCATTCCAGAAGGTGCTTTTACAACTTTTGATGGAGAAGATGCTTCGGCAGAAAAAATAAATACTTTTTACCAAAAAATTTGGGACGGACGTTTTGCGGATGTTCGAGATCACAAAAACATTTTTAATTAAAGAGGAACTATGAAAGAACAAGAATTATTGGAACTGGTCGTGAAGGCGGCCGATGAAAAGCGTGCAGAAGATATTGTGGCTTTGGACTTGCAAGGCCTGACTACTGTGACAGATTACTTTGTTGTCGTCAGCTCTATGAATAGCCGTCAGCTGGATGCGGTAGCTGAAAATATCCGTGAGAAAGCTGCAGCGGCTGGGGTTTCTGCTGGTCATGTAGAGGGAGACGCAGCTGGTGGCTGGGTTCTCTTGGACCTGGGTGGCGTGGTCGTCCATGTCTTTTCTGAGGAAATGCGGGCGCATTACAATCTGGAAAAACTTTGGCACGAAGCAACGGGTGTGGATGTTGCAGCCTTATTGGAAGAAAAAAACAAGTGATTTTTTGCCCTTAGGCAGAAAGCGGAATTCGGCTCAGTCAGCCTGCTGGCTGGGCTATTTTTGAAAGGAAAAGTATGGCAACTTATGAAACCTTCGCGTCGGTTTACGATGCGATTATGGATGATTCTTTGTATGAGAAGTGGACGGAGTTCAGCCTGCGTCATTTTCCAAAGGATAAGAAAAAGCTGCTGGAGCTGGCCTGTGGTACGGGCATTCAGTCTATTTATTTTAAGCAGGCTGGTTTTGATGTAACGGGGCTGGATCTGAGTCAGGAAATGCTGGATTTGGCAGAGAAGCGCAGCAGAGAGGCCGGTTTGGATATTCCTTTTATTCAAGGCAATATGCTGGATTTGAGTGGCGTTGGTCAGTTTGATTTGGTGACTTGTTATTCGGACTCGATTTGCTATATGGAGGATGAAGTTGATGTTGGTCAGGTCTTCACTCAAGTTTACCAGCATTTAAATGAGGGTGGTCGCTTTATCTTTGACGTGCACTCGATTTACCAGATTGACGAGGTTTTTCCGGGCTATTCTTATCATGAAAATGCTGAAACCTTTGCCATGGTCTGGGATTCCTATGCGGACGAACCGCCTCATTCTATCGTGCATGAGTTGACCTTCTTTGTCCAAGACGAAGATGGTCGATTCACGCGCCATGACGAGGTGCATGAGGAGCGGACCTATGAGATTTTGACCTATGATATTTTGCTGGAGCAGGCTGGCTTTAAGAATGTCAAGGTGTACGCGGACTTTGAGGATAAGGAGCCAACTGACAAGAGCGCTCGCTGGTTCTTTGTGGCGGAGAAATGAGATGACAGTCACCGGTATTATCGCAGAGTTTAATCCTTTTCATAATGGGCACAAATATCTGCTGGAGCAGGCTTCTGGTCTGAAAATTATCGCTATGAGTGGCAATTTTGTTCAGCGAGGGGAGCCTGCTATCGTAGACAAGTGGACCCGGGCGCAGATGGCTTTAGAAGCTGGAGCGGATTTGGTCCTTGAGCTGCCTTTCTTGGTCAGCGTTCAGGCGGCAGATTTTTTCGCTAAGGGGGCGGTGGACATCTTAGAGAGATTGGGCATCGAACAGCTGACTTTTGGGACCGAGGAAGTGCTGGATTATGAGAGTATTTCCAAGGTCTATGGTGAAAAGGCAGAGCAGATGGAGGCTTATCTGGCTGGCTTGCCTGACTCCCTATCCTATCCTCAAAAGACTCAGGCCATGTGGCAGGAATTTGCAGAGCTCAATTTCTCAGGCTCTACTCCCAACCATATCTTGGGCTTGGCCTATGCCAAGGCTGTGGCGGGAAAGGCTATAAAGCTGTGTCCGATTCAACGTCAGGGAGCCGGCTATCATTCCTTGTCAGCTAATCAGGAATTTGCTTCCGCAACTGCCCTTCGTCGGAATCTGGATCAGCCAGACTTTCTCAAAAAATTCACTCCAGCCTATGACTTACTCGAGACGGCAGCAAAGGTGACTTGGTCGGATCTCTTTCCTTACCTTCGTTACCAGATAGTGACAAGTCCGGATTTGACAGACTTTTATCAGGTTAATCAGGAATTGGCTGTTCGGATTAGAGAGGCTCTGAAAAGCAGTGAGACCATAGAAGAGCTGGTCGAGCAGGTAGCGACCAAGCGCTATACCAAGGCTCGGGTTCGACGTCTGCTGACCTATATCCTGGTCGGAGCTAGACAAGAAGAGCTTCCGTCTGGCATCCATATTTTAGGCTTTTCCGAGCAGGGACGTCAGCATTTGTCCAAGCTTAAGGGAAAAGTTGACTTGGTCAGCCGAATCGGCAAGGAGCCATGGGATAGTTTGACCCAGCAGGCTGACAAGGTTTATCAGCTGGGCAATCCTGCACTGACGGAGCAGAATTTTGGACGCTTTCCACTACAAAATACTCTCTGATAGTATGAGCGGATTCGAGCAACCTATTTGTAAATAGAAAAAAGAGGCTAGCAGCCTCCTTTTTCTTATTCACTAAATCGTAGAAAATATCCATCTGGATCCAAAATTGCAAATTCATGAGGATAAATAAAGCTATTTCCTACGCGAAATTCTCTTTTTGTCAGCGGACGATGGATGGGATAGTCAGCTTCCAGCAGTTTTTGGTAGAGCTGGGGGACATCCTCGATGCCAAAGGAAATATTGACACCGCGCCCGAAAGGATAGGTCAGTCGGGCTAATTCTTCGGCGCTGCCTTCTTCTAACATGAGCTGGCAGTCTTCAAGCGATAGGAAAAGAAATTTCTCCTCGGGACGCTCGTATTCGACAGAGAAGCCCAGTAAGTCGCAGTAGAAGTGACGCGACTGTTCGAGGTCAGATACTATAAATTCGGGAATTACAGGCTGATAGTCCATCGGATTCCTCCTTAAAGTTCAATTTCCATGACAATCGGCGTATGGTCTTGACGTGCACCAGAGTCGATCATATCAGACTTGGTTACCTTGTCAGCTACGCGGTTGCTGGTCAGCCAGTAGTCGATTCTCCAGCCGGTGTTGTTGATTTTAGAAGTTTTGCTGCGCTGTGCCCACCAAGTATATTGGTTAGGGATATCACCGTGCAAGTGGCGGAAGGTATCGGTGAAGCCTTTAGCCAGTAGGTTGGTGAAGCCAGCACGTTCTTCGTCGGTAAAGCCTGGTGAACGGCGGTTGCTGGCTGGATTAGCAAGGTCGATTTCCTTGTGAGCTACATTATAATCGCCAGTTGCGAGAACTGGTTTTTGTTCATCTAGTGTTGCCAAGTATTCAGCGTATTTGACATCCCAGACCTGACGTTCTTCCAAGCGTTTAAGACCATCGCCAGCATTGGGTGTGTAGACCTGAGTGACGAAGAAATTGTCAAACTCCAGTGTAATAATGCGGCCTTCAACATCCATAGTTGAAGGAGCGCCGATTTCTGGGAAGGTCACGATGGGTGTCAGTTCTTTTTTGTAAAGGAACATGGTTCCTGCATAGCCTTTGCGAGCTGGCTCTTGAGAGGAGCGCCAAGTGTTTTCATAGCCTGGGAAGAGTTCTTTTAAAATTTCAAGATGTTTTTTAGTCGGGCCTTTAGCAGATAGCTTTGTTTCCTGAATAGCGATGATATCCGCATTTTCTGCTTGCAAGGTCTGAAGGACAGCCTGAGAGAGCTGAGCACGGGCAGAATCGCTGGTCAAGGCAGCGTTGAGAGAGTCAATGTTCCAAGAGATGAGTTTCATAAAATGTCCTTTTCTAGTAGAAATTTCCTGAGTTTATTATACCAAAAGATAGAGTTGATTTATAGCAAAGTGATTGTAAGGCTATAAAAAAGGTTAGAGGATGGAGAAGTCCCCTCTTTCAATCGCTTGGAAATATGATATAATGAAGTGTTATCAAAAAAGGTTTCATTAGCCTTGAAAGGATTAAAAAATGACTACAAAACAACCGTTTTATATTACGACACCTATTTATTACCCGTCTGGCAAACTCCATATCGGGTCTGCCTATACGACCATTGCCTGTGATGTTCTGGCTCGTTACAAGCGCCTCATGGGCCATGATGTTTTCTATCTGACTGGTCTTGATGAGCACGGTCAAAAAATCCAGCAAAAAGCTGAGGAAGCTGGGATCAGCCCACAAGCTTATGTCGATGGCATGGCGGTTGGGGGTAAGGAGCTCTGGCAGCTCTTGGATATTTCTTACGATAAATTTATCCGGACGACCGATGATTACCATGAAAAGGTTGTAGCTGATGTTTTTGAAAAACTCTTGGCCCAAGATGATATCTACTTGGGTGAATATTCAGGCTGGTATTCTGTATCTGATGAGGAATTCTTCACTGAAAGCCAGTTGACGGAAGTTTTCCGTGACGAAGCTGGGAATGTAACGGGCGGAATTGCGCCATCTGGACATGAAGTGGAGTGGGTGTCAGAAGAGTCTTATTTCCTGCGTCTCAGCAAGTACCAAGACCGCTTGGTAGAATTTTTCAAATCTCAGCCAGACTTTATCACACCTGATGGTCGACTCAATGAAATGCTGAAAAACTTCATCGAGCCAGGTTTGGAAGATTTGGCAGTTTCTCGTACAACCTTTACATGGGGAGTACCAGTCCCATCAAATCCTAAACACGTTGTCTATGTTTGGTTTGATGCCCTGCTCAACTATGTGACAGCTCTTGGCTACGGTCAAGATGAGCACGGGAACTTTGACAAATTCTGGAACGGAACAGTCTTCCACATGGTGGGCAAGGACATTCTGCGTTTCCACTCCATCTACTGGCCAATCCTTCTGATGATGTTGGATATCAAATTGCCTGAACGTTTGATTGGTCATGGCTGGTTTGTCATGAAAGATGGCAAGATGTCTAAGTCTAAGGGCAATGTAGTCTATCCGGAAATGCTGGTAGAACGCTACGGTTTGGATGCCCTGCGTTATTACCTTATGCGCAGTCTTCCGGTGGGATCTGATGGGACATTCACACCTGAGGACTACGTAGGTCGTATCAACTATGAATTGGCCAATGACCTTGGAAATCTCCTCAACCGTACTGTTTCCATGATTAACAAATACTTTGACGGTCAGGTGCCAGCCTATGAAGAAAATGTGACAGACTTTGATGGAGCTCTGGCTCAGGTAGCAGCTGATTCCATCGCTGACTACTACAAACACATGGATGCAGTAGACTACCCACGCGCGCTAGAAGCAGTCTGGGCGCTCATCTCCCGCACCAATAAATATATCGATGAAACCGCTCCTTGGGTTCTGGCTAAGGATGAAGCCAAGGTCAAAGAACTGGCAGCAGTCATGAGCCATTTGGCAGCTAGCCTCCGTGTTGTAGCCCATATGATTGAGCCTTTCATGATGGCAACCAGCAAGGCTGTCCTCGGCCAACTGGGCTTGCCTCAAGCTGCTTCTCTGGAAAACCTAGCAATTGACCAGCTCCCAGCAGGTCTGACAGTTGTAGAAAAAGGGACACCAATCTTCCCACGTCTGGATATGGAAGAAGAAATCGCTTATATCAAAGAACAAATGGAAGGCAACAAACCTGCAGTTGAAAAAGAATGGAATCCAGAAGATGTCGAGCTAAAACTTAACCGTGAAGCGATCAAATTTGACGACTTTGATAAGGTGGAAATCCGTGTCGCAGAAGTCAAAGAAGTTTCTAAAGTTGAAGGTTCTGACAAGCTTCTTCAGTTCCGCTTGGACGCAGGAGACGGTGAGGACCGCCAAATCCTCTCTGGTATTGCTAAATACTATCCAAACGAGCAAGAGCTGGTCGGTAAGAAAGTCCAAATCGTGGCCAACCTCAAACCGCGCAAAATGATGGGCCGCATCAGCCAAGGTATGATTCTATCAGCCGAGCACGGCGACCAACTGACTCTCCTAACTGTGGACGAGAAAGTGCCAAATGGAAGTTTGATTGGGTAATGTTATTTAGAACAATTTCTATAATAGGAAATGTTGATTAGCAAAACAACCTAAAAGTAATGAATCCCAGCAAGATGCTGGGATTTTTTGTGAATAATTTTTAAAAAACACTTGACAATTCATATATATATATAATACCTAATGAAAAGGTTCTAGGAGTTAAATGATGAAAAAAGAAAAATTGGCTTTGGTATCGACAATTTTAGGAGCTATGGCTTTGTTAATAGCTTGTCTAAATAGCATGCGTACTTTATCTCTTCTTCTAGCCCTTCTGGGATTTGTATGCGGGATTTTATACCTGTCACAGAAAACGGTATCGCAAAAACTTCTAGCTGTTATAGGTCTTATCCTTTCCATCGTCTCTATCCCTATGGCTTACTTAATGGGCGATGTTTATCATCAAGAAAAACATCAAGTAATTCAGAGCCAAACAAATGAGGACGAAGGGAATAAAGAATCTTCTAGTCAAGAAGAAATGACAGAGCAGACTTTTAAGGACATTAATTTTTCTGTTCCGAGCACTTGGAAGAGGGCAACCTCGAATAGTAATGAAAAGATTATATATTTTTATCCTGAAGAGGGAAGTTTATTTCTAGTATCAGTTGATTCTAGGGATAATATTTCTTTGGAAAATACAGAAATCAGAAAAGATTTCATTGAAGGATTCGAAAATAATAATACGGATGTCATAGAAACTAGTGAAAGTAAGATGATGGTTAATGGCCATCCTGCATTTTCTTGGGATATTATTATGAATGTA
Source organism: Streptococcus sp. Marseille-P6264 (assembly GCF_902460355.1). Lineage (GTDB taxonomy): Bacteria > Bacillota > Bacilli > Lactobacillales > Streptococcaceae > Streptococcus. The sequence continues at coordinate 31,023 of NZ_CABPTO010000003.1, forward strand.
AAAGGTAAAAAAGAGGGAAAACTTGTATCGCTAACTCATAACGATTTACTGATTACTTTTGTTCTTGCAACTTCAAAATCTTTTGATAAAGAATATTCAAAAATATTTGAGAATATTATCTCTTCTGTAAAACTGCCCGATAAGAATGCAACTGGTCTTCTAACCTCTCCATCATCAGTTACTACAAATGGTTCGTCTGAGTCAAATCAGGTGTTTTCACCACAAGATGTCTCTGATGAGACAATTGAGTCAATTCAAACCTATGGAGATTATTTGACTATGTACCAAAAAATTTTAGATGACTATATGGCTCAATATGAAAATGCTATCAAAGGTACTGTTTTATATGACGAGACTACATTTCAAATGATGAGAAAACAGTATGAACAAGGTTTTGAAGAGCAGAGAAAGCAATACAATAAAATAAAAGATATGAAAATAGTTGGTAAATCAGACTTGATTCAATTTTTGAAAAATTATAGAGATGACTTAAAAGAGTTTGTGGAAAATTTTTCTAATGCCCTTCAGTAAGATAAAATTCGAGAATAAAAATTAATTTTACTCTCGAATTTTTATATTTATGTGACTATTAATCCATCTTGCACCGCTAAGTTCGAGAAAAATACCCTCCCACTGAGCCGCACCCCAAAAGTTAGACATAAAAAATCTAACTTTTGGGATGCGGTTCAGTAGGAGGGTGGTTATAATTAGCTAGGCTTTGATATACCCATATTCAAGAGAGCAAAGTATCTTCTTCAGTAGTGTCAGGGGTCTCTTCCTTTGGCTTTTCAGTATTGACAAAAGGGAGCTGATTGACCAACTGAGAAATGTTTTCTCGGATTTCTTTCTGGATTTCTGCAGGCGTCAGCAGATTCATGTCGTCTTTCCAAGATTGGTAGCGCATGTCTACCAGTAGTTTGGCGAGGCGCGTCAGCATATCCCGCTCCTCATCTGTGAGGGCGTTGGCATTTTCAAAAACAGCAAGGATTTTGTTGAAATTTTCCAGCTTGGTGAGGTCATTGATAGAGCTGATGCCGGCATCCAAGATGAGGCCGAAAAAGAGGTCGAAAAAGTCTTTTAATTCCTCATCAGAAACGCTATCTACCCAGTTTTTCAGAGTTTTATCTACTTGAAGGCTGTCTGGATTGAGGTTGTCCAGTAGGACAAAAGTCTGGTCACTGATCTGCCAAGTGAAGGTATCGTGCTGGGCCAGACCGCCGATAGCTGTACTTTTGACAATCTGAGCCTGCTTAGGTGTTTCGAGCATCATTCCGACGATAGAGCCTTGCGGAATGTAGCGCTTTATCTTGTCTGAAATAGTTTGGTAGCCTTGACTGGTGATGACCGAGTGATTCAGTCCAGGGGCATCATAGCTGTAAATGCTCTGAATCCGCTCTTGATATTCTGGCTCGATCTGACTAGCAGCGTAGGAGGCTAGATTTCCGCCCTTTGAGTGACCAGTCAGGATGAACTGACCAGGCAGAGCATCCATGGCTTTTCGCAGATAATTGACCGCCGTTTTTTGAGCTGGTACCTGATCCATATAAGTCATGTGGAAGTCCTCTTTCCAGCCAATAATGGAATCATCAGTTCCTCGGAAGGTCAGGACATAGGTCTCAGGCTTGATTTTGCAAATCATAGCTGCAAACTGCTTTTGGACATCAGGATCAATATCATTGACATAGCCCATGAGCTTGATATTTTTGAAGCGGGTTGAGCTAGCTAGCTTTTCTAAAAGTTTCAGCCGATTTTTAGTCACTAACATGGACAAATCTTGGGGCATCTTTTCAGCAGCTTCAAACAAGCGGCAAGTATAATCAGGGGATATCTGATCAGATACAATCTGGTCAAAAGGCAGATAAGTTATTTCTGTCAGCATCAGCATATCCAGTTCATTAAAGGGGGTGTCGTAGATACTGTCGTAAGCTACTTGGTCTAGGTAATCAAAAATTATTCCCATATCGATCTCCATATTCTATCTTCTTACAGTATAGCATAAGTAGGGGCTGGTTGTCAGAAAGGAAAAAAGAAAAGAGCGGAAAGCTGAAGATATTCTTCAGTTTTTCCAGCTCTTTTGATCTAGTAAGCTTTACCGATGAGGATGGCGTAGATAAAGAATAAGGCGAAGCCAAAGAGGAAGATCAAACCAAGGATGGAAAGACCTTTGAGCCATTTGCTCAGATGTTTATTCTCGCTCGTAACGAGGAGATAGTTTAGGAGAGCAAAAAATGGAGTCGTCAGGAAGGAAGCAATCATGGCAAAACGAAGCATGAGGGCTACACTACCTTGGAAGAAGTAGATGATAATGCCACCGATAATGGCTGTAGCTGTCATCCAGATATGTAGAGTTTTCTGAGAAGTCTTCTTTTCGTTGAGAAGGAGGCGTAGGGATTCAGCGTTTACACGAGAATAGCCATCAATAACGGTAATAACGGTACCGAAGATACAGAGAAAGGCAATGAAAGTAATCAGAATCCGTGTCCAATCACCAAGAACAGATGCGTACATCCCAACGAATTGCTGGATGTAGGCAGCGCCAGCATCTTGAACTGGTTGACCAGTTGGATACTGGACGAGAGCCCCCATAGCGACGAAGAAGATGGCCAGAATGGCCGTACCGATATAGCCAACGTTAAAGTCAAAAAGTCCGTCCGTGACAGAGATATTGACAGATTTTCCTTTCTCAGCAGTCCAGAGGGAGTTGATGGCTGAAATCTCGATTGGAGCTGGCATCCAGCCCATCAGAGAAACGATGAAAGGTAAGGCAGCCATCTGCCAAGGTGTCTTTTCAACGAAGTCTGCTCCGTACTCAGGATGCTTGATAATAGCAACGATGACCGCAATAACCGTTGCAAAGGTTAGAGCAGACATGATCCATTTGGCAAGGCCATCCAAGAACTTGTAGCCACCAAAGAGTAGCATTGCCCAGATCAGGATGATGAGGATCAGAGACCATTGAGTAATGCTGAGTCCAAGGGCATTTGGAAAGGCGCTGGCGACAATGGCAGCACAGAGAATCCCGACCCCTGCTGTATTGACCAAGGCGGAGAATACATTTAAAACGAAGAAGATGCCTAAGTAGACTTTTCCTTTTTGGGCATAGCCTTCAACCAAGCTGTGACCAGTTTCTAAGGTGTACTCAGCACCGAAGCGAAAGAAGGGATATTTGAAGAGGTTGGCCAAGATGACCAGTCCCATCAAAGCCCAGCCGTACTTGGCGCCTGCTTGAGCAGAGGAAACAATGTGAGAGCCACCAACAGCAGCAGAAGCCATGAGGATCCCAGGACCTAGGGCTTTTAGTTTAGACTGCCAGGTAGATGTCTGAGTTTGTTCTAGCATAATAATCTCCTTATTATAAAAAATGAATTTTCAGACAATTCTGAATGTAGTGTTATTTTATCTTTTTACTCTGTCTTTGTCAACACTTCTTGAATGATTTCTTGGAACTTTCTGAAAACAATATGAATTTCAAACTAAAAAAGTCTCTGTGATTTAAGGGAGAATTTGATATAATAGCAGTAAGAAAAATGAGTGAGGAAATGGAATGCACAAGATTTTACTGGTCGAGGATGATGCGGTTATCCGTCAAATGATCAAAAAAATGCTGGAGCAGTGGGGCTATCAGGTTGTGGCGATTGAAGACTTCATGCAGGTTTTGACGACCTTCGTCAAGGAGGAGCCCCAGCTGGTGCTGATGGATATTGGTCTGCCCCTCTTTAACGGCTACCATTGGTGCCAGGAAATTCGAAAGATTTCAACAGTGCCCATTATGTTTCTGTCTTCGCGCGACCAGTCTATGGATATCGTCATGGCCATCAATATGGGCGCAGATGACTATGTGACCAAGCCTTTTGACAATAATGTCTTTCTGGCAAAAGTTCAAGGCCTGCTGCGGCGATCGTATGAGTTTGGGACGGATCAAAGTCTTTTGGAATATCAGGGCGTGATTTTAAATCTTAAATCCATGGATTTGGTTTATGAGGGCGAGCTTGTGACGCTGACCAAGAATGAATTTCAGATCTTGCGGGTGCTCTTTGAGCATTCTGGTAGTATCGTGGCGCGTGATGATTTGATGAAGGAGCTCTGGAACAGCGATTTCTTTATCGACGACAATACCTTGTCCGTCAATGTTGCCCGCCTGCGCAAGAAGCTGGAAGAGCACGGTCTGAAGCATTTCATTGAGACGAAAAAAGGGATAGGATATGGTTTGACCAATGGACATGCAGGATAAATTTTTCTTTTTGAAGCATCATCTGTATTCCCGTCGCTTCATCTTGTTACTCTTGCTGATTGTATTTTCGATTATGGGGATGTTTGCCTTTATTTTCGAAGATGGGCGCAGTCTGCTAGAGTATCAGTTGCTCTTAGCCTTTCTCCTCGCTAGCTTTTTCTTGGGAATGGATCTAGCTAGTGCCTATAAGGAATACCGCAACCAGCTCTTCTATGCCTCAGGTCGGCCTCAGACTGCCTTAGAGGTTCTCCTTTTTGAGAAACTGGCTCTTTTGGAAATGGACAAGAAGAACCGTGCGATTGAGGAGAGGGAGAAGTTAAATGACCTGATGGATTATTATACGCTCTGGGCTCATCAGATCAAGACGCCTATTGCGGCTAGTTCCTTGCTGGTCGGAGAGATTGAGGACAAGAAGGTCAAGAATCAGCTGGAGCAAGAGCTTTTTAAGATCGAGTCCTATGTCAATATCGTCTTGCAGTATCTTCGTTTGGAGAGTTTCCACGAGGATTTGGTATTGAAAAAGGAAAATGTTGAAGATTTGGTCAAGGAGATTGTCAAGAAGTATGCGATTTTCTTTATCCAAAAGGGCTTGAGCCTCAACCTGCATGATCTGGACCGAACCATCATCACAGATAAAAAGTGGTTCGTCGTTATTTTGGAGCAAGTACTGTCAAATAGTCTGAAATACACCAGTCAAGGCGGGATTGAGATTTATTTTCAGGAGGAAACGCTTTATATCAAAGACAGCGGTTTGGGTATTCAAGATGCGGATTTGCTGCGGGTTTTCGAGCGAGGCTTTTCGGGCTATAATGGTCGTTTGACCCAGCAATCGTCTGGCTTGGGACTTTATCTGTCCAAGAAAATCGCAGATGAGCTGGGGCATCAGATCAGCATCGCTTCGCAGGTCGGTCAGGGAACGACTGTCATGATTAGCTTTTCAGAAAAGAAAATGATATTTGAATAGGGCATTCTTACAAATTTGTAAGGTTGGCAAGTGAAATTGAAAGGTTAGGTTATGGTACCGACCTTTCTTTTTTTGTAAGATAGATGTATAAAGAAGACAAGGAGATATGAAATGAAAACAAGAGGATTCAATGCTTTCCAACTCAAGCTTTTCATGGCCTTTTTAATGGTTTTTGATCATATTGGTAAGATTCCAGGGCTTTTGCCGACGGGCTGGGACGGGATTTTTCACCTGCTGACTCGCTGTGTAGCTGCCTGGTTTGCTTTTAGCGCAGTAGAAGGCTTTCTGCATACGCGCAACCGCTTGGCCTACAATGCACGCTTGTTTATCTGGGCGGCTATTATGCAGCTGGGCAATAGCATCTTGACCATGCTTTTTCATAGCAAGGGGATTCATCTTGAGAATAATATCTTTCTCAGCTTAGCCTGTGGCGTTCTGGTGCTTAATCTTGTGTTTGGTCTCTCCAAAAATAGTGAAAAGATTATGGATGAGAAGCGCTATTTGCGGATTGGAGCGGCAGTCTTAATTGGTTTGGCAGGAGTCTTTTTGACAGAAGGCGGCATGACCATTATTCCTTTGATGCTGATTAGCTATATCTTCCGCAATCAGCCTGCTCTCAGAACTTTTTCTTACATGGTCTTGGCTTTTCTGCTCTTCTGTCTGAGCATTGAAATTTACCCAACCATGGGAGCCACCATTTCGATGATGCTCTACAATTCAGACTGGGCCTTTATTACCGTCTTGCCCTTCCTCCATCTCTATAATGGCGAGCGAGGCTATAATGGCAAGTGGGGCAAGTATTTCTTCTATATCTTTTACCCAGCCCATCTCTGGATCATCGCACTGATTGCATATCTAGTGCAGATATAAAAATATTGGCATTTAAAAATTAGTAAAATATGGAAATAAAGCTGTTTCTGTATTAAAATGGAATTATAGAAAAGGAGATCATGATGACCTTATTAGATGTACAACACGTGAAAAAGATTTATAAAACTCGCTTTCAGGGCAGCCAAGTAGAGGCGTTGAAAGACATTCACTTTACGGTAGAAAAAGGCGAGTATGTCGCTATCATGGGGGAGTCGGGCTCTGGGAAATCCACCCTGCTCAACATCTTAGCCATGCTGGACAAGCCGACTGAGGGCCGCGTCTTTCTCAACGGAACTGACACAGCAACCATCAAAAACAGCCAGGCTTCCAGCTTCCGCCGAGAAAAATTAGGCTTTGTCTTTCAGGATTTCAATCTGTTGGATACTCTGTCGGTCAAGGATAATATTCTACTGCCTTTGGTCCTCTCTCGCCGCCCCATTACCGAGATGATGCAAAAGCTGGTTGCCACCTGCAATGAGTTGGGGATTAACAAGCTACAAGAGAAGTTTCCTTATGAAATTTCTGGTGGTCAGAAGCAGCGGGTGGCAGTTGCTCGGGCCATCATCACAGAGCCTGAGATTTTACTGGCGGATGAGCCAACAGGAGCCTTGGATTCTAAGTCTTCGGCTGCTCTCCTAGATGTCTTTGACGATATCAACGACCGCGGCCAAACCATTCTCATGGTAACTCACTCGACTTCAGCAGCTAGTCGGGCCAAGCGGGTGCTCTTTATCAAGGACGGAATTCTTTATAACCAAATCTTTCGCGGCAACAAGACCGAGCGGCAGATGTTCCAAGAAATTTCTGATACGCTGACAGTCATGGCAAGTGAGGTGGGTGATTATGTTCAAACTAACGAGTAAACTGGCTTTATCAAATCTGATCAAAAATCGCAGTTTGTATTATCCATTTGCTTTGGCGACGGTACTGGCAACAGCGATTTTGTATAGTTTTGTCTCACTGGCTCACAGTCCAAATATGGAGACTTCTTATGGTGGTACAGCAGCTCGGATGACCTTGCAGTTTGGTATCCAAGTCATTCAGATTGCAGTGCTCATCCTCATCACCTATGCCAATAGCTTCGTTATGAAGAACCGTTCGCGGGAGCTCGGTGTTTATAGCGTGCTGGGGATGGAAAAACGCCACCTGCTACTTATGACCTTCTTTGAGCTCTGTGTCTTTTATCTGGGCACGGTCGGTCTGGGAGTCTTGTCTGGACTAGCTTTAGATAAGATGCTCTACGCCGTTCTTTTGAAATTGATGGGAATGCCAGCAGTTCTTGCCTCGACCTTCCAATGGCAGAATGTTTGGTTGACTCTGGCCAGTCTAGGGGTCGCTTTTGCGGTGATTTTGTTGCTCAACTCGACCCGCCTTCTACGCTATAGCTCTCTTAACCTAATGAAAGAAAGGAAAGCTGGCGAGAAGAAGGGGCGCTTCCTTTTTCTGCAAACCTTGCTGGGGCTCCTGCTCATGGGTGTGGCTTATTACATGGCTTTGACCGTTACCAAACCTGTCGCTGCTATCGGCAATTTCTTTATAGCCGTGATTATGGTTATCCTAGCAACTTATCTTCTTTTTAATGCGGGCTCGATTACACTATTGCAATTTCTCAAAAAGAGAAAAAGCTACTATTACAGGACCCAAAATTTCATTTCTGTTTCCAATCTTATCTCGCGAATGCGTAAAAATGCAGCGGGCTTGGCAACTATTTCCATCTTGTCCACCATGCTCCTCGTGACTCTAGTTGGTACAATCAATATCTATGTTGGAGGTCAGGATTATATTACTACCTTGCATCCAAAGGATTACAATGTCAGCGTCGTCCTGCCAACATCAACTGATCAGACGGAAACACTGTTGGACAAGGTTCAGCAAGTCGCTCAGGACACAGGCCTGAAGAAGCCAAGATTTACTACCTATCTCTATCAATCAGCCTTCATCATGAAATTAGCTGGTAATGATGTGACGGTTCCAATGCAAAGCGAGCTGGATTCGGATCCAAGTATCTTGACCAAGTCTGCCGGCACGATTACAGTTATCAATCGCCAGGATTATGAAAAAATGACAGGGAAAAAGATAGACTTGGCAGATGATGAAACTCTTGTCTATGGAAAAAATGTTTCCTTAAATAAGGATAAGCCTCTCCGAGTGAATGGCAAGGACTGGAAGATTAAGCAGATTTTACCGTCGAATTTCACGCATGGGGAAATCCCTAATCCAAACGACGTGGCCATGGAACAGGGTCTCTATATGGTGGTCAATGATAGTAAAGAAGTTGGGCTAAATGTTGCACACTATTACTACATTGGAATTGCTTCGGAGACTAAGGACAGTAAGAAATTTGTCGAGCAAGTCCAGCTGGCGTTGAGAGACACTTTGGATCAGGAACAGGCCCAAGATGGTAGCTACGCAATGGCCAGTGACCGTCATAGCGCAGAAAAGAGTTATCAGGAACTTACCGGAACCTTGCTCTTCATCGGTGTCTTCCTCTCCGTTATCTTCCTCCTAGGAGCTGTTCTCGTGATTTACTACAAGCAAATCTCTGAAGGCTATGAAGACCGTGATGGTTTTATTATCTTACAAAAAGTTGGTTTAGATGAAAAGCAGACCAGAAGTACCATTCGCAAGCAGATTTTGACTGTTTTCTTCCTACCTCTTATCTTTGCTTTTCTACATATAGCAGCAGTCTTTCATATGCTGCGCTTGATAGTTGCTCTACTAGGTGTGACCAATATTCCTCTCTTAATTCAGACAACACTTGCAACTTGCGGCGTCTTCCTCCTGACCTATATTTTAGTATTCTTACTAACTTCCCGCAGTTACCGCAAGATTGTCGCCCGCTAATAAGTTTCCCTGACCTCTGGTCGGGGATTTTTTGGTTTCTGGATTTTTACCTCTCATCTCCCTCATTTTACCGCTTATCCAAAAAGCTGAGATTTTTCAAAAAAGACTTGCTATCATAGTTTCAGAAGTTAAGGACAGGAGAAAATATCATGTTAGTAGAAACGAAAAATCTAACCAAAGTTTATGGCGATAAGGTAGCGGTTAACGGCTTGAATTTAGAAATTGAGGCAGGTAGTTTTACAGCAATTCTGGGTCCTAATGGAGCTGGCAAGTCGACAACGATTCAGATGTTGATTGGACTTTTACAGCCAACATCAGGACAAATCATTTATGCAGAACAAGCCAAGCTGGGTGTGGTTTTCCAAAACAGTGTACTGGATGCCAATTTGACAGTAGTTGAAAATCTGCAAATCCGTGCCAAGCAGTACAAGCAGGTGGAAGCAGGCAAGCTTGAGCAGTTGATCGAGCAACTGGATCTGACTAACTTTGCCAAACAGCGCTATGGTACACTTTCTGGCGGACAAAAGCGACGGGTGGACATTGCGCGAGCCCTGCTCAATAGCCCTGACCTACTTTTTCTGGATGAGCCAACGACAGGCTTGGATATCCAGACCAGAGAAAGCATCTGGAAGCTGCTCAAAGACTTGCAGCAGACGGAAAACATGACCGTAGTCCTGACCACCCACTATCTCAATGAAGCCGACGATGCAGATAAGATTTATATCGTAGACCATGGTCAAGTCATTGCGCAAGGCTCTGCTGACCAGATCAAGGAGCGCTATGCCCGCAATGTTTTGCGGCTTTTGACCTCAGATTCAGAGGACTTGAAGGCTACTTTGCCGACTAGCTGTGAATGGGAGCAAGGCAAGGAAAATGAGTTTTTCTTTTATCCTGAGACGACGAAGGAAGCCTTGACTTTACTGAGCCAGCTTGGCCCTTATATTGAACAATTTGAATTTCAAGCAGGGACGATGGATGATGCCTTTATGGCTCTGACAGGAAGAGAGGTACGTTAAATGTTAATGTTGATCAAACGAAATTTTTTACTCTATTTTCGCAATCATAGTGGGGTGATTCTATCTCTCTTTGGAGCCATTATTCCCTTTGTTTTATATCTGGTTTTTCTAAAGAACAACATGAAAGGATCTTGGTCAGACAGTAGCCATGCGACGGAGTTGCTCGATTTCTGGTTGATTAGCGGAACGCTGGCAGTCACCGCCTTGACAACCACCCTATCAGCTTTTTCACAACAAACTGAAGACCGGGAAAGAAAGGTAACCGCTGACCTCTTTATCACAGATTTGGGGCAATGGGGCTTGCGGTTTAGCTACTTAATCAGTGCCTTTGTGATTGGCTTTGTCATGCAAGTTTTCATGTTTGCTGTCATGCTGACCTACTTTATTCTAGCGGATAAGATTTCCTTTGACTGGTCGCTGCTTCCCCAGCTGCTCTGCCTTATGTTACTCAATAGCTTGCTGGCTAGTCTCCTCAATGCGCTAGTTGTTCCTTATTTCAAATCGGTGAATTCCTTGGGGCAATACGCAACGGTAATCGGTGCGGCCTCTGGTTTTCTAGTAGGAACTTATATTCCGATTGGGACTCTGCCCAGCCTGGCTCAAAATCTCATGAAACTGACTCCCTCAACCTACATGGCTTCCCTTTTCAGACAAGTCCTGATGAAGGATTCTCTGACTGAAGTTTTTGCGGACCAGGATCAGCTCCAGCAAGAATTTGAGAAGCTCCTAGGTATCCGTATTGAATGGCAAAAACTCTTGACAAGCCAAGAAACATACTATATAGTTGGGGTAGTGCTCACGGCAGCAGCCCTGTTCTGGCTAGGTCAAAATTGGCTGCTGAATCGACGGATGAGCTTCAAGTAAAGAAAGTAGGAGGCTTAGGTTTGCAGACAAGATTTGAAGAAGATGCTCAGATTTCCTCCCAAGACCCGCTGGTGGTCGTGAGAGCGGATCAGCTGGCTGGTGAGGCAAAGACCGTCCTAGACTATCTGGAAAACTTCAAGGCTGGTCCAAGTGGTGTCCTGCCTATTAAGTCGGATGATAAGCTGGTCATGCTCAAGACAGAGGATATTATCCTGGCCGATATTAATCAGACAACCCTGATGATTTACAGTACCGAGGGCGTTTACACAACGACAGAAACCCTGACTCGTTTTCAAAATCGTCTCAATAGTCGCAATTTCATTCAGGTGTCGCGGCATGCAGTCATTAACATCGATCATCTGGAATCCTTGTCGGATAGCTTTTCGGGCAATATGACTGCCAAGCTAACCAATCAGCTCAAAACCGATGTCAGTCGCCGCTATGTCAAGCTACTTATGGACTATTTGGGAATTTAGGAGGAAAATCATGACCTTTAAAAAAATTCTGATCGGCATGCAGGATGGTCTGAGAACAGGTAGCTTGGTCTTTCTGCTGGTAAGCCTTATTTCAGGAAAAACAAGTCTCTTGACTCCACGTTCTATTCTCAATGTTCTCCTTGTCAGCGCCTTGATTGGAGTTGCAAGCTATATCTTTGATGTGACAGATCGCTTTCCATTTCCTTTCCTACTTTTCTGCCACTTTGTAGTGACAGCGACCATCGTTTGTCTGGCCGTGATCTGCAATGGCTGGGGAAATATGCTTTTCGGCTGGTTCTTCTGGCTAAACTTTGTTTTGATTTACCTCTTGGTTTGGTTTCTTATCTCTATTGATTCTATGATTAAAACCAAGAGAATCAATGAGGCCTTGAAAAATCGTAGAAAACACTAATGTATCCAAGACGCAAGCAAGTTTAACGAGAACTTGTTTGTTTTTTTATTTAACAAAGGTGCTGTTATCTCAAATTGTCGTCTTCCGTTCAAAATACTATTTCGACCCTTCTTGACAAAGATTTTTAAAGTGTTATAATATGAATGAATAAAAAATCTAATTCATTCACAAAAGGAGAAGGTCATGGACAAAAAAGCTGAATTATTGGCTGAGGCTAGGCAGGTGTTTGCTGAGAAAGGCTATAAAAAGACGAATATTTCAGATATTACCAAGCGTGCCGGCATGGCTGTTGGCTCCTTTTATAAGTATTATGACTCCAAAGAAGCTATTTTTTTAGAGGTCTATGTGGCGGAGAATAACCGCATACGTGAGGAAACCATGCAGCGCGTGGATTGGCAAGGTGAACCTGAGGCAGTCGTTGAACAGCTTTTTGCAGTCACTTTTGAGTTGATCTCGCCTAATAAAATTTTGGCGGAGTGGAGCAAGCCGGGTATTTCTCAGATCTTGCATGACTACTATAATCAAGATGCTGGCCGCGCGGCCAATGTCTTTCACCAGTTTCTGATTCAGACATTCAGCCAGCGCTTGCAGGAGAAGGGCTTTTCTCAAGAGGAAGTCGCCCAAATCATGAAGGCTTACGATTTGCTCTACTACATTGACATGCATGTGACAGAGCAGGATTTTCCAGGCTATTTTGAGAGTATCGAGACCTTGGTGAAATATTTTTTAAAGGGAATTTTTGATAAATAAAAATTTCCTTTTCTTAGAAGATAATGTGAATGAATTTATAAAAATATTCATTCAATAAAGGAGGTGGATTTGTGTGATATAGAGTCTTAGGTGGAAATGAATTGGAAAAAATATTTTTGAAAAGGTGTGAATGAATATAAAAATCTATTCATTCAAACGAAAAAGTGAGGAAATAATGATGAAACAAGGTGGAAATCTGTTGAGTGGAAGGGCTATTTTTGGGTTTTGCCTAGTTGTGATTGGTCTTTTGGCCCTTGGTTATGGTGGGGTGGAATTTGGCTTTGGTCTAAGTTTGGGCTTTCAGTCTTTTCTGATTGGTGGTCTTATTTGTATCTTGGTTGGATTGTTTGTGATGTCAGGCGTGGCGGTGGCTATCAAGTTGGTGGTCTTGGCCTTGACGGTGATCAGTATCTTGCTCTATATTCACAGTATGCCTGATTTGGAAATTCTCTTACAACTGATAGCGGATGTGGCTGTTATAGGCTTTGCTGCTTTTCTGGCAGTGCTTCTTTTGAGAAAGTAGGGAGAGGAAATGATTATAGTTTATGATTCAGTAACGGGAGTTGGGAAGCGATTTGCAGAATCGCTGGGCTATTCGACACAAAGCATCAAGGAAAAGCTGGAAGAACCCTGTATTCTTATTACGAGAAACGCAGGTGCTGGGAAAATTCCTTGGTCAAGCAAACACTTCATCAAGAAACACTCAAGCCTGATTAAAGGTTTTGTTAATAATGGAGATTCGGTGAAGCATGGTCGGACCTTCTGCGGGGCGACAGCTTTGATTATCGAAAGATATGGACTGCCGCATATCTGCGATATTGACCGAGGTGGCAAGGAAGAAGACATCAAACTTGTACAGGAATACCTGGCTAAACTCTAAGAGCGGATGATTTATATGATAAATATATGGGAAAAGGATGGGTGATAATGACTCATCCTTTTTATAGGAATGTTCGAGAAAGTTTGTTTTTCTCCTAATTTTAGGAAAAACGCTCAAAAATATAAAAAAGGTTCTTGGCTTATTGAGATAAGCTAGCTTGTTTTATAAAATAGGAGGGAAACGATTATAAAAAGTAAAGCGTTTCCTCGAAAAATGGAAGCGATTACTAAAAAAAGAAGGATGATCCTATGGGAAAGGATCATTGGAATCGAAAGAGAGTTTATAGCATAAGAAAGTTTTCTATTGGTGTTTGCTCGATAGTTATTGGGATTTGCTTCCTCTTATTTGGAGCAAGTGTGGCGGGAGCGACTCCAGTTTATGCCGAGGAAACAACGGTGCTAGTTGCTGCAGAAAAGCCTGTGGAGGAAAATCCCGTTGAGGAAGAAGTAACTGCTGAACCAGTGACAAGTCAGGCAGTTGAGACTATTGAACATTTTCAGGAGGAGAAAAAAGAAGAAAATCCTCAGCTTTCTAAAGTGGCGGAGGACATTTCAGCAGCATCTCAAAATGGATCAAAAGAGAATGGCCAAGAAGCTACTCAAGAAAAAGCTGCTCAGCCTGAGATAAAATCTGCGACGAAGGAAGAAGTGAGCCAAATGATCGAAGATAGAAAAGTGAATTTTAATCAGAATTGGCACTTTAAATTAAACGCTAATGCTAAGGAAGCTGTCCAAGCTGAGACGGATGTCACATCATGGAAAAAATTGGATTTGCCTCATGACTGGAGTATCCACTTTGATTTTGACCATGAATCACCAGCACAAAACGAAGGTGGCCAGCTCAATGGTGGAGATGCTTGGTATCGTAATCCTCTGAAATTAGACGAAAAAGATCTGGATAAAAATGTTCGTCTTACATTTGATGGTGTCTACATGGATTCGCAGGTCTTTGTCAATGGCCAGCTGGTCGGGCATTATCCAAATGGCTACAACCAATTTTCATACGATATTACTAAATACCTCCACAAAGATGGTCGGGAAAATGTCATCGCTGTGCATGTTGTCAACAAGCAACCAAGTAGCCGTTGGTATTCAGGAAGTGGTATCTACCGTGATGTGAGTTTGCAAGTGACAGATAAGGTTCATGTTGAGAAAAATGGTACAACTATCTTAACGCCAGAACTTGAGAAGCAGCAAGACGGTAAGGTTGCAACTCATGTGACGAGTAAGATTGTCAATACAGACGATAAAGACCATGAAATCACAGCGGAATATCAGATTGTCAGACGTGGTGGTGAGGCAGTCACAGACCTTATTCGTACTGCTAGCCAAAAAATAAAAGCCCACGAAAGCAGTACTATCCAGGCAAGCTTAGAAGTAGAAAAGCCGGAATTGTGGACTGTGTTTAAAGACAAGCCTGCCTTGTATGAATTGGTAACACGGGTGTATCGTGATGGGCAGCTAGTTGATGCTAAGAAAGACTTGTTTGGCTATCGTTATTACAATTGGACTCCAAACGAAGGCTTCTCTCTCAATGGCCAGAAGGTCAAGTTCCACGGAGTATCCTTGCACCATGATCACGGGGCTCTAGGAGCAGAAGAAAACTATAAGGCTGAGTATCGTCGCCTCAAGCAAATGAAGGAAATGGGGGTCAACTCCATTCGTACGACCCACAATCCTGCCAGCGAACAGACTTTGCAGATTGCGGCAGAGCTGGGGCTGATGGTCCAAGAAGAGGCTTTTGATACTTGGTATGGAGGCAAGAAGCCTTATGACTACGGTCGTTTCTTTGAAAAAGATGCGACTCACCCAGAAGCTAAAAAGGGTGAAAAATGGTCTGACTATGACCTGCGGACCATGGTTGAAAGAGGCAAAAGTAACCCTGCCATCGTTATGTGGTCGATCGGAAATGAAATCGGTGAAGCAAACGGCGATGCTCATTCGTTAGCGACGGTTAAACGCTTAGTCAAGATCATCAAGTCAGTTGATAAGACCCGCTATGTCACGATGGGAGCTGACAAATTCCGCTTTGGTGATGGTAGTGGTGGTCATGAAAAAATCGCAGATGAACTGGATGCGGTTGGCTTTAACTACTCAGAAGATAATTACAAGGCCTTACGTGCCAAACATCCAAACTGGTTGATTTATGGTTCTGAAACGTCTTCGGCAACTCGTACGCGTGGCAGCTATTTCCATCCAGAGCAAGAATGGATTGGAAGCAATCAGTCTTGGCGTAACTATGAGCAGTCTGACTATGGAAATGACCGTGTCGGTTGGGGAAAAACGGCAACTGCTTCTTGGACTTTTGACCGAGACAATGCGGGCTACGCAGGACAATTTATCTGGACAGGTACAGACTATATTGGCGAACCAACTCCTTGGCACAACCAAAATAACACACCTGTGAAGAGCTCTTATTTTGGAATAGTGGACACGGCGGGCATTCCGAAAAATGACTATTACCTTTACCAAAGTCAGTGGGTTTCAGCTAAGAAGAAACCTATGGTTCATCTGCTTCCTCACTGGAACTGGGAAGATCAAGACTTGGCAGACAATGTTGCAGATGCTGAAAATAAAATACCAGTCCGTGCATACTCCAATGCTGTTAGCGTTGAATTGTACTTGAACAACCAATCTTTGGGCGTCAAGAAATTTAATAAAAAAGAAACCAGCGACGGCCGCAGCTATCAAGAAGGGGCAAATCCTCAAGAACTTTACCTTGAGTGGAAAGTGGCTTATCAGCCAGGCACTTTGGAAGCTGTAGCTCGTGACGATCAAGGTAAAGAGATTGCCCGCGACAAGATTGTCACAGCAGGTCAGCCTGCAGGGGTACGATTGGTCAAGGAAGAGCATGCTATCGCAGCAGACGGAAAAGACTTGACCTATATCTACTATGAAATCGTTGACCGTGACGGCAATGTCGTGCCAACTGCCAATAATCTCGTTCGCTTCCAGTTACATGGACAAGGCCAGCTTGTCGGTGTGGACAATGGTGAGCAAGCCAGCCGTGAACGTTACAAGGAACAAGCAGACGGCTCTTGGATCCGCAAAGCCTTTAACGGTAAGGGAGTTGCCATTGTCAAATCAACAGACCAAGCCGGTAAATTCACCTTAACGGCTCATTCTGGTTTATTAAAATCAGATCAAGTGACGGTCTTTACTGGTAAGGAAGAGCAGAAAGAAAAGACTGTTTTAGGTACAGAAGTGCCAAAAGTTCGTACAGTTTTGGGACAAGCTCCAAGCTTGCCAGCGACAGTTCCTTTTGTGTACAGTGACGGTAGTCGTACAGAACGTCCTGTGACTTGGTCACAAGCAGACGTTAGCCATTCAGGTATTGTAACCGTTAAAGGAGAGGCAGACGGCCGCCAAGTAGAAGCACGTGTGGAAGTTTTAGCCGTTGAAAGAGAATTGCCAGTTATCAAACGAGTAGCTCCTGGAACGGACTTGAGCAGTGTAGACAAGTCGATCCCACTTGCTCTAACAGACGGCAGTGTCGAACATTATGATGTAGATAAATGGGAAATCGCGCCAGAAGATCAAGCTAAACTGTCTGTGGTAGGTTCTCGTATTCCGATGACAGGTCATCTAGCAGGTGATACCATTTCTGCTACCTTGTTCGTTGAAGAAGGGCAAGCAGCTGGACCTGTGACGCCACTAGTGACTGTGGGTGGTGAGGCAGTATCGGACCTGACTAGTCAAAAACCAGTCCATTATCAGAGCCTTGCCTATGGAGAGCAGCTCCCTTCAGTGGCAGCTACAGCTGAAAATGCGGATGTGACAGTGGTTCAAGCTAGTGCTTCAAACGGTATGCGCGCAAATATTTATGTCCAGCCGAAAGATGGCGGAACCCTGCAAACTTATGCTGTGCAATTCTTAGAAGAAGCACCGAAAATTGATCATTTGAGTCTCCAAGTGGCAGAAGCTGATAAGCTCAAAGAAGACCAGACTGTCCAATTAACTGTTTTGACTCACTATCAAGATGGCACTCAGGCAGTTTTACAGGCAGATAAGGTGGCCTTCTCTACGAAAGGTGAAGGAGAAGTTGCCGTTGGTAAAGGAAGCTTAGAATTACACAAACCAGGAAATGTGATTTTGAAAGCAGAGTATGACGGTGCTGAAGGGCAAGTGGAGTTAACGATTCAAGCCAATACGGAGAAGAAAGTGGTTCAAGCAGTCCGCCCAGTCCATGTGGTAACAGACTTGCATCAGGAACCAAAACTGCCAACAACTGTGACGGTTGAGTACGATAAAGGCTTCCCTAAAGCTCACAAGGTTACTTGGCAGGCTGTCGAAAAAGAAAACCTTGATCGCTATCACACTTTTGAAGTAGTCGGAAAAGTTGAAGGTATTGAGCAGGAAGCGCGTGCTAAGGTGTCTGTGGAAGGCATTATCGCAGTAGAGGAAGTCAGCGTGACAACTCCGCTTGCGGAAGCACCACACCTGCCAGAGAGTGTCCGAACTTATCATTCAAATGGTCAAGTTTCCTCAGCAAAAGTTACTTGGGATGCTATCTCGCCAAGTCAATATCAAAAAGAGGGCGTCTTTACGGTCACTGGTCAGGTAGAAGGTAGTCAGTTGCCAACCAAACTCCATATCCGTGTCTCTGCTAAGACTGAAAATGGAGTCAATATTTCTGACCAATGGACAGGTTCAGAGTTGCCACTGGCCTTTGCTTCGGACTCTAATCCAAGTGATCTAGTATCTTATGTCAATGATAAGGTGATTTCTTACAATGACCAACCAGCGAATCGTTGGACAAACTGGAACCGTCAAGATGAGGCTTCAGTGGGCGTTCTCTTTGGAGATTCCGGTATTATGACCAAGCGGGCAGTAGACAATCTAAACGTAGCCTTCCACGAAGATCACGGCGTTGGTGCTCCGAAATCCTACGTGATCGAGTATTATGCTGGCAAGACCGTGCCGACTGCGCCTAAAAATCCTAGCTTTGTCGAAAGCGAAGAGCATGTCTTCAACGATGAAGCAAACTGGAAACCGGTGACCAATCTTAAAGCTCCTGATCAGCTCAAAGCTGGGGAAATGAATCACTTTAACTTTGATAAAGTTGATACTTATGCCCTTCGGATTCGTATGGTGAGAGCGGATGACAAGTGGGGAACCTCGATCACAGAAGTCCAAATCTTCTCGAAACAAGTGGCTGCAGCGAAAGAGGCAGAAACTCGTATACAAGTGGCTGGTCAAGACTTGCCAAACTTTAACCCAAGCTTGACTGACTATTATCTCCCAGCTAACGACGGAAAAGTACCAGCAGTAACTGCTAGTGTCAGCAATAATGGTCTGGCAACAGTCGTGCCAAGTGTCCATGAGGGAGATCCTGTCCGTGTTGTAGTGAAGGCTGAGAATGGAGATATCCTCGGAGAATACCGTCTCCACTTTACAAATGATAAAGACTTGCTGGCTCGCAAACCGGTAGCAGCAGTGAAACAGTCTCGCTTGCTTCACCTAGGTCAAAGCCTAGACTTGCCAAACAAGGTTCCTGTTTACTCCACTGGTAAATCAGACTATGAAGTCAAAGACATGACTGTTGAATGGGAGCCAGTTCCAGCTGAAAATCTGGCAAAAGCTGGCGAATTTACTGTTCGAGGTCGCCTGCTAGGTAGTGGCCTACCTGTCGAGCTATCTGTTCGAGTGACCGACAAGCAGGGCGCGTCTGTGTCAGACAATCCATATTATGATGAAAATAGCAATCAAGCCTTTGCTTCAGCAACCAATGATATTGACCCAGATTCTCATGACCGTGTGGACTATATCAATGATGGGGATCATGATGACAGTCGTCGTTGGATCAACTGGTCCGCTACTCCGTCAGCAAATCCAGAAGTCTCAGCAGGTGTCATCTTCAAGGACCAAGGTAGGATTGTTGAACGGACGGTCGTACAAGCCAAACTGCGCTTCTTTGCCGATAGCGGAACAGATGCACCATCTAAACTTGTTTTAGAGCGCTATGTTGGACCAGATTTTGATGCTCCTGTCTATTACTCAAACTATCAAGCCTACGAACCAAATCATCCGTTTAACAACCCTGACAACTGGGAGGCTGTCCCATATAACATCAATCAGGAAATCCAGGCAGGTACGGAGCTCACAGCAAGCTTTAACGCTGTTCGGTCTAAAGCGATGAGATGGCGGATGGAAAGAAAAGATGACAAGAATGGGGTTGCTCTGACGGAGATGACCTTCTTGGCGCCAAGTGAATTGGCTAAGGAAAGTACAAATTCTAAGATTCTAGTAGATGGAAAAGAACTGCCAGACTTCTCTCAAGAGCGTCAGAATTATCAAGTGACTTATACAGGTCAACGTCCGAAGATTACAGTAGCAGAAAGCGACCAAGTAGCTTCAACGGTTGTGGATAGTGGAGATGACCATTTGCCAGTCTTGGTGCGCCTTGTTTCAGAAAATGGTAAGCAGGTCAAGGAATACCGCATCCAATTGACCAATGAAAAACCAGTGACTGGGAAAACTACAGCTGCTGTCCAAGAGGAACTTCCAAGTCTAGAAGTCTTCGAACAAGAGCTCAACTTCCAAACAGTTGAAAAAGAGGATCCGACGCTCAAACTAGGAGAAAAGCGTGTGGCTCAAGAAGGCTAAAATGGTCAGGAACGAGTTCTCACAGAGGTTTATCCAGATGGCAAGCGAGAAGAGAAGCTACGAGAAGTTCTTCAAGCTCCGACAGATCGAATCGTACTGGTTGGAACGAAGAAAGAAGATTCTCAGCCATCACCTGAAACTCACCATGTGACTCCTCAAAAACCAGAAGAGACTGGTAAGGGCGAAACTCGGATTGTAGAAGTTGAGAAAGATCAAAGTCCGACTCAGCCAGCAGCAGAAAGACCTGCTCAAGCACCAGCAAAAGCTGAAGAAACAAAATCGGAAGCTAGAACAGCAAGTCAAACAGACAGTGATCGTTTGCCAAATACAGGAAACCGTTCTGCGCAGGTAGCAGCACTGGCAGGAATGGGATTGTTAGGCTTAGTAGCTAGTCTTGTAGCAAAACTAAAGAAAAAAGAAGATTAAGTCTCTAGAAGATGAATCTTGACAACGAAAGCTGTCGAATGAGGAGAGTGGGACAGAAATCGGTCATTCGTTAGAATTCGATTTCGTAGTCCCACCTCCGCACAATTGAGTAGGGCTGTAAAAGCTGATGAAATCAGCCTAGTAGAGCCCATTCAGCCACTGCGTCTTGCTCGACAATCCAAAGACAATTGAGAGGCTAGGACTTTTGTCCTAGCCTCTTTTGCCGTTTTTTTATAGGTAATTGTAGAAATAGAGCAACTGAACTATCAATCGCGAACTTTCTGTTTAAGATGACAAAAATGTAAGTTTAAAGCTTAAAATGAAAGGTTATTCGATGGTAGCGGGACGGGGAATTTTATATCATATAGGTGTAAAGAAAAAAATCAAAAATAATATTCAAATAAAAGGAGGCCCACTATGAGAACAAATCTCTTCAACCATAAACAAAAAACACCAATGGCGCAGAAGCTTTCCAAAGAAGAAATCGAAAAAACCAGACTGGGCTGTGCATCAAGCCAGTATTATTTCTGGCTACAATATAGTCATTAAGAAGTAGATGCAGTGAAGGGGCTGGAGAGTGGGACAGAAATCGGTAATTCGTTAGAATTCGATTTCGTCGTCCCACCTCTGCACAGTTGAGTAGGGCTGTAAAAGCTGATAAAATCAGCTTAGTAGAGCCCACTCAACCACTGCGTCTTGCTCGACAATCCAAAGACAATTGAGAGGTTAGGACTTTTTGTCCCAGCCTCACCACCTTTTGCCCAAATGGAACTGAAAGTTCAGATAGGCACACTTGCAAAGCAAGCCAAATCATACAGCCAGCTCCCTCTAATGAACATCAGATTTTTATATAACTTGAAGATCGCTAAGTGACAAAAATGTAAGATTAGCGTCCAAAATGAAAGATTAGCTTATGGAAACTTATCGGGCTTTTCGGTATGATAATAGTATCGTTTTTAGTTTGCTTTCGGTAGGGGGCAGAAGCTCAGCTAATCTTAGAGCAGAGCTAGCTAATAAAGTATTGAAAGATAAGCTAAATAACCATTTTACACATAAATAAAAAAAGAGGATCAAGTATGACATTATTAGACGTACAACATGTGAAAAAGATTTATAAAACCCGCTTTCAGGGCAGCCAAGTAGAGGCGCTGAAGGACATTCACTTTACTGTAGAAAAGGGAGAATATGTCGCCATCATGGGAGAGTCGGGCTCT
Organism: Streptococcus sp. Marseille-P6264; assembly: GCF_902460355.1. Taxonomy (GTDB): domain Bacteria; phylum Bacillota; class Bacilli; order Lactobacillales; family Streptococcaceae; genus Streptococcus. The sequence goes on from NZ_CABPTO010000003.1 coordinate 52,575, forward strand.
GGAAAGTCCACCCTGCTTAATATCCTAGCTATGTTGGACAAGCCGACTGAGGGACGCGTCTTTCTCAACGGAACTGACACGGCTACCATCAAGAACAGCCAGGCTTCCAGCTTCCGCCGGGAGAAATTAGGCTTTGTCTTCCAGGATTTCAACCTGCTGGATACTTTGTCGGTCAAGGATAATATCCTTTTACCTTTGGTGCTCTCTCGTCGTCCCATTACTGAGATGATGCAAAAGCTGGTCACGACCTGCAATGAGCTGGGGATTAACAAACTCCAAGAGAAGTTCCCTTATGAAATTTCTGGTGGTCAGAAGCAACGGGTGGCAGTGGCTCGGGCCATCATCACAGAGCCTGAGATTTTGCTGGCAGATGAACCAACAGGGGCTTTGGATTCCAAGTCTTCAGCTGCTCTCTTGGATGTCTTTGACGATATCAATGACCGCGGCCAGACTATTCTCATGGTGACCCACTCGACTTCAGCAGCCAGTCGGGCCAAGCGGGTGCTCTTTATCAAGGACGGGATTCTTTATAACCAAATCTTTCGCGGCAACAAGACCGAGCGGCAGATGTTCCAAGAGATTTCTGATACTCTGACAGTTATGGCAAGTGAGGTGGAAGCTCATGCTTAGATTAACTAGTAAGCTTGCGCTTTCTAATTTAATCAAAAATCGTAAGCTTTATTATCCTTTCGCTCTGGCGACCTGTCTATCCATCGCCATCTCCTACATCTTTTTCTCCCTGACTTTTAATCCTAATTTAGTAAAGATGACGGGGGCAAGTGCTGTTTCCATAGTGCTATCTTTGGGGATGGTTATTGTCAGCATCACGACCAGCATTATCGTCTTTTATGCTAATAGCTTTGTTTTCAAGAATCGCTCCAAAGAACTGGGCCTTTACAGTGTGCTAGGGCTCAATAAATTCCACCTCTTTGTCATGGTGGTAATTGAATTACTGGTATTTGGTCTGGTAACCCTTATCCTCGGACTAGGGATCGGACTCTTGTTTGACCAGTTGATCTATGCCCTCTTGCTAAAAATCATGGCGATAAAGGTCGTCTTGGTGTCAACTTTTCAGCCTGCTGTCGTTATCGCGGTTGCTGTTTTCTATGCCTTTGTCTTTTTCTGCCTGATGATTAGCAATGGTTTGCGCCTGAGAAAGCTTGATGCGTTGCAATTGGTCAAAGAGAAGAATAGTGGAGAAAAGAAAAGTCGCTTTTTATTCCTACAAACGCTACTTGGGCTTGCAGCCTTGGCATACGGTTATTTCCTTGCACTAGGAGTGACCAATCCCTTGTCAGCAGTCTTTACATTCTTTGTCGCAGTGCTCTTTGTGATTCTAGGCACCTATCTGCTCTTTAATGCTGGAATTACAGTCTTTCTGCAATTTTTGAAAAAGAGGAAGTCCTATTATTACCAACCCAATAACATGATTTCCGTTTCCAACCTGATTTTCCGCATGAAGAAAAATGCGGTGGGACTGGCGACAATTGCTATCCTATCAACCATGGTTTTGGTAACCTTATCTGGCGGAGCTAATATCTATGCCGGTGGTGACTACATGCAGAAAGCTATGTTTCCTCATGATTTTAGTATTCAAGGAAAAGGAGTCACGGGTGAGCAGATGGAGCAAGCGCTGACAGAGTTTGTGAATGAGCAGCAGTTGCCAGTCACTAAGAAAGGTGTCTATCCATACTATACGATGGGAGTGACAAGTCGTGCTGACAACCAGCTCGATATCAATGCTGCCGCTCAAAAATTTGTCACACCGAAAACGTATATTTTGGCTATTTCAGAAGCGGATTATCAGAGTATGACGGGGAAAAGTCTTGATCTTGGGGATGATGAAGTGGCTCTCTATCAGCAAGGTGTGAAGTTAGATTCTAAGCAAGACTTGCAGCTAGCTGGTCAGACCTTTAAAATCAAAGAGGAACTCAAAGAAGACTTTATCTTTGGTCATTTACCTGATCAGATGAACATGATCGTTCCAGAGAAAATCTACATGGTTCTTAAAAATCCTGACCAAATCTTCTCTGCAATGACAGATAAATATGCTGTAAACCTTAATTATTATGGCTGGCTTGATACAAAGCTGTCAACGGAAGAACAGCGTAATCTGAGGGATGCTTACCAAGAAAAATTGAATCAGTTTAATCAGACCTTGCCTGAAAATCAAGCAGTCTATGGTTCGGTAACAGCTTTTGATAAGCAAGAAATCAAAGGCATGCTAGGTGGGATGTTCTTCATCGGCATCTTCTTGTCAATCGTCTTTATGCTGGGAACCATCCTCATCATCTACTACAAGCAGATTTCAGAAGGGTACGAAGATCGGGATCGCTTTGTGATTCTACAAAAGGTCGGTCTGGATGAGAAGCAAATCAGGCAAACCATTCGGAAACAGATCTTGATTGTTTTCTTCCTACCACTGGCCTTTGCCTTTATCCATCTGACCTTTGCCTATCATATGCTGAGCTTGATCTTGTCTGCTCTTGGTGTTCTTAACTCAGCTCTCATGCTGGCTGTGACACTGGGTGTTTGTGCAATCTTCTTTATCAGCTATGTGATTGTCTTCATGATTACTTCCCGCAGTTATCGTAAAATTGTTTCTATGTAAGAAGTTGGGATTTCCCAGCTTCTTATTTTGCATTTCTTTGCCAAACGATAAAGTGGCATTTTAAAAGAGATTTTGGTAAATCCAATAATCTATGATATAATAAACCATCTATGCTTTGGAGGGAGATTTTATGAATATTTTTCGAAAAAAAGATGCCAGTAAAAACAGGACGGGAATGCGGCGGCACCTGAAACTGATGGATTTGATTCTTTTAGGGATCGGTGCCATGGTTGGTACAGGGATTTTCACGGTTACAGGAATTGGGGCGGCGACTTATGCTGGTCCAGCTCTGATTGTGTCGATCGTGATTTCTGCCCTGTGTGTCAGCATCTCTGCCCTATTTTATGCGGAGTTTGCCTCTCGAGTTCCGGCTAATGGCGGAGCTTACAGCTATATTTACGCTGTTTTAGGGGAATTTCCGGCTTGGCTGGCTGGTTGGCTGACCATCATGGAATTTATGACAGCTATATCAGGTGTAGCTTCTGGCTGGGGTTCTTACTTGAAAGGGCTTTTGAGCGGCTTTCATATCCAGCTACCGACAGCCTTGAATGGCACATTCAATCCAAAAGCGGGGACTTATGTAGATTTGTTGCCTATTCTGGTTTTGGTCTTTGTGACAGGCGTGGTACTTCTAAACTCAAAAGCAGCCCTGCGCTTTAATTCAGCCTTGGTTGTCCTCAAATTCTCAGCCTTGGCTCTCTTTATTCTCGTTGGGCTTTTCCATCTTCGACCTGAGAATTGGTCTAACTTTGCACCTTTCGGTTTTGGTCAGATCTATGGCGGTCAGACGGGGATTATGGCTGGAGCTTCTCTGATGTTCTTTGCTTTTCTGGGCTTTGAGTCGATTTCTATGTCTGTGGATGAGATCAAAGAACCGCAAAAAAATGTGCCACGCGGCATTGTCCTTTCCCTTGGGATTGTGACCATCCTCTATATCTTAGTAACCTTGGTCTTGACAGGCTTGGTACACTATACCAAGCTAAATGTTCCAGATGCAGTAGCTTTCTCACTTCGCAGTATTGGACTAGATTGGGCTGCCAATTATGTTTCTATCGTAGCGATTTTGACCCTGATTACCGTCTGCATCTCCATGACCTATGCCTTGTCTCGGATGATTTACAGTATAGCGCGTGACGGACTTTTACCGCGGTCTTTCAAGGAATTAACTGCTACTAGCCGTGTGCCTCAAAATGCTACCATCTTAGTGGGGATTGCCTCAGCTATTTGTGCGGGTATCTTTCCTCTTGCTAGCATCGCCTCTTTCCTCAATATCTGTACCTTGACTTATCTGATTATGCTGGCCTTTGCCATTTTGAAATTGCGGAAGGAAAAGGGACAGCCCAAGGCAGGAGAGTTTAAAACTCCGCTGGTGCCTCTAACTCCGATTTTGTCCATTGTCATCTGCCTTTCCTTTATGACTCAGTACACTTTGGACACTTGGTTGGCCTTTGGAATCGCTCTACTTTTGGGAATTTTGATTTACTTTGGCTACGGCTACCGTCATTCGGAAATAGAAGTGAAAGAAAAGTAGTGTAAAAAGTTGTTTTAAATAGAGAGTAGAAAGAGAAAAGAATGAAGAGTTTTAACCTAACGAAAAAGAAGAAAGTTTGGTTGTTTGCGTTTGTTTTGCTTGCCCTTATCTTACTAGCCATTGTAATCAATATCCAGCTGAATCAACCCGAACATATGAGCGCTGACTATGTTGGCCTTTGGAAGTCAAGATGGCATGAGGAAAATAAAGACTGGCTCTATCCTCTGAAAAATATCTGTCTTGTCATTTTAGCGGTTCTAGCTGGTTCTGGTCTCATGATTGCGTTTTCCAAGAGTGAAAGATGGAAATAAGCTTTTGAAAATGTGGCAATCCAGCCCGATGTCCTAACAGACCAGCCTTTAGAAGAGGCGGAATCTTGGTTGAAGGGGCAGATGGGAGAATAGTTCATTGAAAGCAGTCAAAGAGACTGCTTTTCTGCTATAATAAAGAGAAGAACGAGGTGACAGATGATTCGTAAGGTAAAACTAGAAGACGCCGCAGCTATTCAGCGGCTTAATGCTGAGTGCCTGGGTTATGATTTCGATAGGGAAGCGACAGAGGCTCAACTGAAGAGGCTGCTAGAGAATGACCAGCATTTGATTTTGGTAGCTGAAGAAGATGGTCAGGTCATAGGTTACGCTCATGCGGCTAGCTACGACTGTCTCTATTTCCCGTCCTTGCTCAATCTCTTGGCTTTGGCCGTCGCTCAGGATTTTCAAGGGCAGGGACATGGCAGAGCGCTGATGCAAGCTTTGCGTGAAGAGGGAAAAGCAGCAGGCTACACAGGAATTCGGATTAATTCAGGCATTTCCCGCTCCGCAGCCCATGAATTTTATCGCAGTCTCGGCTGCAGCGAAAAAGCTGACCAGAAACGATTTTATTGGGAATTTTAGAGAAAAGAGGAGTAGATGATGATCGAACAATTAAGCCAGCAGCATGCTTTGGAAATTGCTAACGCCTGGCATTACGAGGCACCTTATGATTTTTATGATATGAAAAATGACCTGGAGGATTATGAAGAAATAGTCTCCCAAGAAGCGCGTGGAGACCGTTATTATCAAGTTATGCGCGATGGGAAACTCTATGGATTTTTCTGCTTGGAGCAGAAAGGAGAGCGAAGTTTGGAGCTTGGTTTGGGGATGAAGCCGGAGCACTGTGGAAAAGGTCAAGGCGCTGCATTTTTGCAGGAAATTCTGGACTTTATCATGGAAAATTTTGCACCACAAACCCTAAGGCTATCCGTTGCTGACTTCAATCACCGAGCCCAGCAGCTGTATCTCAACATGGGCTTTGAAGTGGTGAGACGCATTCCGCAGGAAAGCAATGGCGATATTCACCTCTTTGTGGAGATGGAGAAGAAAGTCTAAAATCCCTATGACTGCTAGTAGCATATTTTGATAAGAGTATTAATAAACAAAAGGAGAAAACCATGACATTTGAAGAAATTTAAAAAAACCATGATTTTATATATTCTTTAGTGTCTCTTTACAGTGATTTATAGCGGTTTATAGCAAGAATACCCCTATTAGTTCATCTTTGATATTCTTCAGAAGTCCACAAAAAGGTGAACAAAAAAAGCCCTCAAAAGGGCATAAAATTTGATGAGTTCAGCAGGCAAGAACTAGCACCCCCACAAGGTGCTTTTTTTAATTACTTGTGGAGTTGCGGATAGATATATTATATCATGAGGCGCATGCTTTGTAGAGTTATAACCTCACAAAAGCCCCTAGATTTTTTTCTAAGGGCTAGCTATAAGAAAGGATAGGCGAGACCGCCGAATGTCGCCCGCATTTCTCGACCCACTAGCTAAGTGGCGCGTTGGAGGCGGATACTTTTCAACCTCTATCCTTTATATCTTGATTATATCATATTTCCTCTTAATCTAAATCTGTGAAGGATTATTCTTATCCTTATGTCCATATCGGACGTAAAAAGCATACTCCTTTTCTTAATTGTTCCGTGAGAAAAAATGTATAGTGACGGTCTGAAGGCCGTAAAGAGTAGAGGGTAGGCCATGGTCTCTGCCTTTGATATTATTAATCTTTTATTACTCTCGATATTTGCAGTCCTCTTTGTTCGCTCCTTGTTCAATTAAAAAATGAAAATCTTTCTTGATTCACTCTCGGCTCGATCATGCGTAACTTAATCCTCACGATAACTGGTGGAATGTGTAAGAACTTGTTAGTACTAGGTTGTTTTTATAAATATCCTTAGTCAATGGGTAGCCTTATGGCTAAAAAATCAACTTAAAAGCCTAATAATACCGCATTTCTTTCTGCTTTAAAATTTTCAAAAAGGGAATTTTTCGCACGGAAAAGGCCGCGTCCTTTAAAACCGAAACAATATAGCCCCGTTCAAAAAAATAGGGGGTAGTTTCCGAACGTTGAACAGTATAAGTGATAGCCTGAAGCATTTGGCCAGAAGGCAAGCAGCGGAAGAAGCCACTTTGTTAAGTGAGTTTAGAAGCTCTATCATCCATGAGCTTAGCAAGCTTCTTTATTCCTGAACTCTTTATCCTGTAAATTGTTGTTTTTGACTTTTCTATCTTGTCTTCGATATTCCATATTTCCAAGTGATTGACATAGGACATCCGCAATACTGACCTTTCAAGAGGATCACTCAGCTTGTCAATGAGTTTAGAAGTTTCTGAACGTTCCTTGATTAGATTGGAAAGTCTGTTTTGTATATCTTCTTTCAACTTCAAAACATAGACAAGTTCATTCTCTGTATTGTTCACTCTACTAGTCTGAACTTTGGTTTGTGTCAGAGTTGATTTTTTAAATAGACCTTGTTCTAGATATTGAAGTTCTAACTGCAAACTCTGAATCTCTTTATCTAACCATCTAATACCTTCTAACTTTGCTTTTACTTGCTCTGGTGTCACGCTTTGGCCTCCTCTTGTGGTATAATAAATCTATCTAATCTATAACCAAGGAGTCAGTCGCAAGGCTGGCTTTTTGCTTGCTTTTCTCTCTTATTAAGTATATACTTGATATATACAAACAAAGGAGTAAAGAAATGAATACAGTAAAAACCCGTAAAGTTGGGAACTCTCTGACTGTGACCATTCCCAAGGCGCTAGATGTCCCGGAAGGTCAAGAAATGGTCGTTTACAAAGGTGCTGATAATGTGATCGTCCTAGCTCCAAAGATTGCAGATCCATTCGTTGAAGCGGTTGATCTCCGTATGGAAAATGACTTTGAAGGGGTGAAACTACTTGACAGTGAAATCTAACTATATCCCAGAAAAGCAGGATATCATCTGGATAGACTTTGATCCATCTGTCGGGCGTGAGATACAGAAGCGCCGCCCTGCCGTGGTGGTATCTCGTAAGGAATACTCAGAACGCACTGGCTTCGTTGCGGTCTGCCCTATCACGCATGGTCAGAAGAAACTAGAAAAGCTAGGCTTGCTGGTTCCTGTCCTATCCTCTGAGGTAGACGGTTCAGTGAATCCGCTCCAGCTCTACACCTTCGACTTTCGAGAACGCCAGGCGCAAAAAATCACCACCATGGACACACCGAGCTTTCAGAAGGTTGTTCAACTCTATAACTTCATCTTTGAAGCATGAATCGATCAAGCTGAGGCGGAGCGCCTTGGCTTTTTGTATTTTCAACGACTGGTGGAATATGTACATACTTTTCCATACCTGCCAACATGTTGTAGGCAGATAAGGCAAGTTATTTGTTCCTTCTCTGCTTGATAAATGGTAGGGGATATTTTGCATTTTCTCTACCTTCGCTCGAGCTTTGAGCACGCGCAGCCTAACTCAAAACTTGGTACTTTTTTAGGGCTTTAGCTATTCCGTTTAGTGGCCAAGAAGCTACCTCAATCTACCCAAGCCAGTCAGCCAAAGCCTATCCCCTTTTCTAGTATAGTTCAGGAACTTTTGATAGTGCTTATAGTACCTAGCGCGCTTCATATACTTTGGTCGTTCAGGAAAAGCGTCAAACATATATCCGCCACGTTTAGGACTCCAACCCGTGTCTACCTTTCTAGCCTCTCTCAGTGCTCTCTCCCAATAGTATTGACAATCCGTCTTGCTGCGGTTCAGGGTTGACTTATGTATTTTCTGGCATAATCCGCAACCATAAAGTATATGTCGTTTAAAGAGTATTCTGCACCGCTTGCCACAGATAGGGCATAGAAAGAAGTAGCGATAGCCTCCCTTAGTCCCTGGTATTCTATCTAAATCAAAGTAATCTTTGCCAAGGGTGATATATAAATTATCTAAGTCTATTTCTAGTTTCCTGTCGTCTAACTCAGCTATGCCATGGGTTAGATTTTTTATTTTCAATGGCTTTATAAATGTCTCAATAGCTATTGATTTTATAGTTTTCATCCGTTCAAAAATACCTATATACAGAAAAACCCAAATCTATTGGGATAAGTAGCAATTAAGCCGCAAAAAGAGGCAATGCCCCTTTGCTGCTATTCTTCACTGAGTAAGCCACTTACTACCACATCACGGACAAACTGAGCTTGTTTTTCTTTGGGCAGTTGCAAAGCTTCAAATAAAGACTCCAGAGCTTGCTTGTCTGTGCTTGCAATCAACTTCTTAATGATATTCTGGAACTGCCCTTCTAGGTACTCGCAAAAATGGATCCGCTGTGCTTGTGTTGGCTGCACTGGTACTAGTGAACTATCTGCAATCAGCAAGAAGCAGGCTTCCACGATTTGGGCGAATAACTTTGCACGCGCTTCAGGGTGTCTGTATAACTCATAGGCGTTTATGCTGGTGTCTTCTGTCCGGAGCTTCTCACCTAGTTCAATCAGTTTAGGCGTATCTTCAAGACATACTGGTGTTGCATCCGTCATAAAATCGTCACGCTTACGGTTGAGTTCCTCTAGTTCCTGATCTGCCTGTTCAAAGTATGCTGGTTCTGTCATGGGCTTCCTCCTTATCCTTTATATAGGACCAGTAGCCCCAATGTTGCACTCAAATTTTCATAGTCACCCTCAGTTGCTTCAGTGCATTGCACATCCACAACTTCAACACTTGCCATAAAGTCGTTGACTTGAGATTCAAATTCCTGCAGGCTTTGCTTATGCTTCTGATAAAATAGCTTGATTTTCATTTTTTTAGCTCCTTTTCTTCAATTTGTTACCTTCTTTAGTGATTTTGTTACCTTCTAGGTAACATAGTTCGGACTTACTGCCACAAGGCTTTAGGTCGTTTTGTTACCATGTTACCTTCTTTTGAAGTCATAGCCCTTATATATAAAAATACTATTTTTTCCCTATATAGAGAGTTAAAAAGAAGGTAACAAGGTAACATTTTTTCAAAAAAGTCAGTAGTATCAAGGGTTTAACAACGTTACCTTCTTTCTAAACAAGGTAACAAGAAGGTAACATTTTGGGGTGAAAACGTAGATATACCAAGGGTTTAGGGCATAAAAAGAAGGTAACATTTTAGTCTTTAACGACAGCGTGATTAGTTTTAGCCAGTTTTGTTCTTTCAAAATCGAAAGGGTCTAACTTATCGAAGTCCTCAACTTTAACCCTCGCCCGCTTAAGTTGGTACTTATTAGGCGTCAACTGTTGTAAGTGTCTAATAGTTTCTTTACCTGCCCCGTAAACATTGGGCTTAGGTATTCCCATATCTTCAGCATAATGTTTCAGCGATCTGGTCATTATAAAAACAGGCACCACGTCCAGCTCATGCCAACCTTTTTCCATGTATTCATGCTTAACCCATGAAAGCAAGTAGTCATTATCTTCCTGGTATTCTTCTAGGAGGCCTTTGACCGCTTTGGGTTCGATAAAGTGTGTAAAAGGCTCTTGATTGATAGCTTTGTATAGGGCATATTCTAGGACTTCCTTATTTGCCAAAAACTCGTTTTTTATCCAAGGCTTTTCCTTCTCACCGTTAAAGTCTGCATTAAAAGGTACGATCATAATTCTGCGATACCAGCCCTTTGTCTTATTCCCACCGTTGGGAATATAATTCCCTGAAAAGATATTGAATAACTTGAAAGTAGCTTCAAAGGCTGGGCGTCCTTTAGGGTTGACTAGCACGGTGTCCCCGCTAGTGATACTCATTAAATCAGACGGATTTTTTAAGTATTCGTTTGGGGTTTCGTCTCCAATATTACAAACTTTACCCACCAAGGTTTCAAGGTTATGCTTTTCAGCAAATTGTGCAGGTTTTAACGCTGATATATTGCTTTCTCCTATCAGATTGATAAGGAAGCGCTGAAATGTCCCTTTACCGTTGTTACCGTCCCCGTAGAAGATCGCGAACTTGTTTCGGGTGTGGTTAGGATTGATAGCCTCTAGGATAATTTGCCAAAACAGTGTTACCAGTTCACTATCATTACAAGCGATTGAGTTTAGCCAATCGTCAAAAGTTTTGCCCTCTCGATCTGTTGGGACTCGTTTAGGCGCGTGGTAAGCTGTGCTGATCTTGCTTGTAATAACGTAATCAGGGCTAAATGGTAGTAGCTCCTTAGTTCTTAGGTCAATAATGCCATTCTTGACGGGGACAAGGTTAGCACTCTCCAGCGGTTTCTTTATCTTGGTCAATGTCCTAACCATTAACTTAATCTGTGACCACTCTCTGGGCTTAATTCTTACGTCAAAAGTTTTACAGAAAAGGTTAAACAGGTCATTACTCGCGGTATAGATACCCTCGTCTAAATCATAGATATAGAGTAGGCTATAATCGGCTATGTTGCTTTTACTGATAAAAGTAAACGTGACAATATCGCTTAGTATTTTAGCAACGGTGAAGGTTTGGGGCATGGCTACCTTCTCGGTAACGTCCCCTGTGGACTCGTTTACCTTGGTTTCGGTATGTTCGGTTCGCCATTCTTCACCAGCATGAAAGATACGATTTTCAAGCTCCTTCATCGTCCTAGGGGGTTGTTCTTGCTCTCTCGCCTCTAAGATTTCGCTTTTTAGATTTTCCAATTCTTCTAGTTCTATGGTTCTACCCTCTCTTTCTATATTCTGCCCGTGATATGCTGCTGAAAGTGCGGTCAAGCTCCTCGATTGGTAAAGGTTCAGCCGTCACGCTATTGGCTATCTTTGTAAGCTCGTAGGCAGTCTCTAGGTCACAATCAACCCACTTGTTAAAGAGTAAGCCTACAAAGCGCGTGAGTGCTACGTTACGCCCTCCCTCGTCTCCAAATCCGTTGAAAAGCGTGTCAATGATCCTCATGGTCATAGACCTCTGGCCACTTGCTCTAGGTTTGTAAAGCTCAGTAGTTTCTTGCTTCGCTCTTGGTTCAACCTTGAGGACTGGATAATCTATCCCATGCTCTACGATTTTTTGATAGTCTGCTGGGTCGCCTGTTGTGACTGGTAGCCCTTGGAGTTGTGACCAGGTCAGACTGGCTATGTCAAAGGGTAGCCCTATCTTGTCAGCAATCTCTTTGACTACCTGCTTATAGTTTGCCTCATTCATCACGTTGTCAGGCTTCACCACAAGGCGAAAACGGGGGCTTTTTGGGGTGTGTTTGATGGTGGGGTATAAAAGATATAGGAGTAGCCAAACAAAGCGCCAGAAACAGCTTCTACGAAGCTCTCAGACGTGCTCAGTATCTCGTCATAGTCAAGGAAAATCAAATCACGATACACTAAACTTTGATTACTTCTGCGATAGCTGCCATTTTTTTCTGCGATTACTTTTCCGCTTAAGCAGTAGGGCGCTGCAGTTCGTTTGTATTCCTCAATATCTGCACCTTCTGGGACTGACATGGGTTTAAACTGTGCGACATACTCAAACGGCTCTAGCTTGCCTTTATATGGCCGGAGTAGTGATCCAAATCCTCGGCTTTCATAGATGGCCATCCTATCGCCCCTTTCTCCGTTTCTTTTTCAGGCGTTTTAAGCGTTTTTGTTCCTCGTGTGTAAGAGGTTTAGGCTGCCTATCTTTATAGATTTTCATATCATGATACTTGCCGCCACCTTGGGCGGGATGTATGTTATACCTTGCCATTTTCCACCCCCAAAAATTTTAAAAGTTCGCTAACCCTGTAATACACTTTTCTAGCGTCCTCTAGCGGTGGCTTGTATCGTCTTAGTCCCGCCTTTTCCCACCGTTGCAGTGTCTTGTATTTTATATCCAGTTCGTCCATGGCTTGCTGGGCTGAGATTAAACCCGTTAAGCATGGTTTGGTCTTCTCACGCGCTTCTAGATAGTTCTCCACAAGCTCCAGAACGCCATGAGTTAGCTCATATTCACTTCCTTTGCTGAGACTAAACATTCTGATCAGCTCCCTTCAGCAGCTCTTTATAGCTTTCTAAATCAGCTTTAATTAGCACATCTAGACGCTTTCCCTCTGTGTCATACTGAGCCTTTAGCTCCCTGACCCCTGCTAGGCGTTCGGTATCGTTAGCAGGAATATAGTAGCCGTTACCTGCCCCACGTTTGGCCACAATAGGGATACCATAGCGAACGATAAGCCGGAGAATATGATCTCGTAAGGCTCTCATCTCCAGCCCTAGCACATTGGCTATATCCCGCCCTGCGCGTGGCTCGTCCGCCCCTACGGGTATCAGTCTTAGAATTCTTTCTTCAAGCTCTGTCATAGCTGCCCTCCTTCCGGTATGTCTCGGCTTGAGCGTCATGTTCTGAAATAAGTTGTTTTAGAGCGTGGTTAGCTGTGTGGAGTAGGGGAAAAGTTCTCTGCCCCTCTTCTGCACTAGCTAACTCTAAGACCTCTAGAATGTCCTTTAACTGTCCGCAAAGCCCTTCATAGTCGACTAGAATATCATTTGTTTTATTTGTCATCCTCTGCCCTCCACTGTTTCAAGCCATTTTTCCATCTTTCTTAGTTGCTGTTTTGTGATATATCCTCGGCGTCTGTAAGCAATAGCCCAGGAGTGAAACAGCTCAGCACATACGCCAGCTAGAAAGAAAAGTAGTAGTGTTAAAATTGCGCCTAGTAGTTCGCTCATTTTAATAGCCCTCTTTTTCGCAGATCAGCAACTACTAAACTACGTAAATACGTCCAGGTTGAAGCAGTTGTGTGAATGATCCCATCACTTAAATTATTTTCTTTTATTGCTTGATCTAAGAAACTGAATAGCAACCAGTCAGGGGCTTTGCCATGTCTTTCTGTGCATTCATCGTCATATTTTTTTAATTCCCCAAGCAGGTTCTCAACATTCCTATTAAAGAAATCCTCATGACTTGCCTCTTGCTTTTTATATGCTTCAGATAATTCGTAAAACTGAATCCATAACTGACTAATTGCTGACCTACAATCTTCAGCAATCTCTGTTGCCCCGTGGTGTTTCTTGGATAAATGCCACTCTGATAAAATATCTAGCTTTTCCTCTACAAGTCCCAACTTTTTTTCAAAATCTTTAAAATATTGTTCCATGTTTTTTACCTCTGTTTCTGTGTTTGTATAATTGCCCTGATGGGCTTGTTCCTGTTTCGACAGCTTTTTAATGTCTTTCTTGCCTTTTACTATACTAGTTAATTCCCACGCTCAGACTCGCAAAAGTTTGAAAGCGTGAGGTGATACCAGTTTTAAGAGTTGGCGCTCTCCGTATGGTCAAAGTGTCCCAGATGTGCTATAATCTAGTTATAAATCTTTACTAAAACCCTTTTAATAACAGCTTGCCTGCTTGTTTATTATGTTTTAGTGATAGTGTGAAAGGCTTGATAGTTTGGTCGCTCTCAAAGCCTTTTTTGTTGCTCTCACGCGCCTTGTGGTGCGTTTTCTTTTGGTCTGAAGATCATAGACTTAATATCCTGATAGGTCATGCCTAGGTTAATCATAGCGATAGCCATATCTTCCAAGGCTTGGTATCTGACAAGCTCGGTACTGGTCAAGCTATCGATACCTGTCAGACCGCCACGCGCTGCCATCAGTTGCTTTTTATTCATGCCGCTAGTACCTTTTAGCAAAAGATTTGTGATAGTGCTATGCGCGTGCTTTGGTTTTTGTTCCCAGTTCTTAATGCTGTCATGCAAAGTCTTACGCTTTGGCTTTTCTAAAGCACGCTGCAGCTTAAACTTTGCTAGCTCGTCCCGCATTTCAAAGAATGCTTTGACAAGGTTTGTCTTGAAGTTTCTAACGGGTTCGGTGTTTCGTAAGTAAGTGATTAGCAAAGTTGCTTGTTGCTCGTTCAAAATATAGTCCCGTACATTTTGCCCGCTCTCTGAAGGTGAAATTTTAAATGTCACCTTTCCGAACCTTTCGAAGTCTTCTCGGTGCTTGTTCAGCAAGATCTTCAAATGTCTGTGTTTAATTTCTGCACATTCTGCAACGATACTGCTCAATGTATACGGATTTTTCTTACCGTCCATGTAGACTAGTTCCATGGTTTGGCTCCTTTCTAATCTAGTACTATTTTTTTCGTACTTTTACCTAAAAAAATAAAATCCATCGGCACATTATAAAGAGTGCTCAACTCCTGTAATAAATCTAGCGGAATTTTAGTGCTATATTTTTCGTACTTTGCTATAGTCTGAAAACTTCTGTTAGTCTTTTTGCCTACCTCGCGAAGTGTGAAACCTGCTGATATACGTGCGCCTCTTAAGGTTATTTGTTTCATGAAAAACATTTCCTCCTAATCTTTGTTATCTTGATTGTACTATTTTATTCGTACTTTGTCAACAAATTTCAAAAAAGTTTTATTTTTTTCGTACTTTATATCTCTGTTTGTGTTATAATCTATGTATAACTTAGAGTTAAGGAGTTAGAAAAGATGGCTAAAAACAGTCCTCAAGATATTAAAAATAGAGAGTATTTCTCTAGTAGGTTAAACCTACTTTTGGAACAAAAAGGGATTAGACAAATTGACCTCCACAACTCTCTAAATATTCCAAAAAGCACAATCACTGGATATGTTAAAGGGAAATCATTACCTACTGCTGGAAATTTACAAAAAATAGCGGACTTTTTTAATGTCAAAAAATCTTTTTTGGATCTTAGATTTATCGATACTATATCTACCAGTTCTTTAAGTGAATTACTAGATAACGATAAAGAATCTGAAGTATTTGAAATGATTTTCAATAAGATTGATGAAATACTCAATTTTGACAATGACCAGATGGATATTGAATATATTGAGGGGATGTTAGCATTTAATCAAAGTGTTTTTGGTCGTGTTCTCCAGTCATCGATTATAAACCCTGGAATTGTTGAAATTTTCAAAGATCTCGATCTTTCTGACAGTTCAGAAAAGAATGAAATGCTATTGACAACAAAACAACGAGAAGCAAGAGAATACGCTTATAAAAACGTACTATCTTTAATCACGCATGAGTATATATCTCGCTTAAAAAATGTTATTTTTCGTGAAAAATCATTGAATACCTCGTATATTCATTCAGAAATCTCTAACCTCATTAATAGCCTTAATAATAAAATTGATAGTTACGGTAATGTTATTCTTGAGGTAAATGAAATAATTGAAAAAATAGGTACAAAAGATCGTAATATCTTGGGGTATAGTTTACGAAAAAAAATCGCTTCTGCTCAATCTAAAATTAATCAGCTTATTTACAATCATGATAACGGTGGCATAGGTATCTCTAAAAATCATATATATATTGAAAAAAATGATATTATCGATACTATTGAATATGATTATTATAAGGATATTCAAAATCACTTAAATGATCTAAGAAAAAATATTGAGGAACACTTTAGCAACTAACCCACTTGCCACAATGTCCAACAATCCTGAAGTGCGTGATTTCTCGGCGTTCGCTCGGAGTTCAACGCCATACTAGGCTCGTAACTCAACTGCTCATAATTTTTTAGAAAGGACTAGCATGGTTAAAATCAACGCAAACGGCAAAGAAATCCCCGGTTTTACTTGCTAAAGTGCAAAAACATAGGAAGTTGAAGAATAGAAAGCTGATTTTACAGACAAAAACGCAAAAACGACAAATTTGACAAATATAGCTGTTTTGGTTGACAAGTTCCAAAAATAATAATAGAATTAGAGATGAAGTATAGCTATGGCAATCCTCCGGGACCCATTTGCGGAAAGCATCTCTTAGTAAGGAGGTGCTTTTTTTGAGGCCATTTAACCAAATAAAAGAACAAATACGTACTCTTCATAATAGAGGGATTAAGATAGATATACTATCAAAGTACAGATATACTAAACAATATTTATTAACAAATAATTACTACAATCTTGTAAACGGATATGGTCGGTTTTTTTGGATCAATACTAATTTATACCAAGATACAACATTTGATGAATTGACTCATCTCTATGAATTTGATACTGCAATAAGAAACTCTCTCTTTTCTGCTACTCTTAGCGCAGAAAAACATCTACGAGGAGTAATAGCTTATTATATAAGCGAACGTTGCCATATATTAAAAAAAGCAGAGGCTTATAGGGATAAAAGCTTTTATTCTAAAGATATTCTCTTTGTAAGGAAAAAAATCTGGGAAACTATTGATAAAAATATAAATTCCAGAAATAACAATCCAATCAAAAATCACCATGAAAAACATGGCGAAGTACCATTCTGGGTTATCGTAAATTATCTTTCGTTTAACGATCTTTATAAAATATTAGAGAATGTTCCAGAAATTCAAAATAAAGTTGCAAAAGGAATGAAAAGTTTTTTAAAAGAAAAGTTTTCTATCACCAAACCTTATACCGAGAAAGAACTATTGAGTTTCATGTATAACATCTACGAATTACGGAATTTATGCGCCCACGGGAATCGCTTATTAGATTTTAAATGCAAGAATAATGTTGTCTATTATCAACCATTACACTCACTGTATAATATTCAATCCACCGACCCTAAACAATCAATCTATCATATATTCATTGTTCTCCAATGCTTCCTATCTAAAATGGAGTACGCTATTTTACACAATACCATTAAAAAGCGCATGAATAGCTTAGAAAATAAATTGACTTCAATATCACACAACAAGATATTAAATCTTTTAGGTTTTCCAAATGATTGGAATAGGAATGTAGCTAATTTATCCCAAAAAAATCAATAATCTACTCTTATTTCAAGCCTCATATAAGCCCCATATCCGCCTTGTTTTCTTTTCTGGTATATTTGACCGTTCAACTCGTTAAAATCGAAAATAGAGGGGTTCTCGTAACACCTAGCATGATATAAACCTAATTCAACCTAAAATCTTTTTAATAACAGCTTGCCTGCTGATGGAAAGGTATATCATGAAAATAACAGAAGTCAAAAAGAAAGACGGTAGCAATGTGTACCGCGCAAGTGTCTATCTGGGAGTGGATCAGGTAACAGGGAAAAAAGTAAAAACCAGCATCACCGGACGGACAAGAAAAGAGGTCAAGAGCAAAGCCCAGCACGCGCAGCTTGACTTCAAGGCGAACGGGTCAACGGTTCATAAAACTGTGCGGGTGAAGAATTATCAAGAATTGGCTGAACTGTGGCTAGAAAGTTACCGGCTGACTGTCAAACCCCAAACCTTCATAGCGACAGAAAGAATGGTGAATAGCCACCTAGTCCCAGTTTTTGGAAAGATGAAACTGGATAAGCTTGCCGCTAGTTATATCCAGAGTTTCATCAATGACTTATCAGGTCGCTTAGTTCACTTTGGTGTGGTTCACTCGATAAACAGCCGTATCTTAAAATATGGCGTTTCACTGCAGCTCTTGCCATTCAACCCAGCGAGGGATATTATCCTGCCCAGGAAGCCAAAGCGAGAGAGTAAAGCAATCAAGTTTATCGCTCCGGAGGACTTGAAGTCTCTTTTAGGCTATATGGAGAAGCTGGCATTCAAAAAATACAGTCATTATTTTGATTATGTGCTATATAGCCTACTGCTTGCGACTGGTTGCCGCTTTGGGGAAGCAGTGGCTCTGGAGTGGTCTGATATTGACTTGGAGAATGCGACTATCAGCATATCAAAGAATTATAATAGGCTGGTGGATCTAGTAGGCCCGCCTAAAAGTAAAGCAGGGGTCAGAGTGATTAGTATTGACCGGAAAACAGTCAATATGCTTAAGCTCTACAAAAATAGGCAGCGGCAATTATTCGTAGAAGATGGGGCGCGTGCTCCGTCTGTAGTATTTGCTATCCAGACCAAAGAATATCAGAATATGGCCACAAGGCAAGATTCCCTGGATAGGCGTTGCAAAGAAATTGGAATACCCCGCTTTACCTTCCACGCTTTCCGCCACGCTCACGCTAGTTTATTGCTCAATGCTGGTATCAGCTATAAAGAATTACAATACCGGTTAGGCCATGCTACCTTGGCTATGACCATGGACATCTACAGTCACCTATCTAAGGACAAAGAAAAAGAGGCTGTTTCATACTACGAAAAAGCCATAAATGACCTGTAAGTCCACAAAAAGGTGAACAAATTTAAAAACCACCTCATTTCAGAGGTTCAAAAATCTTATCAAATCAAGGTTTATAGATGATAAAGGAGAAAACCATGACATTTGAAGAAATTTTACCAGGCCTTAAGGCCAAGAAAAAATATGTTCGTACAGGCTGGGGCGGGGCGGAAAACTACGTCCAGCTCTTTGACACGATTGAGCAGAATGGGGTGGCTCTCGAAGTGACACCGTATTTCCTCATCAATGTTTCAGGCGAAGGGGAGGGCTTCTCTATGTGGAGTCCGACTCCTTGTGATGTGCTCGCGACAGATTGGGTAGAAGTGGATGACTAAGACAGTATTGGTGACGGGAGCTAGCTCGGGCATCGGCCGAGCTCAGGCTCTGACCTTTTTGGAAAATGGCTACCGCGTTTATGGGGTAGATAAGGGTGAAAATCCGGGGTTTCTAAATGAACTACGTTTTTTTAAAATGGATTTGACAGATGATTTGACACCACTTTTCACTAGCTTACCTGAAGTGGACATTCTCTGTAATACGGCCGGTATTTTGGACGATTATCGTCCCTTGCACGAGACCAGCGACGAGGGCTGGGAGCAGATTTTTGCGCTAAATCTGACTGCGACAATGAAAATCACCCGCTTTTACCTGCAGAAAATGCTGGAGAAAGAGTCTGGTGTCATCATTAATATGTGCTCGATTGCTAGCTTTCTTGCTGGCGGTGGCGGTGCTGCCTATACAGCCTCTAAGCATGCTCTGGCTGGTCTGACCAAGCAGATAGCCCTGGACTATGCGGATCAAAATATCCAAGTCTTTGGCCTAGCACCAGGCGCTGTCAAGACAGCCATGACTGCCGCAGATTTTGAGCTAGGCGGACTGGCAGACTGGGTTGCTGAGGAAACGCCGATTAAGCGCTGGCTGGACCCTCAAGAAGTGGCTGATGTTAGTCTTTTTCTGGCAAGCGGTAAGGCAGCTGCTATGCAAGGTGAGATTATCAAAATCGACGGCGGTTGGAGTTTGAAGTAAGGAAATAAAATGTTTAAATGGGAAAAACGCAAAAAGACTTATATGATTTGTCTAGCTCTGCTATTTCTTATCTGGTTAAACAATACAAGCCTCTTTTCTAATAAAGATGGGAAGGAATATAAAATTCTGCCCCATCGAGGGCTTGCACAGACCTTTGATGAATCTAAAGCGGACTGGGATAGCAATACATCAGCCATGATTGACCCCCTACACATCTCTATCCTGAGAACACCATTTCTTAAATGCAGGCGGCCTTTGACCTAGGAGCAGATGCAGTGGAGTTTGATGTGAAGTTGTCCAAAGACAAGCAACTATCAGTTTTTCATGATGCAATTCTGAAATTCAAAACTGGTATTAAGGGAGAAATTCAGGACTACATGATGGCTGAGCTCAAAAAGATGGATATCGGTTACGGTTATACGGTTGATGGCGGAAAAACCTATCCTTTTAGAGGAAAAGGAGTCGGTCAGATGCCCACAATAGATGAGGTTTTTGAGTTCTTTCCCGACAAGGAGTTTGTGATTGAGGTCAAAGACGGGAAATTAGAAACCTATAAAGTCTTGTGGGAAAAGCTAAAAACGCTCTCGCCCGAAAGGATAGATGAACTCAGTATTTGTGGGGCAAGCGAGGAAGGCGTTCATTGGTTGCGCAGTCAGAGCAGCAGTCTCAAGCTCTTGTCCAAAAAGCGCATTCTTATCCAATATGAATTATTGGGCTTTACCGGCTACATTCCTGAGGAAATAAAAAATGCAGAGCTGTGCATTCCTTTGAAATATGCCAGATTTTTATGGGGTTGTCCAAATAAATTCATGGAAAGAATGGAAGCAGTCAATACACGGGTTGAGCTAACAGCTGGTGGCAGCGACTTATCAGAAGGTTTCGATCATATCCATAGTCTAAAAGATATTCCCGAAGGCTTTGACGGCTATATATGGACGAATAAAATCAATGAACTGAATCTGAAAGGAGACAAAGAATGAAGGTAAAGAATACTTTTTTCCAATTTTGGACCAAAAATATGGTACTTTATGGTTTGGATGCTGGTCTAGGGCAGTTCTTTATGAACGCTCCTGAGACATCCTGTTTTTACCAACTAGGGAACTTTCTTTTTCCAGCTGGTCAGGTGGATCCGGATTTGTGGCAGGACTATAGCACAAAATACAGCTTGGTTGACAAGGTCATTATCTCTGAGGAGCCCAGTTGGCAAGAGTTTCTGGATAGTCAGAGTGAGTTGCAACGGTTTACTCGCTACGCTTTTGCTGACAGAGCAGACTTTGACACAGAGGCTTTGGAGAAATGGCAGAACAGTCTACCAGTAAACTACCACCTTTGTCCGATTGATAAGGAGAGTTATGAGCGTTTGGCTGAGGAAGTCTGGTCTCAGGATTTGCGGGGTGATTTTTCTGATTTTGACCATTTTAAAGCGTCGGGTGGCTTTGGTTTTTTACTCTATTCAGATAAGGAAATCATCGCTGCTGTATCGACAGGATTGGTCTATCATGGAGCTCTTGAGATTGAAATTGCTACCAAGCCAGCCTACCAAAGGCAGGGCTTGGCCAAAATCTTGGGAGCCCGGATGATTTTAGAAGCTCAAAAACGCTCACTCTTTCTACTATGGGATGCGCACAATGAAGCCTCCAAAAAGGTCGCAGAAAGCTTGGGCTATCAGTGCCTAGGAGCTTATCCAGCTTATGAATGGAAAGGGACTTTTGACCAATGAAGAAAAACCAAACCTATTTCTTAAAAGACATCGTTGAGGCTGTAAAATCGGAAGATCTAGATGATGATTTTTGTTTGTATGATAAGGATACGGGAGAACGGAATTTCCAAGCCAGCAATTTGTTTGCTGATTATCGACAAGTGTGGATGACAGGGATGTTTATCCTAGACAAGTAAGGGAGTTAGAGCTAGGAGTCTCTTTATAAGAACAACACACAATGTTTTTATCCTATCTGTTATAAATGATTCTACTAGACTATGAATCTGGCTTTTTTACATAAACTTTCTAGAGTAAATGTTTAGATAAAATAAAAAAATCTAGCAGAATTGTCTGAATTGTGATACAATAAAGCGATCTGTGAAAGGAAATGATTGAATGAGTGAAAGTGATTTGAAAAATAACGAAAAAACAGAAAAGAATGGGATGGAACGTGGTTTACAAAATCGACATGTTCAGATTATAGCCATTGCTGGAACCATCGGCACGGGTCTTTTCTTGGGGGCGGGGCGTTCGATTAGCCTGACGGGACCATCCATTATCTTGATTTATATGCTGACGGGGCTTTTCATGTATCTGATGATGCGGGCGATTGGGGAAATGCTCTATTACGACCCTGACCAGCATACTTTTATCAACTTTATTACCAAATATTTGGGAACTGGCTGGGGGTATTTTTCCGGCTGGTCCTACTGGATTTCTCTGATTTTTATCGGAATGGCTGAGATTACGGCTGTTGCCCAGTATGTGCAGTACTGGTTTCCTGACTGGCCAGCTTGGCTGATTCAGCTCGTCTTTCTAGCCCTTCTTAGCTTGGTCAATCTGATAGCGGTTCGAGTTTTCGGCGAGGTCGAATTTTGGTTTGCCATGATAAAAATTGTGGCTATCATCGCCTTGATTGCAACGGCTGTCTTTATGATATTGACAGGCTTTGAAACGCCTCACGGAGTAGCCAGTCTTGGGAATATTGGTCGCGGTTTTCAGCTTTTCCCTAATGGCTTTGTAAGTTTTGTTATGGCTTTTCAGATGGTTTTCTTTGCCTATCAAGCCATTGAATTTATCGGGATTACTACTTCTGAAACGGCTAATCCACGAGCGGTATTGCCAAAGGCCATCAAAGAAATTCCTTTGCGGATTGTCTTGTTCTACGGGGGTTCTCTCCTTGCCATTATGGCTATCATTCCTTGGAAAGAGCTGGCAACAGCTGACTCTCCCTTTGTTATCGTTTTTCAGTTAGCTGGTCTCAAATGGGCGGCGGCCTTGATTAACTTCGTGGTTCTGACTTCAGCGGCTTCAGCACTGAACTCGACCCTTTACTCAACGGGTCGCCATTTGTATCAGATTGCCCACGATACGCCAAATCGTTTTCTAAAGAAAATAGGAGCTGGGAAGCTGTCGCGACAAAATGTTCCGCAGAATGCGATTTTGGCGTCAGCGGCTGTCATTGCCTTTGCGGCCTTTATCAAGATTCTGCCGGGAGTATCAGATTCCTTTGCCCTGATTACGGCTTCCTCATCTGGTGTCTACATCGCCATCTATGGTCTGACCATGCTGGCCCACCTCAAATATCGCAAGTCACCAGATTTTATGGCAGATGGTTATCTCATGCCAGCTTACAAGTTTCTCAATCCCTTGACCATGCTCTTCTTTGCCTTTGTCTTTGTCACTCTTTTCTTACAAAAGTCAACGGTAGTGGGAGCAATCGGATCAGCTGTCTGGATCATCGTCTTTGGTCTTTACAGCCAGTTCAAATTCCGAAAATAACCCCTTTGTAGGAAAAACATGTTTTCTCTCAGTCTAGCTGGCTGAGAGATTTTGTTTTTCTTGTTTCATTGGCTGTTTGGGGTATAGGTATTTGGCTGAGAAAATGATATAATGAAGAAAAAAATAATGTAAAACGAGGCTGAAATGTTAAATATTCAAGAAATTAAGAAGAATGCTGGCGGCTTGCAGTTTGACCAAGAATTTGATTTGGCACAAGAGCTACAAGAGCGTAATCGTGAAGTGTTAGATATCCAGAACATCGTGGCTAGGGGTCTGGCTCAGTATGAAAATGGGCTTTATTTTTTGGATTACACCTTGACCTACCAGATTACCCTCGCTTCTAGTCGCAGCATGGCTCCAGTTGATATAGTGGAAGACTACATGGTTCATGAAGTCTTTGCCACTGTCGAAGATGGCTCTGTGCAAAAAGATTTGCTGGAAGATGATTTGGTTCTGCCATTTGAGGGGGATACGATCGATTTGGCAGCGAGTGTGGCGGACAATATTTTGCTCCATATTCCGCTGAAAGTTTTGACTCCTGGAGAGGAAGCCGGTGAGACCATGCCTATGGGAATTGACTGGCAGGTGCTGACGGAGGAAGACTATCAAAAGCAGCAAATGGAAAAGAAAGAAGCCAATAGTCCTTTTGCCAGCCTTCAAGGTTTATTTGATGAATAAAAGCGTCTAAAATCTAGTAGAATTCTAGAGTATTATCAAGGAAATCTCTTTGAATCTTCTTGAAATATGAGCGCAATTTTGTTACACTAGATAGAAAGATTGTGAAGGAGATATGATGACAGAACGAGGCTTGTTAATTGTCTTTTCTGGTCCCTCAGGCGTTGGAAAAGGAACAGTAAGACGGGAAATTTTTGAGAGTACGGACAATCAGTTTCAGTATTCTGTATCTATGACGACTCGTCCGCAGCGTCCTGGAGAAGTTGATGGTGTTGATTATTTCTTTCGCACTCGTGAAGAGTTTGAGGAGTTGATCCGTCAAGGGCAGATGCTCGAGTATGCAGAGTATGTCGGCAATTATTACGGGACTCCGCTCACTTATGTCAATGAGACCTTGGATAAGGGGATAGATGTATTCTTGGAAATTGAAGTCCAAGGAGCACTCCAAGTCAAGAAGAAAGTGCCCGATGCTGTGTTTATCTTTCTAACTCCGCCAGACTTGGAAGAGTTGAAAGACCGTTTGGTTGGTCGTGGTACAGACAGTGCAGAAGTGATTGCTCAGCGGATTGAGAAAGCAAAAGAAGAAATTGCCTTGATGCGTGAGTATGATTATGCCATTGTCAATGACCAAGTACCTTTGGCAGCCGAACGTGTGAAACGTGTGATTGAAGCCGAGCATTTTCGTGTAGACCGTGTCATCGGTCACTATCAAGACATGCTTCCTATGGATGAAGCAGTCGTCCGTTAATAAAGTTAGAAATTAGGTAAATAATTATGATGTTAAAACCGTCTATTGACACCTTGTTGGACAAGGTACCGTCAAAATATTCTTTGGTTATTTTAGAAGCTAAGCGTGCCCATGAGCTAGAGGCTGGTGCTAAGCCAACTCAGGATTTCAAGTCAGTGAAATCAACGCTACGTGCTTTGGAAGAAATTGAATCTGGTAATGTTGTGATTCACCCAGATCCAGAAGGAAAACGCGAAGCAGTTCGTCGACGTGCGGAAGAAGAACGCCTTCGCAAAGAAGAAGAAGAGCGCAAGATCAAAGAACAAATTGCCAAAGAAAAAGAAGAGGGTGAGAAAATTTAAGGTTGGGGCTACTCAATCTTATTTTTTTCTATGAATATGGCGTTTAGGGAAAGCGGGGTGAGAGTGTGAAAATTGCCAAGATTATTGTTGATGTTCCTCTGATGCAGACGGACAAACCATACAGCTATGCGGTTCCAGAGGAGTTTTCTGGAATGCTAGAAGCTGGGATGCGGGTGCATGTGCCTTTTGGTAAGGGCGGTCGGTTGATTCAAGGATTGATTGTTGGCTTGGCTGATGAGAAAGCTGAAGATTTGGCTGGACAGATTGGAGAATTGAAAGATATTGCAGAAGTTCTGGACTTTAGACCGGTTCTCAATGTGGAGCAACTCTGGCTAGCTGACCAGTTGCGCCAGTCTGTCTTTTCTTATAAAATTTCCATCCTGAAGGCCATGTTGCCAAGTCTTCTTAATTCCAGCTATGACAAGTTGCTTTATCCAACGGAGCAGCTTTCAGATGAGGAGCGGCAGGCCATTTTTGGTCAGGAAGCTAGTTTTCGTTTTTCTGATTTGGACAAGAAAAGTCAGTCCAAGCTCATGCGGTTGACTCAGGCTGGTAAGATTCGCTTGGAATACCAAGCGACGGACCGTAAGCATATCAAGACAGAAACTTGGTATCAGGTGGATAGAGAGCAATTGACTCAGTTCCTGCCTTCTACCCGAGCGAAAAAGCAGCAGGAACTTCAGACTTATCTGCTGGAAAATCCGCAATCAGGTCTTCTCAAAGACTTACGAAAACTCTTTTCATCTGCAGTCGTTAATATTTTCTTAGAAAAGGAGCTTCTTCATACAGAGGAGAGAGAGGTCAGCCGGTCTGCGGCGCATTTCCAAAAGGAGCGACAGGATAAAAAGCTGGTTCTCAATGAGGAGCAGGCAGCCGCGGTCGCTACGATTTGTGAAAAAATCGGCCAAGCTGACGCTCAGCCTGTTTTGCTAGAAGGAGTGACGGGGAGTGGCAAGACCGAAGTTTATCTCAAGGTGATTGAGGAGGCTCTAATTCAAGGAAAGACCGCGATTATGCTGGTTCCGGAAATTTCTTTGACTCCTCAGGTGACCGACCGTTTTATCTCGCGCTTTGGTGACAAGGTGGCTATTTTGCATTCCGGTCTATCTGACGGTGAGAAGTACGATGAATGGCGCAAGGTGGAGCGGGGAGAAGCTCAGGTCGTTGTTGGTGCGCGCTCAGCCATCTTTGCTCCGCTGACAAATATCGGAGCTATCATCATTGATGAGGAGCATGAGTCCTCCTACAAGCAGGATTCCAATCCTCGCTACCATGCCAGAGAGGTGGCTCTCCTGCGAGCTCGTTACAATCAAGCTGTCTTGGTGCTGGGTTCGGCGACTCCGAGTTTGGAAAGCAGGGCCAGAGCCAGCCGTGGCGTCTATGACTTTTTGCAGCTGACCAAGCGGGCTAATCCGCTGGCACAGATTCCTCAGGTTCAGGTGGTGGACTTTCGAGATTATATCGGGCAAAATGAAGCTAGCAATTTCACACCAGTCCTGCTAGAAGCTATTCAGGATCGTCTGAATAAGGGTGAGCAGACGGTTCTCATGCTCAATAGGCGAGGTTATTCTAGTTTTGTCATGTGTCGGGAATGCGGCACGGTAGACACCTGTCCTAATTGTGATATTTCTCTGACCCTGCATATGGATACCAAGACCATGAACTGTCACTACTGTGGCTTTACCAAGGACATTCCGCAAACCTGTCCTAATTGTGCCAGTCACAGCATCCGCTACTATGGTACGGGAACGCAGAAGGCCTATGATGAGCTGACGACTCTCTTTCCAGAAGCTCGCATTCTGCGCATGGATGTGGATACGACCCGTAAGAAGGGGAGCCACGAAGAAATCCTAGAGGCCTTTGGTCAGGGGCAGGCAGATATTCTGCTGGGAACTCAGATGATTGCCAAGGGCTTGGATTTTCCTAATGTGACCTTGGTCGGTGTCCTCAATGCGGATACAGCTCTGAATCTGCCAGATTTTCGCTCTTCAGAACGGACCTTCCAGCTACTGACTCAGGTAGCCGGTCGGGCAGGTCGGGCAGAAAAAGCAGGGCAAGTCTTCATCCAGTCTTACAACCCGCATCACTATGCCATTGACTTTTCCAGAAAGCAGGACTATGAAGGCTTCTACGCTTATGAAATGGGAATTCGACGGCAGTTAGGCTATCCGCCGTATTACTATACAGTCGGGCTGACCCTATCCCACAAGGATGAGGAAACGGTGGTCAAGAAATCTTATCAGGTCATGGATATTTTACGGGGTGGCCTGTCGGACAAGGTGCAAATTTTGGGCCCCACACCCAAGCCCATTGCTCGAACTCACAATCTCTACCACTATCAGATTTTACTTAAGTATCGCTTTGAGGATGACCTACAAACTACGCTCAATCGGGTCTTGGAACTAACGCAGCAAGCGGAAAACAAGGACCTGAGGCTCAGTATTGATAACGAGCCCCAGAATTTTATCTGATGGCAAAAGTGAGCGAGAGCTGTCAGCTTTGCTCGCTTTTTTGATATAATAGAAAGAAAAATAGTCGCAGGTGACAGGTTTCTGCGACAGATTTGAGGAAATGACAGTGAAATTAATTTTTATGGGAACGCCTGACTTTTCAGCAACGGTCTTAAAAGGCCTGTTGGAGAGCGAACAATATGACATTTTAGCGGTGGTTACTCAACCAGACCGAGCGGTGGGGCGCAAAAAGGAAATCCGCATGACACCAGTCAAGGAAGTGGCTTTAGCTAATGACTTGCCAGTTTACCAACCAGAAAAGTTAGCTAAAAGCGCTGACTTGGAAGAGCTTATGAACTTAGGAGCTGACGGCATCGTGACAGCAGCCTTTGGTCAATTTCTGCCTAGCCGTTTGCTGGACAGCGTTAACTTCGCAGTGAATGTCCATGCCTCTCTCTTGCCCAAATACCGTGGCGGAGCGCCTATTCATTATGCCTTGATAAATGGCGACCAAGAAGCGGGTGTGACCGTTATGGAGATGGTCAAGGAGATGGATGCTGGTGATATGATTGCCAGTCGAGCAACAGCCATTGAAGAGTCTGATAATGTCGGGACTCTCTTTGAAAAATTAGCAGTGATTGGCCGCGATCTTCTTTTAGAAGTCTTACCAGCCTATGTAGCGGGAGAGATTCAAGCTCAGCCTCAGGATCCAGAGTTGGTGACTTTTTCACCGAATATCAGCCCAGAGCAAGAGCGGATTGATTGGACAAAGACCAGTCGTCAGATTTTCAATCAGGTTCGGGGCATGAATCCTTGGCCGGTGGCCCATACCCTGCTAGCTGGCCAGCGCTTCAAGATTTATGAGGTTAGCCAAGCGGAAGGCAGTGGTCGTCCAGGTGAAATCTTGACAATCAGCAAGAAAGAATTAGTGGTCGCAGCGGGTCAGGGAGCCCTTTCTCTAAAGACGGTGCAGCCATTCGGCAAGCCCAAAATGGATATTAAGGACTTTCTCAACGGTCTAGGTCGGAGTTTAGCAGTAGGTGATGAATTTGGAAAGTAAGCAAAACAGAGCCCGAGAGCTTGCTCTGCAAATTCTGGAAGAAGTCTTTGAAGAGGGAGCTTATTCCAATATTGCCCTTAATAAGGCTCTGAAACAAAGTAGCCTCAGTTCAGCTGATAAAAGCTTGGTTACGGAGCTGGTCTATGGAACGGTCGCTCGCAAAATTACTCTAGAATGGCAGCTGGCTCATTGGGTGGAGGACAGAGACAAGCTGGATGCTTGGCTTTATATCCTGCTTGAGCTCAGCCTCTACCAGATGCTCTATCTAGATAAAATCCCCCAGCATGCTGTCGTCAATGAAGCTGTTGAGATTGCAAAAGGCCGCAAGCGTGGCAGTGAAAAATATGTCAATGCCATCCTGCGGAAAATCGAGCGGGAAGGCGCAGCTGATCCGACCAGTATCAACCGCAAGAACAAGCGCTACTCAGTCCAGTATTCTCTGCCGGTCTGGCTGGTCAAGGTTTTGATTGACGAATACGGGGAGGAACGCGCGGAAGCTATCTTTGTTAGTCTCTTTGAGCGCAACAAGGCCAGCATCCGAGTGACGGATTTGGCTCGAAAGGAAGAAATTAAAGCAGTTTTGGATGCGGAGGATTCGTTCTTAGCCCCTTCAGCCTTGGTCAAGAAACAGGGCTATTTTGCTGGTCATGAGTTCTTTGAAAAAGGTCTGATAACGATTCAAGATGAGTCTAGCCAGCTGGTGGCTCCAACCTTGCAAATTGAGGGACATGAGCAGATTTTGGATGCCTGCAGTGCGCCGGGTGGCAAGGCTGGGCATATGGCTTCCTATCTGACGACTGGTCAGATTACAGCCTTGGATCTTTACGACCATAAGCTGGACTTGATTCGTCAAAATGCAGAACGTCTAGGCTTGGCAGATAAAATCACGACTAAAAAACTGGATGCGATCAAGGTATTTGAGACTTTTGGTTCAAATGCATTTGATAAAATCCTAGTGGACGCTCCCTGCTCTGGTATCGGCTTAATTCGCCGCAAACCAGACATTAAGTACAATAAGGCAAACGCCGATTTTGAAAATTTACAAAAAATTCAGCTGGATATATTAGACAGCGTTTGTCAAAGTCTACGTAAAGGTGGTATAATAACTTATAGTACTTGCACGATTGTGTCTACAGAGAATTTTGAAGTAGTTAAGAATTTTCTAGAAAGACATCCAAATTTTGAGCAAGTTAGACTAGAACATGAAAGAGAAGATATCGTGAAAGACGGCTGTATCTTGATTACGCCGGAATTATACGGAAGCGATGGATTTTTTATCAGTCAATTTAGGAAGATATCGGACTAAGAGGAGGAAACTGATAGTATGGAAATTTCAATATTAACAGATGTTGGTCAAAAGCGGACAAATAATCAAGATTATGCCAATCTTTTTGTAAATCGGGCTGGCAAGACCATGATTATCTTGGCTGATGGTATGGGTGGTCACAGAGCTGGCAATATTGCCAGTGAAATGGCAGTAACAGACCTGGGTGCCGCATGGGTTGATACTCAGATTGACTCAGTGAACCAAGTCCGTGAATGGTTTGCAGAGCATTTGGAACAAGAAAATCAGCGCATCCACCAATTTGGTCAGGACGAAGAATACAAGGGCATGGGCACGACGCTAGAAGCCTTAGCCATTATTGATAATCAAGCTATCTATGCTCATATTGGTGATTCTCGCATTGGCTTGATTCGCGGTGAGGAATATAGCCAATTAACCAGTGACCATTCACTTGTTAATGCTTTGCTCAAGGCTGGACAGATTACACAAGAAGAGGCGGAACGCCATCCGCAGAAGAATATTATCACTCAATCTATCGGTCAAAAAGACGAAGTGCAGCCTGACTATGGCATGATCACGTTAGAAGATGGTGATTACCTTTTGCTCAACAGTGACGGTCTGACCAATATGATTTCAGACAGCGAAATTTATGATATTGTCACCAGCGATATCAGCCTATCTGAAAAAACTGAAACCTTAATTCGCTTTGCCAACAATGCTGGAGGGCTGGATAATATCACAGTTGCTCTGGTTCGTTTTGACAAGGAGGAACAGGAATGATTCAAATCGGCAAGATCTTTGCCGGGCGATATAAAATCATCAAACAGATTGGTCGTGGAGGCATGGCAGATGTCTATCTAGCCCGAGATCTGATACTTGATGGTGAAGAGGTTGCTGTAAAGGTTCTTAGAACCAATTACCAGACAGATCCTATTGCAGTTGCCCGCTTCCAAAGAGAAGCCAAAGCAATGGCGGACTTGGATCATCCTTACATTGTCCGGATTTCCGATATTGGAGAAGAAGATGGTCAGCAATATTTGGCCATGGAATATGTGTCTGGGCTTGACCTTAAGCGCTATATCAAAGAAAATTCTCCACTTTCAAACGAAGAAGCAGTCAGAATCATGGGGCAAATCCTACTGGCTATGCGCCTGGCGCATACACGCGGGATTGTCCACCGTGATCTAAAACCACAAAATGTCCTCTTGACACCAGATGGCGATGCTAAGGTAACAGATTTTGGGATTGCCGTGGCTTTCGCTGAGACCAGTCTGACTCAAACCAATTCGATGCTGGGCTCGGTGCATTATCTCTCGCCAGAGCAGGCACGGGGTTCCAAAGCCACTGTTCAGAGCGATATTTATGCCATGGGGATTATTTTCTATGAGATGTTGACAGGGCATATCCCTTATGATGGAGATAGTGCTGTGACGATAGCTTTGCAGCATTTCCAAAAGCCCCTGCCTTCAATCATCGCAGAAAATCCGAATGTTCCTCAGGCCTTGGAAAATGTGGTCATTAAGGCAACGGCTAAAAAGTTGAGCGATCGCTATCAATCCGTTGCAGAGATGTATGTTGACTTGTCTAGCAGCTTATCCTATGACCGCCGAAATGAAAAGAAACTGGTCTTTGATGATGGGGCCAAGGCAGATACTAAAACTTTGCCAAAAGTTCCTCCAATTCCTCAGTCAGCTCCAAGTCCTGTTGCAGAAGCAGTGGCTCCTAAAGCTGCAGCTGATGTGAAGAGAGAGACCCCTGTTTTAAAAGCTCCAGTCAAAAAAACGAAAAAACGTCATTTAAGAGCTAGATACAAAGTTCTGTTCTTAGCTATTCTCTTAGTTTTTGCAGCCTTCTTCTTTCTGATCTACAAGAGTCCTGCCAATACTACGGTTCCAGATGTAGCAGGGCAAACAGTGGCAGAAGCCCGTTCGACCATTACTGCTAAGGGTCTTGAGGTAGGAGAAATCAAGGAGGACTACAGTGATAAA
The DNA here is from genome assembly GCF_902460355.1 of Streptococcus sp. Marseille-P6264. Taxonomy (GTDB): domain Bacteria; phylum Bacillota; class Bacilli; order Lactobacillales; family Streptococcaceae; genus Streptococcus. The sequence goes on from NZ_CABPTO010000003.1 coordinate 84,048, forward strand.
GTGGCGGAAGGTAAGATCATCAAGACAGATCCACCAGCTAATAGTCAACGCCGTGAAAACAGTAAAGTGGATTTGATTGTCTCCAAAGGAGCAAAAACCTTTACAATAGAAAATTACGTTGGTAAGAAGTCCTCAGAGGCGATTGAAGATCTGAAAAGCACTTACAATATTCCTGAGAAGCTGATCAAGATTGTAGAAGAAGAAAGTTCTGATGTTGAAGAAGGAGTGGTCATCAGCCAAACCCCAGCTGCAGGCTCTTCTTATGATGTGACGTCAAATAAACAGATTACTCTGACAGTTGCTAAAACAGTGACTACTGTTCCAATGCCGGACTTTGGTCATCTCCAAGTTTCGTATGCTTATGCGCGGTCCTATCTGATGGAGATGGGAATCGCTTCGTCTCGTATTGAGCGAGTGATTGATCGCTCCGTGGAGTCCAGTCAAGCTGATTTGGTGACATCCCAGTCTCCAGCAGCTGGTCAAGGTATTAAATTGAAATCAAATACCAAGATTACTTTCTACGTGACAGACGGTACGGTAACAAGTTCTTCTAGTACAAGCGAACGTTCATCGTCGTCATCGCCTTCCAGCAGCACCACGAGTGAGAGTGAAAGTCATTCTAGCTCTTCCAGCAGCTCTACAACAGCATCGACGGACCATCAATAAGGCGTCTAGCTACAGTTATTCTATCTAGTCTATTTTAGACTTTGTAGAGAATTAGAAGTATATCCCTTGATTTTCAAGGCAGACTATGCTATAATCATTTTAGTGAATATAAAAGAGAGGCGAGGAAGTATCTTCGCCTCTTGTCTGTGAGGAGGTGCAGTCTTATCGCAACAATTGTTGAATTAGTAAGAGAAGTCATTGAGCCAGCCATCCAAGAACCCTATGAATTAGTAGATATTGAGTACGGCAAGATGGGCGGTGACCATGTTCTCAGTGTTTTTGTAGACAAGCCCGAGGGGATTACGGTCAATGATACAGCAGATTTGACTGATATAATCAGTCCTCTGTTGGACTCTATCAAGCCCGATCCTTTTCCTGACCAGTATTTTCTGGAAGTGACTAGCCCAGGCTTGGAGCGTCCGCTGAAGACCAAGGAAGCTGTGGCAGCTGCAGTCGGCAGTTATATCCATGTCAGCCTTTATAAAGCTCTGGATAGAAACAAGGTTTTTGAAGGAACTTTACTTGGATTTGAAGATGATGTCTTGCTTATGGAATATATGGACAAAACACGCAAAAAAGAAGTTGAAATTCCATATAGTCTAGTGTCAAAAGCAAGATTGGCTGTTAAATTTTAATAACAAATCGCAATATTAATGAAGAAAGGAATACTTTTGTTTCGGCAAAAGTTACATGAAGATGAGTAAAGAAATGCTAGAGGCCTTCCGTATTTTGGAAGAGGACAAAGGTATTAAAAAAGAAGATATTATCGAAGCAGTGACAGAATCCCTTCGCTCTGCTTATCGTCGTCGCTACGGTCAGGCAGACAGCGCATCCATTGAGTTTAATGAAAAAACAGGTGATTTCCGTGTCTATACTGTCCGCGAAGTCGTGGATGAAGTCTTTGACAGCCGCTTGGAAATCAGCCTCAAGGATGCCTTGGCGATCAGCTCTGCCTATGAGCTAGGAGACAAGATCAAGTTTGAAGAAGCACCAGCCGAATTTGGCCGCGTGGCAGCTCAATCTGCCAAGCAGACCATCATGGAAAAGATGCGTAAGCAAACCCGTGCTATCACATACAACACCTATAAAGAACATGAAAATGAAATCATGTCAGGAACTGTGGAGCGCTTTGATAATCGCTTTATCTATGTCAATCTGGGCACTATTGAAGCACAATTATCTAAACAAGACCAGATTCCTGGTGAGGTCTTTGCCTCTCATGACCGCATCGAAGTTTTTGTTTACAAAGTAGAAGACAATCCTCGTGGTGTCAATGTTTTCGTTAGCCGTAGTCATCCAGAAATGATCAAGCGCTTGATGGAGCAGGAAATTCCTGAAGTTTACGACGGAACTGTGGAAATCATGAGCGTGTCTCGGGAAGCGGGCGATCGGACCAAGGTTGCGGTTCGCAGCCACAATCCAAACGTAGATGCGATCGGAACCATCGTCGGACGTGGTGGTGCCAATATCAAGAAGATTACCAGTAAATTCCACCCAGCCAAATACGATGCCAAAAGTGGTCGTATGATTCCGACTGAGGAAAATATCGATGTTATCGAGTGGGTTGCTGATCCAGCCGAGTACATCTACAATGCCATTGCTCCAGCAGAGGTAGATCAAGTTATCTTCCATGCAGAAGACAATAAGCGAGCTTTGGTTGTCGTACCAGATAACAAGCTTTCACTGGCTATCGGCCGTCGTGGACAAAACGTTCGCTTGGCAGCTCATTTGACTGGCTTTAGAATTGATATCAAGTCAGCCAGCGAATTTGAAGCAATGGAAGCAGCCAATGAGCTTGGTGGATTTGGCCAAGATTACGTAGCAGAAGAAGTACCAGCCGAAGTAGATGCCCTTTCAGCAGAATTTGAAGCGGAAGAGCTGGTAGATGGTACAGAAGTGGCAACTGAAATCGAACTCGAAGAAAGTGAAGCAGTAGCCGCAGAATAAGGGAGGCAGATATGGCAAAAACAAGAAAAATCCCTTTAAGAAAATCAGTTGTATCAAATGAAGTGATTGACAAGCGTGATCTGTTGCGTATCGTCAAGAATAAAGAAGGTCAGGTATTCATTGATCCGACAGGCAAGGCCAATGGGCGGGGCGCTTATATCAAGCTAGATAATGAAGAAGCTAAGCAGGCCAAGAAAAAACGGGTCTTTAACCGTAGTTTCAGTATGGAAGTAGAAGAAAGCTTCTACGACGAGCTGATTGCTTATGTCGATCACAAGGTCAAGAGAAGAGAGTTGGGTCTTGAATAAAGAAAAACTAGCAAACTTGCTGGGTTTGGCCCAGCGGGCTGGTCGCATCATTTCAGGAGAAGAATTGGTCATCAAAGCCATCCAAGAAGGAAAGGTTCATCTGATCTTTCTAGCTGAGGATGCCGGACCAAATCTGACAAAAAAAATGACTGATAAAAGCCATTATTACAAGATAGAAGTGTCAACCGTGTTTTCAACACTGGAATTAAGCACTGCGATTGGCAAGGCTCGTAAAGTAGCTGCCGTCACAGATGCTGGTTTTACAAAGAAAATGAGGTCTCTTATGCAATAGAAGAGGAGGACAAGAATTGTCTAGAATTAGATTGTACGAAATCGCAAAAGAACTGGGGAAGGAAAGTAAAGAGGTAGTAGCTCGGGCCAAGGAATTAGGTCTAGAAGTTAAAAGCCACTCGTCCAGCGTAGAAGAAGAAGCAGGTCAGCGTATCAAGGCTAGCTTCGCAGCTAAAGAAGTTGCTAAACCCCTTCCAGAGAAAGAAGCGGCTGTCCAGCCCGCACCAAAAAAAGTAGCTAAAAAACCAGCTGCTCCAGTTCAAAAGGAAGCTGCTCCGGCTAAAAAAGAAGAGCCGAAAGTTGCCGAAGCAGTGACAACTGAAGCTCCAGCTAAACCGGCTCCAGCGCGACCACAAAGTCGAAATTTTAAGGCAGAGCGTGAAGCACGTGCCAAGGAACAAGCAGAGCGACGTAAGCAGCAACAAAATCGGAAATCACAAAATTCTGACCAGAAGGAAGGCAATGAGCGTGATCGTCATAACCGCAAGGCCAATAATGATCGCCAAGAGCGTCGCAATGACCGTCATGATAATCGTGGTCAAGATGGTCGTCGGAATGGTCAGAATCATCAAGGATTTAACGGTCAAAACCGCCAACAGCCTCAAGGTCCGAAAATTGACTTTAAGGCTCGGGCAGCAGCTCTGAAAGCAGAGCAAAATGCGGAGTACGCTCGTTCTAGTGAGGAGCGTTTCAAGCAGGCTCAAGCAGCTAAAGAGGCACAGGAACGTCAGAATAGACGAAAAGAGCCAGTCCAAGCAGAGACAACAACTGCTGAAGTATTTAAACCTACTCCGGCTGAAACAGTCCAACCGGCTGCTCCTGCACCAGCACAAGCTGCGGTAGATAACCGTCGTAAAAAACAAGCTCGACCAGATAAGAAGCGCGATGATTTTGATCGCGAAGAAGAAGGTCCAAGAAAACAACAAAAGAATCGAAATAGTCAAAATCAAGTGAGAAATCAAAGAAACAGTAACTGGAATAACAATAAGAAAAATAAAAAAGGAAAAGGTAACCAGAATCAGGTTCCAAAACCTGTTACAGAACGCAAGTTCCATGAGTTGCCAAGCGAATTCGAATACACAGATGGTATGACCGTTGCGGAAATCGCAAAACGGATCAAGCGCGAGCCAGCTGAAATCGTTAAGAAGCTCTTTATGATGGGCGTGATGGCAACGCAAAACCAATCTCTTGACGGTGATACTATTGAGCTCCTCATGGTGGACTACGGTATCGAAGCTAAGAAGAAGGTAGAAGTGGATACAGCTGATATTGAGCGCTTCTTTGTCGAAGAAGGCTATATCAATCCAGATGAATTGGTAGAGCGTCCGCCGGTTGTAACTATCATGGGACACGTTGACCATGGTAAAACAACCCTCTTGGATACTCTACGTAACTCTCGCATTGCGACAGGTGAAGCGGGTGGTATCACTCAGCATATCGGTGCCTACCAGATTGAGGAAAATGGCAAGAAGATTACTTTCTTGGATACGCCTGGACACGCGGCCTTTACTTCGATGCGTGCGCGTGGTGCATCTGTTACCGATATTACCATCTTGGTCGTAGCAGCTGATGACGGTGTTATGCCTCAGACTATTGAAGCGATCAACCACTCTAAAGCCGCTAATGTGCCAATTATTGTGGCTATCAACAAGATTGATAAGCCAGGTGCCAATCCTGAGCGCGTAATTGGTGAATTGGCTGAGCATGGTGTCATGTCTACTGCTTGGGGTGGAGATTCTGAGTTTGTTGAAATCTCTGCGAAATTCAACCAAAACATCGATGAGCTTTTGGAAACAGTTCTGCTTGTAGCAGAAATTCAAGAACTCAAGGCAGATCCGACTGTTCGTGCTATCGGTACTGTTATCGAAGCCCGTTTGGATAAAGGAAAAGGTGCAGTTGCAACTCTTCTTGTCCAACAAGGTACGCTGAATGTTCAAGATCCAATCGTTGTCGGAAATACCTTCGGACGTGTCCGTGCTATGACCAATGACCTGGGCCGTCGTGTCAAAGTAGCAGGTCCATCTACGCCGGTTTCTATCACAGGTTTGAATGAAACTCCGATGGCAGGTGACCACTTTGCCGTCTATGAAGATGAAAAAGCTGCGCGTGCAGCTGGTGAAGAACGTGCTAAACGTGCCCTTCTCAAGCAACGTCAAGCTACTCATCGTGTCAGTCTGGAAAATCTCTTTGATACCCTCAAAGCCGGTGAAGTTAAGTCTGTTAACGTCATTATCAAAGCCGATGTACAAGGTTCTGTAGAAGCCTTGGCTGCTTCCTTGCAGAAGATTGAAGTGGAAGGCGTTAAGATTACCATTGTCCACTCAGCAGTTGGTGCTATCAATGAATCCGATGTAACTTTGGCAGAAGCTTCAAATGCCTTTATCATTGGATTTAACGTTCGCCCTACACCGCAAGCTCGCCAGCAAGCAGAAGCTGATGATGTAGAAATCCGTCTTCACAGCATTATCTATAAGGTTATCGAAGAAATGGAAGATGCCATGAAAGGAATGCTGGACCCAGAATACCAAGAAAAAATCATCGGGGAAGCCCTTATCCGCGAAACTTTCAAGGTTTCCAAGGTTGGTACTATCGGTGGATTCATGGTTATCAACGGTAAAGTTACGCGTGATTCCAAGGTTCGTGTCATCCGTGACGGCGTTGTGATTTATGACGGTCAATTGGCGAGCTTGAAGCACTTCAAGGATGATGTCAAAGAAATCACTAACGGCCGCGAAGGTGGTCTCATGATTGATGGCTACAACGATATCCAAGTGGATGATACGATTGAAGCCTACATCATGGAAGAAATTAAGAAGTAAGAGAAATCCGTCGAAAACTCTCAGTGAAAAGCATATTTGATGGAAGTCGATACTTCTAGGCCAAGTTCCTTTTTCGCAAAGAGCTTAGAGCGAATTTCATTCAACTAAAACTAAACATATAAGCTAGGCTAGGCCTAGCTTATATTGCAGAAGAAAAAATTTAGAAAGGAAATCCTATGGCAAATCATTTTCGTACCGACCGTGTAGGAATGGAAATCAAGCGCGAAGTCAATGAAATCTTGCAGAAGAAAGTCCGTGACCCACGGGTGCAGGGTGTGACCATTACCGATGTCCAAATGCTGGGTGATCTGTCTATGGCCAAGGTCTACTATAGTATCATGAGTGACTTGGCTTCGGACAATCAAAAGGCGCAGCTGGGCTTGGAAAAGGCAACTGGTACTATTAAGCGTGAACTGGGTCGAAACCTCAAGATGTATAAGATTCCAGATTTGACCTTCGTCAAAGACGAGTCTATTGAGTACGGTAATAAGATTGATCAGATGTTGCGCAATTTGGAAAAACATTAATGAAAAGAGTGAGATAGGCTTTTGTTTTTGAGCCTGTCTCATTTCTATTTTTGAAAAGACTTTTTAAAAGTTTTGAAAAAAAGGTGTTGACAAGGGGAGATTATCCTGTTATACTAGTAAAGTACTCAATCGCGGGGATGGCGGAATTGGCAGACGCGCAGGACTAAGGATCCTGTGACCGCTTTAGGTCGTGAGGGTTCAAGTCCCTCTCTCCGCATAGGATTAGCTGACTTCGGTCAGTTTTTTTGTTTTCTCAAAGAAGCTAAAGATGCCTGAATTCAAAAATTGCTTGGGAATTACTTAAAATTTCAGGAAAAACTAGCAATTTTAATGAAAAAGTGATAAAATAAACAATGTAAGTGGTTCATTCCACAAAAAATTAGAGGAGGCCTATTACAAATGGCAATCGTTTCAGCAGAAAAATTTGTCCAAGCAGCTCGTGACAATGGTTATGCAGTTGGTGGATTTAACACAAATAACCTTGAGTGGACTCAAGCTATCTTGCGTGCAGCAGAAGCTAAAAAAGCACCAGTTTTGATCCAAACTTCAATGGGTGCTGCTAAATATATGGGTGGTTACAAAGTTGCTCGCAACTTGATCGCTAACCTTGTTGAATCAATGGGTATCACTGTACCAGTAGCGATCCACCTTGACCATGGTCACTACGAAGATGCACTTGAGTGTATCCGAGTTGGCTATACTTCAGTTATGTTTGACGGTTCACACCTTCCAGTTGAAGAAAACCTTGAAAAAGCACGTAAAGTTGTAGAATTTGCTCATGCAAACGGCGTGTCAGTAGAAGCTGAAGTTGGTACTATCGGTGGTGAAGAAGATGGAATCATCGGTGATGGTGAATTGGCTCCAATCGAAGACGCTAAAGCAATGGTTGAAACTGGTATTGACTTCTTGGCAGCTGGTATCGGTAACATCCACGGTCCTTACCCAGAAAACTGGAAAGGTCTTCACCTTGATCACTTGCAAAAATTGACAGAAGCAGTTCCAGGTTTCCCAATCGTATTGCACGGTGGTTCAGGTATTCCTGATGACCAAATCCAAGCAGCAATCAAACTTGGTGTTGCGAAAGTTAACGTTAACACTGAATGCCAAATCGCATTTGCTAACGCAACTCGTAAATTTGCTCGTGACTACGAAGCAAACGAAGCAGAATACGACAAGAAGAAACTCTTCGACCCACGTAAATTCTTGGCTGACGGTGTCAAAGCTATCCAAGCATCTGTTGAAGAACGTATTGATGTCTTCGGTTCAGAAGGTAAAGCATAAGAAGTTTGTAAAAGCTTAATATAACAGGGTTTATCCAATTTGGATAAGCCTTTTTTCTTTGTTTGGCCACAAATTTGCCACACTTATTTAGTTAACGAATCTAATACAGGAATAATGAGATCTTTTGTTTTTTTGTGTAAGGTACAAATAGATATCTGTGCCACGACTTCCTCGTGTGTGTCCAACACGATCTTGAATTGCTTCAAGTGGAATTCCTTGCTCAGCTAAAAAGCTGATATGTGTGTGACGAAAAATGTGAGTTGAAATAGAATCATCATTAGTACGAGAGTTTGAGCGATGACGTTTAATATTTGAATTAGAATGGCAGGAATAGCTAGTGCAATAGCTTCAAATATTTTAAAGAAGGCATAAAAAATAGTAATTAAACATATGGTATAATAAAATGAAATCAAGTAATGGCAATATATCCAACTTAAATCGAAATAATATAAAAATACGAGGAGATTATGAGATGAACAATTATATAAAATTAAATCAAGATAGGTGGAATAATGTCAAAAATGACTATACTGAGCCATTGACACATGAAGAATTAGAAGAAGCTAGAAATAATCCTATTGCTGTTGCATTAACTGTTGGGAAAAAAGTTCCGACAGAATGGTTTGAAAAAGCTAAGGGAAAAAAGATATTAGGGTTAGCTTGTGGTGGTGGCCAGCAGGGTCCAGTTTTTGCTCTAAAAGGTTATGATGTCACCATCATGGATTTTTCTAAATCACAATTAGAAAGAGACGAGATGGTTGCTAAAAGAGAAGGCTTAAAAATCAAGACGATTCAAGGCGATCTGACAAAACCATTCCCATTTGAAAATGAAACTTTTGATATTATTTTTAATCCGGTTTCAAATGTATATATAGAAGATTTAGAAAACATGTATAAAGAAGCCTCTCGAGTATTGAAAAAGGGTGGATTGTTAATGGTCGGATTTATGAACCCTTGGATATACATGTATGATGCTGACATTGTATGGGACAAGCCTGATGACGAATTACTTTTAAAGTTTTCAATACCTTTTAATTCAAAAGAGCTTGAAGAGGAAGGCAAAATAACCATAAATCCAGAATATGGATATGAATTTAGCCATACCTTAGAAACTCAGATTAGAGGACAACTTAAAAATGGTCTCGCTATGATAGATTTTTATGAGTCCTGTGACGAAAGAAATAGATTATCACGTTATGGAAATGACTATATAGCTACACTTTGCATCAAACCATAATATTATAGAACATACTTCAGGAGAATAGCCCGTTTTATTTTACGTAAGGGTTAAAATCTAAATCCCAGTTTGTCGAAGTAAAACAATTAAATAAAATTATAGAGAGGAAGTAAAAGCAAATAGCCGATACTTACTTTTTATTGTCAAAAATTCAAAAACGGAAAGGAGAATTTATGGAAGAACTGAAGAACACAGATAAACAAGGCAGTAGCACAAAGAGAAAGACTGGAAAGACCACCTATGAGGTTGTTGACCATTTCAATGAAAATACAACTGAAATAATGCAAGATAAACTTACAAGAATAATGCTGAGGGAGCTTAGGAGAAAATCAGACGAAAAAAAGATGATTTTGATTAAAAATCCTTGACAAGAGCAACAGGAAAAACAGCGAAGTCTATGTCGGCTTAATACTACAAAATGATAAGTCACGAAAAAAATCGCATGGATGAATCTGAAATGATTTGTCCATGCGATTTTTGTATTTAAGAGGCTATTGTAAGCAAAGGTTTATCTAGTAGACTAGAAATGCTTACGCTTCTTTCTTTTTGAGTAAGAAGAGACCACCACTTGTAGCTAGAAGAATCGTTGCGACTGTAAAGAGAGCAGAGTTTTCTTTGCTTCCTGTTTGTGGGAGCTGAGCCTGCTGTGTATTTGTTGCTTTTTGAGCTGTAGCGCTAGGCTGTGCTTCGCTTGTTTTCTGAGCTAGGCCTTCTAATTGCTCTTCTTTTGCTTTTGGAGCAGTCGGTTTGTCGCCTGTTTTGCCTGCTTGTTTTGGCTGAGGTTTTTGGTTCAGAATTTCTACAATTTCGACACTTGGTTTGTGAGTGACAGGCATATCTTTCAGCTCAGCCAATTGATTGCCAAAGACAGCGTTCGATACCCAACGGTAGAAGTGAATGGTATGCAGACGATTAGTTGGATTTCCAGCATAAATGAAGAGCGGATGTTCCTTGTAATTACCAGAAATAGCAACGATTTTATTGGCTAATTTTTCATTGCCTGGCCACCAGCCTGCAATGTAGTAGTCACTGTCTGCAATAGTCGCCAAAGTCTTGAAGTTGGCAGGAGCTTTTGCGATCCAGTTTCCAGAATTAGAATAGAAGAGATCATTCTTCTTATAGCCGCTAGTCAATGGATCCTTATCGTCTATAATAGCTTTCATCAGCCCTTCAAAATCGCTGCCGCCAGAGAATCTTTCCACATCAAATCCATCTAGAACACCGAGTTTTTCAAGGCGTTGCATAGCAGAGCCTCCCACTACAATGGTTGGTTTGCGACCAAGGATAGACTTGTCAAACTTGTTGCTTTCAAGGACGATGACATCAGCTTCCTCAGGCGTATTGACAATATCAAAACCTAGATTTTTCAATGCCAGAGCGGTATGAGTAGGTGAGTCCACTCCTGCCCAGTAGAATTGATGAGGAGGTGCATAGACCTTCAGTGCTTTCAAGCTTGGTCCTTCTGGAATCTTATACAAGGCATCTCCATAAATAGCATAATCACCTAAGAGATTTGCAAAGGTTGATGTATCAACGATATAGCCATCTTCTGTCAGATAGACTTTCTTACCTTGGCGAATGGCTTGGTTAACAGCTTTGACTGCGCTGTCAGATGTATTAGCGATGACATAGTAAGGTGCTGAGTAGTTGATATCGCGCGTCCGAGTAGCACGGAGAGCAGTGACTTCACCGAGTTTGCCATCAAAGAGTTTATCTTTAAAGATCGGCTCAGCTTTAAAGCCTCTCATATCTGGGAAGTTTACCAAAAGTTCAGCATACATGGCGGCCCAAGCAGATTCGTTTGATCCTTTGTAGAGGATATGGTTGGCATAGCCACGTTTAGCTTGAGCCATATCGACAACTAGGTCACCCTTCTTATAGTTGCCAACATCTTCCTTCAATTCTTGAATGACAACACCATTTCTCTTGAAGTATTCAATCATATTAAAGGCTTGTTGGGAATCATTGTCTTTGTCGAGACCCATAGGGATGACATAATAGTCAGGGAAGAATTTTTTCTGACCATTTTTTACCCGTCCAACAACCTTGCCGTCAGGTCCGACCAACTCATTTTCAGCTTTTGGATCTTCAACCTTGTTGATGCCACGGAGATAGAAGTTGAGGCGCATTTCCATGAGCTTGTCAGGATCTTGGGACAGGTAAGAGATGCCTCCGAGGACAGCGTGATAGCCAGCCTTGTAGGATTCCTGATTTCCTTCAGGTATTTCGATTGTATGTCCTAAGATACCATGGTACATAGCATAGACACCAGTGTAGCCAGAGAAGGAGTCATCCCAACCATCGCCCCAGTCTAGTTTAGGGATGATGTAGCTATCATACTTAGAGTTGGCAACGCCAGCACGTCCCATATGGTGAGCATTTTCCAGCATATTTTCAGACAGAAGGTCGTATTCAAAGTTTGGATCGTGCGGCGGTGTCGCTGGCTCAATCAAGAATTCTTTAACGAATCCATGAATGTCATAAAGTGCAATTGGATTCCATTTGTTAATGAGTCCAGCTACAGTACGGGTTTCTGGGTTGGCCTGATAGCTAGTATCGCGGTTTGGATCGATTCCGTTGGCAAGAGCACGCGTATTGGCAACATCTCCGTCAGGATTTTCAGTAAAGTCAAAGAGGAAAATGAATTTCTTGAGGAGTTCTTTGACATTGAGGGTGATATTTTTAGCCGCACCGTTGGAATCAGTTGTTTGGAAAGAAATTTGCTCCTTAGTTGCAAAAGTATTGAAGAGTCCAGTGATGATGTCGATAGCTGGCTGTTCGTCAGCGTGGGTGTTATTGATCAGGACTGGAAGTTTGTAGTCCAGTCTACCATTTTTTAGAGCAGCTAACATTTCAGCTGGTTTAGTAAGGGCGACTTTATTGGTTGTATTGAGATAGTCGTCAATGCTCTTTTGGTTGGAGCTGATGATACCCAATTTGATATCGCGACCCTGAGCACTCTTTCCGATGTTCTCAATCTGTACCAAGCGATCCGTTTTAGCATCTTGTCGACTCTTTTCGATAGCTGCCAACATTTCATCGTGGGTATGGAAATCTTCGTAAGGACGAAGGACAATATTCTTGCGAATAGTCAGGCCAAGATCTTCGCTGGTTCCGACTAATTCATGACTTCCCATAAAGTTGCGGTAGGTTCTGCGAATATTGTTCGGTGTTCGCAGGCTTAAGTCTTGACCAAATAGTTCATTAAATTTGAGGGAAACTTTTAGGTCATTTCCATCAGCTTTTTCTTCGACAGTCACAAATGGGTCGCCAGAGAAGGTGCCCTCATCCATCTTCCAAGTTTTCCACTCGCTAATCGGCTTGTTGTCTAGTGTCCAAGTGATTTTACCAGCTTGAGCTCCTTGCTCTTGAATAGTTTCTTCAATGCTGGCTTTTTCGGACATATAAACTTTACTGTCAGCAAGCTGAACCTTGTTTTCTTGGGTGCTAGCTGCGCGGACTTCTGTGTTAGTCGTAGTGTCCGATTTTTGTGTTGCATTAGCTGCTTTTTCCTCTAGGGCTGTGGAAGGAAGACTTGGAGCCTTGCTGTCGGCAGCTTCAGATGAGCTGCTTTTCTCTAGTGAATCAGCTTGTGGAGTAGCCGAAATTTCTTCTGCTTTCTCTGTACTTGCAGGTTTAGGCTGTTCCACAAGAGAACTGATTTTGCTGCTGTCTTGCGGAGGTTCAGCAGAGTTAAGCGTATCAGCCGCCGCATTTCCTTGAGCTAAAACGGCTAAGAGAACCCGCAGCGGATAGGCTGAGGGCTTGTGTATATAAGCGTTTCTTATATGAGTTTTTCATAAGAAACCTCCTTTTTAATGTGTTCTTAAGTTTAGTATAGCAGAGTTTGAAACCGTTTACAAATAAAAGCATAGATAAAAAACAAACTTCTAACAAAAAAGAGAGATGTGTGTAATTTCTGAAGAGCATCTGAACCTGATATCGAGAGAGCCATTTTTAGTGGGATGTTGCCAATATTTGAATCAATTATTTTTTAAAAATGGCTTGCAGGATTCACAGCTTGGGTTTCTGCAAATTCATGCAAAAACCAAGCATTTATGCTACAATATTAGCAATAAAGATGATTGGAGCAAACGATGAAAGCGATTATTACGGTTGTTGGAAAAGATAAGGCAGGGATTGTGGCTGGTGTAGCTAGTAAAATTGCCGAGCTGGGGCTCAATATTGACGATATTTCTCAAACTGTTTTGGACGAGTTTTTTACCATGATGGCTGTCGTTTCTAGCGATGAAAAGCAAGATTTTGCAGCACTTCGTAGTGAATTTGAGGCCTTTGGTCAGACCCTCAATGTCAAAATCAATATTCAAAGCGCAGCCATTTTTGATGCTATGTACAATATCTAAGGAGAGGGCGCATGGATATTAGACAAGTTACAGAAACCATTGCCATGATTGAGGAGCAGAATTTTGATATTCGGACCATCACCATGGGAATTTCACTCTTAGATTGTATTGACTCAAATATTGAGAGGGCGGCGGATAAGGTTTACAAAAAAATCACGACCAAAGCGAAAGACCTGGTGGTAGTTGGGGATGAAATTGCTGCCGAGCTTGGGATTCCTATCGTCAACAAGAGGGTCTCAGTGACTCCAATTTCTCTGATTGGGGCAGCGACGGATGCTACGGACTATCTGCCTCTGGCTCATGCTCTGGATCGGGCAGCAAAAGAAATCGGTGTGGACTTTATCGGTGGCTTTTCTGCCTTGGTACAAAAAGGCTATCAAAAAGGCGATGAAATCCTCATCAATTCCATTCCGCGCGCTTTGGCGGAGACAGACAAGGTCTGCTCCTCTGTCAATATCGGCTCAACCAAGACCGGCATCAACATGAGGGCAGTTGCGGATATGGGGCGCATTATTAAGGAAACCGCTCAGTTATCTGATATGGGTGCGGCCAAGTTGGTCGTCTTTGCCAATGCAGTAGAGGACAATCCTTTCATGGCAGGCGCCTTTCATGGTGTCGGTGAAGCAGATGTGGTCATCAATGTCGGTGTTTCTGGGCCAGGCGTTGTCAAGCGGGCTCTGGAAAAGGTCCGTGGTGAGAGCTTTGATGTGGTAGCTGAAACAGTCAAGAAAACAGCCTTCAAAATCACCCGTATCGGCCAGTTGGTCGGCCAGATGGCCAGCGAGCGTCTGGGCGTCAAATTCGGGATTGTTGACTTGAGTCTGGCTCCAACACCAGCGGTCGGAGACTCAGTGGCTCGTGTCTTGGAAGAAATGGGCTTGGAAACAGTCGGCACTCATGGTACGACAGCGGCGCTTGCCCTGCTCAATGACCAAGTCAAAAAAGGCGGTGTCATGGCCTGCAACCAGGTCGGCGGTCTGTCTGGTGCTTTCATTCCTGTGTCAGAGGACGAGGGCATGATTGCGGCTGTGCAGAATGGCTCGCTCAATCTAGAAAAGCTAGAAGCTATGACAGCTATTTGCTCGGTAGGTTTGGATATGATTGCCATTCCAGAAGCGACACCTGCTGAAACCATTGCGGCCATGATTGCGGATGAAGCAGCGATTGGTGTCATCAATCAAAAGACGACAGCTGTGCGGATTATTCCGAAGGGCAAGGAAGGCGATATGATTGAATTTGGTGGACTCTTGGGAACAGCTCCAGTCATGAAGGTCAATCAGGCTTCGTCAGCCGCCTTTATCGCCCGTGGTGGTCAGATTCCAGCACCGATTCACAGTTTTAAAAACTAAGTATATAGGGGTCTGTCTAAACAGACCCTTTCCCTCTGTCTCGCTCAGTCAAGTGTGAGACAAATAAGCCACTCTTAGACGGGTGGCCTTGATGAGAAAAGGAGATATTCATGGCAAAAACGAAATTATACATTATCCGGCATGGTAAGACTATGTTTAATACCATTGGTCGAGCTCAGGGCTGGTCGGACACTCCCTTAACTGAAGAAGGCGAACGTGGTATCCGTGAGCTAGGGATTGGGCTAAGAGAGTCTGGCTTGGAATTTACCAAGGCTTTCTCGAGCGACTCTGGCCGAACCATTCAGACCATGGGGATTATCCTAGAAGAGCTGGATTTGGTTGGGAAGATTCCTTATAAGTTTGATAAGCGCATCCGAGAGTGGTGCTTCGGGAGCTTTGACGGGGCTTATGGTGGCGATCTTTTCCGTGGAGTGATTCCGAGGGTAAGTGACACCGATAATTATAAAGAGCTGACGTTCCCAGAATTGGCAGACGGCTTGGTTGAAGTGGATACGGCTGGCTGGGCTGAGCCATGGGAGCAACTCAGTGGACGGATTTTAGCTGGATTTACAGCTATTGCTCAAGAAGTGGAAGCTGCTGGTGGAGGCAATGCTTTGGTTGTCAGCCATAGTATGACCATCGGGACTTTTGCTTATCTGATTGATAAAGCCATTAGCAAAAATCCTGAGGTTGACAACGGCAGTGTGACAGTCGTCGAATATGAAAAGGGACAATTTACGATTCAGATTTTGGGAGATGTGTCTTACCGTAAGGTTGGTGCTAAAATTTTGGACGCTAGATAAATCGTTAAAAGAAAGCAGGGCAATGATGGAGGATTGTTGCGCTGTTTTCTTGCTATCTTATAGACCGATTTTTTTCAGAAAAGTGATATAATGGAGGAGAATAAGGGGGTAAGTGTATGGCAAAAACAAGATTATACCTGATCCGGCACGGCAAAACGATGTTTAATACAATCGGACGAGCTCAGGGCTGGAGTGATAGTCCATTGACAGCAGAAGGTGAACGTGGCATCCATGAATTAGGAATTGGCCTGCGACAAGCAGGAATTGACTTTAAGATTGCTAGATCTAGTGATTCGGGTCGGACCATTCAGACCATGGGAATTATTCTGGAAGAGCTGGGCTTGACGGGAAAGATTCCTTACCGGTTTGACAAGCGCATTCGAGAGTGGTGTTTTGGCAGCTTTGATGGTGGCTATGATGGCGAGCTCTTTATGGGAGTCATGCCTAGAGTCTTTAATATCGACCATGTCCATCAACTAAGCTATGCTGAATTGGCAGAAGGTTTGGTGGAAGTCGATACGGCTGGCTGGGCTGAGAACTGGGAAAAACTCAGCGGCCGAATTTGGCAAGGCTTCTCAGAGATTGCTGAGGAGCTGGAGGCTGCGGGTGGTGGCAATGCGTTGGTGGTTAGTCATGGCATGACCATCGGAACCTTTGTCTACCTGATTAATCGCATGCAACCTCATGGTCTAGGCAATGGTAGTGTGACAATCGTAGATTATGAAGATGGTCAATTTTCAGTCGTTTCTATCGGCGATATGTCCTATCGTGAAGTTGGAGCGAAAGAGCTGGAGGACAAGGCTTGAAAAGACGTCGCCGCGAAAGAAGGAGAAAACTCTTCCTATTTCGACTGATAAATAGGCTTTTATTTCTAGGAATTGCTATTAGCTTGTTTTTTGTTCTATTGCGAGTGCAAGATATGGATGAAGACTTGCCAACTTTTATTAATCATGGTTTTGGAGTCCAGAGTTCTGACTTACCCAAGGTGTCAGTTGATGATTGGGAATTGATTTTGATTAATCGTAGTCATTTACAGGAAGAATCTCATCCTAGGTTGAGCCAAATTGATGATATTCAGGTAGATAGTCGGATTGCTGAAAACACTAGACAATTTTTGGCTGCGGCTCGGATCATTGCACCAGGAGAAACCTTGATTTCGGGCTATCGTAGCCGAGCGGAGCAGACAGAGCTCTATGAAGAAGCCCTAGCTTTGGCCGAAGAAGAAGGCTTGTCTCGGCAAGAAGCGGAGCAAGAAGTGCAAAAGCAGATCCAGCTGCCAGGTGCCAGTGAGCATCAGACAGGCTTGGCGATTGATATGAGCGAGCCAGAAGGTCAGAATGATGAAGTAGCCCATAAGATTGCAGAAATTGCCCCTAAATACGGCTTTATTCTGCGCTATCCTGAAGGGAAAAGCGATATTACTGGTGTGAATTTTGAAAATTGGCACTATCGTTATGTTGGCGTAGAGTCGGCCCAATACATGCAAAAACATCATCTAGTTTTAGAGGAGTATCTGACTCTTTTGAAAGAGTCAGCTCGGTAAAGCGTCACAATCCATTGATAGACAAAAAATCAGCTGCTCAAGTGAGCAAGCTGGTTTTAAGGCTCTTTGTCAACTGTGGTGAGTTTCAAAAAGTTACTAGAATTTTGATATAAATTCAATTTTCTTATTGACCCTAACCTTGGGGAAGGGGGATACTAATACAAGATAAGAAAGGAGAATATTATGCAAATCAATATGATTCGTTCAGAAGAAGCAATTTTAGAGGCGACTGAAGACTTTTGGAAATGACACTTTTGTTTGAAAATTTGCCAGAACATGATATAATGTAGGTGATTTCAGGAGGTGATAGTATGCACTATAAAAGAATTGAATTGAAGGTGACAGATCAAGGAATTCATGAGCGCAAGATTTTTCAAGGTGTTAAAATTTTTAGCCGCAGCACGCTGTCCAAAGATCAGAAAAGTATTCTAACGCAGAAGATTTACCTGACTCCGAAGCAAAACATCGTTTACTATCAGCGAACAGATGTCAATTATGACCAGAACTGGCAGCATAATAAGGACTATTACGAACTGGCTTATGACCAGTTGGACAGAGAAATTGTCTTTAAGGTTTGTCAAGATTTTGACGAACTAAGTCCTTTTCTGGAAAATGAGCTGCTTGAGAAGCTAAAGGAAAAGCAGTCAGCAGGCAAGTTTTTTGAAAAATTAGATATATAAAAATCCGGCTGCTTTCATAAGCAGTCGGATTTCTTTGAGTTATAGTTTGATAATCTTTCATGATAAAAATAGATCTATTTTTATCATGAACAGCTCACTTAGTTAGAAGTTTTGGAAACAGTATAGTTGACATCTATGGAGAATAAGCATATAATCAAAAAATGATTGAGTGCTCACTCAATTAGTAGATGGGTAAAGGAGTTCATAAAATGGTTGTTCAAGCAATACAATATAGTCGTTTCGGTGATGAAGAAGTGTTAGATTTAGTGAACATTAAATCTGATTCTTTGAAAGTGAATCAAGTTAGGATAGAAGTTCATGCAGTTGGTTTAAATCCTATTGATTATAAGACTTTTGAGGGTGCAAAGCCACTCCGATTTCTATCTTTTATGGCGAAACTAAGGCAGCCAAGTCGTTGGTTTGAGTCAAGGTCATCTCTTTTTCCAAGAGGTGTTGGTCGGGATTTTGCTGGAGTTATCACAGAAATCGGTGAAGGAGTAAGTCGGTTTGCAGTAGGCGATAAGGTTTTTGGAACAATGATCAGTGACCCTGGATTGGGAACCAAGAGGGGAGCTTTGGCAACAGAAATTTGTGTCAATGAATCGGAAATCGTATCGAAACCAGATATGATTGATATGAATCATGCTGCTACTATGGGGGTAGCCTCTCTAACAGTGGGTGGTGCTTTTAGAAAAATTGAGTTAAATTCTAAAGATGTTGTAGTTATTTCAGCGGCGACAGGTGGTATTGGAAGTATTGCAGTACAGTATGCAGTTGCTAAGGGTGCAACAGTTATCGGAATTGCAAGTAAGAAAAATTCAGAATATCTCAAGTCCTTAGGTGCTATACCAGTAGCTTACGAAGAGAACATCCAGAATGCTCTTCTATCAGCAAGTCCAAAGCCGATTACAAAATTCTTGGATTGCTATGGAAGTGATTATGTTAAATTGGCTTTCAGTTTGGGATTGAAAGGCACGGATATTGGAACGCTAGTACCTTTACCATATGTTATGATAAGAGGAGCTCAGTTCACGGGTCCGAGACATTCCACATATGATGATTTTAAGACTCTAGCGGAGATGGTCTCAGATGGGAGGGTTCAGCTAAATATTGATCAAGTGTATGACTTTTCTCTAAAGTCAGTTAGAGAAGCATATCGTAGTCTGAAATTGGGACACACTCGAGGTAAGAAAGTCGTAAAAGTAAGAGAGTAGCAGAGAGGTGCTAGTGATGGAAAGTTTAGAACAAAAGTATGCCCAGACATTAGAAAATAGCAATTTGAGTTTAAAACAACGTCAAGTATTATTATCAAGTCTAAAGTTATTTTCAGAAATTGGTTTTGAAAACACAACAGCCAGTCTTATCGCCAAGGAAGCTGGAGTTTCAGAAGGAACGGTTTTTAGTTACTTTAAGACCAAGGAAGGGATCTTAGAAGCAATTTTATCGACTTTTCTTGAGCAAGTTATTCCAGATGTCATTGCTGATTTTTCTAAGAAGAAATTTACAGCAAACCAAGAGACTTTTTCAGAGTTTTTGAGAAGTATTGTTCGGGATAGACTGATTTTCATTTGGGAAAATCAAATGCAAGTTAAAATTCTCTTGAGTCGTTCTTTTATTGATAATACTATTTCTAACCAGTTAGGGAATGTTATTGTTCACTCTATCATTAGGCCAATTAGTCCAGTTCTGAATCAGTTTAAAGAAAAGGGCCTCATCAGAAATTGGTCAAACGAAAGAATCGTTCGCTATATTTTAGCCTTGAGTCTTTCTTATGTTCTTCCAATGATGTTGAATGATAATGAGGACCTAGATATAGATGAGGCAGTAAATGAAATAGTTGAATGCCTATCTTTTGCCTTAGTAGAGGTAAAATAAATCTTGATTTTAAGCTTACTATTTTAAATAGTGAGCTTTTTTGAAGCCAACATAAAAATCCCCAATCATAATGATTGAGGATTGAGCAAATGAATTTTAAACAATACCTTGTGCAATCATAGCATTGGCTACGTTTTCAAAGGCAGCGATATTGGCACCTGCAAGGTAGTCAGTACCAAGCCCGTATGTTTCAGCAGTTGTTTTAGCTGTGTTGAAGATGTTGGTCATGATGTCTTTGAGACGGCCGTCAACTTCTTCACGAGTCCATGAGAGGCGAAGGCTGTTTTGGCTCATTTCAAGGGCAGATACAGCTACACCACCAGCGTTGGCAGCTTTGGCAGGTCCGTAAAGGAGTCCGTTTTCTTTGTAGACTTTAATCGCATCAAGGTCGCTAGGCATGTTGGCACCCTCAGAGACGCAGATAACGCCTTGGGCAACCAAACGTTTGGCAGCTTCACCATTGATTTCGTTTTGAGTCGCACATGGAAGGGCGATATCGTAGTTACCAGCGTAAGTCCATACAGAACCTTCATGATAAGTAGCAGTTGCTTTCTCAGCTGCATACTCAGTCAAACGAGCGCGACGTTTTTCTTTAACATCAACCAAAAGATCAAAGTCGATACCATTTTCATCAATGACATAGCCGTTTGAGTCAGATACAGAGATGACAGTAGCACCAAGTTCAGTTGCTTTTTGAAGTGCATATTGAGCTACGTTACCAGAACCTGAAATAACCACTTTTTTACCAGCAAAGCTGTTACCGTTAGCTTTGAGCATTTCTTCAGTGTAGTAAACCAAACCGTAACCAGTTGCTTCTGGACGAATCAAGCTACCACCGAATCCAAGAGGTTTACCAGTCAAGACACCCGCATCAAATTGGTTCAGGCGTTTGTATTGACCGTAGAGGTAGCCGATTTCACGTCCACCAACACCGATATCACCGGCTGGAACGTCAAGAGATGGTCCGATGTATTTTTGCAATTCAGTCATGAAGCTTTGGCAGAAGCGCATAACTTCAGCATCAGTCTTTCCTTTAGGATCGAAGTCTGATCCCCCTTTACCTCCACCAATTGGAAGTCCAGTCAAGACGTTTTTAAAGATTTGTTCGAAACCGAGGAATTTCAAGATCCCTTGGTTTACAGTTGGGTGGAAACGAAGTCCGCCTTTATATGGTCCAACAGCTGAGTTGAATTGAACACGGTAACCACGGTTGACTTGCACCTTTCCATCACGGTCAACCCAAGGAACACGGAAAGAAATTACGCGCTCAGGCTCAGTGATACGTGCCAAGATGTTTTCTTCGATATACTCAGGGTGTTTTTCAAATACAGGTTCCAAAGTGCTGAAGAATTCTTCAACCGCCTGGAGGAACTCAGCCTCGTGCCCATTACGAGCTTTTACAGTTGCAAACACGCTTTGGATATATTCTTTAGCAGATGTCATATCGTTCTCCTTTTTGTTGTTATATTTTATTACACGAGCCATTATAGCAGAATTTTTTTAGGGTGTAAAGAAAAAAGTTGAATTTTCTGAAAATTTCCATAATATTTTTTGAAGATTCTAGGTGTAAATACCGAACCTTTTATTGGAAAAATGGGATAACTTTTTTATAGGAAGAGCTTTAATGCTATAATAGAAGAAAATAAGGAATATGAGGTCAAGATAATGACGACAACCAAGACAAAAATTGCGGGTTTTGAATTTGACAACTGCCTGATGAATGCAGCGGGAGTGGCTTGTATGACAGTCGAAGAGCTAGAAGAAGTTAAAAACTCTGCTGCAGGAACATTTGTGACTAAGACGGCAACGCTGGACTTTCGTCAAGGTAATCCAGAACCTCGCTATCAGGATGTGCCACTGGGCTCTATCAACTCCATGGGCCTGCCCAATAATGGTTTAGATTATTATCTTGACTACTTGCTAGAACTGCAAGAAAGCGAACCAAATCGCACTTTCTTCCTCTCTTTGGTCGGTATGTCGCCAGAAGAAACCCAGACCATTCTCAAGAAAGTGCAGGCAAGCGACTTTAAAGGGATTACTGAGCTCAATCTCTCCTGCCCAAACGTTCCAGGTAAGCCGCAGATTGCCTATGATTTTGAAACAACTGATCGTATCTTATCAGAGGTTTTTGCTTATTTCACCAAGCCGCTGGGTATCAAGCTGCCTCCTTATTTTGATATTGTGCATTTTGATCAGGCCGCTGCGATTTTCAACAACTATCCGCTCAAGTTTGTCAATTGTGTCAACTCGATCGGAAATGGTCTTTATATAGAAGATGAGTCAGTGGTCATTCGTCCTAAAAATGGTTTTGGCGGTATTGGCGGCCAGTACATCAAACCGACGGCTCTGGCTAATGTTCATGCCTTTTACCAACGCCTGAAACCAGAAATCGAAATCATCGGAACAGGTGGTGTCCTGACTGGGCGCGATGCCTTTGAGCATATCCTCTGTGGTGCCAGCATGGTGCAGATAGGAACAACCCTTCATAAGGAAGGAGTGGCAGCTTTCGAGCGTATCACCGCCGAACTAAAGGCGATTATGGAAGAAAAAGGCTATGAAAGCCTGGAAGATTTCCGGGGAAAATTGAAGTATATTGATTAAAAGTTTAAGAAAGAGAGAGTGGGACAGAAATCGCTAATTCGTTAGAATTCGATTTTGTCGTCCCACCTCCGCACAGTTGAGTAGGGCTGTAAAAGCTGATGAAATCAGCGTAGTAGAGCCCACTCAACCACTGCGTCTTGCTCGACAATCCAAAGACAATTGAGAGGCTAGGACTTTTGTCCCAGCCTCTCTTTTAGTATTTTTAGGGCGAGTAGAAAAAAAGCCCTCCAAGATTAGATAGGAAATCTTGGAGGGACATGGATAATTTATTTATCTAGAACGTTGTTTACCAGCGTTGCGATTCTTTTTCTTTTTATTGTTTTGAGAGATTGCTTGGCTCGCTTTGGGCGTCACATCCTTGATGCGGCCTGCATTGCTCATGGCTTTCGGAGGATTCTTTTTGTATTCTTCTGCTACTTGCTTTCTGATCCGAGGACGCATTAAGTAGTTAATGATGAATTGTTGGATAATTTGGATGAAACCACCGACTACCCAGTAGAGGGTTACAGCCGCTGGTGACATGAAGGAGAAGACAACAATCATAATCGGGCTCATGTAAGTTGCACTCTTCATCTGCGCTTTTTGAGTCTCATCTTCGATCCCATGTAGGGAGAGAAGTGACTGGATGTAGTAGAGTACACCGACAATGAGAGTCAAGGCCAGACTAGGTTTTCCAAGATTGATGCCAAGGAATGTACTGCTTGCTACGCCGTTTGTGTATTGGGCAGCGAAGAAGAGAGCTGAGAAGAAAGGCATCTGAATGAGTAGAGGCAGGCAACCGATACCGCCAAACATACTCAGACCATTTTCTCTTTGAGCAGCCATAAGTTCTTGCTGCGCCTCTAGTTTTTCTTCTTGGGTTTTGGCATTATTGATTCGTTCTTGGATAGGGGCAAAGATGGGCTTGAAGTAGTTCATCTTTTCTGAATGAAGAGTAGCCTTCCAAGACTGATAGATTCCTAGTGGGAAAATGATCACCCTCACGATAAGAGTAACGATAATAATCGCTAGACCATAACCAAGACCTGAGTTTTTGGCAAAGAATTGGATGCTATCAGCCATAGGGTGACCAAGCAGGTCCCAAATGGGGCCAGAAGGATTGCCAGCCTTGTCTCGTCCGACACACCCTGTCAATAATAGAAGGAGGGACAAGCTCATTCCAGAGAATAAAATACGTTTAAATGTTTTCACGAGTTCATTTCCTTTGTTTCTAAAAAATAATACCTATCTATTCTACTGTTTTTTAAGGAAATATACAATAGTTCTGCAGACCTAATTTGCAATTTTAAAGTCGGTATAGGAATCAAAATTGGCCATGGTGACATCTAAATAGCTGACTTTTGAAAAAGGAGTTGGACCCTTGCGGATTTCTTGAATGAACTTGGCCATGAGAGCAGAGTTTTCAGCTTGAGCCAAAATTTCGACTGTACCGTCGTCATTATTCCAGACGCGGCCGGTAATCCCGCCGATTTGCAGAGCGAGGGAGTAAACGCCCCAACGAAAGCCGACGCCCTGGACTCGTCCTTGCGCAATCATTCTTACTTTTTGCATAGTTACCTCCTTTTGTAGCGGTTTGAAACTCGCTTCTCAGCCCATAGCGCAGCGAGCAGCAGCATGCTGGAGACAAGATTTTCTCTGAGGATAAGTCTAGAGGATGAGTTCAAAACTGCTAGATTGTGTTATAATGTATTTATGAATATTATAACCTCAAAAGCCAATAATGTGGTGAAAAAAGCTAAAAAGCTGCATCAAAAAAAATATCGTAGCGAGTCTTATTTGATTGAGGGCTGGCATCTTTTTGAGGAGGCTCTGGCCAGTCAGGCACGGATTCTGCGAATTTTTGCTTTAGCAGAGTACGAAGAGCGTTTGGCATCCTTTTCTCAGACGATTTTTGTCAGTCCAGAGATTCTCAGTGATTTGGCAGACAGCAAGACCCCTCAGGGAATCGTTGCAGAATTAGCCTTTGAGGAGCAAATGATTCCAGAAAAGCTGGAAGGAGCCTACCTTTTTTTAGAAGATGTACAGGATCCTGGCAATGTCGGAACCATCATCCGAACAGCGGATGCGGCAGGCTATCAGGGAGTGTTCATTTCTAGCCAGTCTGCTGACATTTACAATCTCAAAACCTTGCGTTCGATGCAGGGCAGCCATTTTCATCTGCCCATTTATCGCGTGAGCAGAGAGGATATGCTGATTCTAGCTCGTCAGAATGACTTACAAATTTTGGCTTCGACTTTATCAGAGGACTCCCTTGATTATCAAAAAGTCGAAAAAAATGAGAATTTTCTCCTAGTCATGGGCAATGAAGGTCAGGGAATCAGCCAAGAAATGACGGATGCGGCTGATGTTTTGGTTCATATTTCGATGAAAGGCCAAGCAGAGAGTCTAAATGTCGCTGTGGCAGCTGGCATCCTGATGTTTGCTTTAAGCTAGCTTTTAGAAATCTCTCTATAATAAAACTAAATGGAGGTGATGACATGCCTTACAGAGAAGATGATGAATTTATGGCCTATGTGGGGCATTTGATTGAGAAGCCCAGCGTTCAACGCTTAAAAGGAATTACGCATCATATTCATTCCAATCGGCTTGAACATTCAATCAATGTCAGTTATACTAGTTATAAGATTGCTAAAAAATTTGGCTGGAATGCCCGTAGTACAGCACGGGGCGCTCTATTGCATGATTTATTTTATTATGACTGGCGTGAAACTAAGTTTAAAAAGAGTCATGCCTGGGTACATCCCCGCCTAGCAGTCCGAAATGCCCGTAAGATTACCAAGCTCAATCGAGTTGAGGAAGATATTATCATCAAGCACATGTGGGGAGCGACCTTAGCACCACCCCGCTACAAGGAGTCCTTCGTTGTGACCATGGTGGACAAGTATTGGGCGATCAAAGAAGCGACGGCGCCTTGGCGACAAAAGCTGAGTAGGCGTAAAAAGTATCATCGAAAGATGATGAAAAGTTAAAATGTAAAAAGGAGACATTATGAACAATACAATTATTCAAGAAAACAGTGGACTTTCTAGTTTTTATTCTAAGGTCTACGGATTTGTCGGGATGGGAATTGCCATCTCTGCTCTGGTTTCAGGCTTAATGCTGACGACCTTCCAGACAGCTCTAGTTGAGATTTTGCTCCATTATAGCTGGATTTACTATGGAGCTATCTTTATTGAGCTGGCCTTGGTTTGGTCAGCTTCCAGCAGAGGACTCCGCAATAGTCCAGCTGCTCTTCCCCTCTTTTTGAGCTACTCAGCCCTAAACGGATTTACCATGAGTTTCATTGTAGCCATGTACACAGGAGGCGTGGTCTTTAAAGCATTTGCAGTTAGTGCGGCCGTTTTCCTCGTCATGGCAGCCATGGGCGTTATCATTAAAAAAGATTTGTCTGGTATGGGTCGTGCTATGATTGCAGGTCTGATTGGGATTGTGATTGCGAGTTTTGTCAATATTTTCCTGGGTAGCGACATGATAGACTATATTGTCAGCTATGTCAGCGTCGTCATTTTCGCTGGTTTAATTGCTTGGGACAATCAAAAAATTCGCTATGTCTATGAGCAGACAGGTGGACAAGCTGGACTTGGATGGGCCCTTTCTCTGGCTTTGAGCCTTTATCTCGACTTTATCAACCTCTTCCTCAGCATCCTTCGTATCTTTGGAAGAAATGACTAATAAAAGACGGATAGCTTCCTCGATAAATGGGGAGCTGTCTTTTTGTTTTAAGGGGCATTTGGGAAGTTGAATAGGATTAGCAGTAAAAGTTTTGCAAACTGTTAATTTTTTGATATACTAACTAAAAATATATTTGGGCAATGCATTCGTCTATTGCTCTGGAAAAAGAAAGGAAGTTTCTATGGATATGTTATTTATCCCAGGCTGGTTGATTTTTGCAATCGTTGCAGCCATCGTGCTTATTATTCTTTTGGCTAAGGGGTATGTCAATGCTAAGCCAAATGAAGTAGTCGTTATTACTGGTCTGCGTAAGCAACGCCATTTGCGAGGTAAGGCTGGCTTCATGATTCCTTTTGTAGAGCAGCGCTCTTATCTGGATATTGAGCAGTTTTCTACCGATGTCCGTACTTCTGAGTCTGTACCGACACTTGACTTTATCAACGTTCGTGCTGATGCGGCTGTTAAGTTGAAGATTGGTACTACGGATGAAATGATTGACCGTGCGGCAGAGAACTTCCTTAATTGGAATACCACTGATATTTCTAACTCTGTCCAAGATGTCCTAGAGGGGAACCTTCGTGAAGTAATCGGTCAGATGGAATTGCGCAAGATGGTCAATGACCGTCAGGAATTTGCTTCTAAAGTGCAAGATAACGTAGCGCCAGATTTGGCTAAGATGGGTCTGGAAGTCATTGCCTTTACCGTTCAATCCTTCTCTGATGAAGGCGGCGTCATTGACAATCTCGGTATTGAAAATGTCGAAACGATCAAAAAAGATGCCCTAATTGCAAAGGCTAAAGCTGAACGTGAGCGCAAGGAAGTAGAAGCGGAGCAAGACAAGTTAGCTAACGACAAGCGAGTAGCTGCTGACTTGGAAATTGCTCAAAAGCAAAATGAACTGAAACTGAAACAAGCTGCCCTCAAGCAGGAAGCGGATATTGCGCAAGCTAAAGCGGACGCGGCTAAAGGGATTGAGGCTGAAATCCAGCGTCGTGAACAAGAACGTGTGGCCGCAGAAGCCAACATCATGAAGCAGGAAAAAGAAGCTGAAGTCAAAGAACGGGAAGTTAAGGTTCGTGAGCAAGAATTGGATGCCAATATCCGCAAGCAAGCCGAAGCTGAAAAATATGCCCGTCAACAGGCCGCAGAAGCCCAATTGATTGAGCGTCAACGTCAGGCCGAAGCAGAACTCTTTGAAACGCAGAAAGAAGCGGAAGCCCGCAAGGCTCAAGCTGAGGCTGAAAAATTTGCGCAACTGCAAGAAGCTGAAGCTATTGAAGCTAAGGGACGTGCGGAGGCGGAAGCTATTCGTCTTAAACTAGAAGCGGAAGCAGAAGGTTTGGACAAGAAAGCCGAAGCCATGAAGAAGATGCAGGAAGCTGCGATTACGGAAATGATTGTCGATAAATTGCCAGAAATCGCTCGCGCGGTAGCAGAGCCATTGACCAAGGTAGACAAGATTACCATGTATGGTGAAGGCAACGCTTCTAAAATGGTCGGCGACATCATGCAGAGCATTGACCAAGTTTCCCAAGGTGCAGGCTTTGACATTCGTCAACTGTTAGCTGGAGCACTTGGCGTCAATATGACTGTTAACAAGCTCAAACAAGATGAACAAGCGGTCATCGAAGTTGATGAGAAATAAACCTAAATGTGTCTAAGATATACAAACAGCTGGGAGTTGGAACTTCTGGCTGTTTGTTTGTCCTCCCCCAGAAAAGCATTTCAATCAGCTAAATACTTTTCATTACCTTGTAAAAATGTTAAAATATAACAGATTAAACAACTAAGTCTATAGGAGTAGAAAATGACAAAAGCAAACTTTGGTGTTGTCGGTATGGCCGTAATGGGTCGTAACCTTGCCCTAAATATCGAATCTCGTGGTTATACAGTTGCCATTTACAACCGTAGCAAAGAAAAAACAGAAGACGTGATTGCTTGCCATCCAGAAAAGAAATTTGTACCTAGCTACGATGTAGAGTCTTTCGTTCAATCGATCGAAAAACCTCGCCGTATCATGCTTATGGTTCAAGCTGGACCTGGTACAGATGCAACCATCCAAGCCCTTCTTCCACACCTTGACAAGGGTGATATCTTGATCGACGGAGGAAATACTTTCTACAAAGATACGATCCGTCGTAATGAAGAATTGGCAAACTCAGGCATCAACTTTATCGGAACTGGTGTTTCTGGTGGTGAAAAAGGTGCCCTTGAAGGACCTTCTATCATGCCTGGTGGCCAAAAAGAAGCCTATGAATTGGTAGCTGACGTTCTTGAAGAAATCTCGGCTAAAGCACCTGAAGATGGAAAACCATGTGTGACTTACATCGGTCCTGATGGAGCTGGTCACTATGTGAAGATGGTCCACAACGGTATCGAGTACGGTGACATGCAATTAATCGCAGAAAGCTATGACCTCATGCAACACTTGCTTGGTCTTTCTGCAGAAGACATGGCTGAAATCTTTACTGAGTGGAACAAGGGTGAATTGGATAGCTACTTAATCGAAATCACAGCTGATATCTTGAGCCGTAAAGACGATGAAGGTCAAAATGGCCCAATCGTAGACTACATCCTTGATGCTGCAGGAAATAAGGGAACTGGTAAATGGACTAGCCAATCAGCTCTTGACCTTGGTGTGCCATTGTCACTCATCACTGAGTCCGTATTTGCACGTTACATCTCTACTTACAAAGAAGAGCGTGTACATGCTAGCAAGGTGCTTCCAAAACCAGCTGCCTTTAAGTTTGAAGGAGACAAGGCTGAGTTGATCGAAAAGATCCGTCAAGCCCTTTACTTCTCAAAAATCATTTCATACGCACAAGGTTTTGCCCAATTGCGTGTGGCTTCTAAAGAAAACAATTGGAACTTGCCATTTGCGGACATCGCATCTATCTGGCGTGATGGCTGTATCATCCGCTCACGTTTCTTGCAAAAGATCACAGATGCCTACAACCGTGATGCAGACCTTGCTAACCTTCTCTTGGATGAGTACTTCTTGGATGTTACTGCTAAATACCAACAAGCAGTGCGTGATATCGTAGCTCTTGCTGTTCAAGCAGGTGTACCAGTACCAACCTTCTCAGCTGCCATTACTTACTTTGACAGCTATCGTTCAGCGGATCTTCCAGCTAACTTGATCCAAGCACAACGTGACTACTTTGGTGCTCACACTTACCAACGTAAAGACAAAGAAGGAACCTTCCACTACTCTTGGTATGACGAAAAATAGGATAGGCCTATGGCAAAGCAAATTTTATTAGTAGAAAATGAAAAGAATCTTGCACGATTTGTGACTTTGGAACTGCAAAAGGAAGCTTATCTTCTGGATGTAGTTGAGACAGGAAGTCAAGGTTTGGCATTAGCCAGAGAAAATGACTACGATCTGCTCTTGCTTAATTATGATTTGCAGGATATGACTGCTAGTGACTTTGCCAAGCAACTGAGCCTGCTCAAACCAGCTTTGGTCATTATCGTCTTAGCCAGCCGTGAAGAAATCAAAGAACATGCAGATGAGATTCAGCGCTTTGCTGTCTCCTATACCATCAAGCCTTTTATTATCAGTGATTTGGTTGAGAAAGTCTCCGATATTTTTCGAGGTCGGGACTTTATCGACCAGCATTGTAGCAAACTGAAAACACCGACTGCTTACCGCAATCTACGAGTTGATTTGAAAAATCATATCGTCTATCGTGGAGAGGAAGTGATTGCCTTGACACGACGGGAATATGATCTACTAGTGACGCTGATGAGCAACCAAAAGGTCATGAGCCGTGAGCAGCTTCTGGAACGTGTCTGGAAGTATGAAGGCGCCACTGAAACCAACGTAGTCGATGTCTATATTCGCTATCTACGTAGTAAGATCGATATTGCTGGTCAGACTAGCTATATCAAAACTGTCCGTGGCATTGGCTATGCTATGCAGGAATAAAAAGAACAAATCCGCCCTCTGTTTTCAGAAGGGCGGGTTGATTTTTTCCGCTTTTAGCGCAAATAATAAAATCCTAGAAGATTAAAATCCCTCTGCTTAGAGGACATGGCGCTCGAAAGCATTGTCAGAGATTCCTTGGCTGAGAATGAGTTTCGCCCATTCTTTGGCAGAAAAAAGACTGTGATCCTTGTAATTACCGCAAGATTCGATGGTGGTGCCAGGGACATCCTCCCAAGTAGTTGTCTCAGCGATTTCTTCTAAGCAAGATTTGATGACTTGGGCAATCTCGGTTGTTGAGTGCTGTCCCCACATAATCATATGGAAGCCTGTTCGGCAACCGAAAGGTGAGCAGTCAATCATACCGTCAATCCGCTTGCGAATGAGCATAGCTAGTAAATGCTCGATGGTATGCAGGCCAGCCGTCGGAATAGAGTCTTCATTTGGCTGCACCAAGCGAATATCAAAGTTAGAGATAATATCTCCTTTTGGACCAGTTTCCTCGCCAATGAGACGAACATAGGGTGCTTTTACGATTGTATGGTCAAGCTCAAAACTTTCAACGATAACTTCTTTAGACATGATTTCTCCCTTAAAATTTTAAAATTGGAACCCAAAATCGAGTTCAAAATTAAAAGCGACATTTCAAACACTTCCTTTTGATTATAGCATAAAAAAATAAGAGTTAGGAAATAAAAAAATTTTATATATTAAATTCTTTGATTTAGCGCCTTTTCGCCCAATAATAGGCAAAAAACGGTCTTCTTTTTCAAAAAATTGATTTGTGAATTTCTGCTATTTATGATAGAATAATAAGGAATTTTGAATTCAATAATTAAATAGATTTGGAGTAAAAACATGGGCTTATATACGATAGCTGCTTTTGTTTTTGCTGCCATCTTTGGTTTAGTGATTGGGTATGTAGGGATTGCGGTTAAGATGAAAGCATCTAAAGAAGCCGCGGAACTTACTCTTTTAAATGCTGAACAAGAAGCAACCAATTTACGCGGTCAGGCAGAACGCGAAGCGGATTTGATTGTCAAAGAAGCGATGCGCGAAACCAGTTCGCTTAAAAAAGAAGCACTTTTGGAGGCAAAAGAAGAAGCCAGAAAATATCGTGAAGAGGTTGATGCAGAATTTAAGTCTGAGCGTCAAGAGTTAAAACAAATTGAAAGCCGCTTAACAGAGCGCGCAACTAGTCTTGACCGCAAAGATGACAATTTAACCAACAAGGAAAAGACTTTGAAGCACAAAGAACAAAGTCTTACTGATAAAGCTAAACACATTGATGCGCGTGAAGCACAAGTAGCTGAGCTAGAGCAGCAAAAAGAAGCTGAGCTTGAGCGGGTAGCATCCCTGACTCAGACGGAAGCGCGTGAGATTATCTTGACCAAGACCGAGGACAAGCTGTCCAAGGAAATCGCGACTCGTATTCGGGAAGCGGAGCAGGATATCAAAGAGCGCTCGGACAAGGTGGCCAAGGATATCTTGGTTCAAGCTATGCAGCGGATTGCTGGTGACTATGTGGCTGAGCAGACCAATTCAACGGTTCATCTGCCTGATGACAGCATGAAGGGACGGATTATCGGACGAGAAGGTCGTAATATTCGAACCTTTGAAAGCTTGACAGGGATTGATGTTATCATTGACGATACACCTGAAGTGGTGACTCTTTCAGGTTTCGATCCAGTTCGCCGTGAGATTGCTCGGATGACTATGGAAGCTCTTCTCAAGGATGGTCGGATTCATCCAGCTCGTATCGAGGAATTGGTCGAAAAGAATCGCTTAGAGATTGATAACCGTATTCGAGAGTATGGTGAAGCCGCAGCCTATGAAATCGGAGCGCCAAACTTGCATCCTGATTTGATGAAAATCATGGGTCGCCTGCAGTTCCGTACTTCCTACGGGCAGAATGTTCTTCGCCACTCGATTGAGGTTGCCAAATTGGCTGGAGTTATCGCTGGAGAGTTGGGTGAAAATGTTAACTTGGCTCGTCGTGCTGGTTTCCTCCATGATATTGGCAAGGCCATCGATCGAGAAGTAGAAGGCAGCCACGTGGAAATTGGAACTGAGTTGGCTCGCAAGTATAAGGAGCATCCGGTTGTTATCAATACCATTGCTAGCCACCACGGAGATGTGGAACCTGAGAGCGTCATTGCAGTCATTGTTGCAGCAGCGGATGCCTTGAGCGCAGCTCGTCCGGGAGCTCGTAGTGAGTCGCTGGAAAGCTATATCAAGCGATTGCATGATTTGGAAGAAATTGCGAACAGCTTTGAAGGAGTTAAGACAAGCTTTGCCCTTCAAGCAGGTCGTGAAATCCGGATCATGGTCAGTCCAGAGAAAATCAAGGATGATAAGATTACAATCTTGGCGCATGATGTGCGTGAAAAGATTGAAAACAACTTGGAATATCCAGGAAATATCAAGGTCACAGTCATTCGCGAAATGCGAGCAGTTGATTATGCGAAATAAAAAGGTTGGGACAATGTCTCAACCTTTTTATTTGTTTTAAATGAAGTAATAAACCGCTATTGTTTGGCAGAAGCTGGCTTTAACAATGCTCAGATAATCTTAGATACCTGCCTCAGCAGGATTTCATCGTCGCCCTCTACAAGACCATCAATCAGATTAACAACCCGCCTTTCTTGGTCATGATTGAGAAATTGAGAGAAGAAACTTGATAGACAATAAGGATACAGAGAGAAAAGCCAGATAATAGGAGCTTGCAGTACTGTATCCTTATTTTTTAAATCGTGCAAATCAAATAAGTAGATCTAAAAGAAGAGAATTAAGGTGTTTGTTAATTTAAAGCTTTATATTTTCTTACAAAGAAGATATAAGACTTTTGACATTTTTCAGTTTACATGATAAGCTATGACGGTAAAATCAAAAAACGTCACAGCGTTTTTAGGAGGAAGTTATGGCTACTGCTTTTACTGCTGAAGAGAAAGAAGTAATTAGAAAGAAATTACATAAAGTTGCAAAAGAATGCCTTCAAAGATATGGGGTTAAGAAAACCACCGTTGACCAAATGGCAGCAATGGTAGATATTTCCAAAGGTTCTTTTTATAATTTTTATTCTTCAAAAGAAATGTTATTTTTTACGGTCTTAGAAGAATATCAAATAGATGTTATGAATCGCCTGACAGAACAATTAGGTATGGAAGTCAAGATAGATACAAATCGTCTGGTACAGTTACTTTATGATTTTTATCAAGATTTTCGCTATTCATTTATGTATACCATATTTAAAAATCATGAAATGGAATTACTCGTAAGAAAATTACCAAAAGAGGCGATAACAAATCACCATCTGATAGATGATAGGATGGTTAAAAAAATTGTATCTCGAATCAACATTAGAGAAAATGTATCGGTAGAAATCGTCTCTGCTTTATTTAGAACGATTGCTATGACTATATTACACATCGAGGAAATCGGTGAAGAACAATTTGATACTACATTGAAGTTAGTCATACAAGGAATTGTTGAGCAAATTACTAAGGAGGATAGGTAATGGTGAAAGAAGTAATTAGAACCGTAAAGCTTTCTAAAAGATATAGAACAAAAAATGTTGTCAACAACTTGAATATATCAATAAAAAGTGGTGAAATAGTAGGTTTTTTAGGACTGAATGGTGCAGGGAAAACAACGACGATGAGAATGATGCTAGGATTGATAAAATCTACATCAGGAGAATGTTATATCCAAGGAAAAAAGTTAGATCTGAGTAATTTAGAACTTCGAAATGAAATAGGTTATATTATTGAGACACCTTATTCTTATCCAGACTTAACTGTGAGAGAAAATTTAGAAATAGTTAGTAAATTCAGAGGGGTTAATAAAGATAATATTGACTGGGTAATTGAAAAATTAAAACTAAAGCAATATGAATATAAACAGGAGAAGCATCTTTCTTTAGGAAATGTTGCGCGTTTAGGAATTGCAAAAGCGATTATTCATAAACCTAAAATCCTAATTCTTGATGAGCCAACAAATGGATTAGACCCTTTTGGAGTTATTGAAGTAAGAGAGCTGTTAAAGGAATTGGCAAATAATCTAGGTACAACTGTTCTTATTTCAAGTCATAATCTGGAAGAAATATCTAAAATTGCTACTAGGATAGTCATTATACATGAGGGAAAACTTATAAGAGAAGTTGAAAGCAATGAATTAGAACAGTACTTAGAAAAGAAGTTACTAGTAAGTGGCTCTAATAATAAGGCCATGAAAGAAGTATTATCTAACCATGGCTATCAGGTGAACATCCAATCAGACACAGAAAATAATATCAATTTCTTAGAACTAATTGATACAAAATCTGTGGAATATCCGGAAGAAATTGCTACATTGCTGGTTAATGCAGGTTATCCCCTAAAATCGTTGGCTGTTGAGAAAGAAGATTTAGAACATTATTTCTTAAGAATATTGAATGACTATAATAGAGGTGTTTCGAATGAAAAAGCTTAGTTCCTGTATTTTAATTGAATGGAGAAAGTTAATAAAATCAAAACTTTCCATCGTAACTGCTTGTTCTATCTGTTTAGTTCCTTTTATTGTTGGGTTGTTTGCAACTATGATGAAATATCCAGAGAATTTCAAAAATCTTGGTTTGATTTCTGCAAAAATGGAGATGATGAGGATAACAGACTGGTCGTCATACTTAATGACCATATCACAAGTCATTTCTGTTGGGGGATTGCTCATTTTGGGATTTACAGCATCTTGGGTTTTTGGTAGAGAATATTCTGATAAAACGATGATTGATCTATTAGCACTCCCGATAAAAAGAGATACAATCGTATTATCCAAGTTTATCGTTATCGCTCTATGGAGCTATATTCTATCAATTTTTGCACTTTTATTGGGATTATTAGCTGGCAATCTGATTGGACTTGAGGGTGGGAGCTTAACGGTGATTTTCAAAGGTATACTTACTTTTGTTCTTTGTACTACTCTTACGATCGTACTCTCTACTCCAGTTGCTTTTTTTGCTTGTTTAGGCCGAGGCTATTTGTCTCCATTGACATTTATCATTTTTACTATTATTTTTTCTCAGCTTGGTTCTGCTCTTAACTTTGGGAAATACATTCCATGGGCGATTCCTGCACTCGCAAGTGGTATTGCAGGAAAAGCGCTATTAAATTTTGGGAGCATTGTCAGTTTATTTGGGGTAAGTATTCTAGGTCTTATCGCAACAATAGCTTGGTGGAGATATGCTGATTACGATTAAAATGAAGTGATGAGAATGATAATAACACGAAGCTAAGTCTTATTCAGTTCAATTCAAAATCTCCCTCCTGTTCAGATTGAAGAACAAGAGGGGTTGTATTATGACAATCGAAAGTTTTGGGCGAGAGAGGACTATGTGAGTACCGTTGGCCCAAATGAAAAGATAGTTTCTAATATACGTGATTGGGAAAAAATGACCTTGCCCCTGATAAGTTAAATGTTAAAGCGTTCTCAGATGGTAGTTTTAGAACAAGGTAAAATCCCGTTGTTATGGCATTAGTCAGGTGAGGAACAAAATCCGAAAAAAGATGTTTGGTATGAACTTTTTCCAACAGGGGTCGGATTAAAGAGAGGTTGAGGAAAAAGAGCAGGGGGATAGGGTAGAAATACCAAGGATTACTGATGAATTGGGCCCTCAGCAATCCTCAAAGGGATGTAAGTATGGGACGGCAGACTCTGCCCAGACAGGAAAAGCAAGACAATCGCAGCCATGGTCAGAATCAGAAACTAGCCCAGTTTGAAGATGGTGTTAGAAAATTACTTCATAAGGACCTGTTCTCCACCTTGATGAAATAACGGTCTTCTCCCAGCTCGATCAGCTCGACTGGCTGAGGATAGAAGCGATCCATGACCTCTTTTTGAAGTATGTCTTCTTTAGGACCTTGGGCTATAATTTCACCTTCTTTTAGGAGCAGGACATGGTCCATAGCAGCAGTGATTTCCTCTACATGGTGGGTGACATAGAGGATGGTTGGAGCCTGGTCCATCTGCGTAATCTTACCTATTTGATTCAGCAGGCGCTCGCGGGCAAAGAGATCCAGACCACTGGTCGCTTCGTCTAAGATAAGCAGTTCTGGTTTTTCCATGAGACTGCGCGCAATCAGCAAGAGCTGCTTTTCCCCTTGAGACAGACTGGTGTAGCTTCGGCCAATCAATTCTTGCCCGCCAATGGAAGCTAGCATTTCCCTAGCTTGGTCCAGCTCAGTTTGCCCGTAAGGAGCGTAGAGAATACTGCTTTTATACTTGCCTGTCAGGACGATTTCTTCGGCAGTGAGATGGCTGGGCAGACGCTCAGCAATGAAGGAGCCAACTACTCCAATCTTAGTTCGCAGCTGAGGAATGTCGCCGGCACCAAATTCCGTACCCAGAACCGTCACCTTGCCCTTAGTCTTCCAATGTTCAGCCATGAGCAAGCGCAGGAGAGTAGACTTTCCAGAACCGTTGAGACCGAGGATGGCCCAATGTTCCCCCTTTTTCACCTGCCAGTTGAGATCTTTTAAGATAGTTCGGCCTTGTTTGGCCAAGTTTACATTTTCCAGTTCGATAATTTTTTCCATTTTTACTCTCTCTTTCGTTAAATCTTCTTTATTATAACAAAATTTAGGATAAAATAACCGATAGGAGGAGGCAGATGTTTTATAAAAGTCAGCTGGTGTAGGTCCTTTTGCCAATGATTATCTTCTTTATCTGGTGTTAGATGAGGTCCATCCTATTACCATCATGGTGCTCTTGTTCTTATCCAGCAATATCCATGGCGTGCTGGGGATGATTGTGGAAATCCCGACTTATTCTATCCTCAAAGAAATCGCCAAGTTCTTGGTTAATCGCTATGATCATCACAAGGAAACCCAGCAGCAGAAGAAGGAAGAGTTTGGAATTATTAATAAATAAGGATGGGTTTGGGAATCGATTGATTCCAGAGTTTCGAGACCAGAAATAAGACGGAAGAAGGGTCTTCCGTCTTATTTCATTATGTCTTCAAGTCAGTTTTTCTCGTAGAGAAAAACAAGAAAACCACCAGCTTAGCTGGTGGCTGCCAAGACTTTGAGCTTTCATTTCTTTTTCCTGGTATAATCTATTTGTTCAGGTAAGACAAAGGAGGAAAAAGAAATGGCTAAAACCAGTTGCAGTTTATTACATACCGAATGGATGTGCAAATATCCTATCATCTTTACTCCCCAAGTATCGCAGAAAAACCATTTACTACAAAATAAGACGAGATCCCATTGAGATTTTTTGTCATCTATGTCAATACAAAGGCGTGGAAATTACTGAGAGACAGATGTGCCAGATCATGTTCGCATACTTGTCTTGATCCCTCCAAAACTTTCGAGTTTTGATTTCACGGGATATTTGATAAATATGTAAGTATCATTGGCCTAGACGGAAAGGCAGTTGCTAAATATGTTCGCGAGCAAGAGAAAAATGGAATTGTCCTTGAAAGGTTAAGTGCTAAAGCATTCTTAGATGGCGATTTTAGAACAAGATAAAAGCCCGTTGTTACGGGCATTAGTCGAGTAACGATAGCTATTTTCCTGCTATCTGTTAGACCAAGTTCTTGGTAGGAATAGAAGCAGGATTGGATAGATTTCTAAACGTCCTGCAATCATGGCAAGAGAGAGGAGGAATTTAGAAAATGGACTATATATAAAGAAGGTCTCAGTTGTCCCAATCATTGGTCCGATATTATTGAAACAGCTGATGACAGCACTGGTAACAGTCATTAGATTGTTATTATCCAGACTGATGATAAAAATCAAAGCTGCGATAATCAAAATATAAACAGCCAAATATTTGAGAACCTTGTGTTGGGTATCTTTATCCAAAACAGCACCGTTGATATGCATGGTTAGAACGCGGTTTGGCGAAAGTGTGGAAAGGATTTGGTTTTTAGCGATGCGACCGATTATAATGGCACGGATCACTTTGAAACCGCCAGCGGTGGAGCCAGCAGAACCTCCTAGACACATGAGCAGCAGCAGAATGACTTGTGAGAAGAGGGGCCATTGTACGGTGTCGCCATAGCCAAATCCTGTCGTAGTAATGATATTGGAGACTTGGAAAAATGAAATTTCTAAGCTTTTAGCAAATTCCCCGTAAACATGCAGGACATTGAAGCTAATCAAAATAGTGGTAGTGAGGACAATCCAGAGATAGCTTTTTAACTCCTCGTCATGAAAACAGGCCTTAAATCTTCGAATCAAGAGATAATAGTAGAGATTGAAGTTTACCCCAAAGGTCAGAACGCCGAAGCTGACAAGGTAGGTGATTAGAGAACTATTGTAGTGGGCAATTCCGTCGTTAAAGACAGTGAAGCCTCCCGTACCAGCCGTTCCCATTGCGATGACGATACTATCAAAGAGTGGCATGCCGGCGAGGAAATAAAGAAAGGCAAAAAGGGCAAAGAGCGCCAGATAGATAATATAAAGAATCTGGGCGGTGTTTCTTAATTTCGACACAACCTTACCAAAGACTGGTCCAGGAACTTCTGCTTTCATGACCTCTAAGTGGCCATTTTTAGCATTGTCCATGATAGCTAAGGCAAAGACCAGCACCCCCATTCCTCCGATCAAGTGGGTAAAACTACGCCAAAAGAGGAGGGAGTGGGAAAGGACAGATACATCATTTAAAATCGTAGCACCAGTAGTGGTAAAGCCAGAGCTGACTTCAAAGAAAGCATCAATTAGATTAGGAATTTGGCCAGAAAAGACAAAAGGCAGAGCGCCAAAGAAGGACCAGAGAATCCAGCAAAGGGCAACAATCAGGACCCCTTCCTTGGTGTAAATGTGGGCATCCTTGGGCTTAAAGGCTGAACCTAATCCACCTAAAATCACTAAAATGGACATTGTTGCGCCGATAGAAAGGAAGACCTCAAGATCTTCACGGTAGATAAGGGCAACGATTGTTGGAACCAACAAGAGGGCTGCTTCGATTAGCAGGAGTTTAGAGAGGAGGAAGCGAATCATAGATCTATTCATGGGGCTACCTCTCTAACAAATCGTAAATCTTATCGATGTTTTGAATCAAGGTTGTCACGATGATCTTATCTCCGACTTCCAAATAGTCATCTCCACTTGGGAAGATGGCTACGCCTTGACGAATGATAGCAGCAATCAGCACCCCGCTCCTCAACTTAAGCTGAGAAAGAGGCTGTTCGACCATTTTATTCCCTTCGTTGATCTGAAATTGGAGTGTTTCAATTTGGCCATTTGCTACATGGTGCAAGGCTTCTAGGCTGGAGAATTGCGCATTATTCCGTCCGCGGATAAAGTGCATAATGGTATCAACAGCGATTCCTTTTGGCGTAACAATACTTGCGAAGTCTTGGTTATCAATAATCTCAAGCAGACTAGTCCGATTCACTTTGGTGATGTTTTTTTGAACTCCAAGATTGTTGAGGAACATTGAGGTGATGATATTTTCTTCATCGACGCCTGTCAAAGTAGCTATTGCATCGTAATGCGCAGCTCTTTCTTCTAGTAGAATATCTTTGGCTGTACCGTCTCCATTGACCACGTAGAGCTCAGGGAATTCTTGGCTGAAGAACTCTGCACGCTGGCGATTGATCTCGACGACCTTGAGCTCAATCTTGCTATTTTTGAGAATGTTTAAGAGATAATAGGCAATCTTACCTGCCCCAATAATCATGAGGCTCTTGATGACTCTTGGTCGGATTTTATTGTGGAAGCGGACAATTTCTGAACGATTTCCAGTCAGGAAGATTTTATCAGATGGCTGCAAGGTGAAATCACCATCTGGAATGCTGAGTTTTCCTTCTCTCTCAATAGCACAGATGATAACGTGAGGGAAATGCTTCCTGAATTGCGAGAGATTCATTTGGCAGAGATGACTTTCTGGCTTGATTTTAAACTCCATCAAGGTCACTCGACCATTGGCGAAATGCTCCAATGACAGAGCGTTAGGAAAATCAATAATATTCGCAATATAACGAGCAGCGAGGAGTTCAGGGTTGACCATCAGAGAGAAGCCTAGAATATTTTTTTCTTTAAAATAAGCATTTGAGTATTCAGGATTTCTCACACGGACAATGGTTTCTTTGGCCCCCATTTTCTTTGCGAGAACGGCTGAAACCATGTTAACCTCATCCTGCTCAGTCATGGCAATAAAGATATCGCAGTGGGCAACATCTGCCTGCTCCAAGATTTTAAAATTCGCACCATTTCCAACGATGCCCATAATATCGTAACGTTTTGTAATATGATTTAGAACAGCTTCATTTTGTTCAATTAAAACGACATCATGCTTTTCAGCGACGAGCGAGCGACAAAGGGCGGCTCCGACCTTCCCGCTTCCCACGACGATAATTTTCATATTATTCCTCCCGAATATGTATCTATCATACCTTTTTTTATATAAAATTTCATCTATAAATCTCAATAAAGTCGTTTTTTACAGAATAGTAAGCTGTTTCAAAAGAAATCCTACAAAAATCTCACTTTTTGAGGTCATTTTTATTGACTTGTCGGAAGAAAATGATATACTAGGAAAGTACCCTCATTGATTTACATCAAACCTGTTGTGATGTAAGTTAATGATGCCTTAACCACGCTGTTTGCTGAGCTTGACTCCGGGCAGTGTGGCTATTTTTTTATTCTAATGAAAATCAGGAAAAAATCATGTCTCAGCAAAATCATATCGTCCTTTTTGAACCACAAATTCCACAGAATACAGGCAATATTGCTCGTACTTGCGCAGCGACCAACTCCCCCCTCCATATCATCAAGCCCATGGGCTTTCCCATTGATGACCGTAAAATGAAGCGGGCTGGACTGGACTATTGGGATAAGCTGGATATTAGCTTCTATGAGAGTCTGGATGACTTTATGAAGCAGATGGACGGACGACTCTATCTGATATCCAAGTTTGCCGAGAAGGTCTACTCCGAGGAGAATTTTACAGCCGAAGGCTCGCATTATTTTATGTTTGGCCGTGAGGATAAAGGCTTGCCAGAAGACTTTATGCGTCAGCATCCAGAAAAGGCCTTGCGCATTCCCATGAATGACCAGCATGTCCGTAGCCTGAATGTCTCTAATACAGTCTGCATGATTGTTTACGAAGCCTTACGCCAACAGAACTTTGCAGGACTGGACTTGGTACATGAGTACGAAGCGGATAAGTTGAAATAAATGAAAAATACTTAAGTTAAAATAATATTGATTACATCAATCAAAAAGCTTGCTCTGGCGTGCTTTTTTTGTTATGATAAGAGTGTCTTCAGGGCAGGGTGAGATTCCCGACCGGCGGTAATTTTGACTAGCTATTTTAGCTTTCTCGTCGTTGTCTTGTCGCGATATACTTTAAGTATTATCTTCGACTGCGACGCCTAGATAAATCTAAAATATCTTAGCCAAATAAGTCCGCGAGCGAAAGCTGATGTGGTGCGATTCCACAACCGACAGTATAGTCTGGATGGGAGAAGACGAAAGGCGTTATTGCCTGGCCGGTTGGTCGTTTTAATCTTATTTTAAGGGGCATTTTATATACTCTTATAAATTGTGAAAGGATTTTTCAGGCCTTGTGTTGACAGCCTTCCAGCTTCTCTAATTTTTATAAATTGGAGGAACCTGTTATGACAAATACGCGCAAAATGGCGATAGTAGCGGCTCTATCTGCACTATCTTTCCTGCTTATGTTCTATCAAATCCCTTTGGTAGCCGAGTTTCTAAAATTGGATTTTTCGATTATTCCGATTTTACTAGCCTTGGTTCTCTTGGATTTTAAGAGTTCTGTAGCAGTTCTGCTCATCCGCTCTGTTTTAAAATTGGCCTTAAATGGTCATGGAGTGGAAACCTTAATCGGTTTGCCGATTAATATTGTGGCGATTCTGGTCTTTGTCCTCTTCTTTGCTCTTTTCTGGGAAAAGAAGAGAGATTTGATGAGCTATTTGCTTGCATCTTTCCTAGGAATTCTTTCCTTGACTGCAAGTATGCTGGCGCTGAATGCTTTTTATGCCATTCCGCTTTATACTCGTTTTGCAAACTTTGATATCGGTCAGATCATTGGTGTAAGTAAGTATCTACTGACCATGATTGTTCCCTTTAACCTATTAGAAGGAGTGATCTGGGCGGTGGCTTTCTGGCTGATTTACACGCTTTTGACGCCCGTTCTAAAACGCTATGAAAAATAAACAATCTTATCTAACAAAGGGCTCTTTTGCCCTTTTACTTTTCGTCATACTAGGCTACATGGTCAAGTTTTATCCAGAGCAGCTAGTTGCCTTTGATAGCCCAATTCAAACTTGGCTGCGAGGGGACTTGCCCACAGCTTTGACGACATTTTTCAAACTGGTCACTAGTTTAATTGACCCGCTGGGGATTATTATCTGGGTTTCTGCCCTAGTCCTTTTTTTCCTTTATAAAAAATGGAAGATCGAAGCCGCCTTGCTAGCTGGAAATCTGGTCTTACATGGGATTTTGATTAAGCTGATTAAACTCCTTTACCAAAGAAGCCGACCTAGTATCTTACATTTGGTCGAAGAGGGTGGCTATTCTTTCCCGAGCGGACATTCCATGGCGACAGCCATTGTGGTGGGGACTTTGATTATTATCGTCCAGCAACGGATGCAAAATCAACAAATCAAGCGCCTTGTACAGGGCTTGCTCTTGCTCTTTATCTTGACCATTATGGCCTCCAGAGTCTATCTGGGCGTGCACTACCCGACGGATGTGATTGGAGGAGCCTTGATGGGCTTTGCCATTCTCAATATCGAATTTCCCTTTTATGACAAGCTGCGCTTTCAGTGGCGCTTCAAGGGAAAGCAGAAATAAATAGAGATGAGAAGAGGCTGGGACAAAAGTCCTAGCCTCTCAATTGTCTTTGGATTGTCGAGCAAGACGCAGTGGTTGAGTGGGCTCTACTATGCTGATTTCATCAGCTTTTACAGCCCTACTCAACTGTTCGGAGGTGGGACGACGAAATCGAATTCTAACGAATTACCGATTTCTGTCCCACTCTCTTTTGTCTTGACAAAGGAGGTCTCTTTCTTTAAGATAGGAGCAAGTGAGATGGGGGAGGTTAGCATGTCCGTTTTAAATCAAGAAATCATAAAGTCGGTTTTAGTTCTTGTGGATGAAATTCCTGCTGGGTGCGTGGCAACCTATGGGCAGATTGCTCGTTTGATTGGACGGCCTAAAAACGCCCGCTTGGTGGGAAAGATTCTCAGTCAGTCGGAGCATTATGGCGGTAAGCATCCTTGCCATCGGGTGGTCAATGCAGCAGGGCGTCTCGCACCGGGCTGGGAAGAGCAAGCGCACTTGCTTTGGGCAGAGGGAGTGGACCTGAAGGCCAATGGCTGTGTGAATCTTAAGCATTATCAGTGGGAGCGATGATTTTCTTCTTTCTAGGTGAAAGAGGAAATTTTTGTTTCTAGGGTCCTTTTTGTGGTAGAATGGAAGGTATGAAATCTTACAATTCTTTGAATGATTATTATCGAAAACTTTTTGGAGAAAAGACTTTTAAGGTGCCTATTGATGCGGGATTTGACTGTCCCAATCGGGATGGGACGGTGGCGCATGGGGGATGTACCTTCTGTACTGTTTCGGGCTCTGGTGACGCCATTGTGGCACCTGATGCCCCCATTCGCGAGCAGTTCTATAAGGAAATTGACTTTATGCACCGTAAGTGGCCAGATGTTCGCAAGTATCTGGTTTATTTCCAGAACTTCACCAATACCCATGAGAAGCTTGAAGTGATTCGCGAGCGTTATGAGCAGGCCATCAATGAGCCAGGTGTCGTTGGACTCAATATCGGGACTCGACCGGACTGTTTGCCTGACGAGACCATCGCCTACTTGGCTGACCTGTCCGAACGCATGCATGTGACCGTGGAGCTG
Organism: Streptococcus sp. Marseille-P6264; assembly: GCF_902460355.1. GTDB lineage: Bacteria > Bacillota > Bacilli > Lactobacillales > Streptococcaceae > Streptococcus. Next base: position 127,803 of record NZ_CABPTO010000003.1, read on the forward strand.
GGGCTTCAGACCACCTACGAGGAGACTTCGGACCTCATCAACCGTGCTCATTCCTATGAGCTCTATGTGGAGACGGTCCAGCGAATTCGTAAGCTGGCTCCAAAGGCGGAGATTGTCTCTCACTTGATTAACGGTCTGCCGGGTGAGACCCATGAGATGATGCTGGAAAATGTCCGCCGCTGTGTGACGGACAATGACATTCAGGGGATTAAGCTCCACTTGCTTCACCTGATGACCAATACCCGCATGCAGCGGGATTATCATGAGGGGCGATTGCAGCTGCTCAGTCAGGAGGAGTATGTCTCCATCGTCTGCGACCAGCTGGAGATTATCCCCGAGCATATCGTCATCCACCGTATCACGGGCGACGCTCCGCGAGATATGCTGATTGGCCCTATGTGGAGCCTCAATAAATGGGAAGTTCTCAATGCCATCGAGGCAGAAATGCGTCGTCGTGGCAGCAAGCAAGGCTGTAAAGCAAAGGAGCAGAAATTCGTATGTTAAGACCCTTACAGATGGCTCATGCATTTTTGGCAGAAGTCGTGACCAAGGAAGATGTTGTAGTGGACGCTACTATGGGCAATGGGCATGACACGCTTTTTCTGGCTAAGTTAGCCAAGCAAGTCTACGCTTTTGACATTCAGGAGCAGGCTGTGGAAAAGACCCGCCAGCGCTTGGCAGAAGCTGGCTTGGACAATGCCCAGCTAATCTTGGCTGGCCATGAGACTCTGGACCAATACATAGACCATTTCAAGGTCGCTATTTTTAATCTGGGCTACCTGCCTTCGGCGGACAAGTCTGTCATTACCCGACCCGCTACGACGCTGGAAGCTTTGGAAAAGGTCTGCCAAGGCTTGGAAAAAGGCGGCCGTGCAGCTATCATGATTTACTATGGTCATGAAGGGGGCGAAGTGGAGAAAGATGCGGTGCTTGAGTTCGTCAGTCAACTGCCTCAGCAGGAATTCACCGTTGCCCTCTACAAGACCATCAATCAGATTAACAATCCGCCTTTCTTGGTCATGATTGAGAAATTAAAAGAAAAATAAGGATTCCAAGGTTGCTAAAAACTTTCTAAGGAATCATTTGGAGAAAAAATGGACAAGCAATATTTGCATGAAAAATTGGCTGGCTTACGAAACAAATACGTCGAGTCTGCCAAGGAAGAAACGAATGCTGGCTTTTTGGACGAGGCCAAAATGAATAAAAAAATGCTGCGAATCAAGAAAAAATTGGTGAATCTAGAGATGGAGCGCTGCCAAAAGATGATTGAGCACCGAGACCTATCCAAAATTGATCAAAAGATTTCAGCGCAAAAAGAATTGTTTAAAGAGTGCTGCCAGCAAAGATAAAGGAGGTTCAAAGTGGAAATCCTTCTCTACACGATTGTTTTTTTGCTTCTGTTGGTTGTATCGAATGTGACCAATCGCTTCCTGCCCCAGCTCCCCTTACCCTTAGTTCAGATTGTACTGGGAATTTCGCTTGGTTTTATTCTTCCTCAGGAGAAATTTCACTTGGATACAGAGCTGTTTTTGGCCTTGGTGATCGGGCCCTTGCTCTTTCGGGAGGCTGAGGAAAGTAATATTACCAGTATCCTCAAACATTGGAAAATCGTTTTATATTTGATTTTTCCAGTTATCTTTATTTCAACGGTTGGCTTGGGTTATCTGGCTCATCTTCTCTGGGCTGCCTTGCCCTTGGCGGCCTGTGTTGCCGTAGGAGCAGCTCTGGGGCCGACAGACTTGGTTGCCTTTGCTTCTCTCTCAGAGCGTTTTTCCTTCCCCAAGCGGGTGGAAAATATCCTAAAAGGAGAGGGCTTGCTCAATGATGCGTCTGGTCTGGTGACTTTTCGTGTCGCCCTTCTGGCCTGGACCACAGGAAGTTTTTCTCTAGGAAAAGCTAGTATTTCCTTAGTTCTTTCAATTATTGGTGGGTTTGCCATCGGGATGCTCAGTGCTGGCCTCAATCGTTGGCTGCATAAGCTCTTGATGAGTGCCCAAGTGTCAGATATTGCCAGTGAGCTCTTGCTGGAGCTGAGCCTACCCTTGGTCACCTTCTTTTTAGCAGAGGAGATTCATGTCTCAGGGATTATCGCAGTAGTCGTTGCAGGTATCTTTAAGGCTAGCCGCTTCAAGCGGATAACGCTTCTGGAAGCCCAGGTGGATTCGGTCACGGAAACCATCTGGAATACAGTTAATTTTATGCTCAACGGCTCGGTCTTTATCATTTTAGGAATGGAACTGGAAATGATTGCAGAGCCAATCTTAAAGAGCCCGATTTACGATAATCTCTTGCTGTTAGTAAGCATTGTTCTTTTGACTTTCCTGCTCTTTGCCCTTCGGTTTATCATGTTGTTCACTTTTTACTTCATCCGAATCAGAAGATTGCACAAGAATGTTGGAAACTACCTGAAGGAAATGCTGCTGCTGACCTTTTCAGGTGTCAAAGGAACCGTCTCCATTGCGACTATTCTTTTGATTCCGAGTCAATTGGAGCAAGATCATCCTTTGTTGCTTTTCTTGGTTGCAGGTGTCACCTTTCTGAGCTTTCTGACAGGTTTACTCACTCTTCCTCATCTGTCTGAGGAAAGAGAAGAGGAAGCCGAGCACCTGATGCACATTGCTATTTTAAATGAAGTGGTGGGTGAGCTGGAAGCAGGCCTCAAGCAAGCTAAGGCTAAGGCACCTCTCTATGCGGCTATTGACAATTACCATGGCCGAATCGAAAATCTAATCCTTGAACAGGAAGACAAGGCCACTCAGCGAGACTTGGCAGCTCTGAAATTATTGATTTTGAGTATCGAAAATGATGGTCTGGAGCAAGCTTTTGAGGAAGGAAAAATCAGCGACCGCAGCTATCACATCTATCAGCGTTACCTGCAAAATATCGAGCAGGGAATCAATCGCAATCTGGCTTCTAGCTTTACCTATATGTTTCTCGTTACGCTGCGTGTATTGCGCATGTTGCTCCATGAAATCGTCACTCTTGGTGCCAGATGGCGCTCTTGGAGGCAAGGGGGAGCTAAGCGCTTGACTGCCGAGGACATGGAAGATATAGCAGAGCTTTACCTGTCCAATACCGAAGTCATTATCGAAAGTTTGGAACACCTAAAAGGAATCTACAAGCCCTCGCTGATTACATTCTTGCAGGAATCTCGACTAAGGGAAACGGAGATTATCGGCAGCGGTGCCTTCATCGAGCGGGTTATTACGCGTATCAAGCCTAACAACATCTCAGAAATGATGTGGGGCTACTATCTGGAGAGAAAAATCATCTTCGAATACGAGAAAAATAAATTAATCTCAAGCAGCTATGCAAAACGCCTGTGCCAAAATGTCAATAATTTAGAAAATTACTCACTGAAAGAAAGAGCTAATACCCTGCCCTACGACATGGTTAATTACGCTAGAGGACACTAGAAGCTAAGTCCATCCAGTGAGCTCCACAGGAAATGATAAGGAATGCTTGGCTAGCTTGTTTTCTATATTTGCTGGTGAAACGTCTTCTAAAAAATAAAATAAAACAAGAAGAGAACGGCATGCTTTGTCCGTTCTCTTCTTGCTTGTTTTTAAAAGTTTATCAAAATGCAGAGCCAAAGTCAGTTAGTTTTGACTTTCATCGAGCTTGGTTTTTTCTGACTCTGATTTTTTGGCTGACTTGATGAGAATCTTGCCGTTGCTGGTCATGATAGCTTTGAGATCTTTTTCGCTTGGATTTTCCAGATAGAAGTCAGTAATAGCATCTTCGATATGATCCTGGATGGTGCGGCGCAGTGGGCGAGCACCCATTTTGGGATCGTAGCCCAAATCGACTAGCTTTTCTTTGACCTTCTCTGTGACATCCAGATGAATGTCGTTGCTTGCCAAGCGCTGGTTGACATCGTCCAGCATGAGGTTGACGATTTGCATGAGGTTGTCCTTGCTGAGTGGCTTAAATTCGATGATGCCGTCAAAGCGGTTCATGAACTCAGGGCTGAAGAAGTTGCCCAATTCACCCAAGACGGAATTGGTGCGGCCTTCACGAGCTGCCCCGAAGCCAACGCTGGCTTCAGCTTTGCCCGTTCCGGCATTGGATGTCATAATGATAATGGTGTCCTTGAAGCTGACAGTCCGACCTTGACCATCGGTTAGGCGGCCATCATCCAAAACCTGCAGGAACATGTGCATAACATCAGGATGGGCCTTTTCTACCTCATCCAGTAGAATGAGCGAGTAGGGATTGCGGCGGACGCGCTCAGTCAACTGGCCAGCCTCCTCATAGCCGACGTAGCCTGGAGGCGCACCGACCAGCTTGGCTACGCTGTGTTTTTCCATGTACTCACTCATGTCAAAACGAATCATACTGTCAGCCGAGCCAAAGAGCTCAATGGCTAGTTGCTTAGAAAGCTCTGTCTTACCGACACCAGTTGGGCCGACAAAGAGGAAGCTTCCGATTGGACGATTAGGACTTCCCAGTCCGACCCGATTGCGGCGGATGGCCTTGGCAATCTTATCCACGGCATCATCTTGACCGATGACGTGGGCTTTTAAGTCGCTGGCGAGATTGACCAGTTGAGACTGTTCTTTCTCTTTGAGGTCGCCGACTGGGATATTGGTCTTTTGCTCCACGATATGCTCAATCGTTTTCTCGCTGATAATTGGGATATCGTTATCCAGCACGCTCGTCTTCTGAAGTTCCTTGTACTTGGCAATCTGATCACGGAAGTAAGCCGCCTTCTCGAAATCTTCGTCACGAGTCGCCTGAGCCTTGAGGTTTTCGGCCTCAATCAGCCGCTGGTCAATAACCTTAGGATCAACAAATTTGAGGGTCAGATTCATCTTAGAGCCAGCTTCGTCCAAGAGGTCAATAGCCTTGTCTGGCAGGAAGCGGTCTTGGATGTAGCGGTTGGAGAGAAGTGCCGCAGCTTCAATGGCCGCGTCTGTGTACTTGACATGATGGTAGTCTTCGTATTTTTTCTGAATCCCTTTGAGGATGGTAATCGTTTCTTCTACTGTCGGCTCGTCTACCTTGACCGGCTGCATGCGGCGCTCGAGGGCTGCATCTTTTTCAATAATACGGTATTCATTGAGGGTAGTAGCCCCAACCATTTGGAGTTCTCCGCGAGCTAGAGCTGGTTTGAGGATATTTCCAGCGTCCATATTGCCATCGCCAGCAGAACCCGCTCCGACAATTTCATGGATTTCATCAATAAAGAGAATGACATCTTGACGAGAGCGAATCTCGTCCATGAGCTTCTGCATCCGCTCTTCAAATTGACCACGGATACCAGTCCCTTGTACTAAGCTGACAACGTCCAGGCGGATAACTTCCTTGCCTTGGAGTTTATGAGGCACATCCCCATCCACAATCTTCTGGGCTAGGCCTTCGACCACAGCCGTTTTTCCGACACCGGGCTCTCCAATGAGGACAGGATTGTTTTTTGTGCGGCGATTGAGGATTTCAATGACACGAGTAATCTCTTCGTCCCGACCAATGACAGGGTCAATTTCTCCTTTACGGGCGATCTCAGTCACATTGATACCAAACTCTTCTAGGAGACCTTTTGGCTTTTGCGGAGCCTGTTGGCGTGCTCCGCCACCATGATTGGAATTACCACCATAGCCACCACCACCGTAGCCTCCTCCAGATTGAGTTGGCGGGATATTTGGATTTGGTTCTTGCGGTTGTTGGAAATTACCAAGGCTGTTAAAGAAATCATCAATAGGGTCAATTCCTTGGTTGTTAGCCTGAGTCAGTCCTCGAAAAAGACTATTATTAGGGTCTGTCTTCATGATTTGATAGCAGTTTTGACAAAGGTCAATCTGCTGCTTATTCCCATTTACATTTGTATAGAGATGGATGGTTGATTCATTGATTTTACAATTTTGACAAAGCATATTCTACCTCTTTCTTTGGCCGTAGATCCACCTATTTTCAAATGGTCAAAAATAGTCAAAGTATTATAGTTTCATTATATCAGTATTCTTACACAATGCAAGAATTTACTACAAATTCCTCCCTGAGATTGATTTTTTGAGAAATTATAGAGCGAAAATGAGAAAAAAATCGTCTTTTACTGGTATTTCAGTTTCTTTTTGTGGTAAAATAGGAAAGAAGCAAGTAAATAGGAGAAATAAAATGGAATCACATTTAGTTAGAATCATCAATCGTTTGGAAGCTATGGCCAAAGATGGTGGAAATTTAAAACGTAATTTTGAACGTGAAGGAGTGGTTGTTGCCGAAGTGGCGTACAGCTACGACGAAGAAAATGGACCAATTTTTACGCTGCGTGATGTGGCAGCGCGTGAGACTTATACTTTCGATAGTATTGACTTGATTGCCATGGAAATTTATGAATTATTATACTAAAAAGCAGGGTTCTGCTTTTTTATTTTGCTCGTCAAGCTCAGTCTTTCCTCCTATAACTTTATATAAGAAAAATGTATAAGTGGGACAGAAGGATTTCTGATATAATGAATAAATATAGTGAAAAAGAAATGAGAAAAGAATGGCAAACATTATTGACGGGAAAGCTTTAGCAGAAAAGCTTCAAGCGAAACTTGCAGAAAAAACAGCAAAGTTAAAAGCAGAGACAGGTCAGGAACCTGGTTTAGTGGTGATTTTGGTGGGTGACAATCCAGCCAGTCAAGTTTATGTGAGAAATAAAGAGCGGTCTGCTCTAGCTGCTGGCTTTCGCAGTGAAGTTGTGCGTCTGCCCGAGTCAACGACTCAGGAAGAATTGCTAGCCTTGATTGCTCGATATAATCAGGATCCAGCTTGGCATGGCATCCTAGTCCAGCTTCCTTTGCCAGCTCACATTGATGATGAAGCGGTTTTATTAGCCATTGATCCAGACAAGGATGTAGATGGCTTTCATCCGACCAATATGGGGCGGCTTTGGTCGGGGCATCCCTTGATGATCCCTTCTACACCAGCAGGAATCATGGAAATGTTCCGCGAATATAAGGTGGACTTGGAAGGCAAGAATGCGGTGGTGATTGGTCGTAGTAATATTGTCGGTAAACCCATGGCTCAGCTTCTGTTGTCTAAAAATGCGACCGTTACGTTGACGCACTCAAGGACCCATCACTTAGCAAAAATTGCAAAGAAAGCTGATATTTTAGTGGTGGCTATCGGACGAGGACACTTTGTAACCAAGGACTTTGTCAAGGAGGGAGCTGTCGTGATTGATGTCGGCATGAACCGGGATGAAAATGGCAAGTTGATTGGCGATGTTAAATTTGACGAAGTGGCAGGAGTGGCTAGTCTCATTACTCCAGTTCCAAAGGGAGTCGGACCGATGACCATTACCATGCTGATGGAGCAGACCTATCAAGCCTTTGTCAGAAGTTTGGAGAAAGAGTAGGGAAGTAGCATTTGGCTGATCAATTTTCTCTTTCAATCGTTTTTGGTAATCTTGTCGCTAGAGGTGTTAGACAAGAAATTATAGAGATAGGCTAAGCGAGGCTGGGTCAAACTTTCCCCCTCGTTTTCTCATAGGAGAATATAGCCTTTTTATAGCTAGCCTGCCTGATTTTTCTAAATTTTGAAAACATAAGAGAAAATTGTGAAAGCGTTTGAAATTAGTTGGAAAATACAGTATAATAAGATTAGAAAAAGAAACTAGAGGAGGCTTCTCATGGCAGTAAAAGATTTTATGACACGCAAGGTTGTATACATTAGCCCAGACACAACGATTGCGCATGCGGCAGATATTATGCGCGACCAAAAATTGCATCGCTTGCCCGTGATTGAAAATGATAAGCTGGTGGGCCTTGTGACAGAAGGAACAATCGCAGAAGCAAGTCCATCAAAGGCAACGAGCCTATCTATTTATGAAATGAACTATCTTCTGAATAAAACCAAAGTAAAAGATGTGATGATTCACGATGTCGTTACTATTTCCCAGTATGCTAGTCTAGAAGATGCGACTTATTTGATGCTGAAAAATAAAATTGGAATCTTACCAGTTGTTGACAATGAGCAGGTCTATGGAATCATTACGGATCGCGACATTTTTAAAGCTTTTCTAGAAGTTTCTGGTTATGGCGAAAAGGGCGTTCGGATGCGCTTTGTCACAGAAGACGAGGTTGGTGTCCTATCGCATATTATCGCCTTACTTGTCGAAGAAAACCTCAATATTTCAAACACGGTCAATATTCCTCGTAAGGACGGTAAAGTTGTCATTGAGGTACAAATTGACGGAGATATTGACTTGGTTTCCTTGAAGTCCAAGTTTGAAGCACACAATATAAAAGTAGAAGATATTACCCGCACCAGCGCAAAAGTTTTATAAAGTAAGAGCCTCAGTTGAGGCTTTTATTTTCTTGCCAATTGGCTTCCTAAGATGGTATAATCAAGGAACTGCAATCAATGATAGAGGAGAAAAGATGAGTATTTTAGAAGTGAAAAATCTCAGCCACGGTTTTGGAGACCGGGCTATTTTTGAGGATGTATCCTTCCGTCTGCTCAAGGGAGAGCATATTGGCCTAGTCGGTGCCAACGGCGAGGGGAAGTCAACCTTTATGAGCATTGTGACGGGTAAAATGCTGCCGGACGAAGGCAAAGTTGAGTGGTCTAAGTATGTGACGGCTGGCTATCTGGACCAGCATGCTGTATTGGAGCAGGGCCAAACTGTCCGCGATGTGCTGCGGACAGCCTTTGACGAGCTGTTCAAGACTGAGGCCCGTATCAATGAAATCTACATGAGCATGGCTGAGGATGGAGCGGATGTGGATGCCCTCATGGAAGAAGTGGGTGAGCTGCAGGACCGCTTGGAAAGTCGGGATTTTTATACGCTAGATGCTAAGATTGATGAAGTCGCACGGGCTCTAGGTGTTATGGACTACGGTATGGAAAGCGATGTGACAGAGCTATCTGGTGGACAGCGGACCAAGGTTCTCTTGGCCAAGCTACTTCTGGAAAAGCCTGATATCCTGCTTTTGGACGAGCCGACCAACTATTTGGATGCGGAGCACATTGACTGGCTCAAGCGTTATCTACAAAACTATGAAAATGCTTTTGTTCTGATTTCCCACGATATTCCTTTCTTGAACGATGTAATCAATATTGTTTACCATGTAGAAAATCAGCAGTTGACCCGCTATTCTGGTGATTATTATCAGTTCTTAGAGGTCTATGAGATGAAAAAATCTCAGCTGGAAGCAGCCTATGAGCGCCAACAGAAGGAAATAGCGGATCTCAAGGACTTTGTAGCCCGCAACAAAGCTCGGGTAGCGACCCGTAATATGGCCATGTCCCGCCAGAAAAAGCTGGATAAGATGGACATTATTGAGCTGCAAAGTGAGAAACCAAAGCCTTCCTTTGATTTCAAGCCTGCCCGTACACCTGGCCGTTTTATCTTCCAAGCCAAGGACTTGCAGATCGGGTATGACCGTCCACTGACCCAGCCTCTTAATCTGACCTTTGAGCGCAATCAGAAAGTGGCCATCATCGGGGCAAATGGGATTGGAAAAACAACTCTTTTGAAGAGTCTTTTGGGGATTATCCCACCAATCGCTGGGGAAGTTGAGCGGGGGGATTATCTGGAGCTGGGTTATTTCGAGCAGGAAGTCGAAGGTGGCAATCGTCAGACACCTCTCGAGGCAGTCTGGAATGCCTTTCCGGCGCTTAACCAAGCAGAAGTTCGAGCAGCTCTGGCCAGATGTGGCTTGACTTCCAAGCATATCGAGAGCCAGATTCAGGTTCTTTCGGGTGGGGAGCAGGCCAAGGTCCGCCTTTGCCTCCTCATGAACCGAGAAAATAATGTTCTGGTTCTGGACGAACCGACCAATCACCTGGATGTAGATGCCAAGGAGGAGCTCAAGCGCGCTCTGAAAGAATACAAGGGCAGCATTCTCATGGTCTGCCACGAGCCTGATTTTTATGAAGGCTGGATGGACCAAATCTGGGATTTTAATCAACTAACTTAAAAAGCTATTAAGGCGGTTTTGCTTGCAGAGACGAGGAGGATTCACTTAGTCACTTGCAAGCAGCCGTTTTTAATAGCTTTAGTTTTAAATGTTATATAGTTGCAAATACAACTATTTTGTGTTATACTTCTTCTTGTTGGGAGTTCTGAATTTTCTGTAAGATATGATCCAGTTGAAAGAGTTCAGACGATGTCAGTTGACGCAGCCTGGTCTGGATGTATCTATCCTCGTAGCCAATCAGCTTGTCATATACTTTTAGAGCAGAAATTGTTGGATAGAGCTCCTTGAATTTTTTATTCTCTTGCTTGGTCTTTTTGATAATCAAGCCTCTTTCCTCCAGCTTTCTTAGAGAGCGGCTCAGGGTAGTCTTGTCAATCTGAACCAGCTCTGCCAGCTGAGATTGATGGATGGCAGGGTGTTCGACAATGCGAGTAAGAATGAGAAAGAGATTATTATCAAGCCCGTATTGGCTAGCTTCTTGGTTCATTCTCATCATGGCTTGACGGGAGATGAACCCCATTTGACGAAATAACTGACGATAATCCATAAGAACTCCTTTGATAGTTGCATTTACAATGATTATATAATAAAGCAAAGATGGAAACAAGTATGTGGTATAAAAAATATTTGCAAGAGTTGGACACACTGGAGTTTTATAAGATTTTAAAACTGCGGATCGATACTTTTGTTGTCGAGCAAGAGCGAATCTATCATGAATTGGATGAGAAAGATCTAACAGCTGTGCACATTTTCCATGTAAATGAGCAAGAGGAAGTGGATGCCTATGCCCGCGTGTTTGAGGAAGATGAAAAAGTCATTTTTGGACGGCTTGTGACTGCCCCGTCAGCCAGAGGAAAGGGCTTTGGGAATAGATTGGTAGAGGAAATCTTGCTTCTTTGTGAGAAAAAGTGGCCGAGAAAAATGATTGAAATCGAAGCTCAGGAGCAAGTCGTGGGGCTTTATGAAAAATTTGGTTTAGCAACTCAGGAAGAGTCTTTTATCTTTGAATCAACGCCTCATATCAAAATGATTTACAAAAAATGAAAAATCCAGTTGATGAACCGCCTCTAATGACGGTGTCTCAACTGGATTTTGTTTTCTTAAAACATGGAGTATTCATCGGCTAGCATGACTGTTTCTCTACCGTCATTGTCCACAACGTAGATCATTCGAGGATAGAAGGGGTCAAACTTATAGGTAAAATCAAAGGAGATAAGTGTATCGAGATGGTCCTCAGAGAAGCGGAAGGTCAACTTGCCCTTGTTATTGATCAATTCGAAGCGAATCAGGTTATTCAGGGGAAAGACATCTTTAAGGAAGTTGTCGATAATGTACCAGAAAGTGTCAATCACGTCATCTGGAAGGCTAGTGATAGCGCCAAAGCTGGCATAGCGACCACGAGTATTGGTAAAAGCCATGAGACTCACTCCTTTCTGGAAACCTAGCTGCGCTAGACCAAATATCAGTCATTTAGTCTGACACAGCAATATTGTTGGTTCTATCATACAAGAAATAAGTAGGAATTGCAAGAAATTGCTTCTTTGCTAGACGAAGGTCTTTTGAGAAAAAGAGCAAGAAAAAAGAGCTTGCGCTCTTTGACAACTTTATCGATTCTTTAGTTCAACATAACGTTTGTACCAAATTTTCACATAAGCATCGGAGAAGGGACCGCGTTCGTTGTTGATCCAGTCAACCAGAATCTTAACGTTTTCCTTGAGAATGAAATCCAAATCATCCGAATAGTTCATTTGCCTTTTATGACGTTCATATTCTTCCACATCAAGCAGGCGTTTTTCTCCGTCTGTGAAGACCTTGACATCTAAATCATAGTCGATGTACTTTAGGGCTTCATTGTCCAGATAGTAGGGGCTGGCAAGGTTGCAGTAGTATGAAGTGCCATTGTCACGAATCATGGCAATGATATTAAACCAATATTTCTTATGAAAATAGACAATGGCAGGCTCTCGTGTTACCCAGCGCCGGCCATCACTTTCTGTTACCAGTGTGTGGTCATTAACGCCAATAATGGCATTTTCTGTTGTCTTTAGTACCATGGTATCTCGCCAAGTGCGGTGAAGATTCCCATCATGCTTATAACTTTGAATTGTAATAAAGTCGCCTTCTTTGGGAAGTTTCATAACCTACCAACTTTCTACAATTTATAAGTTTATCCTCTTTATTGTAACATATTTTCATAAAAATGCCTAAGTTTTCGTAGAAAATCTTAAAGATATTCTCTTAGAGCGCTGGCAATGTCGGAGAAATCATAGCCTTTTCGGGCCAGAGCTTGGGTCAGACGCTGTTTTAAGTCGTAGCCCTCGTACTTTTTGGAGTACTTGCGGTATTGCTTGTCTAGCTCTTTATAGAGCAGCTCTTGTTGGTTTTCCTGGTCTTCTTCGATGTCTAGATGATGGAAGGCCTCTTTGGCTTGTCCATAGGAAAAACCTTTGTTTATCAGGGCCTGGAGGATTTTATCTTGCAAAGCCTTGCTGGGAAGTTTTCCCTGGTATTTCTTTAAAAGTTTCTCAGCAACTCGCTCGGCTACTTCAGTGAAATCAAACTGTCTTAGCTCTTCTTCGATAATAGTGCTAGAAATCCCTTTTTGATTGAGTTTTTGCTTGAGAACAAAAGCGCCCTTGTCGCCAGTGAGAAGGTTGGATTGGATAAAAGAATTAGCATATTTTCTGTCGTTGATCCAATTTTCTTTTTTCAAAGCGTCCAAGACTTGGCTGATGATTTCTGGTTGGATATCGTGCTGTATTAAGTAGTCCTTGACTTCCTTGGCAGTTCTTTGCTTGAAGGAGAGATGGTAGAGGGCTAGATTTTTTCCATAGGAAAATTGGGCATAAGTTTGAATCTCTTTTAACTCTTGCTCCGTGATTTCCATCCCTTTAGACAGCATGAAGCGGACAATAGTGTCTTCTGTAATATAGAGCTTTTCGCTGTCGTCCAACTCCAAGAGGTAGAGTCTTTTTTTCTTTTCGATTTTTGTGATTTTCATAAGAGATTTTGGTAAAATCCTTTCTTTTAGCCAAATGCTTCAAAGGCAGCAATCAAGCGCAGTTTGTCTGTATCAACATCCTTCCGGCCATAGTAGTCAAGAAAGAGCTCTGCGTATTGAGGGTCAGATAAATTATAAGTAAGAGACCAGATGGCCCAGTAAAGGTCAAGGTGGCGATCGCTGAGGCCAGCGAGGCCAACATCAATGAAGCAGGAAAAGCTTGCTGCGTCTTTCAGAATGAAATTAGGCAAGCAGGCATCTCCGTGAATCAAGGAGTCTGACGTCAGTAGGTGTCCCTGTTCTTGAATAAGCTGGTATGCTTCCTCACGACTTGAGATGTGAAATTGAGGTAATAAATCTTTTTGATAAAAGCAACCTTTCCGATAATTTTTCTCTGCTACTTCTTTATAGTGCTGGAGACGATGCTGGATTGGGAAATGCTGGGGTTGGAGGCTGTGAAGTTTTTTTAGTGCGGCAGACATTGTTTTGCAAAGCTCTTCTGGCTGTTGGAGAAAGGCTAGGGCGTCCTTGCTCTCGGCTTCTTTAGTCAGCAGGTAGTCTTTATCTGTTGTTTGGTAGTGAATGATAGGCACACCGAGTCCTTGCTCTTCAAACCATTTGGCAAGTGTGGCTTCTTGGGCTAACTGGCATTTTTGGTCGATTTTCAAATAATAGCCCGTATCAGCATAGAAAACGCTGGCTCCAGAATGTGAGGAGCTGTCGTAAAAGTTGGCTCCCACTAGATAAGTTCGTATTTGCTCAGGGAAATGGGATAGTGGAAGGGATATTTTTTCTGCTTTCATACTTTTATTGTACCATATTCTCAACTAATGCGAGGCAGCATGGTATAATAGAAGCATGAATGTAAAAGTGAAGCAAAGAATCCCTCTTAAAATCAAGAAAATGGGAATCAATGGGGAAGGAATTGGATTTTATAAGAAAACGCTGGTCTTTGTCCCGGGGGCTTTGAAGGGCGAAGAAGTTTACTGTCAGGTGACCAAGGTGCAGCGCAATTTTATCGAGGCCAAGCTCCTTACAATCAACAAACGGTCGAAATTTCGGGTGGAAGCGCCGTGTGAGATTTATGAAAGCTGCGGAGGCTGTCAAATCATGCACCTCCACTATGACAAGCAGTTGGAGTTTAAGGAAGATTTGCTGCGTCAGGCTCTGAAAAAGTTTGCGCCAGCTGGCTATGAGAACTATGAGATTCGTCCGACTATTGGTATGCAGGAGCCACTCTATTATCGGGCAAAACTGCAGTTTCAGACTCGGAAATTTAAGGATGAGGTCAAGGCAGGGCTATATGCCCAGAATTCCCACTATCTGGTCTCGCTTAAAAACTGTTTGGTTCAAGACAAGGTGACGCAGGCTATTGTCAATAAGGTGGCGCGACTTTTAGGCAAGTACAGGCTGCCCATCTATGATGAGCGCAAGACTGCTGGAGTGCGTACCGTCATGATTCGCAGATCCAGAAAGACGGGTCAGGTGCAGATGATTTTTGTAACAGGTCGCAAGCTAGACTTTTCTCCAGTCGTTCGAGACCTAGTGGCGGAATTTCCAGAGCTGGAGACAGTGGCGGTCAATTATCATACGAGCAAGTCCAGTGAGATTTACGGGGATAAGACAGAGATTATCTGGGGCAAGGAAGCTATCCAAGAAGGTGTGCTGGACTATGAGTTCTCCCTGTCGCCTCGGGCTTTCTATCAGCTCAACCCTGAGCAGACAGAGGTGCTTTATGGGGAGGCGGTCAAGGCATTGGATGTGACGGCTGAAGACCATTTGATTGACGCCTATTGTGGAGTAGGGACCATTGGCTTTGCCTTTGCAAAAAAGGTCAAGTCTCTGCGGGGCATGGACATCATTCCTGAGGCTATTGAAGACGCCAAGCGCAATGCGAAACGGATGGGCTTTGACAATACACTCTACGAAGCTGGAACGGCAGAGGAGATTATTCCTCGCTGGTACGCTGAAGGTTATCGGGCGGATGCCTTGATTGTCGATCCGCCGCGAACAGGTCTGGACGATAAGTTGTTGGAAACGATTGTCCGCTATGCACCTGAAAAGATGGTTTACGTTTCCTGCAATGTCTCAACTCTGGCTCGGGATTTGGTCAAACTCTGTCAGGTCTACGATGTCCACTACATCCAGTCAGTTGACATGTTTCCTCACACCGCGCGGACGGAAGCAGTGGTGAAATTGGTCAAAAAAGTATATTGATGTGAACGTCTGTTTTGATGTCGACTGCGTAGACAAAAAATAGATACATCAGTAATAAATTAACTCAACGAGAACATTTTAATAAGTGTTCTCGCCTTTTTATTTTCAGGAGGAAAAGCATGCAAAAGGAAGAACAGTCATCACGGCAAATCATAGTGTGCCATCTCATGGCTATCATGGGAATAAATATTGAGAAAGCAACTCAGTTAATTGCTGAAATGGAAGAGTCAGGGCTAATCCAATTTGATGAGTTAGGAAATGTCGGTTTATTAGTGTTGGAGGGACAATCATGAACCTACCCCCGTCTTAAATTCAGACGGGGGTAGTGTTCAAAAAACACTAGGGAGGTATCAAAATCAGCCGGGGTCGGTCTTAACTTCAGCCACTAGTGAGACTGAAGTTAGTGAGACTGATATAAGTGAAACTAAAGGGAGTGAGTCTGTCATTGAGGACGAGGAGGAGAAAGAAAGTCAAACAAGTAGGAAAAGCGACAATGAACATTTTCATCGAAAGGAGGACCGATTCACAAGATACGACAGAGATTATATTTGGGGATTGGTTCACGACCAGTTGAGACAATGATTTCATTTATTTTTTGTTTACTAGTTTATTAAAATGGTCAGTATAGTGTAATTTTAACTTGTCTTCTCTTAAAATATCGAATACTTGTATGGCCTGTTTCATTTTTTCAATTCCACTACTTAATTGGCGTTTAAATTCATAGTAGCCAGTTGCATAGAGAAAAACTGTCTGTTCATAGAAGTTCAATTCATTATCTAATAATGTTTTTATCTCACTAATTAAATAGCAACAATTAGAAAATTTTTCCTCATCTATACTAAGAATTAAACAATTTATAGCAAGTTGAGCGACCATTCGTTTATTGGTTTTATTCAGAGAAGAGTAGAGATAATTCTTTAGCAGTTCCTTTGTCAATAAGAAGTAGGAATTGTAGTTAATTGTTCGTACACAGTTACCAAATAGAACCATCTCATAGTAACCCCATTTTTCGACTTTGAAAAGATAGTCTATTAATTGAAGTAATTCTTCATCTGATGGAATGATAGTCGAATCCATTGTGTGTAGAATGGATTTTACCATGGTTTTTTCAAAGGAATTTAAGGTGTAATTTGAGGAGTCAGAAAGTAGACATTTTATATTATTGATATTTTGTGATGAGTATTGCTTTCGAATGTACTGTACTAAGTTAGCAAATGATTCGGTATTGGAGTAGTCTTTATCATGTAAAATAAGAAATTCGTCCAAAGTAATATGTAATTTATCTAAAATATTGATTAGTCGAATACAAGATATCTCTGATTCGCCACGTTCAAAACGAGATATTTGTGATTTTGAAAGGTGTTCATCTGCTACAGAACATAAACTGATTTGCTTTCCTTTACGAACTTTTCTGAGTGTGATGCCAAGTTTTGATTTCATAATTTTCCCATTTTCCCAACAAAAAAAGTAATTGATTTTTATTTATTGTACAATAAATAAAAACTGAAAGGAAGTCTAAATATGAAAATGGCTATTGGTGGAGAGTACTACAACTTATATACAAAAAGGAAATGAGGTGTAAAGAAAATGAAGAAAGAAAATGAAGATGTGATTTCAACAGCAGCCTCACTAGGGGTGATGATTGGAATAGTGTTTGCAATTTTTTTAGATTTTCCAATTGAATATGGTATTTCTTTAGGATTGTTGAATGGAATATTATTGGGTTCGCTGATTTTTTACAAAAAACGATAAGAATTAAGCATAATTTTTTGCTGTAAACTAGGGAGTAGAGATGTCTATAGTTGAAATTATTAATCTAACAAAAAGCTTTAGAGATACTGAAGTTATTCATAACACTTCATTTTATTTAAAGAAGGGAAAAGTATATGGTTTTGTCGGACCAAATGGAGCTGGAAAAACTACAATTATCAAAATGATTCTAGGGATTTTAAAACCAGATTCTGGGGAAATAACTATTT
Source organism: Streptococcus sp. Marseille-P6264 (assembly GCF_902460355.1). Taxonomy (GTDB): domain Bacteria; phylum Bacillota; class Bacilli; order Lactobacillales; family Streptococcaceae; genus Streptococcus. The sequence continues at coordinate 144,908 of NZ_CABPTO010000003.1, forward strand.
TTAATCAAACCGTAGAACAGAATTCCGAAAATATATTATCTAAGATAGGATTAGTTTTGGGACCTTCATTTTATGGTCATCTTGATGCTTATAAAAATATGAAGTTAATAGCAAATATGAAGTTAATAGCAAATATGAAAGTGCTTAGTTAAGATATCGAAAAGCTTAATGAATATCTATCAATGGTAGGATTAAAAGATGTTATTCTCAAGGGAAAGACAACACGAACCGAAGCAGTCGTGAAATTGGTCAAAAAAGTTAAGTAAAAGAGCGATTTTTTTAGAAACAAGCCTAAATGAACAGCAAAAACCTGCAGAAGTCTGCAGGTTTTTGAGTTAGAGGATTATAGCTTGATTTCAGTGTTTTGGAGAACCTTCTGAGCATCGGCAACGATCGTGTCGAGGATTTCTTGACATGGACGAATTTCCTTGACTAAGCCTGCGATTTGGCCACTCATCATAGAGCCATGCACAGTATCTCCTTCGTAAACAGCTTTAGAAAGAGAACCGATGGTGATTTCTTCGAGTTCGTCACGATTGGTGCCTTTGTTTTCTAGTTCGATATAGTGGTCAGTCATTTCATTGCGGATACAACGAACCGGCGCACCAGCAATACGACCAGTAACGGCAGTAGCAGTGTCATTGGCTGCGACAATGGCATCCTTGTAGCCTGCTGAAATTGGGCATTCTTCTGAAGCTAGGAAGATCGTTCCCATCTGAACCCCTTGTGCACCAAGGACAAAAGCGGCAGCGAGACCACGACCATCGGCAACCCCACCTGCAGCGATAACGGGAATATCAACGGAGTCAACAATCTGAGGAGTGAGAGCCATGGTATTGGTTTCACCGATATGGCCACCAGCTTCAGAACCTTCAGCAATCACGGCATCAACTCCGAGCTCTTGCATTTTTTGCGCGTGTTTGACACTGGCAATAACAGGGATAACCTTGATACCAGCCTCTTTCAGATAAGGCATGATGAATTTTGGCGTACCAGCCCCAGTCGTTACGACAGGAACTTTTTCTTCAATGATGACTGTCACAATATCCTTGATATTTTTCATCATGAGCATAACATTGACAGCGAATGGCTTGTCAGTCAATTTACGCAGTTCACGGATTTCTTCGCGCAACTGCTCACCCGTCATTCCTCCTGAAGCGATGATTCCCAGCCCACCAGCTTCTGAAACAGCTGCCGCCAGTTGGTAGTGGGAAATCTGAGCCATAGCTCCTTGGAAAATAGGGTACTTGATGTTCAACAATTTTGTAATAGACATAGGGCATCTCCTTTATTCTGTATTTTAAATCATTATATCACTATAATAAAGCGTTTTCAATGAAGCTGTAATCTGGCAAAAGATAGGAGTTTGTGAAAGAAATCTCAGAAATTCTTGATAGAACTGGCTTTTCCTTGTGAAACTAAATTTATCAGTGTCCTTATAACAATAATTTATAGCCTATTAGAATTTGTTATATACTCCAAGCTTGGATTTGAGCAAGCGTGGAAAGGATTTTTATTGGACGCATCTTTTGTGATATAATAATAAAAAATACACGGAGGTAGGGCATATGGATAATGTGATTGATTTGTCTATCCCAGTGGCAGAAGTGATTGAGAAGCAGCCCGAGGTTTTGGATGTTTTGGTCGAGTTGGGCTTTAAGCCTCTGGCCAATCCTGTCATGCGCAATACAGTCGGGCGCGTAGTTTCGATCAAAAAAGGAGCCAACATGAATGGAATTGACCTTGATAAAATCAAGCAAACTCTGGAATTAAACGGCTATGAAGTGGTGGGGATTTAGGCATGGCTACTGAACGCATTGAAGTCCTCAAGTCTATCTTGCTGGACCTACATAACGGAGCTTCGGCGGAGTCTGTTCAGGAGCTCTTCAATGAGCATTTTGCTGGTGTGTCCGCTATCGAAATCAGCCTGATGGAACATGAGCTGATGAACTCGGATACGGGAGTGACTTTCGAAGATGTCATGTCTCTCTGCAATGTCCATGCCAACCTCTTTAAAGGTGCCATTCAGGATGTGGAGGTGGCTGATACCGACCATCCAGGCCATCCGGTTCAGATCTTCAAGCAGGAAAATTTAGCCTTGCGGGCTGCCCTCATGCGGGTTCGCAGGCTCCTATCTACCTATGAAAGCACAGAAGATGAGGACCTTCTTCCAGAAATCCGCAAGGGACTCCAGCGCCAGCTGGGTTTGGTAGGTCAGTTTGATATTCACTATCAGCGTAAGGAAGAGCTCATGTTTCCTATCATGGAGAGCTACGGCCACGATTCGCCGCCCAAGGTCATGTGGGGGGTAGATGACCAGATTCGTGACCTTTTCCAAGAGGCTAAGATTGCTGCAGAGCAGCTGCCTGATACTTCGATTCAAGAAGTCAAGGACAAGTTTGAGACTTTTGCTGCTGAGTTTGAAGCTATGATTTTCAAGGAAGAGTCCATCCTTCTCATGATTCTCCTTGAATCCTTTCATCAGGATGACTGGCTCAAGATTGCTGAGGAGAGCGATGCTTATGGTTATGCTATCATCAAGCCAACGGAGAAATGGATTCCTGCGCGGCAGTCATTCTCGGAGGAGGAAGCTGGGGATGCTGCTGATGAAGGAAGCGAAGCGCCAGCCAGTAGAGAACAGACTAGTGATGGCAGGTTTCATCAAGTCATTGATACGCCGGATGGTCAGGTCACCATTTCCTTTAAGCCTAAGGAAAAGAAGGAGCAAGCCTTTAATCGGGACTCCCAGCAGCCTTTTGGCCATGGCTATCTGTCAGTGGCGGAGGCCAATCTGATTTTGGACCATCTGCCCATAGAGATTACTTTTGTCAATAAGGACGATATTTTCCAGTATTATAATGACAGTGTGCCGGCAGACGAGATGATTTTTAAGCGGACGCCGTCCCAGATAGGGCGCAATGTCGAGCTCTGTCACCCGCCCAAGTTTTTGGATAAGGTGCGGAAGATTTTCAAGGCGTTGCGTAAGGGAGAGCGAGACAAGTTTGAGATGTGGTTCAAGTCGGAATCACGGGGCAAGTTTGTCCATGTGACCTATGCGGCGGTGCGAGATGAGGCTGGTGAATTTCAGGGGGTGCTGGAGTATGTGCAGGACATTCAGCCTTTCCGTGATATTGACAGTGATTTTTACCGAGATTTGGACTAGGTATTTGCAGTTAGAAAGTGAGAAACATGAGTTACGAACAGGAATTTTTACAGGAGTTTGAAGCTTGGGTCAAGACCCAGGTCATGATTAACGAGATGGCCCTCAAGGAGAGTCAGGCAGTCTACGAGGCAGACCAGGACGAGAGGGCCAAGGAAGCGGCCATTCGCTATGAGAGTCGTCTTGATGCCTACCAGTTCCTTTTAGGAAAATTCGCCAACTATCAGGCGGGCAAAGGATTTCACGACCTGCCAGATGGACTTTTTAGCGAGAGAAATTATTGATTTTTCGCTGGAAAGGTGATAGAATAAGTTCATCAGAGGTGTTTTGAGTCAAGCATTTTACAGAAAGTGGCGGCGCTGAGAAGTCCACAAATGTATCAAAACTGGTTGCTGATGGTTAAAAATGAAATAAAAGTGTCTTTGTATTTACTTCAAAGACGAAAGTTGCGGGCCTTGCCCGAAATTGGGTGGTACCGCGGATAAACACATTCGTCCCTTTCTAGTCTGACTAGGAAGGGATTATTTTTATGTTGCGGAAAGGAGGTTTGAATGAAACTTCTTGAATCTTATAATGGCAAAGAGTTGCCAAAGTTGGAAACTGAGTGTTTGATGTTGCGTCAGCGAACGGCAGATGATGTGGAGGATATGTTTGCTTATGCTGGTCTGCCTGAAGTCTGTTATCCAGCTGGATTTCCTCCTGTAGATAGCTTGGAAGCAGAGCGTGACTATTTTGAAAATCGCTATTTTGAAAATCTAGAAAAGAAGGAACTTCCGTCTGGCTATGGTATTACAGTTAAGGGGGATGACCGAGTCATTGGCTCTTGTGACTTCAATCATCGCCATGAAGATGATGTCTTTGAAATTGGCTACCTCCTGCATCCAGATTATTGGGGAAGGGTTATGTACCAGAAGCCGTCAGTGCTTTGATAGAAGTTGCTTTTACCATTCTTAAACTCCATAAGGTTGAAATTCGATGTTTTGATTACAATAAACAAAGTCAGCGAGTCGCTGAGAAACTTGGTTTCACTCTTGAAGCTCACATCCGAGACCGCAAAGATGCCCAAGGCAATCGCTGTGCAGAGTTGGCTTATAGGTTGCTGAGGAGTGAGTGGGAAGTTAGAGATTAGTAGTTGAACTATTCGAAAATTTCGAACAGTTAGAATTTATTGATTTTCAAAAGTGAGGTGAGAAAAATTGGAAGCAAGCCAGATTATTACTCTGCTTAGTGGTGCAGGATTAGGGGCGATATTAAGTGCGATTTTAGTTTTTGTCTCCAATAATAAGTCACGTAGTATAGAGTATATGAGCGAGGAACACTTATATTATCGAAACAACTTAAGGACAATTATAAAAGATTTGTATTCGTTTAACGATCTTCAAAAATCATTGAATGAATTAAAGTTGTTATTGGATGCAAAAGGAAAGAGAGTAAGAGAGGTTGGTGGTTATTCAACTTATTTAAAGGATAGTCATATTTGGATACTGATAAATAAGATTGAGAGTGAACTAAAGAATAATGGTAAAGTACCTAAGGAGTTAATTGATAAATTAGTTTCTTATTCGGAATTACTATTAGATTATGAATTGAGTTCCAGTAGAAAAAAAGTAAGATATAAAGTCTTTGAGACGTTTGTTTTTATATCTTTAGTGTTAGGTACTGTGCTATCAGTAATTTGGTTTATTAAACCCAATTGGCGTGATGTGAATGAAAATATTGTTTCACATTGGATACCGTTAATATGTATAGGCTTGTGTTTAACTTCATTTTTTATATTCTATTTTTTAAGAGATTCTGTGAGATTGTCTTTTAGAAATGGAAATTCATTTCTTATGATTTTATTTATAATCTTTTATTTACTACCATTCTTTGGAATTATTCAACGATATAATGAGAATGCTATCAAAGCACTCTCTCATATATCTTTTCTAGAAAATATTAATAAGGATAAGTTCATATTTATTACTTATGGAGCGTTATTTATTTTAGAAATATTATTCTTGCTATTTAGTATAGACGATGAAAAAAGCCAATACATAGAGGAAATTCGAGATGTGGAAAACGCTGATATTTTTGAGAATCTGTTGAAAATCAATAATGCAATTGAAAATGAAGATGAATCATCTTGTCTTAGGAAAAATCAATATATTCGTCGCTTTCAAAAGTCTTTAGCTAAAAAAAATCCAAGAAAATTAGAGAAGATGGTATTGGAAGAAGAATGGAAAAAAGTTATAAGTGATTTACAAAAAGAAAACTTATGGAAAAAGAGTTCGTATAAAAAAGAGATTACTTATTTGGATAAATACTTAAAAGATAAAATATAAGTTTTTGAAGTATAGTTTTAGAAGAGTTTCCATATTATTTTCAAACAGTTTTTTAAAACCATTTAAGATTACTTTAAGTGTAAAGCTATCCATTATATAACTATTTTAAAAAGATTTAGTTATTGGTTTTTAAACAAATATAACATATGTCGTAAAAAAGAAAGGACAAACACATGTCAAAACAACTTTCACCTAAATATAATCCAGCCGAGGTTGAGGCTGGTCGTTATCAAAAATGGCTTGATGCCGATGTTTTCAAGCCTTCAGGAGATCAAAAGGCTAAGCCTTATTCGATCGTGATTCCACCACCAAACGTAACTGGGAAACTCCATCTTGGGCACGCTTGGGATACGACTTTGCAGGATATTATCATCCGTCAGAAACGCATGCAAGGTTTTGACACGCTTTGGCTTCCTGGTATGGACCACGCGGGAATTGCCACTCAGGCTAAGGTTGAGGAGCGCTTGCGTGGTGAGGGCATTAGCCGTTATGACCTCGGTCGTGAAAAATTCCTCGATAAAGTCTGGGAATGGAAAGACGAATATGCGACAACCATCAAGGAACAATGGGGCAAGATGGGGCTCTCTGTAGACTACTCTCGCGAGCGTTTCACTCTTGACGAAGGTTTGTCAAAAGCCGTCCGTAAGGTCTTTGTCGAGCTTTATAAGAAAGGCTGGATCTACCGTGGTGAGTTTATCATCAACTGGGACCCAGCAGCTCGCACAGCTCTTTCTGATATCGAGGTGATTCACAAGGACGTGGAAGGTGCCTTCTACCACATGAACTACATGCTGGAAGACGGTTCACGCGCCCTTGAAGTTGCGACAACTCGTCCTGAGACGATGTTTGGGGACGTTGCCGTTGCGGTCAATCCAGAAGATCCACGCTACAAGGATTTGATTGGTAAAAATGTCATCCTTCCAATCGCTAATAAATTGATTCCAATCGTTGGGGATGAACACGCAGATCCTGAATTTGGTACGGGTGTCGTGAAAATCACACCTGCCCACGATCCAAACGACTTCTTAGTTGGTCAACGCCATAACTTGCCACAAGTTAACGTCATGAATGACGACGGAACCATGAACGATTTGGCCTTTGAATTTGCAGGCATGGACCGTTTCGAAGCTCGGAAAGCAGTCGTTGCTAAGTTGGAAGAAATCGGTGCCCTTGTTAAAATCGAAAAACGTGTCCACAGTGTTGGTCACTCAGAGCGGACTGGCGTTGTGGTTGAGCCACGCTTGTCTACGCAATGGTTTGTCAAGATGGACCAATTGGCTAAGAATGCTATTGCCAATCAAGATACAGAGGATAAGGTTGAATTCTACCCACCTCGTTTCAACGATACCTTCCTCCAATGGATGGAAAATGTCCACGACTGGGTTATCTCTCGTCAGCTCTGGTGGGGTCACCAAATCCCTGCTTGGTACAATGCTGAGGGTGAAATGTACGTCGGCGAAGAAGCTCCAGAAGGTGACGGATGGACTCAGGACGAAGATGTCTTGGATACTTGGTTCAGTTCCGCCCTCTGGCCATTCTCAACCATGGGCTGGCCTGATGTCGACTCAGAAGACTTCAAACGTTACTTCCCAACTTCAACCTTGGTAACAGGTTACGACATCATCTTCTTCTGGGTGTCTCGTATGATTTTCCAATCTCTGGAATTCACTGGTCGTCAGCCATTCCAAAATGTCCTTATCCACGGTCTCATTCGTGATGAGCAAGGACGCAAGATGTCTAAATCTCTTGGTAACGGGATTGACCCGATGGATGTCATCGAGAAATATGGTGCCGATGCCCTGCGTTGGTTCCTTTCAAACGGTTCTGCACCAGGACAAGACGTTCGCTTCTCTTACGAGAAAATGGATGCTTCATGGAACTTCATTAACAAGATTTGGAATATCTCTCGCTACATCCTCATGAACAATGAAGGATTGACTCTTGAGCAAGCAACTGCCAATGTTGAAAAAGTTGCCAACAAAGAAGCTGGAAATGTCACAGATCGCTGGATTCTCCACAACCTCAATGAAACAATCGGTAAAGTTACTGAAAACTTTGACAAGTTTGAGTTTGGTGTAGCTGGCTATATCCTCTACAACTTCATCTGGGACGAATTTGCGGACTGGTATGTTGAGTTGACCAAGGAAGTCCTTTATAGCGACAACGAAGAAGAGAAGGTTATCACACGCTCTGTTCTCCTTTATACCTTGGACAAGATCCTTCGTCTCCTTCACCCAATCATGCCATTCGTAACAGAGGAAATCTTTGGACAAATCTCAGAAGGCTCTATCGTCACAGCGGAATACCCAGCTGTCAACCCAGCCTTTGAAGACCTTGCTGCTCACACTGGTGTAGAAAGCCTCAAAGACTTGATCCGTGCTGTACGTAATGCGCGTGCCGAAGTAAACGTAGCACCAAGCAAGCCAATCACCATCCTTGTTAAGACAAGCGATAGCGACTTGGAAGCCTTCTTTAACAGCAATGTTAACTACATCAAACGCTTCACAAATCCAGAACACTTGGAAATCGCATCAAACATCCCTGCACCTGAACTTGCTATGTCAAGCGTCATTACAGGAGCAGAAATCTACTTGCCACTGGCAGACCTCCTCAATGTCGAAGAAGAGCTGGCTCGTCTCGACAAGGAACTCGCTAAATGGCAAAAAGAACTGGATATGGTTGGTAAGAAGCTCTCTAACGAACGCTTCGTAGCCAATGCCAAACCAGAAGTCGTCCAAAAAGAACGCGACAAACAAGCCGACTACCAAGCGAAATACGACGCGACCGTAGCACGTATTGATGAGATGAGGAAACTCGTTAAATAAACGTAGAAACACGGTGGAATGCCGTGTTTTTTTGGTATAATGAGGAATAAAAAAGATTTTAGGAGATAAAAATTGTTTGATTTTAATGATGTATTTATCAATTTTATTTCTGATTTTGTTTTTTGGCTATTCCTAATAATAGTTGGGGGCATTGGTTGGTTATTTAACAGAATATTTTTATCAAAATTTAAGAAAGTAAAAATTAAAAGAATTGATGTTAGAAATGTTCCAAAACGATTTAATGGAGTTGAGTTAGCTCTTTTTCAGTATGATGGAGCATATAAAAATTATATTGAGAATGAATTAGTTATTGAAAATTCAAAAGATGATTTATTAATTCAAAACTTAGTAGTTGATAATATTAGTGTTAGTGATTATTTTTACGAAGATATTGTGATACAAAATGGTTTCGATATGCTCACCCAAAATCTAGATTTCGTTATTTTTAACAATGGGAACAAGGAAAGCTCGTTAAAAAATTATCAAGTTAAAATCCACTATTTAAATAAGGAAAATGAAAAAGATAAAACAATCTTTAAAACAGAGGTGGAGAGCGGTAATTTAAGTGGGGGTGATATTAAAACATTGTTTTCAAAGAAATTAACAGATCACAGTATTGTTAAATTCTTTTCTAATAGCTTGCCTGATTATAAACAATCAATTAGAATTGAATTAGTGAATAAGGAAAATCAAGAAATTGAAAGTGAGACTGAGATAGCATATCTATCCTCGGAGAAACGTTTTGTTAGAAATTTAGGTGGAGCAGGGAAGCCTGATAGAACTTTAACACCAATTATTGAATTGATATCTCCTTATAGTCAAGATTGTTTTAATTTCTCTATCAATCAACGTTTAGTAAAAGGCGATAATACATTGAGATTTAATATTCTTATAGATGCTCCGTGCTCTATAAAATACAATGTAAAATTATTTAGAAATAAAAAAATGTTAAGCAATTTTTCTAGTGATTTGATTGAGATACAGTTTTCAAAATATAGATTAGTATCTCCTTATAAAGATGAGTTATATCATTATTTACATGATGAAAAAATAGAATCTAGTAATTTTGAAGAAGTGAAGTTAAGGAAACCGGAGTTGCTTAATAGTATTGACAGGATAAAGACTGAATATAATTTAAATTAGATGCTTAGCACTTCGTTTAAATCTTAGGTTTATCTAGTATTCTTATACTAAATTTCATAGTTCAGAAACGTTAAGAAGAAGCCCTCGTGGCTTCTTTTTTCTCCTCCCAAACTCACACTTGTGTTATAATATTGTCAGTAAAAGAGAAAGTAGGAGCGTGTATGAAAACTCCATTTATCAGTCGTGAGCGCTTGGCGGAGCTGACAGCGCAGTTTCCAACGCCTTTTCATCTGTATGATGAGAAGGGGATTCGGGAAAGAGCGCGTGCCTTGCATGAGGCTTTTGCTTGGAATGCTGGTTTTAAGGAATATTTTGCCGTCAAGGCGACACCAAATCCTGCTATTTTAAAAATCCTCAAGGAAGAGGGCTGTGGGGTGGACTGTGCTAGCTATGTTGAGCTGCTCATGAGCCAAAAGCTGGGCTTTGCTGGGGACGAGATCATGTTTTCGTCCAATAATACGCCAGCTGAAGAATTTCGTCTTGCGCGGGAGCTAGGAGCGACCATCAACCTAGATGCCTATGAGGACGTGGCTTTCTTGAAAGAAGTAGCTGGGATTCCCAAGGTGATCTCTTGCCGCTACAATCCCGGTGGTGTCTTTGAGCTGGGTACCAGCATTATGGATCATCCAGAGGAAGCCAAGTTTGGTATGACTAGGGCGCAGCTGATTCAGGCCTTCAAAGAACTCAAGGAACTGGGAACAGAGAAATTCGGCATTCATGCTCTCTTGGCCTCCAATACTGTAAGCAATGACTACTATCCAGCACTGGCTCGGCAGCTGTTTGAGTTGGCAGTAGAGGTCGTGGAAGCGACGGGGGTTGAGTTGGACTTTATCAATCTGTCTGGCGGTGTCGGGGTCAACTATCAGCCTGAAGGCGAGGAAAATGACATTGCGGTCATCGGTCAAGGAGTTCGTCAGGCCTATGAGGAAATCCTGACACCAGCTGGTCTGGGGCAGGTCAAGATTTTTACGGAGCTAGGACGTTTTATGCTGGCGCCTTTCGGTCTTTTGGTGACCAAGGTGACTCACAAAAAGCAGACCTATCGGACCTATCTGGGAGTGGATGCTTCTGCGGTTAATCTCCTGCGTCCTGCTATGTATGGAGCTTATCACCATATTACCAATATGGATCGGCTAGAAGGACCGACGGAGATTGTCGATGTGGTCGGCAGCCTCTGTGAAAACAACGATAAATTTGCCATCCAGCGGGAGCTGCCTGTCAGTCAGATTGGCGATACACTGGTCATTCACGATACTGGTGCCCACGGCTTCTCCATGGGCTATCAATACAATGCCAAGTTGCGCTCTAGCGAGATTCTCCTAGAGGAAAATGGTCAGGCTCGTATGATTCGTCGGGCAGAGAGGCCAGAGGATTATTTCGCCACTCTCTATGGCTTTGATTTTGAAAAATAGAGATAATTTGGTATAATAAAGAGTAATGTAAAAAATGAAACAGGAGTTCGGATTATTATGAATACATTGTTAGCAATTTTATTGATTATGCTGGCTTTCTTTGGTGGGATTTTGCTGGGTATGTACTTGCTTCGCCGTCAGGTCGAAAAGGAATTTGCGGAAAATCCACGTCTCAATGTAGAAGCAGTGCGGATGTTGCTCAGTGCCAATGGTCAAAAACCAAGTGAAGCACGCGTTCAACAAGTTTACCGTCAAATCATCAACCAACAAAAAGCAGCAGTTGCTAAAAATAAAAACAAAAAATAAGCTTCTCTCAGCTACCCTTTGGTGGCAGACGGAGATTTCTATATAAAAAATGGGGATTTGGGCTAGGCTTCCAATCCCTTGTTTTAGAAAGAAGACTGTATGGATAACCGACCGATTGGATTTTTAGACTCTGGGGTGGGCGGTCTAACTGTTGTCCGTGAATTGATGCGGCAACTCCCCCACGAGGAAGTGGTTTATATAGGTGATTCGGCTCGGGCTCCATATGGTCCTAGGCCGGCGGAGCAGATTCGGGACTATACTTGGCAGTTGGTCAACTTTCTCTTGACCAAGGATGTCAAGATGATTGTTATTGCCTGCAATACTGCCACAGCTGTTGTCTGGGAGGAAGTCAAGGCTAAGTTGGACATTCCTGTCCTCGGTGTGATTTTGCCCGGAGCTAGTGCTGCCATCAAGTCTACAACTGGTGGCAAGATTGGCGTCATCGGGACTCCTATGACGGTCCAGTCCGACATTTACCGAAAAAAGATTGAGGCTCTATCTCCCGAGATGGAGGTGCAGAGCTTGGCTTGTCCTAAGTTTGTCCCGCTGGTAGAGTCAAATGAGCTCCAGTCCAGCCTGACTAAAAAGGTTGTCTATGAGACCCTTCATCCTCTAGCGGGCAAGGTGGATACTCTTGTCTTGGGCTGTACCCATTATCCTTTGCTCCGGCCGATTATTCAAAATATGATGGGGCCGAGCGTCAAGTTGATTGACAGCGGGGCCGAGTGTGTACGGGATATTTCTGTCCTGCTCAATTATTTTGAAATCAATCGTAGCCGCGAAAAGCACGAACTGAACCATCGTTTTTATACTACAGCCAATGCTAAGAGATTTGCGGAAATCGCTGAAAACTGGCTGAATCTGAAAGTCAATGTGGAGCATGTGACCTTATGACAAAAAACATTTATGAATACAAAGATGCCTCTGACTGGTATGTAGCTGAGTGGGGACAGAGTGCCTCTTACAGTGAATTTGAGCGAGTGCCAGCCGAAGCTTCTGAGATTTTAGACCGCTTAGAGAGTGTTTTGGCAGAAGAAGAGCTAGGCCTGCCCTTAAATATCACGGTCATTCGCTATGGCTCAGCCTTTCGCTTTTTGACCTTCTTGCTGGATATTTTAAACCAAGAAACGGATCGAAAGTTGGAATTGTTACAGCGACAGGGAGCCCTTCTCTTGGTTGAAGGAGGGAAACTCCTCTATGTCCATCTGCCGCAGACTGGTGTGGATTTACAAGCCTTTCTGGGAGCAAAAGATGTCAAAGACACCCTCTTGATTGCGACGCGCAATGAGGGTAAGACAGCAGAATTTCGTAAGCTTTTTGGGAAGTTGGGCTACGAGGTGGAAAATCTGAATGACTATCCTGATTTGCCAGAAGTAGCTGAAACAGGCATGACCTTTGAAGAAAATGCCCGTCTCAAGGCTGAAACGATCAGCCAGTTGACTGGCAAAATGGTTTTGGCAGATGATTCAGGCCTGCAAGTGGATATCTTGGGTGGTCTACCAGGTGTCTGGTCGGCTCGTTTTGCTGGCGTTGGTGCGACAGATGACGAAAACAATATCAAGCTCCTGCATGAGCTGGCCATGGTCTTTGATATTAAAGACCGCTCTGCTCATTTCCACACGACTCTGGTGGTCGCAAGCCCAGATAAGGAATCCTTGGTGGTCGAAGCGGATTGGCCGGGCTATATTGCACATGAACCCAAAGGCGAAAATGGCTTTGGCTATGATCCTTTGTTCTTGGTCGGAGAGACAGGAAAAACATCAGCTGAGCTAACGATCGAAGAGAAAAATGCCCAGTCCCATCGTGCACAAGCGGTGCAAAAATTAATGGAGGTATTTCCAGCATGGCAAAGCAAACAATCATCGTAATGAGCGATTCCCATGGGGACCGTGCCATTGTCGAAGAAATGAAACATCATTATCTAGGAAAAGTCGATGCTATTTTCCATGATGGAGACTCAGAGTTACCTTTTGAGGATGAAGTCTGGGAAGGGATTCATGTCGTAGCGGGTAATATGGACTTTTATCCTGGCTATCCAGAGCGGCTGGTGACAGATTTGGATGGGACCATTATTGCCCAGACCCACGGGCACCTTTTCAATATCAATTTTAGCTTCCAAAAACTGGATCTGTGGGCTCAAGAAGTAGGAGCAGATATCTGTCTCTATGGCCATTTACATGTTCCAGATGCTTGGATGCAAGGGAAGACTCTCTTTCTCAATCCGGGCTCCATTAGCCAGCCTCGTGGCTCAATCAACGAACGTCTTTACGCTAAGGTAGAGATTGACGATGACAGTTTTAAAATTGATTTCTATACGCGAAATCATGAACTCTACCCAAGCTTGTCCAAGGAGTTTGCCCGATGATTGCTAAGGAATTTGAAGATTATCTGCTGCAACATGAAGACACTTTTTTGACACCTGGGGAGAATCTAGCGGTCATGATTGACACGCACAATGTGGATCATGCCATTCTCTTGCTTAGTCAGATGACTTATTCACGCATTCCAGTGGTGACTGCGGAGAAAAGGTTCGTTGGCACTATTTCTCTGACGGACATCATGGCTTATCGGATGCAGCATGAGCTGGCAGAGGAAGAGTTTATGTCTATGGACATTGTCCATATGACACGAAAGGATGGTCTAACGGTCGAGCCAGATTACAAGATTGCGGACGTTTTGCACAAGCTGGTGGATGAGTCTTTCCTGCCTGTTGTGGATAAAGAACAACATTTTTATGGCATCATTACTAGAAAGTCGATTTTAAAAGCTGTTAACTCGTTGATGCATACCTTCACGAGTCAGTATGAGATTTCCAAAAAATGAAAGAACAAATCACTCCTTTTTTAGAACAAAAAAATATCTCAGAAAATTCAAAATTAGCCTATTCTTACGATTTGGAGCAATTCGTCAATGAAATCCACAACAAGGTGACGGAGACCAATTTGCGGATCTATCAAGCCTCTATCAAGGATTTCAAGGCGACTGTCCAGAAGCGGAAGCTATCAGCGGTCAATCAATTTCTCTACTATCTTTATGAGAACAAGTTGATTGGGGAATTTCACCGCTTGACCCTGCCCAAGGTCGCTATTTCCAAGGAAATGGAAAGCGAGCTGATGGACTTGTCAGCCTTTTGGGAAACTTCTGCGGTACCACAAGGCCGGCTGATAGCGCTCATGATTTTGGAAATGGGTCTCTTGCCAAGTGAAATCCTGCAGGTCAAGGTTGAAGATGTCAATCTTGATTTTCAGGTTTTGCGGATCGAGAAGGCTGGGCAGAAGCGAATAATAAAAATCCCTGAAAGTCTGACGGATGAGTTAGGTGACTATTTGACAGGGACTTATTTATTTGAAAAGAATGGCAAGTCCTATTCACGCCAATGGGGCTTTCGCCAGCTGGAGGCTTTCTTGATCGAGCAGGGACAGGCCAGCTTGTCAGCCCAAAGCCTGCGTGAGCAATTTATCCTGCGCCAGCGGGAAAAGGGTGTCGGCATCTATGATATTGCTCGTGATCTGGGCTTGAAGACAGTCATTACATTAGAAAAATACAGATAAGAATGGATATCAAGTTAAAAGATTTTGAGGGGCCGCTGGACTTGCTGCTCCACCTCGTATCCAAGTATCAGATGGATATTTACGATGTGCCCATTACCGAGGTCATCGAGCAATATCTGGCTTATGTGTCTACTCTGCAGGCCATGCGGCTGGAAGTGACAGGGGAATACATGGTCATGGCCAGTCAGCTCATGTTGATCAAGAGTCGCAAGCTCTTGCCCAAGGTGGTAGATCAGGTGGATCTAGAGGACGATCTGGAGCAGGACTTGCTGAGTCAGATTGAGGAATATCGGAAGTTTAAGCTACTGGGCCAAAAGCTGTCCCTCCAGCATGAGGACCGGGCTCTTTACTACTCCAAACCCAAGCTGGAATTGGTCTATGAAGACGCTGAACTTTTGCACGACAAGACAGCTGTTGATCTCTATTTAGCTTTTTCCAAGGTGATGACCAAGAAGCAGGAGGAGTTTTCTAAGAGTCACACAACCATTGTGCGAGATGAGTATAAGATCGAGGACATGATGGAAGTAGTGCGCCAGCGCTGTCAGGCTCAAAAACGCCTTGCCCTGCAGGATATTTTTGCAGAAACCAAAGACATGAATGAAGTGATTACGCTCTTTTTAGCAACCTTGGAGTTAGTCAAGGTGCAAGAAGTACAGGTCATTCAGGAGGAAAACTTTGGAAATATTTATTTAGTAGGAAGAAAGAATGAGTAAATTAGCAGAGATTGAAGCCCTGCTTTTTGTGGCGGGGGAAGACGGTCTGAAAGTCCATCAGCTATCAGAAACCCTTTCCTTGCCGCCGACTGGTGTCATCCAGAGTTTGGAAAAATTAGCGGAGAACTATCAAGTAAATCCCGACTCCAGCTTGACCTTGCTGGAAACGTCAAAGACCTATAAGTTGGTCACTAAGCCTGAATTTGCTGAGATTTTACGAGAGTATTCGCGGGCGCCGATTAACCAGAGCTTATCCCGTGCTGCACTGGAAACCTTGTCGATCATTGCTTACAAGCAGCCCATTACAAGGGTGGAGATCGATGATATTCGTGGGGTCAATTCCAGCGGAGCGATTTCGAAGTTATTAGCCTTTGAGCTGATTCGGGAAGATGGCAAGAAGGAAGTCATCGGACGCCCCAATCTCTATGTGACGACGGATTATTTTCTGGACTATATGGGTATCAACCATTTGGATGAATTGCCGATTGTGGACGAAGCGGAGCTCATTGCTGAGGAAAGTCAACTTTTCGGAGAGTGACAAGTTCATCCTATAAGGGACGTTTTCTGAACGATCCCAAGCCTTGAGGGAGGCACTGCTTCCCCTATTTGCCATTTTTCCAGCTGTTAAAGTTGTGAAAATGGTCTTTGTATCTTGTGAAAGGACAATATCGATGAGAATCAATAAATACATTGCCCATGCGGGAATTGCCAGCCGGAGAAAGGCTGAGGAGCTGATCAAGCAGGGGCTAGTGACCGTAAATGGGCAGGTGGTGCGTGAGCTAGCGACTACCATCAAGTCGGGCGACCGAGTAGAAGTGGAAGGCCAGCCCATTTACAATGAGGAAAAGGTCTACTACCTGCTCAACAAACCGCGCGGGGTGATTTCCAGCGTGACCGATGACAAGGGGCGCAAAACAGTCGTTGATTTGCTGCCGCAGGTTAAGGAGCGGATTTATCCCGTTGGCCGACTAGACTGGGATACTTCTGGTGCCTTGATTTTGACCAATGACGGTGACTTCACGGATGAAATGATTCACCCGCGAAATGAAATTGACAAGGTCTATGTAGCGCGTGTCAAGGGTGTGGCCAATAAGGAAGTTCTGCGTCCGCTGACCCGCGGTCTGGTCATTGAGGGCAAGAAAACCAAGCCAGCTGTCTATGAGATCCTCAAGGTCGATCCCGTAAAGAATCGCTCGGTTGTTCAGTTGACCATCCACGAAGGGCGTAATCATCAGGTCAAGAAGATGTTTGAAGCGGTGGGGCTGCCAGTGGACAAGCTTTCACGGACTCAGTTTGGACATCTGGATTTGACTGGCCTCAAGCCAGGTGAAGCACGTCGATTGAGTAAAAAGGAAGTCAGCCAGTTGCATAATTTGGCTGTGACCAAGACTAAGAAAAAATGATTAAGAAAATCTTGATAGCGCCGGTTCGATTTTACCAGCGCTTTATTTCCCCTGCCTTTCCGCCTTCCTGCCGTTTTCGGCCGACCTGTTCCAATTACATGATTGAAGCCATCGAAAAACACGGAGCCAAGGGGGTGCTGATGGGCTTGGCCAGAATTGGTCGCTGCCATCCTTGGTCTAAGGAAGGGGACGATCCAGTGCCAGACCATTTTAGTCTTCGGCGAAATGACTCTAAAACAGACTTCGAACGGAAATAGCCTTGTTTCCGTTTTTTGCTAGAGATAAATTGTAAAATATAGTGCAACAAAAAAACTCATAGCGTTTCATTAGTGTAAACTGTAAGTAACCACACAAACAGAACCCGAGGAAAAACTATGAGCTACTCCCATCTTACCATAACCGACCGAATAAAGATAGAAACCTACTTGGAATTAGGTTTGAAACCTTGCCAAATTGCAAGTAAACTTGGCGTCCATAAGTCTACCATTTCAAGAGAGTTAAGACGATGCCAAAATGGTTATTCTGCAGCCTTAGCACAGGAAGAGTACGACCACAGGGCTAAGCAAAAAGGTCGGAAGTCTCGTTTGACACCAAAGTTGAAAAAGGAAATTGAGAACGGCTTAAAATCCTCCTGGTTCCTGAACAGAACGTCCTAAAGAGGTCCGGAATCGTGAAACTTTTGGCCACTGGGAGCTTGATACTGTGGTGTCTTCCAGAGGCAAAAGCAAGGGGTGTTTGGCTACCTTTCTGGAGCGAAAAACGGGCTTTTACTTAGCTTTCAAGATACCAGACAGGACAGCCAAAGCCATGTTTTCAGCCATCGAACGATTTTGTAGGCTATTTCCAAAAGAGGCTCTTAAAACCTTCACTTCAGACAGGGAAAAAGAGTTTGCCTGCTATCCTATGGTAGAAAACTTAGGAATTTCCTTTTTCTTTAAGAAAACAGATTTAGCCACTATCTCTGATGAGGATTTGAACAAGGCTTTATATGATATCAATCACCGACCACGAAAATGTTTAGCTTACAGAACTGCTTGTGAAGCTCTAGTAGTGGATGAGTTCAAGTAAATGTTGCACTTATTCTTGCAAATTATCTAGAGAATAAAGTCTAGCCTTAGCAATTACTATCAGCTTTTCAATATTTTTGTTATAATGTTTTTTATGAGAGTTGTTTCAGGGAAGTACGGGGGCAGACCCCTCAAGACATTAGATGGTAAGACAACGCGACCTACGACAGATAAGGTCAAGGGTGCGATTTTTAATATGATTGGGCCATATTTTGATGGCGGTCGGGTGCTGGATCTCTATGCAGGTAGCGGTAGTCTGGGGATTGAGGCGGTATCTCGTGGCATGGATTCCGCTGTTTTGGTTGAAAAAGATCGGCGAGCACAAGCTATCGTGGCGGAAAATATTGCCATGACCAAGGAAGCGGCGCGCTTTGAACTACTCAAGATGGAGTCGAGTCGAGCCTTGGAGCAGTTGACCGGCCAGTTTGATCTGGTTCTGCTGGATCCGCCCTATGCCAAGGAGCAGATTATTGCGGATATTGAAAAAATGGCGGAGCGCAAGCTCTTGAGCGAGGATATCATGGTTGTGTGCGAGACGGACAAGTCGGTTGATTTGCCAGAAGAAATCACAGACTTGGGTATTTGGAAGCAAAAAATATATGGAATTTCAAAGGTGACGGTCTATGTCAGATAAAATCGGGCTCTTTACAGGGTCATTTGATCCCATTACCAATGGACATGTGGACTTGATTGAGCGTGCCAGTCGGTTGTTTGATCGCTTGTATGTGGGCATCTTCTACAATCCTCACAAAGAAGGATTTTTTAGCATCCATGTGAAAAAAAGAATGGTTCTAGCGGCTTTGGCGCATTTGGAAAATGTGGAAGTCATCACTTCGCATGATGAATTGGCGGTTGATGTGGCAAAAAGGCTGGGTGTGACCGCTCTTGTCCGCGGCCTACGCAACGGTCAGGACTTGGACTATGAAGCTAGCCTGCATTTTTTCAATAAGGACTTAGCACCTAACTTGGAGACCATATTTCTGCTGAGTCAGCCGGCCTACCGATACATCAGTTCTTCAGCGATGCGGGAATTGATTGCTTTCCAGCAGAATCTTTCTGCCTATGTACCAGCGAGTGTGATTGAGGAGTTAGAGAAAAAAGATGAATAATGACATGACAAATCCAAAAACGATGACGAAGGAAGATAAACGTGGTTTAAAAGTAGTTGGTTGTGCTGGACTAGCTTCTATTATTGTGGTCGTGCTCTTCCTTTTCTCTTTCATTGTTCCCCTGCCTTACTACATTGAGGTGCCTGGAGGCGCAGAAGACATTCGGAAGGTTCTAATTGTAGATGGAAAAGAAGATCAGGCACCGGGTTCCTACAATTTTGTAACTGTTGGGATCCAGCATGCGACCTTTGCCCATCTGGTCTACGCTTGGCTGACGCCTTTTACGGATATTTATTCGGCTCAGGATATGACAGGTGGCTCGAGTGATGCTGAGTATATGCGCATCAACCAATTTTATATGGAAACGTCGCAGAATATGGCCAAATACCAAGGTCTCAAAGCCGCAGGAAAAGACATCAAGATGAACTATCTGGGTGTGTATGTTCTGAAAGTAGCTCCGAATTCGACCTTTAAAGGGATTTTGAATATTGCGGATACGGTGACGGGAGTCAATGACAAGACCTTTGAAAGCTCGGAAGACTTGGTCAAATATGTCAATTCTCAGGCTCTGGGCGATAGTGTCAAAGTGACCTACGAGGAAGATGGAAAGACCAAGACGGCGACGGGGAAAATCATCAAGCTGGAAAATGGCAAAAACGGAATTGGCATTAGTTTGATTGACCGCACGGAAGTCAACAGCAGTGTTCCGATTGAATTTTCGACCGAAGGCATCGGTGGTCCCAGTGCTGGCCTCATGTTTAGCCTAGCCATCTATACTCAGCTGGCCAATCCAGACCTGCGAGACGGCCGCGTAATTGCGGGGACGGGTAGCATTGACAGAGAAGGCAAGGTTGGAGATATTGGTGGGATTGACAAAAAAGTCGTCTCTGCGGCCAAGATCGGAGCGACAATTTTCTTTGCTCCTGATAATCCTGTCAGCGAGGAAGAAAAAAAGGCTAATCCTAAAGCCAAGACCAACTATGAAACGGCGCTTGAAGCAGCCAAGGGAATCAAAACGGATATGAAAATCGTGCCGGTTAAAACCCTTCAGGACGCAATTGATTATTTAGAAAAAACCAAAAAATCTTAGTTTCGGCTAAGATTTTTGTCTTTTAGAGACGAACGAAGGGTGTTGTTTATTAAATCGTCTGACTTTTTACAGAAAGATCTTTTTCTTCTGAAAAAATATAAATTCCCCTTTTTTTGTGATAAAATAATATGAAGTAAGATAGATGAATGACAAAGGATAGGTATGCGTAAAGAGATTTCACCTGAGTTGTATAATTACAATAAATTCCCCGGCCCAGAATTTAAGCAAATGGGCAGCAAGATAGTTGCAGAAAAATTTGAGTTTGAATTGGTGGAGAATTATAAAGAGGCCTTTGACTTGACGGCCTTTCACCAACGCTTTTCAGAAATTCTGAATAAATTTGACTATATTGTCGGCGATTGGGGTAATGAACAGTTGCGATTGCGCGGTTTTTATCGGGATGAGAAAGCCAAGGAAAATGCAGAGAAAATCAGCCGTTTGCAAGACTATTTGCTAGAGTATTGTAATTATGGCTGCGCCTATTTTGTTTTGGAAAATGCTCAGCCAAGACGGGCCGCCTTTGACAAAAAATCCCACCATAAGAGAAAATCGGATGGCAAAAAACATCCAGAAATTTCTAGGGAACGTGGCTCTAAAAAAACGAAGGACGATCAGCAAAAACATCGTCCAAAGGCAAATAAGAACAAACAACAGAAACAAGGCAAACAGGCAAAGCAAGTAGCATCTAGCCAATCGCAGCGCCATTTTGTCATTCGTCAGAAATAAAGGAGAAACATGAAACCATCGATTTATAGCTTAACGCGAGAAGAAATGATTGAATGGGCGGAAGCTCAGGGAGAAAAGAAATTCCGTGCTAGCCAGATTTGGGAGTGGCTCTACCGCAAGCGTGTCCAGTCGTTTGAGGAGATGACCAACCTGTCCAAGGAACTGATTGCCAAGCTCAATGATCAGTTTGTTGTTAATCCGCTTAAACAGCGTATTGTCCAAGAGTCTGCTGACGGTACGGTCAAGTACCTCTTTGAGCTGCCGGATGGTATGCTGATTGAGACCGTACTCATGCGCCAGCACTATGGACTTTCTGTCTGTGTGACCACCCAAGTTGGCTGCAATATTGGCTGTACCTTCTGTGCTTCTGGCTTGATAAAAAAGCAACGCGACCTTAATAATGGTGAGATTGTTGCGCAGATTATGCTGGTGCAGAAGTATTTTGACGAGCGTGGTCAGGACGAGCGGGTCAGCCACATCGTGGTTATGGGAATCGGCGAGCCTTTCGATAATTATAAGAATGTCTTGAAGTTTGTCCGGACGGTCAATGATGATAAAGGTCTGGCCATCGGTGCCCGCCATATCACGGTTTCAACTTCAGGTCTGGCTCATAAGATTCGCGACTTTGCCAATGAAGGCGTGCAGGTCAATCTGGCTGTTTCACTGCACGCACCTAACAATGAACTACGTTCTAGTATCATGAAAATCAACCGTGCCTTTCCGATTGAGAAGCTCTTTGCAGCCATTGAATATTATATCGAAACCACCAACCGCCGGGTGACCTTTGAATACATCATGCTCAATGAAGTCAATGACGGGGTAGAGCAGGCCAAGGAACTGGCTGAGTTGCTCAAGAACATTAAGAAACTGTCTTATGTCAATCTCATTCCTTACAACCCCGTTAGCGAGCACGACCAATATAGCCGCAGTCCCAAAGAGCGCGTGATGGCCTTCTACGATACCCTCAAGAAAAATGGAGTCAACTGTGTGGTTCGTCAGGAACATGGTACAGATATTGATGCAGCCTGCGGCCAGCTGCGTTCTAATACTATGAAGCGTGATCGCGAGAAAGCATTGGTAGAAAATGTTCAGCCTTAAGAACTATCTGACTTCAGACGGTGAGCTAACAGCCAAAGGGCGGAAATTGCTGGTAGGGGGAAGCTGGCTCTATTTCTTGATGCTTTGCGTTCTGTGCTTTATTCCTCAGGTTCCAGAGCCAGGAATGGAAACGCCGGGAATCCAGTACTTTGGCCGAGTAGTAGTTCTCTTGGTTCCTTTTAACTCCTTTGTCAATATTGGTGAAATTACTTCTTGGATCCAGCTGGTCAAGGTTTTTGTCCAAAATTTGGCCAATATCTTTTTGCTATCTCCATTGATTTTTCAATTGCTTTGGCTCTTTCCTAAACTGCGGAGTACCAAGAAAGTTGTCTGGCTGAGCTTTGGGATGAGCTTGTCCATCGAAATGACTCAGATTCTGCTGGATCTTCTTATCAACGCCAACCGAGTCTTTGAGATTGATGATCTCTGGACCAATACTTTGGGTGGTTATCTAGCTTGGCGGGCATTTCAGCTTGGTCAGAAAATCTGGAAAAATCATTAAGAGGACGCTTTCAAGATGGATTAGCCAAGGAAATGTTCGGATTTTATGGAATTTTTTATAAAAAATGATTCTTTTTCTGTTTTTTCTCTTGACAAAAGACTTTAGAAGCTTTATAATTTTAGACAATCATCAGAAAAGTAATAATTTTTCTACTTTCAGGGAGCCTGTGGTTGGTGGAAACAGGTAGTGGAAGGTTATGAAGTGGGCTGATGCAAAAAAATGAATTTGAAACAATAAAAATTCGGTGAGCACACCTTACAGTGCGACTTGTTGTTAGACAAGGCAGAGATATGGAGGCAGTCTATACTTTTTCCATAATTGAGGTGGCACCGCGATTTTACGCCCTCACACAGAGTTTTTCTGTGTGTGGGCTTTTGTTTTGCTTGAAAATAAAGAAATGAGGCAATTAAGATGACAGAAACTAAAGGATATTTTGGACAATTCGGCGGCTCCTTTGTACCAGAGCCTATCCAGGCCTTGCTGGATGAATTGGAAGCGACTTTTGAGAAGTACAAGGATGACCCAGAATTTTTAAAGGAATACCGACATTATTTGGCAGATTATTCAGGACGGGAAACTCCGCTCTACTTTGCAGAAAGTCTGACCCAGCATCTGGGTGGAGCTAAGATTTATCTGAAGCGGGAAGATCTTAATCATCTGGGCTCGCATAAGCTCAACAATGTTTTGGGGCAGATTCTTCTAGCTAAGCGCATGGGCAAGACCCGAGTCATCGCTGAAACTGGAGCTGGCCAGCATGGTGTGGCAACTGCGGCAGCCGCAGCTAAGTTTGGTATGAAGTGCGATGTCTACATGGGTGCAGAGGATGTAGAACGCCAGCGGCTCAATGTTTTCCGTATGGAAATGATGGGTGCGACTGTTCACGCTGTGGAAACAGGAACCAAAACACTCAAAGATGCTGTGGATGCGGCCTTTGGGGCTTGGATGAATGATTTGGAAGCATTCTATGTTTTGGGTTCTGCTGTCGGTCCTCACCCTTATCCGACCATTGTCCATGAGTTCCAAAAGGTGATCAGTGAAGAATCACGCCGTCAGATTTTGGACAAGGAAGGCCGCTTGCCGGACTATGTTATTGCCTGCGTAGGCGGTGGCTCCAATGCTATCGGTGCCTTCTCCCAGTATGTGGCGGATGAAGAAGTCAAGTTGGTTGGTGTTGAAGCGGCTGGACGGGGTCTTGACACAGACCAGCATGCGGCGACCATGACCAAGGGAAGCGTCGGAGTAGTGGATGGTATGAAGACCTACGCTGTCTTTGCTGAAGATGGTCAGGTGGCACCGGTTTACTCCATTTCGGCAGGCTTGGACTATCCTGGAGTTGGTCCCGAACATGCTTTCTTTAAAGATTCTGGCCGAGTAGAATACGTAGCCGCGATAGATGATGAAGCTGTGGATGCCTTGCTTCTCTTGACACAAAAGGAAGGAATTTTGCCGGCAATCGAAAGCTCTCATGCCATTGCTGAAGCGATTAAGAGAGCTCCAAAATTGTCATCTGACCAAATCATTGTTATCAACGTATCCGGTCGTGGAGACAAGGATGTGGCAGCCGTTGCCGACTATCTAGAAAAACGAAAATAAAATACCCAGCAGAAGAGTAGTAACATCCCTCCTTTCAGAGAGTCTGTGGTTGCTGTAAACAGGCAGGAGAAGTTATGAAATGGGCTGCTGGAGTCAACATTTAGTCCTTTAGTTGAACTTTTATCACTTTGTTAGTTTACTTTGCCATAAGCCAGTATGCTGTCTTCTACTAAAAGGGATCTAAATGACTGTAAATAAGTAAATGAGATGTGGAGCATGAAAACTCCATAACTGAGGTGGCACCGCGATGACACGCCCTCACAGGATGAACTGTGTGGGCGTTTTCTGTAGTTTTAGAGCAAGTTATGACCGTGGACAGGTGCTATCTGTTCTTGTGAAATGCGGTCATGGCTAGCAGATCGCTCCTCTTTAAACGCTTCCAATTAAATAGAAAGAAACATTATGCAAAAGATTTTACCAGCTGATATTTTATCGCCGATTCTGGCTTATATGCGGATTCAGGGCGACCACAAGGTGATTTTGGAAAGTATTCCGAGAGATAGCGAGACAGCCCGCTTTTCTATCCTAGCTTATAATCCAGTCTTTGAAGTTCGCTATGAAAATGGCCAGCTAACAAAGAATGGGCAAGTAATTGAGGCAGATCCATTGGACTATCTGCATGAGTTGGCAGTAAAAAAAGATCATCATTCAGACCTGCCTTTTGGCGGTGGAGCCATCGGTTTTGTCGGTTATGATATGATTTCCCTCTATGAGGAGATTGGCCAGATTCCAGCTGATGTGATTGGGACGCCGGATATGCACTTTTTCGTCTATGAGAGTTACATGGTTTTTGACCATAAAAAAGACAAGGTCTATATCCTTGAGGAGGCACTCTACAGTGATAGAAGCGAAGCTGATTTGGCTGCTAGTCTGGAGCGTATCATGACTGAGCTGGCGCAGCCAGCGGCAGATGAATTTTCACCGCTGGAACTGTCCAGTTTGAACTTCCAGAGTCATATCGAGCAGACAGCTTTTGAAAAAATGGTGGAAGAAGCGCGTAGCTTGATTCGGCAGGGCGACATGTTCCAATGTGTACTCAGTCAGCGTTTTTCAGCAGAGTATTCTGGTAGACCGCTGGATTACTATCGCAATCTGCGCGTGACCAACCCTTCCAACTATCTCTACTTTTATGATTTCGGGGATTATCAGATTATCGGAGCCAGCCCGGAAAGTCTGGTGTCTGTCAAGCAGGGTCAGGTCACGACCAATCCTATCGCTGGGACCAGACCGCGCGGGAAGGATGAAAGAGAAGATAAAGCCTTGGCAGAGGAGTTACTGGCTGACGAGAAGGAAGTGGCGGAGCACCGCATGTTAGTTGATTTGGGGCGTAATGATATCGGTAAAATTGCTCAAAATAACAGCGTGGAAGTCACTAAGTACATGGAAGTGGAGTATTTCCGCTATGTCATGCACCTGACCAGTGTAGTTCGTGGTCAGCTTCTGCCCCAACTGACAGCTATGGATGCGCTCAAGTCAACCTTGCCGGCTGGTACCGTCTCGGGCGCGCCTAAGATTCGAGCTATGAAACGCATTTATGAGCTGGAGCAGGAAAAACGTGGCGTTTATGCGGGGGCTATCGGCTATCTGTCTGTGACAGGGGATATGGATTTTGCCATTGCTATCCGGACCATGATTTTGAAAAATGGCAAAGCTTACGTTCAAGCTGGAGCGGGTATTGTTTATGATTCGATCCCTACTAATGAATACCAAGAAACCATCAATAAGGCCAAATCAATGACCAAGATAGGAGAGATGCAATGATTTTATTGATTGATAATTATGATTCTTTTACTTACAATCTAGCCCAGTATATCGGCAATTTCGCAGAAGTCAAGGTTTTGAGAAATGATGATGCAGGGCTTTATCAAGCGGCAGAAGAAGCGGATGCCTTGGTGCTGTCTCCGGGTCCAGGTTGGCCAGCAGATGCAGGACGGATGGAAGAACTTATTCGCGATTTTGCTGGTAAGAAGCCGATTTTGGGGATTTGCTTGGGGCACCAAGCCATTGCAGAAGTATTTGGCGGAAAGCTAGGTTTGGCTCCCAAAGTCATGCACGGCAAGCAAAGTATTCTGCGCTTTGAGGAAAAATCTCCTATCTATCAAGGGATAGAAGATGGACGGCCAGTCATGCGTTATCATTCGATTTTGATTGAGGAGATGCCAGAGGACTTTGAAGTGACGGCTCGGGCAGTTGATGACAACTCGATCATGGCTATTCAGCATAAGCGCCTGCCCATTTATGGTTTTCAGTATCATCCAGAAAGTATTGGCACGCCAGACGGCTTGTCGTCCATCAAAAATTTCATCGACTTAGTAAAATAGGGGAAGAATTATGAAAGAAATTATTGCAAAACTAGCTGATTTTAAGGATTTAAGTAGCTCGGAAGTGTCAGATGTGCTAGAGCGCATCGTTACTAGAAGAGTAACGGAAACACAAATTGCGGCCTTTTTGCTAGCTCTCAAGATGAAAGGGGAAACAGTAGAGGAACGGACGGCTTTAGCTCAGGCTATGCGAGGCCATACTCCGCAGATCCCTACTACAATCCGCACAGCCATGGACAATTGTGGAACTGGTGGTGACAGATCATTTAGTTTCAATGTTTCGACCACAGCGGCCTTCGTATTAGCAGGTGGTGGGATCAAGATGGCTAAGCACGGCAATAGATCCATTACCTCTAAATCAGGCTCAGCTGATGTTTTAGAAGCTTTGGGGATTAACCTAAACATGGATACAGCCAGCTTGGGTAAGATCTTTGATCAGACGGGGATAGTCTTTCTTTTTGCTAAAAACCTTCATCCAGCTATGAAATATATCATGCCAGCTCGTCTCAGTCTAGGTGTTCCCACTATCATGAACCTGACTGGACCGCTCATCCATCCTATGGCTCTAGAAACCCAGCTTTTGGGCACCAGTCGGCCAGATATGCTGGAGAGCACGGCAGAGGTTTTGAAAAACATGGGGCGTAAACGTGCAGTGGTCGTGTCGGGTCCAGATGGTCTGGACGAGGCCGGTCTTCATGGTCGTACCCAGTATGCGCTGCTGGCAGATGGGGAGATTAGCCTGCACAGCTTTCTACCATCAGACATTGGCATGGAAGAAATTCCTCTTGAAGCAATTCGTGGAGGCAATGCCAAAGAAAATGCAGATATTCTAGTATCTGTCCTGCAAAATCAAGCCAGCCCTTATTTGGAAATGACAGTTCTGAACGCAGGTCTAGGCTTCTTTGCCAATGGGAAATCAGACAGTATCGAAGAAGGAATATCTTTGGCTCGCCAAGTGATCGCCAGTGGCGCAGCCTATGAAAAACTCAAGCAACTACAGGAGTATCAGAAATGAGCAAAGAATTTCTCCCGACCATTCTAAAGCAAAAAGAGCAGGAAGTGGCGGCCATGTCCTATGAAGAGCTGCAACCTCTGCGCTCGACCTATTCCCTCTATGACTATCTCAAAAGTCATCCTCAAGAGCTGCAGCTGATTGCTGAGGTCAAAAAAGCTAGCCCCAGTCTGGGAGATATAAATCTTGCTGTGGATATAGTGGAGCAGGCTCACACCTATGAACGATGCGGTGCAGCTATGATTTCGGTTCTGACAGATGAGATTTTCTTCAAAGGACATCTGGATTACCTGAGAGAGATTTCCAGTCAAGTGACCATTCCAACCCTCAATAAAGACTTTATCATTGATGAAAAACAGATTGTTCGTGCCCGCAATGCCGGAGCGACAGTTATTCTTCTGATTGTGGCTGCCTTGCCTGAAAAGCGGCTGCAAGAGCTCTATGATTTTGCGACGAGTTTAGGCTTGGAAGTTCTGGTCGAAACCCATAATCTGGCGGAGCTGGAAATTGCCCATAGAATAGGAGCACAGATAATCGGTGTCAATAACCGCAATCTAGTCACTTTTGAGACAGATATCAATACTAGTCTCCAGTTGTCTGCCCATTTCAAAGATGACAGGGTTTACGTATCAGAATCCGCTATTTTCAGCAGGGAAGATGCTGAGCCAGTAGCTCCTTATTTCCATGCGATTTTAGTCGGAACAGCCCTGATGCAGGCTGAGGATGTGGCAGAAAAAATCAAGGAGCTGAAAATTGACAAAGGTTAAGATTTGCGGCTTGTCAACGGCCAGCGCTGTGGAAACGGCATGCCAGGCTGGTGCAGATTACATTGGCTTTGTCTTTGCTGAGAGCCGTCGGAGGGTCAGTTTGGAGCAAGCTCAGAAGCTAGCTGCCTTGGTGCCGCCTGCTGTCCGAAAGGTAGGAGTTTTCGTCTCTCCGAGCTTGTCGGAGCTAGAGGAAGCTATTTCAGTGGCAAATCTGGATTTGGTGCAGATTCATGGCGATTTTGATGAAGAACTCCTGACTCAGGTTGGCCGGCCGGTTATTCGAGCGTATCAGGTCAAGGGTGAGTTAAAGGGGGTCAGCCAACAAGCGGACTATCTACTCTTTGATGCTCCTCTTGCTGGTAGTGGTCAGACCTTTGACTGGCAAGCTTTTGACAAGAATCAAATCCACCAGCCCTTCTTTATCGCCGGTGGTTTGAATGCAGGAAATGTCCGAGAAGCTATTCAGCACTTTGCCCCTTACGCAGTTGATGTCTCAAGCGGGGTCGAGACGGATGGCCAGAAGGATTTACAAAAGATAACAGAATTTATAGAAAGAGTGAAAAATGGCATATAATCAACCCAATCAAGAAGGATTTTATGGTGAGTTTGGCGGGCGATTTGTTCCCGAAACGCTGATGACAGCAGTTTTGGAATTGGACAAAGCCTACCGTGAGAGTAAAAAAGACCCAGCCTTTCAGGCTGAGCTGGACGAGTTGCTGAAGCAGTATGTAGGGCGGGAAAATCCTCTCTATTTTGCAAAAAATCTGACAGCCTATGCTGGCGGTGCTAAGATTTATCTGAAGCGGGAAGACCTCAATCATACTGGTGCCCATAAAATAAATAATGCTCTAGGCCAGGTCCTGTTAGCCAAGCGAATGGGCAAGAAGAAAATTATTGCCGAGACTGGTGCGGGTCAGCATGGAGTAGCTACAGCCACAGCTGCAGCCCTTTTCAACATGGATTGTACTATCTACATGGGCGAAGAAGACGTCAAGCGCCAAGCCCTCAATGTCTTTCGGATGGAACTTTTAGGAGCTAAGGTAGAGTCTGTGACTGATGGTTCTCGAGTCCTCAAGGATGCAGTCAATGCAGCCTTGCGAGCTTGGGTGGCTCAGGTCGATGATACTCACTATATTATGGGGTCAGCTTTGGGTCCCCATCCTTTCCCAGAGATTGTCCGCGACTATCAGAGCGTGATTGGGCGTGAGGCCAAGCGCCAGTTTGCTGAGCAAAATGCAGGTGCCTTACCCGATGCTTTAGTGGCCTGCGTTGGCGGGGGTTCCAATGCTATTGGGCTCTTTTATCCCTTTGTAGACGATAGCACAGTTGCCATGTATGGAACAGAAGCGGCTGGGCGAGGCATCGATACAGATGAACACGCTGCGACCTTAACCAAGGGCCGGCCAGGTGTTTTGCACGGTGCCTTGATGGATGTCCTGCAGGATGAGCAAGGGCAGATTCTGGAAGCTTTCTCTATCTCTGCCGGGCTAGACTATCCGGGCATCGGTCCTGAACATTCTCATTTTAATGCTATCAAACGTGCCACTTATGTGCCAGTCACAGACGAAGAAGCCTTGGAAGCCTTCCAGCTCCTGTCTCGTATCGAAGGGATTATCCCTGCTCTAGAGTCTAGCCACGCTATTGCTTACGCAGTTAAGCTGGCTAAGGAGTTGGGGCCAGATAAATCAATGATCGTCTGCCTATCCGGCCGTGGTGATAAGGATGTCGTTCAGGTAAAGGAACGCTTGGAAAGAGAAGCGGCTCAAAAAGGAGGTGCCCATGACTAAAACACTCACTCAGCATTTAGAAGCCATCAAAAAAGCAGGTAAGGGGATTTTCCTTCCCTATATTATGGCTGGTGATCACGAGAAAGGTTTAGCGGGATTAGCAGAAACTATCGCATTTTTGGAAAACTTG
The DNA here is from genome assembly GCF_902460355.1 of Streptococcus sp. Marseille-P6264. Lineage (GTDB taxonomy): Bacteria > Bacillota > Bacilli > Lactobacillales > Streptococcaceae > Streptococcus. Next base: position 174,947 of record NZ_CABPTO010000003.1, read on the forward strand.
GGCGTGTCAGCCGTTGAAATCGGCCTGCCATTTTCAGACCCTGTTGCAGATGGGCCAGTTATTGAAGAAGCCGGTCTGAGAAGTCTGAGCCACCATACTTCGGCCAAGTCTTTAGTCGCAAGCTTGCAGAATTTGGACACTCAGCTGCCTCTCATCATCATGACCTACTTCAATCCTATCTTCCAATACGGTCTCAAAGATTTTGTCAAGGATTTAGCTAGGACACCGGTTAAAGGTTTGATTATTCCGGATCTGCCCTACGAGCATAGGGACTTTATCCTGCCTCTGCTGGAAGATTCAGATATCGCTCTAGTTCCTTTAGTGAGCCTGACGACTGGTCTAGAACGTCAGCAGGAGCTGGTCAAGGAAGCTGAAGGTTTTATCTATGCTGTAGCCATCAACGGTGTGACAGGTAAGAGCGGAAGTTACCGCAATGATTTGGACCAGCATTTGAGCAAACTCCGTGATATTGCAGAGATTCCAGTGCTGACGGGCTTTGGAGTTTCGACTTTAGAGGATGTTGACCGCTTCAATCAAGTCTCAGATGGAGTCATTGTCGGATCTAAGATTGTCAAAGCTCTTCATGAAAAGGATGCCGGTATAGCAGCCTTTATCCAAGCAGCAGCTTATAAGAAATAAGAACTACCACACCAAACAAAAGACAAGGCACAAAAGCTAGCCTGTCTTTTTTCTTTTTAAAGCAGAAACAGGCGAGGCCAGAGAAGCTAGCTATTTGGATAAGAATGAGAATCTCTGTTAGGCTGAAAATAGCAGAGCAGGAAGCTAGAAAGAGAAAGTCGCCAGCTCCAATACGAAGATTAAAAAAGAAGGCTAGAAGTCCCAAGGTTAAAAAGAAGAGCATGAGCGGATTGATGCCCGCTGTCGCCATCAGCAAAAACTGAAAGATTAGCCAGACCAGAAGGGGGTATTCTTGCTCGCGCTGATCGTAGATGGCCAAGGTCAAGCCCATAGTTAGCAGTAAGAGCTGGGCTAGCGGAAGATAGCCTAAACTCCAGCTTAGAAAAAGCAAGCCCAGCACTAACTCAAAAGCAGCATACCAGATAGGAAGGCGGATCTTGCAGAAACGGCAATGGAAGCCGTTAAGCAACTGAGACAGGATAGGGACCAAATCCCGTGCTTTGAGTATCTGCTTGCAGTTGTCACAGTGGCTGCTTGGAGAGATGATGGACTGTGCAGGGAAGCGGTCAATGACTAAGCCAAGAAAGGAGGCTAGAACCGTTCCAACTAGAAAAAAGTATAGATGAATCATACTTGTTTATTCGTGATTTTGAGCAGAAAAATTTTGAAATTTTACAACTTTTCTAATAAAGTAAAATTTTGAGTTTTAAGGCTTGACTTTCTTAATTAGAAGCATTATAATTAAAACATAATCAATAAAGATTAGAATGATTACAAATAAAAAAGAGAGGTATCATTATGACTCAAGTAAAACATGGCGCTGCAGCAGACGTAGCAACTTTCACTAACCAAAATTCTTTACCAAAAACAAAAGCAGTTCTTAACCAAGTGGTTTCAGATCTTTATACAGCTCGTATTGCTCTTCACCAAGTTCACTGGTATATGCGTGGTGCAGGCTTCATGGTATGGCATCCAAAAATGGACGAATACATGGATACAATTGATGAAACCTTGGATGAAGTTAGCGAACGCTTGATTACTCTAGGTGGCAAGCCTTATTCAACTCTGACAGAGTTTATCCAACACAGCAAAATTGAGGAAAAGGCTGGCGAATTCAGCAAGAATGTTGAAGAAAGCTTGGAGCGCGTGATTGAAATCTTCCGTTATCTGACAGATCTTTACCAAGAAGCTATGGATGTAACGGATGAAGAAGGCGACGATGTAACCAATGACATCTTCGTTGGTGCTAAGGCAGACCTTGAAAAGACGATCTGGATGTTGACAGCTGAGCTTGGCCAAGCACCAGGTTTGTAAAATGATGTTTAAGAGGCTGGGACAAAAGTCCTAGCCTCTTAATTGTCTTTGGATTGTCGAGCAAGACGCAGTGGTTGAGTGGGCTCTACTACGCTGATTTCATCAGCTTTTACAGCCCTACTCAACTGTGCGGAGGTGGGACGATGAAATCGAATTCTAACGAATGACCGATTTCTGTCCCACTCTCTGTTTTTTTCTTAAGGATTGTTTAAGCTTCTTCCTTTATACTAAGATTATCAAATGAAGACCTCCTAACTTTGTTTGATAGAACTCCTAAACTTTTCTTTTTCATAATAATCTCCTGAAAAGGCAGTCTCCATGGCTGTCTTTTCTGTTTTGCTATCTTGAAAACTCTGCTAAAATCTGATAAAATATAGCTCATGAAAACACTCTATGATGTGCAGCAATTTCTTAAAAATTTCGGAATCATTATCTATATGGGCAAGCGTCTTTATGATATTGAAATGATGAAAATTGAGTTGGAACGGATTTACGATGCCGGCCTGATGGATAAGCTTGATTATCTAGAGGCTGAGGCTGTCCTACGCAGAGAGCATCAAGCAGAGTTGAAGTATTTAGAAGATAAAGGGAGAAACTAGAATGGGAACTTGGATTTTATGGGCAATTTTGCTGGGAATGTTGGCTTGGATGGGCTTCAATTATTTCCGTATTCGTCGTGCAGCTAAGATAGTAGATAACAGTGAGTTTGAAGCTTTGATTCGTCAGGGGCAATTGATTGACCTGCGTGATTCATCGGATTTCCATCGCAAGCATATCTTGGGCGCGCGCAATATTCCGTCTCAACAGCTCAAGTCTAGTATCAATGCACTTCGCAAAGACAAACCAGTTCTTCTTTATGAAAATAGTCGTGGACAACGTGTGACCAATGCGGCAATCTACTTGAAAAAGCAAGGTTTTAGTGATATTTATATTCTGTCTTACGGCCTTGATTCTTGGACTGGTAAGGTAAAGACAAGCTGATTCTTTGTAGAAATATCTATACAAAACCAATAGATGGTCTTATTCTAGGTATTATCAGTCTGGTTTTGAGTAATTATCACCAAAAAGAGACTCAATTAGATTATAAAACAGAAAGAATTCTGAATATCGTTGGTATTGTAATTTCTATCATCAACTGGATTGCAGGATTTCTTCTGACTATGAATGGATTTATGTAATAAATAATAAAAAGGCTTGAATAAGCCTTTTTGTTTTACCAAGTTTGTTCCAAATAGCCTTTGATAATCTCGAGTTCGGAAGGATTCAGCGGTCGATAACTGCCTTCTGTTAGATTGGGATCCAGCTGAAAATCACCGAAATGAGTGCGTTTGAGATAGGTGACCTTGACACCAACTGCTAGAAACATTTTCTTGACCTGATGAAATTTTCCTTCAGAAATGGTAACTGAGGCGGTGGAGTGTTCGAGGCTAGTCGTGTGAATCTGAAGTTGGGCGGGCTTGCAACGAGTGCCATCCAGAAAAACAATGCCTTGCTGAAAAGCAACTATGGCTTCTTGGTCAAGAGGGCCGTTGACTTCGACATAGTAGATCTTTGCGATATGGTATTGTGGATGGAGGAGTTGAAATCCCAGTGGCCCATTATCTGTAATCAGAAGCAGCCCCCGTGTATCGCGATCCAAACGGCCGATGGCGTAAAGCTGGTCCTTAAAATCTTCTGGGGCAATTAGATCTAGGACAGTCATCTTATCCGAGTCAGAATTGGCAGTGACAGTACCGGCGGGCTTGTTCAACAGAAAATAATGGTGGGCTAGGTGGTTTAAAGCTTTACCAGCCAGGCTAATGGACTGGAGGCCACTATCGACATTTTGACTGAGAGAGCGAGCTGCTTGACCGTCAATTACAATCTGCCTTAGTCGCAGTTTTTGTTTCATCTCTTTCCGGCTAATCTTAGCTAGGGCTAAGAATTTATCAAGTCGCATGAGTTTTCCTTTCAAAGGTTTGGATCGATTCTTTTTTTCTTTTTATCATACACTTTCGGAAGTAAAATTGCAAAAATAGCTACAGTTTACGATTTGCCTATGAAAACATTTACACTTGGTTAGCCCGTGTTTTTTGGAAAAAACTGTGTTATAATTTTTAGTTGGAAATAAATAATAAGATTTAGAGGAAATCATGACAAAATTAAGAGAAGATATCCGTAACATTGCGATTATCGCCCACGTTGACCACGGTAAAACAACCCTCGTTGACGAATTATTAAAGCAATCTGAAACTCTTGACGCTCGTACTGAATTGGCAGAGCGCGCTATGGACTCAAACGATATCGAAAAAGAGCGCGGTATTACCATCCTTGCTAAAAATACAGCAGTTGCCTACAACGGAACACGTATCAACATCATGGATACGCCAGGACACGCGGACTTCGGTGGAGAAGTTGAGCGTATCATGAAAATGGTTGACGGTGTTGTTTTGGTCGTAGATGCCTACGAAGGAACTATGCCACAAACTCGTTTCGTATTGAAAAAAGCCTTGGAACAAGACCTTGTCCCAATTGTGGTTGTCAACAAAATCGATAAACCATCTGCTCGCCCAGCAGAAGTAGTGGACGAAGTCTTGGAACTCTTCATCGAGCTTGGTGCAGATGATGACCAGCTTGATTTCCCAGTTGTTTATGCTTCAGCGATTAACGGAACTTCTTCCTTGTCAGACAATCCAGCTGATCAAGAAAAAACAATGGCACCAATCTTTGATACCATCATCGACCATATCCCAGCTCCAGTCGATAACTCAGATGAGCCTTTGCAGTTCCAGGTATCACTCTTGGACTACAATGACTTCGTAGGTCGTATCGGTATCGGACGTATCTTCCGTGGTAGTGTGAAAGTTGGGGACCAAGTCACTCTTTCTAAACTAGACGGCACAACTAAAAACTTCCGTGTTACAAAACTCTTCGGTTTCTTTGGTTTGGAACGTCGTGAGATCCAAGAAGCCAAAGCAGGTGACTTGATTGCCGTATCTGGTATGGAAGATATCTTTGTTGGTGAAACTATTACGCCAACGGATGCTATTGAACCACTTCCAATCCTTCACATCGATGAACCAACCCTTCAAATGACTTTCTTGGTAAACAACTCACCATTTGCAGGTCGTGAAGGGAAATGGGTAACGTCTCGTAAAGTGGAAGAACGTTTGCAGGCTGAGCTACAAACAGACGTTTCCCTTCGTGTTGATCCAACAGATTCACCAGATAAGTGGACAGTTTCAGGTCGTGGAGAATTGCACTTGTCAATCCTGATCGAAACCATGCGTCGTGAGGGCTATGAACTTCAAGTATCTCGTCCAGAAGTTATCGTAAAAGAGATTGATGGTGTTAAATGTGAGCCATTTGAACGTGTTCAAATCGATACTCCAGAAGAATACCAAGGTTCTGTAATCCAAAGCCTTTCTGAACGCAAGGGTGAAATGTTGGATATGATTTCAACTGGTAACGGTCAAACTCGTTTAGTCTTCCTTGTTCCAGCGCGTGGTCTGATCGGATACTCAACTGAGTTCTTGTCAATGACTCGTGGTTACGGTATCATGAACCATACCTTTGAACAATATCTGCCAGTTATCCCTGGTGAAATCGGAGGCCGTCACCGTGGTGCCCTTGTTTCCATCGATGCTGGTAAGGCTACAACTTACTCTATTATGTCGATTGAAGAACGTGGAACCATCTTTGTTAACCCAGGTACTGAGGTTTATGAAGGAATGATCATCGGTGAGAATTCTCGTGAGAATGACTTGACAGTTAACATCACTAAGGCTAAACAAATGACCAACGTTCGTTCAGCTACCAAGGACCAAACAGCGGTTATCAAGACACCTCGTATCTTGACCCTTGAAGAGTCACTCGAGTTCTTGAACGATGATGAGTACATGGAAGTAACGCCTGAGTCAATCCGTTTGCGTAAGCAAATCCTCAACAAGGCAGAGCGCGAAAAAGCTAATAAAAACAAGAAAAAACAAGCAGCAGAATAAATCATTGAGTTGACTGGTGGTAGAAAGGAGCGGCATGATTTACCTGATTATTGGAATATTAATCCTGCTTTTCTATGTATTTGCCATTCCAACTAGTATTAAGGGAACGCTGAATGTCTTGACATTTGTACTTTTGCTGGTTGCCTTGATCATTTTGCTTGCTTTGGCAATTTTTCAAATTTTTAAATTGCCTGGAGAATTATTTGTGAGTATCTTTTTGATTATTATAACAGTGTGGGCCTTGATGGACATCGAGCGTCTAGTACCATCTCAGAAATCAAAAAAACTTTAAACTCATAAACTATAAGGAAGGGATTAGGATTCCAAAGGTCGTGTAGACTTTTGGTGGCCTAGTTCCTTTTGTTTATCTAAAGCGAGATTCTTCGATGGTGGTTTTGACTGAGTAGAAAGATAATACAGATACCGATGTTTTTCATTTAGAGAAGGCTTAATTTTTTTGAATGCTGTTGACCATCAGTGAGTAGGTCAGGTTTGATAAGACACTGGCAATTAAATGTTTTGGATAGTTTTTACTTGTATAAAAGGGTTTTTCAAAGATTTCAAAGAGAATAACATTTCTTCTTATTTATTAAAAGCTGTTAACAGTTAAAATAAAAGCCTGATATGACTTTTTTATTTTCGCAAAAAAAGGTAAAATAGAAGGTAGTATGAATGAAGAGGTACATGATGAAGACTATTTCAAAATTTGCCAATAAGAAAGTTTTGGTGTTGGGTTTAGCTAAATCAGGGGAGTCAGCTGCCCGTCTTTTGGATAAATTGGGAGCGATTGTGACGGTTAATGATGGGAAACCTTTCGAGGAAAATCCAGCTGCCCAATCTTTACTTGAAGAAGGAATTAAGGTCGTGACAGGTGGTCATCCATTGGAGTTATTGGATGAAGATTTTGAATGGATGGTGAAAAATCCGGGCATTCCTTACAATAATCCTATGGTCATGAGGGCTTTGGAAAAGCAGATTCCTGTCATTACCGAAGTGGAGCTGGCTTATCTGATTTCAGATGCGCCGATTATCGGCATTACCGGCTCAAATGGAAAAACCACGACCACGACCATGATTGCGGAAGTGCTAACAGCAGGTGGTCAAAATGGTCTTTTGTCTGGGAATATCGGATTTCCAGCTAGTCAAGTTGCTCAAGATGCGGGTAAAACAGACACTTTGGTCATGGAACTTTCTTCCTTCCAACTAATGGGAATCGAAGCCTTCCATCCAGAAATAGCGGTGATTACCAATCTGATGCCAACACATCTGGACTATCACGGCTCTTTTGAAGATTATGTGGCGGCCAAGTGGAATATCCAAAAAAATATGACGGCTTCTGACTATGTCGTTTTGAATTTCAATCAAGATTTGGCGAAAGAATTGGCTAAGAAAACGGCAGCCCAGGTGATTCCTTTTTCAACCCAAGAACAAGTCGATGGAGCCTACTTGGACGGCGATGTGCTGACTTTCCGTGGGGAAGCCATTATGAAAGCTTCTGAACTAGGCGTGCCTGGTAGCCATAATGTAGAAAATGCTCTAGCAACCATTGCTGTCGCTAAACTGCGCGGGATTGACAATCAAGTTATTAAAGAAACCTTGGCTCATTTTGGTGGTGTCAAGCATCGGCTCCAGTATGTGGGCGAAATCAATCAAGTCAAATTTTACAATGACAGTAAATCAACTAATATCTTAGCGACACAAAAAGCTTTGTCAGGCTTTGACAATAGCAAGGTCATTTTGATTGCTGGTGGCCTGGATCGTGGCAATGAATTTGATGAATTGGTGCCAGATATCAAGGGATTGAAAAAGATGGTGATTCTGGGAGAATCGGCTGCGCGTGTTAAGCGGGCTGCGGATCAGGCAGAAGTAAGCTATCTGGACGCTTCAGATATCAGAGATGCTACTCGCAAAGCCTTTTCTGTGGCGGAGCCTGGGGATATTGTCCTTCTCAGTCCAGCCAATGCCAGCTGGGATATGTATAAGAATTTTGAAGTGCGGGGCGATGAATTCCTTGCAGTGTTTAAAGAATTAAAGGGATAAAATGAAAAAAATAGTATTTACAGGCGGAGGGACAGTTGGCCATGTAACCCTCAATCTTTTGCTGATGCCTAAATTTATCGAAGAGGGCTGGGAAGTCCATTATATCGGTGACCGCCATGGGATTGAGTACAAGGAAATTCAAAAATCAGGACTACCTATTGTTTTCCATTCGATTGCAACTGGCAAGCTCCGTCGCTATTTTTCTTGGCAGAATCTTTGGGATGTTTTTAAAGTGGCAGGCGGCATTCTCCAGTCGCTGGGCATCATGTTAAAAGTCCGTCCCAAAGCCCTATTTTCAAAAGGAGGCTTTGTGTCTGTTCCGCCAGTGATTGCGGCGAAGGTGACCGGCGTTCCAGTCTTTATCCATGAGTCTGATTTGTCGCTTGGTTTGGCCAATAAAATCGGTTATAAATGCGCGACAAAGATGTTCACGACTTTTGAGCAAGCTGAAGGACTGAGCAAGGCTGAACATGTTGGAGCGGTGACCAAGATTGCTACTCTCCCTCAAACAGAACCAGCTGAGATTGAGAAAATCAAGGCTCATTTCACAGAAGGAAAACCTACCTTGCTCTTTGTCGGTGGCTCAGGAGGCGCGAAAGTTTTCAATGATTTTATTACAAAAAATAAGGATCGCTTGATTGAAAAATATAATATTATCAATCTGACAGGCGATGCTAGTTTGGATGAGCTTTCCCACCGTATCTACCGGGTGTCCTATGTGACAGATCTGTATCAGCCACTGATGGCTATGGCAGATGTCATCGTGACACGAGGCGGTTCTAATACCATCTTTGAATTACTGGCGATGAAGAAGTTGCAAGTGATTGTACCTTTAGGGCTGGGGGCAAGTCGAGGAGATCAGATTGAAAATGCCAACTACTTCTTGGAAAAAGGCTATGCGCTTAAAATCAATGAAGAAAACTTGAATCGGGTCAATCTCCAAGTAGCAGTGGATGATTTACTGAGGGAAAAGGCTGCCTACTATCAACGAATGGAAGAAGCGCCTGAACTAACATCAGTAGATGAATTTTATGAAATTTTAAAGCAAAATATTAACAAAGGGAAAATATGAAAAAAAGCAAGGAAGATAAGCAAAAAGATGCTCAACTTTCTCTCTCTGAATGGCAAGTCAGAAATAAAGAGTATCTTGAGAAAAAAGCTCAAGAAAAGGCAAAGAAGCAAGCAGAGTTAGAGCAGAAACAAGCTGAGCTAGAGAAGAAAAAAGAAGAAATGAAGGCAAAGCTTGAAAATCAAGAGCCTTCTAACGAAGAGCATACAGTCTCCGAAGAAACTGACACAGACTCTCCTACAAGTGAAGAAGAAACTGAAGTGCAAGATTCTGAAACTGAAGGTGAGGAGCAAGAGGAAGTCCAAGAACAAGAAGAGCAAGAGGAAGAAGTAGATCAGCTTGAGCCTCCGAAGGTTCCAATTGAGAGAATCCATTGGTATCGGGCTTTGCCAGTTTTAGTGACAAGTTCCCTAATCTTTTTAGCGTCCCTTTATTTCCTCACGCCACTTGCAACTATGAAGACCATTGAATTTACAGGAAACAAGGTTGTGAGTCAGGAGGAACTAAAAAGAAGTAGTAAAATCGATCAGCGCGATTATACTGTTACTGTTTACAAAAATCGCCATCATTATGAGCAAAATCTGAAAGCTTCTAGCCCCTGGATTGAAAATGTAGATATGACCTATCAATTTCCGCTGACTTTCAAAATCGATGTTCAGGAATATGGCATTTTAGGTTATTTGCAGAAAGATTCTAAGTATTATCCTATTTTAACGAGTGGAGAATACGTAAAAAATGAGGTTGCAGCTGATGCCTTGCCCGAAGAGCGGATGGATGTGACCTTTTCGGATGCAGGCTTGATCAAGGAGTTTGTTCAACAACTGAAGAATGTTCCCGATTCAGTCAAAAAGAGCATTAGAAAAGTTGATTTAACTCCTAGCAAGGTGACAGAGGATTTAGTGACTATTACCATGTTTGATGAACACCAAATTTTAGTTCCTATTTCTCATATTGCTAAGAAACTTCCCTACTATGAAGGAATTCATCCTCAGTTGGAAGTGCCAAGCGTGGTCGATATGGAGGCTGGTATTTTTAGCTATGCGCAAGGCACAGAAAATGAAGTTATCCATGAGGCTAGTAACGATGTGCAAGATACAGAATCTTCAACTCAACATGCAGAGCAATCTACCGAGCATTCTGCTCAATCTCAGGCAGAAAAGCCAGAGATTTCTGAAAATAACTAATTATTATAGATAAAAAACTGCGCCAATTTCGTATTTTTATGATATAATAAAGTTTGGATAACCCTATTTTCTAGAGTTATTTGTATTAGAATGGAAACGTGGAAGACAGAGAGGACTGATGTAATGGCTAGAGATGGCTTTTTTACTGGATTAGATATAGGAAGTAGCACAATTAAAGTGTTGGTGGCAGAGCACATCAACGGTGAAATGAATGTTATTGGAGTCAGCAATGCAAAGAGTGCTGGCGTTAAAGATGGGATTATTGTCGATATTGAAGCAGCAGCAGCGGCTATTAAGTCAGCAATTTCTCAAGCAGAAGAAAAAGCGGGGATTTCAATTGGACTAGTGAATGTTGGCTTGCCTGCAAATCTACTGCAAATTGAGCCAACTCAAGGAATGATTCCTGTGACTAGTGACTCCAAAGAAATTACCGATGAAGATGTCGAGAGCGTTGTAAGATCTGCCTTGACCAAGAGCATGACTCCTGACCGTGAAGTAATTACCTTCATTCCAGAAGAGTTTGTTGTTGATGGCTTCCAAGGGATCCGTGATCCTCGTGGTATGATGGGGATTCGCCTAGAAATGCGCGGCCTACTTTACACTGGTCCTCGTACAATCCTGCATAATCTCCGTAAAACAGTGGAGCGTGCAGGAGTGAAATTGGAGAATATTATCATTTCTCCTTTAGCGATGACAAAATCCATCTTGAACGAAGGAGAACGGGAGTTTGGCGCGACAGTCATTGATATGGGTGGCGGACAAACTACAGTTGCTTCTGTAAAAAATCAAGAATTACAATTTACCAATATCTATCAAGAAGGCGGCGACTATGTCACAAAAGACATTTCAAAAGTCTTGAAAACTTCTCAGAAATTGGCAGAAAGCTTGAAGTTTAACTATGGTGTAGCTTATGTACCATTTGCAGGCACAGAATCTTTCCCAGTTGAAGTTATCGGGGAAGTTAATCCAGTTGAAATCACAGAAACCTATCTAGCTGAAATCATCTCTGCTCGTATCAAACATGTTTTTGAACAAATCAAGCAAGATTTAGATAGAAGACACGTGTTAGATCTTCCTGGTGGTATTGTAATCGTTGGTGGTGGAGCAATCTTGCCTGGCGTTGTAGAATTAGCTCAGGAAGTATTTGGCGTTCACGCTAAATTATATGTACCAAATCAAATCGGTATCCGTAATCCAGCTTTTGCCCACGTGATTAGTCTTTCAGAGTATGCTGGCAATCTGACCGAAGTGGATCGAATTGCACAAGCTGCTGTTCGTGGAGACGAGCAGTTGCGTCATCAAGCAACTAGCTTTGAACGTCCAAGTCATAGAGTACCTCGCTTTGATCATCAGCCGGTTGAACCAGTTCAACCAGTTCAAGAGGTGGAACCAGAAATTGCACCGCTTAGAAATGAAGAACCACAAGAGGAACCAAAAGCTAGTCTTACAGATAAGATGCGCAATTTAATTGGTAATATGTTTGAGTAAGGAGAATAAATAGATTATGACATTTTCATTTGATGCGGCTGCAGCACAAGGTGCAGTCATTAAAGTAATTGGTGTCGGCGGTGGCGGCGGAAACGCTATTAACCGAATGATCGATGAAGGTCTTGCTGGCGTAGAATTTATCGCAGCAAATACAGATGTGCAAGCACTTAGCAGTGCAAAAGCAGAAACAGTTATCCAGCTTGGTCCTAAGTTGACTCGTGGTCTGGGTGCTGGAGGTCAACCTGAGGTTGGTCGTAAAGCAGCTGAAGAAAGCGAAGAAGTTTTGACTGAAGCCCTTCAAGGAGCAGACATGGTCTTTATCACTGCTGGTATGGGTGGTGGTTCTGGTACAGGTGCTGCACCAGTTATTGCTCGCATTGCTAAATCAGTAGGCGCCCTAACTGTAGCAGTTGTAACTCGTCCATTTGGATTTGAAGGAAGCAAGCGTGGTAATTTTGCCGTTGAAGGAATCAATGAACTGCGTGAACATGTAGATACTCTTTTGATCATTTCAAATAACAACCTTTTGGAAATCGTTGATAAGAAGACTCCGCTTTTGGAAGCCTTGAGTGAAGCTGATAACGTTCTCCGCCAAGGGGTTCAAGGTATCACTGACTTGATTACTAGCCCCGGCTTGATTAACCTTGACTTTGCAGACGTGAAGACTGTTATGGAAAATAAAGGTAATGCTTTGATGGGGATCGGTATCGGAAGCGGTGAAGAACGTGTTATCGAAGCAGCTCGCAAAGCTATCTACTCTCCACTTCTTGAGACAACTATTGACGGTGCAGAAGACGTGATCGTCAACGTTACTGGTGGCCTAGATATGACTTTGATTGAAGCGGAAGAAGCTTCTGAAATCGTTAATCAGGCAGCTGGTCATGGTGTTAACATCTGGCTTGGTACTTCTATTGATGAATCTATGAAGGATGAAATCCGTGTGACTGTTGTTGCAACAGGTGTTAAAGAGGATAAGGTTGATAAGGTAAGTGGATTGCAAGGCGTTAAACCTGCGAGCCGAGCTGAGCAAGTACGCTCAGCACAAGCATCTGCTCATTATGATCGAAACTTCGATATGGCAGAAACAAGAGAAATGCCAGCTCCTTCTCATCGCTCAACTGTAGAAACTTCTAGAGCTTCAGCCTTTGGAGACTGGGATTTACGCCGTGAATCAATTGTTCGTCAAGCAGAACCTGTGCCTTCTAGTCGTGTAGAGCGCTTTACCGATATCAAGGAAGAGGATGACGAACTTGAAACACCGCCATTCTTTAGAAATCGCTAATTAAATGGATTTTCAAGTAAATAAAGATTTAATTTTTCAAAATGTTGCTCAAATAGTTGAAAAAGAAAATCGATTGAAGGACTCCGTAAACATTATTGCGGTTACCAAGTATGTTGACTGTGAAACAGCGAAAAAACTCGTGGATACAGGAATCAAACATATTGGAGAAAATCGAGTAGATAAGTTTCTTGAAAAATATCATGCTTTAAAGGAAGAAAACCTTACTTGGCATTTGATTGGTAGTTTGCAGAGAAGGAAAGTAAAAGATGTGATCAACTATGTTGATTATTTCCATGCTTTAGACTCTGTCAAATTGGCTCAAGAAATCAACAAGCGAGCAGATCATGTGATTAATTGTTTCTTGCAAGTGAATATTTCAAAAGAAGAAAGCAAGCATGGTTTTTTAGTTGAAGAACTAGATAGTGTTTTACCAGAGCTTGCAGCCTTAGAAAACATTTGCATTGTTGGCCTGATGACCATGGCTCCACTCGAAGCTGATCATCAAGAGCTGAATCAGATTTTTTCAGAGGCACATCAGCTTCAATTAAACTTACAAAGCAAACAGTTAAAAAACATGCCCTTTTCTGATTTGAGTATGGGAATGAGCCGTGATTATCCAGAAGCGATTGCCAACGGCTCAACCTATGTCAGAATCGGAACAGCATTTTTTAAATAGGAAAGAACTATGTCATTTAAAGATAAATTTGATAAATTTATAGAATACTTTACAGAAGATGGAGAAAAGTCTGACTTACCAGTACAGCCTTTAGATGAATCTGATTCTGTTTTGAAGCCTGCAGAGATCGAGCCAGTTCCGGCTGCATCAGCAAAGGAAAACGCACGTACTCGTTCAGCTTCTTCACAAGTCCAACAAAAGCCTGCAACGGAAAATATTACTAGATTGCATGCTCGCCAACAAGAACTGGCTCAGCATCGAGTGAAATCTAGTGAGAAGGTTACGATTGATGTTCGCTATCCGAAAAAATATGAGGAAGCAACAGAGGTTGTTGATTTACTTGTGGCGAATGAGAGTATCTTAATTGATTTTCAATATATGACAGAGGTACAAGCGAGACGTTGCTTGGATTATCTTGATGGGGCGCGCTATGTTTTGGCTGGGAACTTGAGAAAAGTTGCTAGTACCATGTACTTGCTCACTCCAATCAATGTTGTCGTCAATGTAGAAGATATTCGCCTTCCAAACGATGTGGATCTGAGTGAATACGATTTTGATATGAAACGCAGCAGATAATTAATGATTTACTTTATTTTAAAATTAGTTTCTAATCTAATTGATCTTTACTCCCTTCTCGTCTTCATCTATGCACTCTTGTCTTGGTTCCCTGGAGCTTACCAAACAGCCCTAGGAAGGCTTGTCGGTTCTCTGGTTGAACCATTTTTGCGTTTATTCCGCAGGTTACCTTTGCAGTTTGGTAGATTAGACTTTACTGTTCTGGTGGCACTTTTTGCCTTGAGAGTGCTTGATACCTTATTTCTCCATTTCCTTGCTTCCTTGTTATTGCTATGGTAAACAATATCTATCAGCATTATTCTCAGGATGATCAAGATTTTCTGGATAAAAGCATGGAATTGCTTCAAAGAGTAGAAAATCAATATAGCTATGAGACGACTGCTTTTTTGAATCCTCATCAGGTCAATATTCTCAAAAATTTGAGTAAGCAATATGATGTGCAAGTATTTTCTAGTTCAGATTATTTTCCAAGTGAGTTTGCTAAAGTATTGATTGCACCTACCTATTATCAATTAGAACTCGAAGATTTCGATGTGGTCTTGCTAGAGATTACCTATGCAAGTAAGTTCTATAAGGTGACTCATTCACAAATTATGGGAACCCTTTTGCATCAGCTAGGGATTGAGAGGCGGACGTTTGGCGATATCATCGTCGTGGATGACCGTGCACAAGTATTTGTGGATAGAAGATTAGAAGAATATTTCATTACGAATGTTTCTAAAATAGCTAAAGTTCCAGTTCGGCTAAGAAGAGTTGATTTCAGAGATCAGTTACAAGACTCACCAGCGACTAAAACAACAGATGTTTTGGCCTCTAGTCTCAGATTGGATAAGCTGGTAGCCACAGTCTTTAAGTTATCACGTAGTCAAGCTGTGGAACTAATCATGGGGAAGCAGGTAAAGCAGAACTACAGAACCATTGATAATCCTAGCCAACAGCTCTCTTTGGGCGATTTGATTAGCGTTAGGAAATATGGAAGATTTAAGATTTTAACAGAAAATGGTTTTTCCAAAAACGGGAAGCATAAACTAACAGTTGAATTATTACCTAGCAAATAAGGAGGAAATATGGCACTAACATCATTAGATATTAGAGATAAAGCTTTTTCGACCAAATTTAGAGGGTATGATATTGATGAAGTTGAAGAATTTCTTGATATCATTGTCAATGATTATGAGGAGCTAATCCGCGAGAATCATGAGAAAGAAGCAAAAATCCGCAATCTTGAAGAGCGCCTAATTTATTTTGATGAAATGAAAGACTCGCTCAGCCAATCTGTTTTGATTGCACAAGATACAGCAGAGCGGGTCAAACAGGCTGCACAAGAACGTTCAGGAAATATTGTGCAGCAAGCAGAGCAAGATGCGCAACGTTTATTAGATAGAGCCAAGTATAAGGCAAATGATATTCTTCGTCAGGCTACAGATAACGCCAAAAGAGTAGCTGTTGAGACAGAAGAATTGAAAAATAAAACACGTGTCTTTCATCAGCGCCTCAAATCGACGATTGAAAGTCAGCTAAGTATTGTTGATTCTCAAGATTGGGAAGATATTCTTCGCCCAACTGCTGCCTATCTCCAAACCAGTGATGAAGCCTTTAAAATGGTAGTTGAAGAAGCGCTTGGAGAAAAAGTCGAGCTAGAGGAAGAAGTGGATGTTACGCGCCAATTCTCACCGGAAGAATTAGCTGAATTACAAGAACGAATTGAGCAAGCAAATCGAGATTTGGCAGAAACACAGACTCTTCAGACTATAGATGAAGAGCTGATCCAAGCACAACAGAAAGAAATTTTAGAATCTGGAGAACTTTCAGATTTGGATGAAGATTCTAAAGTTCAAGTGGATCTTTTATAAGTGCAGAAACACAAGGCAAACAAAATATTTTCAGCGAACAGGTGGTGGTGAAAGACCTGTAATCCCTTTTGTTTGACTTATCATTCTGTTTCATCGTTTCTGAAGCGAGTAAGAAACGACGTCCGCCTACGTTACGGGCTAAGAGGGACAGGTTTTTTCCTGTCTAAACAAAGGTGGTACCACGAATTTTCGTCCTTTCGGAGAAGTTTGTGGTTTTTTATTTTGAAAATTATGATGGAATAAGGAGACTAAATGAAACTCAAAGAAACCCTGAATCTTGGGAAAACTGCATTTCCAATGCGTGCTGGCTTGCCAAATAAAGAACCAATCTGGCAAAAAGAATGGGAAGAAGCAAAACTTTACCAACGTCGTCAAGAATTGAACCAAGGAAAACCACATTTCACCTTGCATGATGGCCCTCCGTATGCAAACGGAAATATCCACGTTGGACACGCAATGAACAAGATTTCTAAGGATATTATTGTTCGTTCAAAATCCATGTCAGGTTTTTACGCCCCTTACATCCCAGGCTGGGATACACATGGTCTGCCAATCGAGCAAGTTTTGGCAAAACAAGGTGTTAAACGTAAAGAAATGGACTTGGTTGAGTACTTGAAACTTTGCCGTGAGTATGCTCTCTCTCAAGTTGACAAACAGCGAGAAGACTTTAAACGTTTGGGTGTTTCTGGTGACTGGGAAAACCCTTATGTGACCTTGACTCCAGACTATGAAGCGGCTCAAATCCGTGTCTTTGGTGAAATGGCTAAGAAAGGCTATATCTATCGTGGTGCCAAGCCAGTTTACTGGTCATGGTCATCTGAGTCAGCCCTGGCTGAAGCGGAAATTGAATACCATGACTTGCTTTCAACCTCCCTTTATTATGCCAATCCAGTTAAAGATGGGAAAGGTGTTCTAGATACAGACACCTATATTGTCGTATGGACAACGACTCCATTTACCATCACAGCTTCTCGTGGATTGACAGTTGGAGCGGATATTGATTATTTAGTCGTACAACCAGCTGGTGAAACTCGTAAGTTTGTAGTTGCTGCAGAATTGTTGAACAGTTTGTCTGAGAAATTTGGTTGGGCTGATGTACAAGTCTTAGCAACTTACCGTGGTCAAGAATTGAACCACATTGTGACAGCTCACCCTTGGGATTCTTCTGTAGATGAGCTGGTGATTCTTGGTGACCACGTTACGACTGACTCCGGTACAGGTATCGTCCATACAGCCCCTGGTTTTGGTGAGGATGACTACAATGTTGGCGTTGCTAATGGTCTTGAAGTTGCTGTAACAGTTAACGAACGCGGTATCATGATGGAAAATGCTGGTCCTGATTTTGCAGGTCAGTTCTATGATAAGGTTGTTCCAACTGTTATCGAAAAACTTGGTAATCTTCTTCTTGCACAAGAAGAAATTTCTCACTCATATCCATTTGACTGGCGTACGAAAAAACCAATCATCTGGCGTGCAGTGCCACAGTGGTTTGCTTCTGTATCTAAATTCCGCCAAGAAATCTTAGACGAAATTGAAAAAGTGAAATTCCACTCAGAATGGGGTAAAGTTCGTCTTTACAACATGATTCGTGACCGTGGCGACTGGGTTATCTCTCGTCAACGTGCCTGGGGAGTTCCCCTTCCTATCTTCTACGCAGAAGACGGAACACCAATCATGACAGCTGAGACCATCGAACATGTGGCTCAACTCTTTGAAGAGCACGGCTCTATTGTCTGGTGGGAACGTGATGCTAAAGACCTCTTGCCAGAAGGATTTACGCATCCAGGTTCACCAAATGGCGAATTCAAGAAAGAAACGGATATCATGGACGTTTGGTTCGACTCAGGCTCATCATGGAATGGAGTTGTAGTAAACCGCCCAGAACTCAAATACCCAGCAGACCTTTACCTAGAAGGTTCTGACCAATACCGTGGTTGGTTCAACTCATCACTCATCACATCAGTTGCCAACCATGGCGTAGCACCATACAAACAAATCTTGTCGCAAGGATTTGCCCTTGATGGTAAAGGTGAAAAGATGTCTAAATCTCTTGGAAATACCATTGCTCCAAGCGATGTTGAAAAACAATTTGGCGCGGAAATCTTGCGTCTCTGGGTAACAAGTGTTGACTCAAGCAACGACGTTCGTATCTCTATGGATATCTTGAGCCAAGTCTCTGAAACGTATCGTAAGATCCGTAACACTCTTCGTTTCTTGATTGCCAACACTTCTGACTTTAACCCAGCGCAGGACGTAGTCGCTTACGATGAGCTTCGTTCCGTTGATAAGTACATGACCATCCGCTTTAACCAGCTTGTTAAGACCATTCGTGATGCCTATGCTGATTTTGAATTCTTGACAATCTACAAGGCCTTGGTGAACTTTATCAACGTTGACTTATCAGCCTTCTACCTTGACTTCGCCAAGGATGTTGTCTACATCGAAGGTGCCAAATCAATCGAACGCCGTCAAATGCAGACAGTCTTCTATGACATTCTTGTCAAAATCACGAAACTCTTGACACCAATCCTTCCTCACACTGCGGAAGAAATCTGGTCATATCTTGAGTTTGAAGCTGAAGACTTCGTTCAATTGTCAGAATTACCAGAAGCGGAAACTTTTGCCAACCAAGAAGAAATCTTGGATACATGGTCAGCCTTCATGGACTTCCGTGGACAAGCTCAAAAAGCCTTGGAAGAAGCTCGTAATGCGAAAGTTATTGGTAAATCACTCGAAGCACATCTAACAGTTTATCCAAATGAAGTGGTGAAAACGCTTCTTGGAGCAGTGGATAGCAATGTAGCCCAACTTTTAATCGTGTCTGAATTGACCATCGCAGAAGGTGCAGCGCCAGAAGGAGCAGTAAGCTTCGAAGATGTTGCCTTTACAGTTGAACGTGCAGCTGGTGAAGTTTGTGACCGTTGCCGTCGTATCGATCCAACTACTGCGGAACGTAGCTACCATGCAGTCATCTGTGACCACTGTGCAAGCATCGTAGAAGAAAACTTTGCGGACGCAGTAGCTCAAGGGTTTGAAGAAAAATAAGCCAGCCGAATCTTATTGGATTTGACTGATAAGTAAAAGAAGGTCTGTCTCACTTGAGGCGGACTTTTTCACTTGAAAACTAAGGAACTGGACTTCTTTGTGAAAGCTGAAAAAATAAGTTTAAACTCTTGACAGGCTAGTATAAGTTATTTATGATAGTAATAAAGATTAGAAGGAATGAGGAAAGATAATGGCCCATCCAGTATTTGGATTTCATGAGGAAAATGTCGAATATGTGACGCGTTATGGAGTTTATGCAGTAATTCCGGATGAAAAGAAAGAAAATATTATTTTAGTGCAAGCTCCTAATGGCGCTTGGTTTCTTCCTGGAGGTCAAATGGAAGAAGGAGAAGACCAGCTGGCTACTCTCGAGCGGGAATTGCTGGAAGAGCTTGGTTTTAGTATCCAGGTAGGAGATTACTTTGGTCAAGCGGATGAATATTTTTACTCTCGCCATCGGGACACGCATTTTTATAATCCAGCCTATATTTATGAAGCCCTTTCGTATCAGGAAGTAGAAAAGCCGCTGGAAGACTTCAATAATCTGGCATGGTTTCCTGTCGATCTTGCGATTGAAAAATTGAAACGTGGCAGCCATAAATGGGGAATTGAGCAGTGGAAGCGCAAATATCAGAATAACTAGCCTGCTATATTTAAAATGATATAAATTACAGGCAATCGTTCACAATTCCTGAAAAACGTGTTATAATAATAGCGACGATTTAAGGTAGGAGGCAAATGAATGAAGCTTATAAATACGACGAATACCCACGCAGAATTAGTAAAAAATCAGTTGGAAAGCACAGATGCAACCCTTGTAGAGGTTTATTCTGCAGGCAATAGTGATGTTATTTTCACAGAGGCCCCTAGCCATTACGAAATTCTCATTTCAAATAAGCATCGTGCGATACGAGAGCAAGAAATTGAAAAAATTAGAGAATTCTTTTTGAAACGAAAAATTGACCAAAAGAATATTGACGCCTCTGCTATTCGGACGATCTATGCCAATAGTTTGATTGAGATTTCAATCCCGATTAAGGGCTAATCATCTGCTTAAGATTTTAAACTTTTATAGTATTATCAATTGATCATCTGCTTCCTGATGGAAGTGATATCAAAAATCACTTGAAAGTCTGTGCTTTTCAGCCCTTGCCTTTCAGGTGATTTTTTATTTGTCTGATTTAGATTTTGATGGCGAGATCTTTTGTGACTAGCCAAATTCTTCGAACTTAATAATGTTTCCATTTTTATTCTTTCTTTTATGAAATCACCTTTATTTTATGATAAATTATGGTAAAATAACTTGGAGGAGAGTAAAGATGTTTCATAAAAGTAAGTTAATGTTTTGGACCAGTGAAGTCTTGTTGCTGACGATTATCTTTTTCATCTGGCGCCAGATGGGAGATATGATTACGCCAGTGGTGAGCGTTATCAATACGATTTTAATTCCTTTTGTTATGGGAGGATTTCTCTACTATATTACAAATCCTCTGGTGACACTGCTCGAAAAAAAGTTGAAAATCAATCGAATTTTCGGGATTTTAATCACTCTTTTCCTACTGTTTGGTCTAGTGACAGTCGGAGTAATCTACCTTTTGCCAATTTTGATTAACCAGCTGTCCAGTTTGATTAATTCGACGCAAAATCTCTATTGGGAAATACAGAGTTTTGTCAATCAATTATCCAAAAATCCCCTCTTTAAGAGTTTAAATATTCAGTCTACTATCCAGCAACTTAATCTATCTTATGTAGATATTCTGCAAAATATTTTAAATAGTGTTACCAATAGTCTGGGTAGCGTAGTGTCTGCTGTCATCAATACCCTCATGATTCTCATCATGACCCCGATTTTTTTGGTCTACTTCTTGATGGATGGACACAAGCTTTTGCCTATGCTGGAGCGGACTGTTCTCAAGCGCGATAAGCTTAATATATCTAGTCTCTTGACCAATCTCAATGCGACCGTTGCCCGTTATATCAGTGGTATTTCGATTGATGCCTTGCTGATTGGAACCTTAGCTTATATTGGTTACAGTGTCATTGGACTCAAGTATGCCTTAGTATTTGCTATTTTCTCGGCTTTAGCTAACTTGATCCCTTATGTGGGCCCTAGTATTGGCTTGATTCCCATGCTGATTACCTACTTTTTTACTGACCCTAATAAAATGCTGGCAGCCTTAATCTATATGTTGATTATCCAGCAGATTGATGGGAATATCCTCTATCCTCGTATTGTTGGGAGTGTTATGAAAGTGCACCCTATTACGATTATGGTTCTCTTGCTTCTTTCAAGTAATATCTATGGTATTATGGGCATGATTGTAGCGATTCCGACCTACTCCATCCTCAAGGAAATTGTGAAATTCCTTGCCAACCTCTATGACAATCACAAAGAAGCTCAGCAGCAAAAGAAGAATGAAGAATTTGGTATTATAAAAAAATAGGAGAAAGCTCACCTTTCTCTTTTTTACTGCATTTTTTATGGTCTATCATTGGATATTTATGCTAAAATAATAGTAATAGCATAAAGGAGGTATCGTTATGGTAACACGTCGTAAATTTTCTCCGCAAGAAATAAGAAAAGATTCTTCTTATTTTTCGCCCTTGAAGACCATTGTAGAGACAGCCTTTTATGAGAATCAGGTTCAGGCAATCAAGACCGTAGAAGAGGCCTATCAACTGGCCTCGGTAGCTGCTGGAACGGTTGTGCTGGACATGCCGGTGATTCATACTAAGGAGCTGGGACTTCCTTCTTATGCCCGCGTTTTATTGACTAATTCGGGGGCGGTTGTCGGCCGAACTGCCAAGGCTAGACGAATTTATGGCATAGATCGTCAGGAAGATGAGCACTTGCTGTTTCTGGTTCGTAGTGCTGTTTATCAGGCACATCAGAGGACCTTTTATAAGGCAGATGCAGTCGTGGGGCTGGATGAGGACTTCATGGTTTGCGCCCATCTGATGGTTCCTCAGGAAGAAATCAACAATCTCTATTCTTGGCTCTTGAATTTCCAGATTTTGGATGAGGAATTTAAGAATCGCCTACGAGCTTCTAAAAAGTACGAGGAAAATGATATCTTTGTCTTTTTTGATCCCAAGTGGACGCATCCAGACTATCCAGAAGGTTTGGTTTACTTTGATACCAATCATAATTGCGCCGTTATTCTGGGTTTAAATTATTTCGGGGAGCTGAAAAAGGCAACCTTGACTTTGGCGTGGGGAACAGCGGCCAGAAATGGCTATGTTGCCTGCCACGGGGGCTTGAAAATTTTCAAGCAAAATACGGACAAAGAGGACTATGTTGCATCTTTCTTTGGTCTATCCGGTTCAGGAAAATCCACATTGACGCATGCTAAACATGACCATAAATATGACATCAAGGTTCTCCATGACGATGCCTTCATTATCTCGGTCAAGGATGGCTCCTCTATTGCCCTCGAACCGTCTTATTTTGACAAGACCAATGACTACCCTACGGGTCACAGTGAGCAGGATTTCTTTGTCACCGTGCAGAATTGTGGAGTGACGCTGGATGAAAATGGGCGGAAAAAGCTAGTAACAGAGGACATCCGCAATGGGAATGGACGGACTGTCAAATCGCGCTTTGCGACTCCAAATCGAGTAGACCGGATTGATGAGCCCATCAATGCTATCTTCTGGATTATGAAAGATGATTCTCTGCCGCCACTGGTTAAGATCAATGATCCGCTGATGGCTTCCACAATGGGCTGCACCCTGATGACCAAGCGCTCAAATGCTGAGAATGTCACTGGCTTGCATGATGATTTGGTTATTGAGCCCTATGCCAATCCTTTCCGCGTTTATCCACTGGTAGAAGATTATCGGAAATTCCGTCGTTTATTTGAGTCAGGCGTTGCTTGCTACATTATCAATACTGGTTTTTACATGGGCAAGGGCATCTCAAAGGAAGTATCTTTAGATATTATCGAGCAGATTGTAGACGGCAAGGTTCAATTTAAGCCTTTTGGTCCTTTGGAAGGTTTTGAGTACCTAGATTATAAGGGTTATGCTGTTCCAAACTTTGACGACAAGTACAGACAGCTCATTCGTGAAAGAATGCAGGTTCGCTTAAACTTCCTGCTGGCCTTCAATCAGAAATATCCCAAGACAGCCCTGCCTGTCGGAGCTATTTCTCGGCTAGAAAAAGTCTTGCAGGATTTGGAGAATTAAGATGCAAAACGCTTTCCAATAAATCTTTGTGCACGAATCCTAAAAATATGTTATAATCAAGGTTGATCATAATTTTTAGGAGAAGAATCCATGGAAGACCCTGGCAGTCAGAGTATTTTATTGCAAGCAATACTGCTATTCGTTTTAACCTTACTAAATGCCTTTTTCTCAGCTTCTGAGATGGCGATGGTATCACTCAATCGAGCTCGCGTCGAGCAGAAAGCCGAGGAAGGCGATGCCAAATACATTCGTTTATTAAAAGTTCTTGAAAGTCCCAATAACTTTCTGTCAACGATTCAGGTCGGTATCACCGTCATCAATATCCTGTCGGGGGCAAGCTTTGCGGACAATCTAGGGAAAATCTTTGCTTCTTGGATGGGTGATTCCAAAACGGCACATGCAGTTGCTAGTTTCTTGGCACTTGCTCTTTTGACCTATATTTCCATTGTTTTGGGCGAGCTTTATCCTAAGCGGATTGCCATGAATCTCAAGGATAGTTTGGCGATTCGCACTGCGCCAGTGATTATCTTCCTAGGGAAAATCGTCAGTCCTTTCGTTTGGTTGCTCTCAGCTTCGACTAATCTCCTTAGTCGGATTACGCCGATGCAGTTCGACGATGCAGACGAAAAGATGACGCGGGATGAGATTGAGTACATGTTGACTAAGAGCGAGGAGACGCTGGATGCAGACGAAATCGAAATGTTGCAGGGTATTTTCTCGCTGGATGAGCTGATGGCGCGTGAACTCATGGTGCCGCGGACAGATGCCTTTATGGTTGATATTCAGGATGATACTCAAGAAATCATCAAAAGCATTCTCAAGCAGAGTTTTTCGCGGATTCCTGTCTATGATGGCGACAAGGACAATGTCATTGGTCTCATTCACACAAAACGTCTATTGAATGAAGGCTTTGTAAATGGTTTTGACAATATTGTTCTGCGTAGGATTCTGCAGGAGCCACTCTTTGTACCGGAAACCATGTTTGTCGATGATTTGCTAAAGGAATTACGTAATACGCAAAACCAAATGGCGATTCTCTTGGATGAGTATGGCGGTATGGCTGGTCTGGTTACGCTGGAAGACCTCTTGGAGGAGATTGTCGGTGAGATTGACGATGAGACAGACAAGGCTGAAATCGAGGTCCATGAAATCGGTGAGAATACCTACATTGTCTTAGGAACCATGACCCTCAATGACTTTAATGAATACTTTGAAGTTGAAATCGATAGTGATGATGTGGATACTATTGCTGGTTATTATCTGACTGGTGTTGGGACCATTCCAAATCCAACAGAACGGCTCAGCTATGAAGTGGAAAGTCAGAATAAAAAACTGATTTTGACCAATGACAAGGTCAAGAATGGCCGTGTCACCAAGGTGAAAGTGGAAATATCTGAAATCATTGAAGAAAATGAAGAAGCTGAAAAATAAATTCAGCTTCTTTTTAAGTTTTCCGCAAGATTTTTATAAGGAATGCTTAAGCTGAGAGTCTTATACTAGTCTCAACAAATAAGAAACGAGGGCAGTCCAATGACGTATAAAGTAAAAGTAACCTATCAGAAATTATTTATTCGCTCCAAGTTAAACAAAGCAGCCTAACCAGTACTAGCAATAGAAGCAAGAAATAGATTCTCGTATCAACATTTCATAAATTTTCATATCATCTCCTAAATATAAACAACGTATAAAACTAAAAACAAACTAAAGAACAGGAAAACTCCTCTGATAGCTAGATTTTAGCTGACAGAGGAGATTTTTTATGCTCGCTGAATCAAAACTTCATTCTTTCTGTCGTGTGGCAAAGTCCACAAAGCGAAATTTATCTAGTTTGTGCCGGCTCTCTGTATACTGAAACTGGCGGCCGTCGGAGAGATAGAAGATAGAGCATTTTTAGATATTATCAAATTAGGCAGGTGCTGATTTCGAATTACGAGGAGACAGCAGTAGCCGCGACTATGACTTTGAAACCCTATGAAACATTAGCTATTCTAGTAAAATAATGATTAAAACCAGCTTAAGCTTCTTTTAAGTATGGTGCAGTATACTAAAAGCATCAAATGAAGACCTCTTAACTTTATTTGATAGAAGGAGTCCTTTAGTTTAACAGATGAGCAGCTGTTATAGCTATAGTTCCGCACCTTTTTTTCATAACAATCTCCGAAAAGGTCGCCCTCTAGGGCGGCTTTTTTTATGGAGAAAGATGGAAACGGAGAGTAGTAGTTTTTAGAAAAACTGAAAAACTCTATCTGTTGTAACACAATGAAAATGAAATTGAAAAACAGTTTGTTTTCTAAAAAATAGGCAGAATCTATCTATTTTTAGTCAAATCGTGGTATAATATAAATAAAATAAAACGTTTTCAAGTGCAAGAGGGTTATTATGGTTGAAGAAGCGATTGATTATGGAAAAGTAACGGGAATGGTGCACTCTACGGAGAGTTTTGGGGCAGTGGATGGACCAGGTATCCGCTTCATCGTCTTTTTACAAGGCTGTCATATGCGTTGTCAATATTGCCACAATCCAGATACTTGGGAGATGGAGACCAACAAATCTCAGCTGCGGACCGTGGATGATGTCCTACAAGAAGCTCTTCGTTACAAAGGTTTCTGGGGTAATAAAGGTGGCATTACAGTCAGCGGGGGAGAAGCACTTCTGCAAATCGACTTTTTGATTGCCTTCTTTACTAAGGCCAAAGAACTGGGGATTCATTGTACGCTGGATACTTGCGCTCTGCCTTTTAGAAACACACCTCGTTACCTAGAAAAGTTTAATAAACTGATGGCGGTGACGGATTTGGTTTTGCTGGATATCAAGGAAATTGATGAAGCACAGCATAGAATCGTGACCAGCCAGACGAATAAAAACATCTTGGCCTGTGCGAAATACCTATCAGATATTGGGAAGCCAGTGTGGATTCGACACGTTCTGGTGCCAGGTTTGACGGACCGTGATGAGGACTTGATTGAGCTAGGTAAGTTTGTGAAAACACTCAAGAACGTTGATAAGTTTGAAATCCTTCCTTACCATACTATGGGAGAATTCAAGTGGCGGGAGTTGGGCATTCCTTATTCACTGGAAGGGGTGAAGCCACCGACTGCTGATCGGGTCAAGAATGCCAAGGAACTGATGCATACAGAATCTTACACCGAATACATGAATCGGGTGCATAATAACTAAGTGATGTAAGTAGGGTAAGATGAGGCTGGGACAAAAGTCCTAGCCTCTCAATTGTCTTTGGATTGTCGAGCAAGACGCAGTGGTTGAGTGGGCTCTACTAGGCTGATTTCATCCGCTTATACAGTCCTACTCAACTGTGCGGAGGTAGGATGACGAAATCGAATTCTAACGAATTACCGATTTCTGTCCCACTCTCATTTTTCTCAAGAAAATACCTGCTAATTCTTTGAGATGGCCTAATTCTATAAGTTTTGATAGCATGATCAGCATCTATTTAAAGATGTTATAGGTGGCGGCTGTCTGATTTTAAAAGGATGGATATATTAGAAGCGCTTATAGCAAGCCTTCTTCTTTTTCCTGCTTAGCTTTCACCT
Organism: Streptococcus sp. Marseille-P6264; assembly: GCF_902460355.1. Taxonomy (GTDB): domain Bacteria; phylum Bacillota; class Bacilli; order Lactobacillales; family Streptococcaceae; genus Streptococcus. Next base: position 201,832 of record NZ_CABPTO010000003.1, read on the forward strand.
CTCTTTTAAGGCTAGAAAAGTTAGGTCTAGCTTCCAAGAAGGCGTTTGAATAAAGGCGGAATTTATGGTATAATGAGCCCTAATAGTGATCTTTTTAGAGAATATCATAAACATAGTAGGAGTAGTATTTTGGGAAATAAAAAAGCCATTGTGGTTTCAGGAGATTATGGGTATATCAGACAGATTGAAACGACCATAAAATCTCTTTGCTGTCATCATAAAAATTTAGATATTTATGTTTTCAATCAGGACATTCCTCAAGAATGGTTTTACTATACGCGTCAGAAGGTAGAAGCAGCTGGTAGTCAGTTGAACGATGTGAAATTGTTTAATGATCAGATTGACGATCAGGTGAAATCGAAATGGGAAGCTGGAACTTATGCTCACATCAACTACATGGCTTACGGGCGCTATTTTATACCGAATTATGTTGAAGCAGATAGAGTCTTATATTTAGATTGTGATATTGTTGTGACACGAAATCTGGACCATCTTTTTGAGATGGATATGGAGGATTATTATGTAGCAACGATTCGCGCGACGTATGGAGTAGGCTTGGGCTTTAATTCTGGAGTGCTGCTCATCAATAATAAGCGTTGGCGTGAAGAAAACATGGCTCAGCAATTGGTTGAGTTGACAGATAGGGAATTAGCCAATTTTACTGAAGGTGATCAGTCTATCTTGAATTTGATGTTTGAGGGCAAAAAACTTGATTTGGAAGATACTTACAATTTTCAAATCGGCTTTGACATGGGAGCTGCGCTAGATAAGCATGACTGGATTTTCGAAATCCCACTTTCCCCACTACCTGCTGTTTTGCATTATATTTCTGGTCAAAAACCATGGAACACTGTTTCCAACATGCGTCTGCGTGAAGTATGGTGGTTTTACAATTCTCTTGATTGGTCTACAATTATTGAGACAGATGAATTTGATGTCGAGAAAGCTATTAAACAGAGGGATGAAGGCTTTGCTCTCCATTGTGTAACCCTGACAAACTCAGATAGACTAGAGGGAATTGAAGATTTGGCGAGTGCATTACCAAACTGTCTATTTCATATTGCTGCCTACACACAGATGTCTGATAAGTTACTCAAACTGATGGCTTATGAAAATATTCGTTTGCACCCTGCAATTTTGCCATATCCTTTGAGAGATTTACTTGCAAGCAGCGACATTTATCTTGATATCAATCACGATCAGAAATTCGATACTGTAATTAGAGAGTTTCAAGAGTCTGGTAAGCCTGTTTATTCCTTTGATAATGTACAAACAGAAGGGATTTCAGAGCAAGTATTCTCACATGAGAACTATCAGGAAATGGTGGAAAAAATTCGATCAGATTTTAATTAAATGACGAATTGTCCTACATTTTGTAATCGAAATAGAGAAAGCAAGTTGATTCCTTATCTATAATTCTATGGAATGGGCTTGCTTTCTTAAGTCTTTGGCTTAAAAGACAAGTTTATGTATGAAAAGAGGACTCTGGGCAAGTCCAAAATACAAATAAAGGATAATAAATGGAGCACTTTGGTCTTAAGATAAAGAAGCGTCAGAATATTTTTAGAAAGAGAATCCTCTTTACACTGTTCATCATTGCTATTTATATATTAGGAAGACATATCTTGCTTCCGGGCTACAATGGCAGTATGGAAGCTTTTCGGATAAAGGAAGACAATCCCTTGGCCGCTTTGTATTTGCTGGCAGGAATTGATGTTTCTCAGATTTCAGTATTTTCTCTAGGCTTAGGGCCTTGGATTACGACCATGATTGTATGGCAAGTCATGAACCTAAAGAAAAGCTGGAATATACAAGCTTGGTCTCTTAAAAAAACGGATTTCTTTCAAAAAATCCTAACCTTGTTCTTTGCGATTGTGCAGGGACTAGCCATTATGTACACCGCTTATAGAGGAAATGGTCGCTTTCTACTTCTCGTGGATGATTGGCTCTATAATCTAGCAGTTTTATTCACAGTTGTGACAGGTAGTTTTATCATTATTTGGTTGTCAAGTCTTAATACTCGTAAGGGAGTGGGAGGGTCAACCATTATTATCATTTCAGGTATTTTACTCCAGTTTGCTGACCAATTAATAGTCCTGCTTGGGAAATCCTTGTCTTCTGTCCGAGGAGGAATGATTTTAGTTGTGGCTTTATTGGCCTATCTTCTCTTGACTTTTGTTGCTGTCGTATGTGAGAAAGCCGAGATACGTCTGCCTCTCAATCGGATCATGTTAAGCAGTCGCTACTATGATAAATCTTATTTGCCAATTAAGTTCATTCCTTCTGGTGGAATGCCCATTATGTATGCAACAAGTGTCTTGATGTTGTTCCAATTATTACTAGACTGGACAGGGAAAGGATTTTCAGTAAAATTTGGGAATTTGTTTGACTTTACAAAGCCCTTGGGTCTCTTTGTTTATCTAGTTGCGATTTACTTGTTGGGTATTTTGTTTGCCTATATCAATTTGGAACCAGAAGAGACAGCGAAACGCTTGCAGCGTCAGGGAGAATATTTTGACTATATTCAGCCTGGGAAAGAAACCTTAAAAGTGTTAAAACACTATATTTCTTTGCAATCAAATATAGGAGCTATCTATCTCATCTTGTATGTCGGCCTGCCCTATTTTATTAATTTCTTCTTGCCTTTGCCAAGTTTCTTTTTGACCTTGCCAAGCACACTAGTCATTTTGATCAGCATGCTCTTGCCCTTGCGTGAAGAAATACGAATCTTAAGAATCGGGACTTATTATCATAAAGAACTAGAAGTAAAAGGAGAATAGAGGGATATGTTTTACTTTGTACCGTCTTGGTATAAACAAGATCGAAAATGGTATTCTACTGCCCTACCTTTCTATCTGCAACCGAAAAATATGATGTTTGATGATGCCGTAAATTTACTGCGGATGTTTCAACAATCAGGCGAGTCCAACTCTATCCTGATTTTGAATTATTCACCTCATATTCGGACCTTCTTTTATCAACAGAGAATCTCGTCAGAAGACATGTGGAATCTATTTGATAGCATACAAGGTCTAATAGATGTGCCTGCACGAAAAATTCGTTTGGATGATTTGAAATGGCCGCAGGGAGCAGAAATCTTTTATACTCCTTTTATTGTCGATGTTCACGTTGATCACCTACCTCATGCTCAGATTAATTTTTCACAAATAGGTAATATTTTTGATATTACCTATTTTGAAAATAATCAGATAGATTATCAGCTTGTTTTTGATGACCGTGGCTTTGTCTCCAGTATTATCTATTTTGAGCACAATCAGCCTTATTATCAGGACTATCTGAATGCACAAGGGATATGGCAATTCAGAGAATTTTTGACAGCCGATAACCAGCAGGTCATTATCAATCCTGAGGCACAGGGCACATTTGCCAAGGATGTCTATCAGAATATTGAGGAGCTTGTTAAAGAAAAGCTGGAGCAGCATTTGGCTTCTGTTTTAACCAAGGATGATTCGATTATTGTTTCAGCAGATGTGCAGCATAATCATTTTTTCCAACGGATTAAGAAGGATCATCTTGTTGTTCTGTCCTTCTTTGGCAATCGTTATCCGATTACGAATACAGAACAATTATTCTCTGATTTAAAAGATACACCATTTTTTGTGGTAGATAGCTTAGATAAAATCGAGAAGATTGCAGGACAAGTAGAGGAAGTAGAAGAAGAGCAACTTCCTGCTTATTATGAGATTCCCCCCTATGACACTCAGTTGAATCTTGGGCATAGTCAGCGGAAAAAAGAGTTGATTGTCTATGTCAATTTCGATACTTTACCAGAGCACCATCTCCAATATGTCTTTACTTCCCTATTTGATATGATGTTACAACATGAGTGGATTGACTTACTGGTTGGGACACAGAGTCAGGACTTTGGTCGAGAAGCCTATATAAAACAAGTGCTAGAAAGCTATCTATCACTTAAGCCAGAATATGAACAAGACTTGATTTTTGTTGATAAAGAGAAAAGAGCGAGAGGTGAGAACCGAGTTCTTGATGATGAAGAGGAGATTGTTCGCGAACGGATTGATACTGTAGTGATTCAGAGTGATACTGATTTGGCCAAAGCCTTGCAGTATGCTCGTATCATCTTAGACTTGGGAAGTCCGGCCGATATCCGAACTCAAATTGCGGGTATCAGTGGAGGGATTCCTCAGGTGAATTTGTATAATTCTTCCTATGTGAAGCATGGCGAAAATGGTTGGATCATGGATGATATTTCCAGCCTGAAAGACGCCCTCTTGTACTATCTGACTGATTTGGAGCATTGGAATCAGTCTTTGGTGCATTCGGTTAAGAGGATTGAGCTGTATACAAGGGGAGAAATTGTCGAAATGTGGAAAAATACGATAAAGGAATTAAAGCTAAATGAACAGAATTAGTGTCCTACAGATTGCCAATGAGAATTGGCAGCACCAATATGAGATTCCTAGTAATATCGCATGGACATTTGTTAAACCAGAAGATATCATGTCTCTCTTGCCCGAAGATATTGGTATTTTAAAAAAGGATGGGAAGAAACCGAAGGCTGCTAAGCCCTATGATGTTGTATTGGTCGATACTGTTGAGCATTTTGAGTACATCACAGTATTAGACAGCTTAATTCAGGTTTATCGCTTGTTTTATCATGAGCGCTGTCAAATCACTACAAAAACTTTGGAAAGATTCCTTTTACGCAAAAGGGCCGTTCAGTCTACTTTTGAAGATCCAGCTCAGATGCTGTATCTATTTTCACGGGGCTTTTCTTCTAAGCAAAGTGGTACCAAGCTCAGTGTTAATCATCTAGCCGTCAATCCCTCCTTCTCAGGTCAGATTAACTATGAAGGAACTAACTATCTCCGTCTGTGTGGTCAATATGGTGAGGATTACCAAACTGTAGCAACCTATCAGTACAATATCTTTCTGAGTGCAGACGCCCCTTTGGATTTATGGCCAGAGTTCAGAAATTCTGAAGATTGCGTAATTCGTTATGTCATCAAGGGTTATCCAGTTGGCAATTCTCCCATGCAAGAATGGATTTATGATGAAGAATCTTTTGATAAGCCTCTCGTTTTGGATACCAGCGATTCTTATTACCTAAGCGTCAGTGTTCAAGTAAAAGGTCAAGGAATTGTGAAAATTGGACCATTCCACCATCGCCAGTCTCATTTGGGTTATGGAGACTTGTTGATCGGTGGAAATCGTGTCGTGGATAAAAATCGGGAGGAATTGATTTACTACTTCCATCCTGGTGATTTGAAGCCACCTCTCAATATTTATTTTTCTGGTTATCGTCCAGCTGAAGGGTTTGAGGGATACTGGATGATGAACAATTTGGGAGCGCCTTTCTTGTTGATTGGAGATCCACGTTCTGAGGGTGGTGCTTTCTATCTCGGCTCAGAAGAGCTAGAGCAAAAGCTTGTTCAGGTTATTCATCACTGTTTAGATGAATTAGGCTTTACAAGGGATCAGTTGACCTTATCCGGACTATCAATGGGGACCTTTGGAGCCCTGTATTATGCCTCCAAGTTAGAGCCTCATGCAGTGATTGTCGGTAAGCCCTTAGTAAATTTAGGCGATATTGCAGAGAATGAATCCACGATTCGTCCTGGAGGTTTTCCTACTTCTTTAGATTTGGTGCTTCGTACAACAGGAGAATTATCAGAGGAAGGAATAGCTCAACTTAATGAGCACTTCTGGACATCGTTCAAAGAAGCTAATTTTTCAAGGACGAAATTTATTGTGTCTTATATGTATCATGATGACTACGATGGTACGGCCTACCCTGATATGCTAGAAGAGCTAGGGAAGCGAGCTTATCGCGTTAATGTCATTAGTAAAGGATTGACTGGCCGACATAATGATGATACGCAAGGAATTGTCGAATGGTTCTTTAATCAATATAAAACTTTATTAGTGAATAGTTTTGAAAGGAAGTTTGATTCGTGAGATACAAGGAAGAAATCTATTTTGCTTATTGGGATATGCAAAGTGTATCACAGTATCTATATGGATCGTCTGTGAAGCTGCTAGCAGATGGGCATGTTTTATATGAGAATCAATTCATGCCGTCTGGTACAGTCATTCATGAATGGCATTCGCAAGCAAACTATCAGGCTTTACGAAATACGAGCCAGCTTCCTGAATTGAAGCGAGGAGAAAAATATATCTTTGGGAGCCATCTGGAGACTCTTCCTGAAAATTCGACCTACTTGAAGATTGAGTTTTTGAATGCGCGTGATGAGGAGATTTTTAATCAAATTATTAAGCAGGGTGAGACGATGAGCGTTCGTGTTCCTAATAATACCCATCATTATAAAGTTCAATTAGTGAGTTCAGGTTGCCATCGTTTCTTGTTTGAAAGCATCTATATTGCTGAAGAAGGTGTGGCAGATTATACTGTCGATCGCTATTGGATTTCGAAATTGTTGCATAAGGACGTCAATCAAGAGACGATTTACGTTTGCTTTACGGAGCCTGATTTCAATCGGACGGGCTACATTCCAGAAATTGTTCGGGAACATTTTCCAAATTTGTTGGTAGTCAATTCTTCCTATAAAGACGCTCTTTTGTATATGGGAAAAGAGTTTTTCGAAATCTTGCTTGGAACAATTGAAAAGCTATCTCGAGAATATTCTTTTGAAAAGGTCGCTTTTGCTGGCTATGGGCCGATTTCAAATATCGCAGCCTTGCTTTACTCGCAGCAATTTGAAAATGCCTATGCTTTAGTAACTGATGATTTTATGTCAGAATTGGATTATCAGCATATTCTGGATCGCTATCGAAATAGGGTGAATTATCCTATGTTCAGAGATTTGCTGCTTGAACGCTTCAATCCAGCTAGAGTAAAAGAATATGCCCATCTGAAAAATAGGCCACGGGTACTAACCAAAATTGATTATTTGTTGGATCAGTCCTTTTTGCTTCAAAAAATAGACTTGGAGAAAACGGAAGAGTGGATGAGAAAGAATGAAGCCTAAAAAATTACATTTAGCTAATTCCTTTAAACTAAGGCGTTATAAAAAAATCTTAGAAAAGATTAATCAGCTTTCTGATAATTATGCAGCCATGTCAGATGAAGAATTACAGTCCAAAACTCAATGGTTTAAAGGCCGTCTTTCTAAGGGAGAAAGGCTACAGGAAATTTTACCAGAAGCCTATGCCACCATTCGTGAAGCGGCTAAGCGTGTCTTGGGGCTCTATCCTTACGATGTGCAAATCTTAGGTGCCTTAGTCATGCAAGACAATCAGATTGCCGAGATGAGGACGGGAGAGGGCAAAACACTAACAGCAGTTCTGCCCTTGTACTTAAATGCTTTAACTGGAAACAGCACCATCTTGGTTACGGCCAATGAGTATTTGGCGATACGTGACGCTAAACAAATGGCTCCTGTTTTTCATTACTTAGGAATGACAGTTGGGATTGGTGTTTCAGAAAATCCAGCTAAAAAATTGAAGGTTGCGCAAAAGCAGCGGATTTATCAAAGTGATATCGTGTATACAACACATAGTGCGCTGGGATTTGACTACCTTGAAGAAAATTTAGCGACCTCTCAAGCAAAGAAATTCTTGCCTAAGTTCTATTTCTGTTTAGTGGATGAGGTTGATGCAGCTCTCTTGGATAGTGCCCAGATGCCTCTGATTATATCAGGCTCTCCGCGGGTTCAGTCCAATCTATTTGTTACCTGTGATGAGTTTGTTAAGACCTTGAAGGAAGGGGAAGATTTTAAGCTAGATTCGACTCGGACTTCAGTCTGGTTGACGAGAAAAGGTGTCAAGGAAGCAGAAGTATACTTCCGTGTACAAAATGCTTACGATCCAAATAACTACCAACTGATCCGTCAAATCAATTTGGCCTTAAGGGCCAATCATTTATTTGAAAAAGATCGTCAGTATACTGTAGAAAATGGCGAAGTCAAGTTGATGGATGAGGCAACAGGGCGAGTTTTAGAAGGGAATAAACTTCAATCTGGTTTGCACCAAGCTTTGGAAGCGAGAGAACGCGTAAAGATTTCCTTAGAAACACGCTCCATGGCCTCTATTACCTATCAAAATCTGTTCAAGATGTTTCCTAAATTGGCGGGGATGACGGGTACAGGGAAGGTCTGTGAAGATGAATTTCGTGAAGTGTATGACTTGGGAGTAGTCGTTGTACCAACTAGAAAACCCAATCAACGGATTGATTATCCAGATGAGATTTATCTAACTATCCCTCAAAAACTTTATGCTTCTTTGGATTATATTAAAAAACTACACAAAAAGGGGCAGCCAGTTCTGATTGCGACAGGATCGGTAAGAATGTCAGAAATTTACTCCATGCTCCTACTGCAGGAAGGAATTGCTCATAACGTGCTAAATGCCTACAATGCAGCAAAAGAAGCAGAGATGATTGCACAGGCTGGCCGGCGTTCTGCGGTAACCGTCGCAACCTCTATGGCTGGTCGGGGAACGGATATTATCTTAGAAGAAGGTGTTGCTAAATTAGGCGGACTGGCGGTTATTGGAACAGAGAGAATGTCCAGTGAACGAGTGGATTTACAGCTTCGTGGTCGTGCAGGCCGTCAAGGTGCGCCTGGACTAAGTAAATTCTTTGTTTCACTCGAAGATGACATTATTACGAAGACTGGCAGTAAGTGGATCAATGATTTTTATCAGAAAGAAGTCGATAAGCCAGAGGAAAAACAGAAGATTCATCTAAAATCGGTTCGTATTAAATATGAGGTGACAGAAGCTCAGAGAAACAGCGATAATGCGGCAGCTGCTTCAAGACGATCAACGGAGCAGTATGACGAAAGTATCCGAATTCAACGGCAGATCATCTATAATAAACGGAATGACATCATTGCTCATCCGGATTTTGATTTAGATTATTTTCTATCTGTGCTATCAGATGCCATGGATGCTTATGTGAAGAAACATCCCTTTAAAGAGCAAGATGATTTGTATCGTTTTGTTTTGGATAACATTAGTTACTATTGTCAAGACATTCCAAAAAATCTAGATGTGACAAATATTCAGCAAGTCAAAAAATTTCTAACCAAGCTTTTTATTGAAGAATATCAGCGAAAACGAGATAGGATTGAGGATTCAGATATGTTTGAACAGTTTCAACGTACCGTAGTGCTAAGAGCAGTGGATGATTGCTGGGTGGAGCAAGTTGACTATCTCCAACAATTTCAAACTTTAGTGGTTAGTCAAGGTTATGCACAAAAGAATCCTGTATATGAGTTTCATAAAGAGGCTTTTGAGTCATATAAGAGAATGAATGCAGACATGAATCTTAAAATTATAAAAAATATGGCGCTTAGTTATGTCAATGTTCAGCCTACAGGGAAATTAGAGGTTTTCTTTGGCTAAAGTTTTGACAGATTGTGCTATAGACTTTATAATAAGGATATAACTGCATTCGGGAGAAAATGTATATTTATGGGTAAGAATAATAAAGCAAAATCAAAGGGGTTTAAGCGCGTTATATCGAAGTTTAAACGATTGGTGACGGAGGATGATAATTATTATGATCCGGATGCAGCCATCTTAAAACCTATTAGCCGAAAACCCCAAGAGCAGAATCAGGTTGTGTTAGGTGTTAATGAAGAATTAAAACCACAGACAGAACCAATTTCTATTATGGAAGACTTTGAGGATTTTCAAGCCAATAATAGCTTGGTAGTAGATGATCTGATAAAAAATGTCAGTCAAAGTTTATCAATGAGCGTTTCGACCTCAATGAGTTTGTCTGCTGAACATTTCGATAGTGGCTCTGTTTCAACAAGCGAGAGTTCTCTTCAAGATTCGCTGTGGGGAAATGATTCATTAGAGACTTATTCTTTAGACTCTTCTCATATTATCGATCAGTCAGATTCAGAATCTGAGCTGGTTCTTGAAGATGAATCTCTATCCGCTTCTATCAGTGCAAGTGAGAGCCTTTCTGAGTCTGAATACTGGGGTATCTTTGAATCTGAATCTCTCAGCATATCAGAATCAGATTCACTCTATGAGAGTGAGTGGTTATCTGCTTCTATTAGCGCCAGTGAGAGTCTTTCCGAGTCTGAGTACTGGAGTATCTTTGAATCTGAATCTCTCAGCATATCAGAATCAGATTCACTCTATGAGAGTGAATGGCTATCCGCTTCTATCGGTGCAAGCGAGAGCCTTTCCGAGTCTGAGTACTGGAGTATCTTTGAGTCTGAATCTCTCAGCATATCAGAATCAGATTCACTCTATGAGAGTGAATGGTTATCCGCTTCTATTAGTGCCAGTGAGAGTCTTTCTGAGTCTGAATACTGGAGTATCTTTGAATCTGAATCTCTCAGCATATCAGAATCAGATTCACTTTATGAGAGTGAATGGTTATCCGCTTCTATCAGTGCAAGCGAGAGCCTTTCCGAGTCAGCTTCTATCCTTCTTAGCGAATTTGTTTCAACTTCGGTAGCGGATAGTCAGTCAGTTTCTCTGTCAGAATCCATTAGTGCTAGTCTGAGCCTTTCAGAATCTGAGTCTCTAAGTGCCTTAGAAGAGGCTTCTCTGAGTCTTTCAGATTCAGTTTATGAGAAGGAAGCTGATTCACCTTCAGTAAACGAGAATAAACCGGATACTTTCTTGATTTCTCTTAGCACTAGCCTGAGCCTTTCTACTTCTGAGTGGCTGGCTCAGTCTGAGTTTACTTCACTTAGCCTTTCGGCATCTGAATCTTTGAGCATCAGTCAGTCTCTATCCTTGAGTGAAGCATTTTCTCAACTTCTTTTCGAATCTGAATCAGCCAAGGAGAGTCAGCGGCTATCAGAATCACTTAGCCATAGCCAGTCCCTTTCTCTTTCAGAATCTTTGAGTGAGTGGACAGCAGAATCTCTCAGTCTCAGCGAGTCAATCTCTTTGAGCGAGTCAATTTCCCTGAGTGAGTCCGTTGCCGAGTATACTTGGTTAAGTTCTTCATTGTTGGTTAGCGCCTCTGTTGCTCAATCCGAATTGGAAAGCCAATTGGCATCAATTTCCGAGTCTATTAGTGTCTCAGAATCTCTCAGTCAGAGTGTGAGCGTCTTCACTTCTTTCAGCTTGAGTGAGTCAATTTCCTTGAGTGAATCCGAAAGTCTCAGTGCGTCAAGCTCCTTCAGTTTGAGTGAGTCAACTTTCTTGAGTGAATCTGAAAGCCTTAGTCAGAGTCTCAGCCTTTCAGAATCCTTGAGCCAGAGTGTCAGCACTTCACTCTCTTTGAGCCTCAGTGAGTCAATTTCAGTCAGTCAATCTGAACAAGAGAGCCAGAGCCTTAGTGTGTCAGAATCCTTGAGTCAGAGCGCAAGCATTTCGACTTCCTTTAGTTTGAGCGAATCACTTTCCGAGTATACTTGGCTCAGTTCGTCACTCTCAGTTAGTGCTTCTGTTGCCCAATCTGAATTGGAAAGCAAGTTAACATCGATTTCCGACTCTATTAGTCAGAGTGCTTCAATCTCTCTGAGTGTTTCAGAATCTCTTAGTCAGAGTGCAAGCCTTTCAACTGCCTTTAGTTTAAGTGAATCAGTTTCCTTGAGTGAGTCTGAAAGCCTTAGTCAGAGCCTCAGTGTTTCAGAATCCTTGAGTCAAAGCCTGAGTGTTTCAAGCTCCTTGAGTTTGAGTGAGTCTGAAAGTCTTAGCCAGAGCCTCAGTATCTCTGAGTCATTAAGTGAGAGTGCGAGTCTTTCAACTTCTTTAAGTTTGAGTCAATCAATTTCAGAGTACAATTGGATCAGTTCTTCACTCTCAGTTAGTGCTTCTGTTGCCCAATCTGCATATGAGAGCAAGTTAATTTCAGTTTCAGAGTCGGCTAGTCAGAGCACCTCAACCTCTATCAGTCTTTCAGAATCTCTTAGTCATAGTGTCAGCATCTCAACTTCCTTTAGTTTGAGTGAATCGATTTCCCTAAGTGAATCAGAGCAAATCAGTCAAAGTATTGTGAGAGTTTCCTTATCTGAGTTTTATAGTATTTCAGTCTCAGAGTTGCTTTCTTACAGACAGAGTGTTTCAGAGTCTAAGTCAGTATCACATAGTTTACAAGTCTCAGAATCTCTGTCACTTAGCTTGTCTCGAACAGAATCAATGCGTCTTGCCTATCAACAAGAATCGCTTGATAGTATGAACCTTGCATCTCAGGAACTTTCAGAGGCGGTTGCACTATCTCAAGAAAGCTTGTCTGTTCAAGTGTCTACAACTCCAAACTTGAGCGTGACAGATCAAGAGGCATATCAGATGGTAAGACCAGGTTTACAGCCAATTTCTCCTGACTTAAAAAATGTCGCTAGTACATTATCTGGATTGGCTTCTATCGCTCAAAATAAGAAAGATCAGCGATAATTTTAAAGATACTAGAGGATACAATAGTATCCACATATATTCACAAAATCAAAAGGAGTCATTATGATTAGAAATACGATGCCCAACAGCAATAAAGGTTTGGGAACGACGGATGTATTACCAATTAGTGAACCACGTATAGGAGTACTGACAGGGGAAATCAACTACAAAAAAGTACCAATAGGTGCCTATGATCTTCTGGGGCAATTTACTTTAGCGAGTCAACCGGATTATGTTAGTGATTTGAATATGATTCAATCGATGGGCTTCAATGTTTATAGAATTTCTATTTCTTGGGCACGAATTTTCCCAACTGGTGAAGAAGCGCAGCCAAGTGAAGAAGGTTTGAAATATTATGAAGCTATCATTGATCAAGTGTTGCAAAAGGACATTGAACCGATTGTAACTTTAAGTCATTTCGATCTTCCCCTTCATCTGTATGAAAAATACGGCGCGTGGAAGAGCCGCAAGATGATTGAACTTTATGAGCATTATACAGAAGCTGTTTTCAGACATTTTAAAGACAAGGTAAGATATTGGATTACTTTTAATGAATTTAATATTTTACATCATTTACCATATCTTGGTGGCGGTCTGTCCTTTGAAGATGGAGAAAATCGAAACCAACGAATCTGGCAGGCGGCTCACTATCAATTGGTCGCTTCGGCACGTGCTGTTAAGCTTGGAAAATCAATCAACCCAGAATTTCAATTTGGTGGCATGTTGGTAGTTAGTCGTAACTATAGTCAGAATCTAGATAGTGCGATTGATGCGATGGAAGCAGAAGTCAAGAACCGTGAAAACTATGTCTTTACAGATGTACAAGTTCGTGGTTCTTATCCAAACCATTTCTTGCGCCGATTAGAGCGTGAGCAGATTGCTTTGGATATTGAAAATGATGACTTCTTTGACTTACGAGTCGGAAAGGTTGATTTTGTTAGCTTTAGTTACCATGCATCTAGTAATTCTCAAGAAGTCTTTATAAATAAATATGGCTATAATAATACCAATAAGAATCCAATTGATCCTGTAGGTCTTCGCCTAGCTATGAATAATCTTTATGACCGCTATCAAAAACCACTGTTTATTGTGGAAGATGATTTGGTATTAGATGAGTCAGATAGCCTGTCAATAGAAGAGCTAAAAACAAATATTCAAGAGATTGTGAAAACAGTAGAATATGATGGTGTTGAGCTTCTGGGCTACACGCCTCTTAGTTGGGTAGATCTTAATTTCTAGAATAGATGCTTTTAGATCTAGTTACCTTTTATGAAAATACCTGAATGGATTGCATGTCGTCTATTCAGGTGTTTTTGTTTATAAAACCAGATGCAAATAATCTTAAAAAATCATCGAAATAGTTGATGAATAGGATTCTATCTCCTCCTGTAGAATTCGGATTTTTTTGATCTGAGGCTTAGAAAACAATGGTAATAAGCGTCATTTTATGCTACAATTGATAAGATAGTATATAATTAGAATAAATGAAGAATAGAGGGAGCAGAATGAGACTTAAAAAGACCTTATTTGGTAACTATCGCGCCAAGGAAGTTGAAGAATACATTGAATCGTTAGAAGAAGGATTTGATAGTGAAATTCGTAAAAAGAATGAGAAAATTGAATCTTTACGTAAAAAAATTGATGCTTTAAAGAACCAAGAAAGAGAAATCGGTGAAGCCGTCGTTTATGCTAAATCGCTGATTATTGAAGCACATGAAAAGGCAGAAAAAGAGGCTCAAGAGGTTCTAGAAAAAGCCCAGAAAGACTTCTTACAAGTAAGATCGTCTATCCTTGAAGAAATCGATGAATTGACGAAAAAACGTCTTGAAACGGAACAGCTCTATAAGGCACAAAAGGAAAAAATCAAAGAGCTTCTTAGTCAAATTGGTCAGATTCTAGACGAAGAAACTTTAGAGGGTCAAATTGATATCGCAAGTCTAATCGAGGAAGCTTCGGAAGACGACGAATTTGCAAGCATATTTGATACTCCTTTAGAGGAAGATGAAGCTACACATTTGTTTGATACGCCTTTGGAAGAAGACGAGGCTTCAAATGAGCAAGTTGAAGCTGAAAGTCTATTCGATGAAGCTTCTCTTGAAACGCATGAAGAAGAAGTAAATGAATCAGATGTTTTTGGTGAGGAAGAAGTCCCAGTAGAAATCTCTGCTCCACAAAAAGAAGTTGTAAATATTGAGCAAACATTTGCTAAGACAGGTACAGATAGCTCTGTTCCCGTTACTTACTTCACTTCTCCTGTCAAAAAGTCTAAAGACGAAGATAAAGAAAAAGAGAAAAAGAAGAAAGGAAAAATCATCAAACGCCTTTCAAGAATTAAAAAAGATAATCTTTTGTAAGAGGAACATGGTTTATGACAATTTATAACATCAACCTAGGAATTGGTTGGGCAAGCAGCGGGGTTGAGTACGCACAAATTTATCGTGCAAAATTGCTTCGCAGTGTGGGCTTAGAGGCAAAATTCATCTTTATGGATTTTATTTCAGCCGATAATATTGAACATTTGACGAAGAATATCGGCTTTGAAGACTCTGAGGTCATCTGGCTCTATCAATATTTTACAGATGTTAAGATTGCTCCAACAACCTACACTCTAGCACAAGTCTTAGCTAGTTTTGATAGAGAACCTCTAGAAATCGTCCGTAATCCTGAGAACAAGACCTTTCGGATCTTGTTTGGAGATAATGATTTCGTAACGTGCTATTCATGCGATATGGATAATGAACTGATTGAGCGGGCAGAGATTGTTTCGCGTGGCTGTCTCATTCAGAAAGAATATTATACTTATACCAAAAACTTTATTGAATACTATAGTCCTGTAGATGGTCGGGCTCGTCTCTACCAACGGACTTGGCTCAATGAAGATGGTAGTGTGGCTTACGAAGAGATTATCGATGAAGTAGACGGTAAGCCAGAAACGCAAGTTTATCGTTTTCCAGATCAGGTCTTCTACTCCAAGCAGGAGTTTGTTGCTCATTTCATGAGAAGCTTGAAGTTGACAGATAAGGATTTACTGATTCTAGACCGAGAGACAGATATTGGCCAGCCAATCTTCGCCAATAAGGGGGCTGCTAAACTAGCTGTCATCGTTCACGCAGACCACTTTAGTGAAAATCCCGCAGAACAAGATTATATCCTGTGGAATAATTACTACGAGTATCAATTTGAATACGCAGAAGAAGTGGACTACATCATCAACTCGACGGATGCTCAAACAGAGCTGCTGAAAGAGCAGTTTGCTCAATATACCGACATCAAGCCTAAGAACATTTTAACTATTCCTGTGGGTAGCTTGGATCAGCTGCGCCGACCAGAAGGTCAGCGGAAGCCTTTTGGTTTGATGACAGCTTCTCGTTTGGCCAGTGAAAAGCATATTGATTGGCTGATTCACTCTGTAGTGAAGGCGCATGAGCAATTACCGGAAATCACTTTTGATATCTACGGTACAGGCGGTGAGGAAGCTATGCTGCGGAAGTTGATTGCGGATTTGAAGGCAGAAGATTATATTCGATTGATGGGGCATCATCATATGGCGGATATTTATAAGAATTATTCTGTTTATCTAGCTGCATCTACAAGTGAAGGTTTTGGTCTGACTCTGTTGGAAGCAGTTGGCTCTGGTCTGCCCATCATTGGCTTTGATGTTCGTTATGGCAATCCGACCTTTATCCGTGATGGAGAAAATGGCTACCTAATTCCCAAGGCTCGTCCAGATGATCTAGATGCTATGACGACAGAGTATGCGGAAAAGATTGTTCAGCTATTAACTCAACATTCTCAAGAAGATTTGTCCCGTGTATCCTACGAGGTAGCTGAGCCTTACCTTGATGAGCATATTGCCCAGCGCTGGTCTGATCTTGTCCGATCTGCTCAGACCAAGTAAGTAGGAATCAGAAAGAAAGGCATAACCACTATGATTTGTTTGTTTGACCGCTATGATCAAGCAAGTTTTGATTTGTTACGTTCATTAAAAGCAACAGGACTTGATTGTCCTGTTGTTGTTGTACAAGACGATGGCTATCTTTCACCAGATGTCGAGTCTCCTTACAGTTATTTTACAGGAGATTTGGATACACCAGAAGGCCGGCCGATTTATTTTAATCTTGTCCCGAAACCTCACCTATGGGAGATTCGCTCCAGCAATGTGAATGGCGAAATCTTAGATATGGGCAAGAAGCGTGCCAATATTTTCTATCGCCAACCGACGCATGAAAGACGTGTGCGGGCTGTCGAATGGTTGGATACAGAGGGGCAGGTTCGAGCAGCAGATATCTACAATCGCAAAGGACGCCTTTTCGCACAAATAACCTATGATCAGACACAACGTCCGACCCATACTCGTTATTTTGACCAGAACAATGTCGTAGTCATTATGGAAAATCATCTGACTGGTGATATCATCTTGACACTTGAAGGAAAGCGTCATATCTTTAAATCTAAACAAGAATTTGTCGTCTTTTATCTGCAATATCGTGGATATGATACAGATCGTATTATTTATAATTCTCTAGCAACCCCCTTCTTGGTGGCCTATGCTCTTCGTCCTAAAAATGGTCGTGCAGAAGATGTTCTTTTCTGGCAAGAGCCTATCGGAGAATCCTTACCTGGTAATATGAAAGTAGCTATGAAAATGCCTCATCGCAATATCCGCATCGCTGTTCAGGACAGGCAGGTATATGAGAAAATTCAAAGCTTGGCAACACCGGAAGAAAAAGTCTATTTCCACAATATTGGTTATATTTATGATTACCAACGTCTTAATAATATGAATCCAGAAGCCTTGATTTTGACCAATAGTGATCAGCTTGAGCAAATAGAGCAGCTCTTGACTCAGCTGCCAAATGTACATTTCCATATTGGAGCCATCACAGAAATGTCTGGCCATTTGATGGGGCTCAATCGTTATCCGAATGTTTCGCTTTATCCAAATATTCGTCCGGCAAAGGTTGCAGAGCTTTTTGAGAGATGTGACTTGTATCTAGATATCAATATCAGCGATGAAATCCTTAATGCTTGTCGCACAGCCTTTGAGAACAACATGTTGATTCTCAGCTTCAAAAACACTTGCCATAGTCGTCGATTTATTGCGGATGATCACATTTACGCACCAGAAAATGTCTCAACCATGGTGGATAAGATTCAAAGTGTCCTTGCCCACTCATCAGAGATGGAAGCAGCACTTACTAGACAGAAACAGGCTGCTAATCAAGCTAGTTTGGAGCAATATAAGGCCATTCTTTAACCAGATACATGAGAACTTGCTTTCGATGAGGGCAAGTTCCTTTATGCAGATTTAGTAAGGGAGGACAATCATGCCAGAGAAGCAAAAGGGAATTCTGCAGGAACATATCAACGAGCAACTAGATAATCGTAGGAGACCGTTGAAAAGAGAGAAGCAAGAGTTTAGTATGATTGCAGTGTTAGGTGGCATTCTTTTTCTTATCACTCTCTTGGTCACAATCATCATGCAGTTGGGACACTTTTTCTAGGATTTTTTCTGGATGGAGGAGGTCTCTGGAAAAGATGAACCTTGACGAGCAAATCGTCAAGGTTTTTTTGCCTCTATCTAATTGAACTAGTGTGAAAGGGGGAGTAGGGGGTTCGAAAGATAATAAAACGCTTTCAACAATTTGAAGCTTAAAAGCGGATTTTCTGAAAAAATTAGCTATTTTCATTTGTTATTTTACATATAATTACTTGAAAAGGGGAATCCGTTTTGGTAAAATGATGAGTGTTATATACTGGATAAAAACGGCTGGTATATCCCAGATGGAATCTGCTTTTTCTGAGTCAAAGGGATAAAAACTGAAACTGACTGCAACTTTTATTAACTCTGGTTTTGGGAGGCAGCGCAATCTACACTTTGTTAATGGTCATGAGATTAACAAAGGGTCGCAATTGGATAAAAGAAAGGAATCGAATGTTTCGAAGTAAAAAATTTAACAAAGATTTCGAGATCGTAGATGAGAAAAAGCGTTATAAGCTTTACAAGTCGGGTAAAAACTGGGTAAAAGCCTCGAACTCTCAATTGGATCTCTTCCGTATCGGTGGGATGGGCGAAGTTGTCTCTAGTACCCTGTCAGACACTGAAGAACTTGATCACGCACACCTTAGTTTTAACACGCTAGCGGGTATAGGGGGAATCCTGGCCGCGGGGGCTGCAGGATTTGTGATGACTCAAGAGCAAACTGTTTATGCGGATGAAACATCTGAGTATACAGAAAAGGATAAAACAGTCATCGCAGCTGAACCGAAAGTAGCTGAAACAACTGAAACAAGTGCCAACTCAATCATCGCTCAAGCGCAAGCGGAAGTAAAGAAAGCCCAAGCAGAACAAGCATCTGCAACAGCTTCTGTATCAGTCAGTCAATCTGTTGAGGATCAAGCGAGTGCGAGTCAGTCAGTTTCAGTCAGTCAATCTGCCTCAGCAAGTCAGTCAGCTTCAGTCAGTCAATCTGCCTCAGCAAGTCAATCAACATCAGCTCCTACATCAGTCTCAGCAAGTGCAAAAGCATCTGCATCAGTAAGCTCTACACCATCAGCCTCAGCGAGCGCTCAAGCACCTGCCTCTGTAGTTGAGAGTACATCTGTTGTTAGCGAACCATCAGCTCAGGCTTCTGTGTCTACCTCAGCTTCTGCATCGCTCAACCTTAAGGTCAACCTTGCGGCAAGTCTTGTATCAGGTAGTGCTAACCAAAGTTTGGCAAGTGCAGCTCTTAGCACAAGCCAAGCAGCAACAACTAGCAACAACATCGCAGCTGGTGTTGTAGCAGATAAGAACCAAGCCCAAGGTAAGGAGACAGCCAAGCAAGCTGAGAAAAACCAAAAGGTAGACAATACTGTTTCTGTCTCACCTAAGAAATCAGGGTATACTGGATTTAGAGCAAATATAGTCGATACTGGTTCAAAAGAACCTTTCTTTCTAAATACTGACCCATATAGTACCAATTCTCCAGAAACAACTGGTCGTTTAAATAGACAACGGCTCTTTCAGGGACGAGAAGGTGTACCTTTCTCAGTGACATATTATATGCATAAGTCTCAATTTGATGCGGACGAAAATCCCTACGGTTCATATAAGGATAGTGAGCTTGCAGGACTTTCTCCAATAAAATCTACAGGGACTCGAAGCTGGGAAGAAGTACAAGCAAAATACAATATTACCTCGGAAACAGGTCGTGTGGAAGTGGCACCCGGACGTTATGTTCCATATATAACTTTCAAGAGTGACAATCCAAAAGCATTTAACGATGTTGTTTATTTAAATGCGACCTTTGACGGACGTAGTTTTCCTCAAACCAACATAAGAATAACTCTTACTACTAGTCAGTTTAAGGGTCCTGCCATGACGTATGATGCTGAAGGGAAACATGAAGCACTGGCGCCTCTTGCAAAATATAAGGTAGGAGACACAGTTAATGAAACTATATATTTCCATAATGATAAACAGTATAGATATGAGCAAGATGCTAAAAATGCTATTAGCTTGTACACTGGTAATGGTGGTTGGACCAAATATATGGGCTTGAGGTTCGTTCAAGGGGTGGAAAGACGTGCTGATTTTACCTATGTTCCAAAAGTCACTATTACAGGGAAGGTTTTAACTGAAAATCCTAATATGCTCGTCAAACATAATGATGGATTGGGAGGTCAGGATGCTGAATTCTTTAGTTATCTAGGTCGTCCAGAGGAAGTTGTAACTGAGGTTGCGCAGGAGTCAATTATCAACAAGAGCAAAGACTCACTAACTCCTTCCCCTGAACCACTAGTTCCTGAGATTGAAGTCGGTAAACGAGTTAATGAAACTTTATATGTTCATGATGGTAATAACAAAGGAGATAAGTCTGTTGGTTCTTGGCAAAGTTCTTACCTTGCAGATCAAGCGGTTGAACTGATTCATGGTAAGAAAGAACTAGAAGCACTTGGATTAACAGTTACTACTAGAACCAATGAATCAGGGGCTGGTAAAACTGGTTATATCCCATCTATCCAAATTTCTGGGACGCCTACTAAAACAGGAACTGTAACACTTAAATATAAGATTACTGACGAAGCAGGACAGCTTAACTTTAAGGACATTCAAGTAAATATTAAAGAAAGCGGATCCCTTAGCCAATCAGTTTCAGCATCAGTATCTGCAAGTCAAAGTGCTTCAGCATCTATCTCATCAAGCATCAGTGCGAGCCAATCAGCATCAAGCTCAGCAAATGCAAGCCAAAGTGCCTCAGTAAGCGCGAGCCAATCATCGTCTGTATCAGCTAGCCAAAGTGCTTCAGCTTCTGTAAGTGCAAGTCAATCAACTAGCGCATCAGTAAGCGTAAGCCAAAGTGCCTCAGCTTCAGTATCATCAAGCATCAGTGTGAGCCACTCAGCATCAAGCTCAGCAAATGCGAGCCACTCAGCATCTGTATCAGCTAGCCAAAGCGCCTCAGCTTCTGTAAGTGCAAGTCAATCAACTAGCGCATCAGTATCTGCAAGCCAAAGTACCTCAGCTTCTATCTCAGTAAGCGCGAGCCAGTCTGCGTCAATTAGTGCGAGCCAAAGCACTTCAGCATCAGTAAGTGCAAGTCAATCAACTAGCGCATCAGTAAGCGTAAGCCAAAGTGCCTCAGCTTCAGTATCATCAAGCATCAGTGCGAGCCACTCAGCATCTGTATCAGCTAGTCAATCAGCATCAGCTTCTGTAAGTGCAAGTCAAAGTGCTTCAACATCAGTAAGTGCAAGCCAAAGTGCTTCAGCAAGTGCAAGCCAGTCAGCATCTGTATCAGCTAGCCAATCAGCATCAGCTTCTGTAAGTGCAAGTCAAAGTGCTTCAACATCAGTAAGCACAAGCCAAAGTGCTTCAGCAAGTGCAAGCCAGTCAGCATCTGTATCAGCTAGCCAATCAGCTTCAGCATCAGTAAGTGCGAGTCAAAGTACTTCAGCATCAGTAAGCGCAAGCCAAAGTGCTTCAGCTTCAGCATCTAACAACCAGAACTCAGCTTCTATCTCAGTAAGCGCGAGCCAGTCAGCGTCAATTAGTGCGAGCCAAAGCGCTTCAGCATCAGTAAGTGCTAGTCAATCAGCATCTGTATCAGCTAGCCAATCAGCAAGCGCATCTGTAAGTGCAAGTCAAAGTGCTTCAGCTTCAGCATCTGTAAGTGCAAGCGACTCAGCGTCTGTATCAGCTAGCCAATCAGCAAGCGCATCTGTAAGTGCAAGTCAAAGTGCTTCAACATCAGTAAGCGCAAGCCAAAGTGCCTCAGCTTCAGCATCTAACAACCAGAACTCAGCTTCTATCTCAGCAAGCGCGAGCCAGTCTGCGTCAATTAGTGCGAGCCAAAGCGCCTCAGCATCAGTATCAGCAAGCATCAGTGCGAGCCAATCAGCATCTGTATCAGCTAGCCAATCAGCTTCAGCATCTAACAACCAGAACTCAGCGTCTATCTCAGTAAGCGCAAGCCAAAGTGCCTCAGCTTCAGCATCTAACAACCAGAACTCAGCGTCTATCTCAGTAAGCGCGAGCCAGTCTGCGTCAATTAGTGCAAGCCAAAGTGCTTCAGCTTCTGTATCAGCAAGCACAAGCATGAGCAACAGCGTATCTGCCTCAATCAGTGCAAGTCAATCAGCAAGCACAAGCATGAGTAACAGCGTGTCTGCCTCAATCAGTGCAAGCCAATCAGCTAGCGCGTCAGTATCTGCAAGTCAAAGTACTTCAGCATCTGTATCAGCTAGCCAATCAGCTTCAGCATCTAACAACCAGAACTCAGCGTCTATCTCAGTAAGCGCGAGCCACTCAGCGTCAATTAGTGCGAGCCAAAGCACTTCAGCATCTATCTCAGCAAGCATCAGTGCTAGCCAATCAGCCTCTGTATCAGCTAGTCAATCAGCTTCAGCTTCTGTATCTGCAAGTCAAAGTACTTCAGCATCAGTAAGCGCAAGCCAAAGTGCCTCAGCTTCAGCATCTAACAACCAGAACTCAGCGTCTATCTCAGTAAGCGCGAGCCAGTCTGCGTCAATTAGTGCAAGCCAAAGTGCTTCAGCTTCTGTATCAGCAAGCATCAGTGCTAGTCACTCAGCATCTGTATCAGCTAGCCAATCAGCAAGCACAAGCATGAGCACCAGCGTGTCAGCGTCAATCAGTGCATCTGAATCAGCAAGCACAAGCATGAGCACCAGCGTGTCAGCGTCAATCAGTGCATCTGAATCAGCAAGCACAAGCATGAGCACCAGCGTATCTGCCTCAATCAGTGCAAGTCAATCAGCAAGCACAAGCATGAGTAACAGCGTGTCTGCCTCAATCAGTGCAAGCCAATCAGCTAGCGCGTCAGTATCTGCAAGTCAAAGTACTTCAGCATCTGTATCAGCTAGCCAATCAGCAAGCACAAGCTTGAGTAACAGCGTGTCTGCCTCAATCAGTGCAAGCCAATCAGCTAGCGCGTCAGTATCTGCAAGTCAAAGTACTTCAGCATCTGTATCAGCTAGCCAATCAGCAAGCACAAGCATGAGCACCAGCGTGTCTGCCTCAATCAGTGCAAGTCAATCAGCAAGCACAAGCATAAGCACCAGCGTGTCTGCTTCAATCAGTGCAAGTCAATCAGCAAGCACAAGCTTGAGTAACAGCGTATCTGCCTCAATCAGTGCTTCAGTATCAGCAAGCACAAGCATGAGCACCAGCGTGTCTGCTTCAATCAGTGCAAGTCAATCAGCAAGCACAAGCTTGAGTAACAGCGTGTCCGCATCAATCAGTGCATCTGAATCAGTAAGCACAAGCATGAGCAACAGCGTATCAGCTTCAATCAGTGCTTCAGTATCAGCAAGCACAAGCATGAGCAACAGCGTATCTGCCTCAATCAGTGCTTCAGTATCAGCAAGTGCAAGCATGAGCAACAGCGTATCTGCCTCAATCAGTGCTTCAGTATCAGCAAGCACAAGCATGAGCAACAGCGTATCTGCCTCAATCAGTGCATCAGTATCAGCAAGCACAAGCATGAGTAACAGCGTGTCTGCCTCAATCAGTGCAAGCCAATCAGCTAGCGCGTCAGTATCTGCAAGTCAAAGTACTTCAGCATCTGTATCAGCTAGCCAATCAGCAAGCACA
>NZ_CABPTO010000004.1 GCF_902460355.1 Streptococcus sp. Marseille-P6264
ATATGGGAGTTAACGGGATCGAACCGCTGACCCTCTGCTTGTAAGGCAGATGCTCTCCCAGCTGAGCTAAACTCCCAAAAAGGAAGTACTCCGACTTCCTATCCTGCTAAGCGACTACCATATCTCACAGGGGGCAACCCCCAACTACTTCCGGCGTTCTAGGGCTTAACTTCTGTGTTCGGCATGGGTACAGGTGTATCTCCTAGGCTATCGTCACTTAACTTTCTGAATTAACTTGCAATCTTACATTGCCTTGTCAACTCAAAATTGAATAACTACTCAATCCTAACAAGTCTTATCGAACGCTGCGCTCAATGAAAATTGGATAAGTCCTCGAGCTATTAGTATTAGTCCGCTACATGTGTCGCCACACTTCCACTCCTAACCTATCTACCTGATCTTCTCTCAGGGCTCTTACTAACTTGCGTTATGGGAAATCTCATCTTGAGGTGGGTTTCACACTTAGATGCTTTCAGCGTTTATCCCTTCCCTACATAGCTACCCAGCGATGCCTCTGGCGAGACAACTGGTACACCAGCGGTAAGTCCACTCTGGTCCTCTCGTACTAGGAGCAGATCCTCTCAAATTTCCTACGCCCGCGACGGATAGGGACCGAACTGTCTCACGACGTTCTGAACCCAGCTCGCGTGCCGCTTTAATGGGCGAACAGCCCAACCCTTGGGACCGACTACAGCCCCAGGATGCGACGAGCCGACATCGAGGTGCCAAACCTCCCCGTCGATGTGAACTCTTGGGGGAGATAAGCCTGTTATCCCCAGGGTAGCTTTTATCCGTTGAGCGATGGCCCTTCCATGCGGAACCACCGGATCACTAAGCCCGACTTTCGTCCCTGCTCGAGTTGTAGCTCTCGCAGTCAAGCTCCCTTATACCTTTACACTCTGCGACTGATTTCCAACCAGTCTGAGGGAACCTTTGGGCGCCTCCGTTACCTTTTAGGAGGCGACCGCCCCAGTCAAACTGCCCGTCAGACACTGTCTCCGATAGGGATCACCTATCCGGGTTAGAGTGGCCATAACACAAGGGTAGTATCCCAACAACGCCTCCATCGAAACTGGCGTCCCGATCTCTTAGGCTCCTACCTATCCTGTACATGTGGCACAGACACTCAATATCAAACTGCAGTAAAGCTCCATGGGGTCTTTCCGTCCTGTCGCGGGTAACCTGCATCTTCACAGGTACTAAAATTTCACCGAGTCTCTCGTTGAGACAGTGCCCAAATCATTACGCCTTTCGTGCGGGTCGGAACTTACCCGACAAGGAATTTCGCTACCTTAGGACCGTTATAGTTACGGCCGCCGTTTACTGGGGCTTCAATTCATACCTTCGCGTTACCGCTAAGCACTCCTCTTAACCTTCCAGCACCGGGCAGGCGTCACCCCCTATACATCATCTTACGATTTAGCAGAGAGCTGTGTTTTTGATAAACAGTTGCTTGGGCCTATTCACTGCGGCTGACATCAGTCAGCACCCCTTCTCCCGAAGTTACGGGGTCATTTTGCCGAGTTCCTTAACGAGAGTTCTCTCGCTCACCTGAGGCTACTCGCCTCGACTACCTGTGTCGGTTTGCGGTACGGGTAGAGTATGATACAACGCTAGAAGCTTTTCTTGGCAGTGTGACATCACTCACTCGCTACTAAACTTCGCTCCCCATCACAGCTCAACGTTAGAGGTATAAGCATTTGACTCATACCACGCCTCACTGCTTAGACGTACATCCATTCGTACGCACGAGTTAGCCTACTGCGTCCCTCCATCACTTCATACTCTAGTACAGGAATATCAACCTGTTGTCCATCGGATACACCTTTCGGTCTCTCCTTAGGTCCCGACTAACCCAGGGCGGACGAGCCTTCCCCTGGAAACCTTAGTCTTACGGTGGATGGGATTCTCACCCATCTTTCGCTACTCATACCGGCATTCTCACTTCTATGCGTTCCAGCGCTCCTCACGGTACACCTTCTCCACACATAGAACGCTCTCCTACCATACCTATAAAGGTATCCACAGCTTCGGTAAATTGTTTTAGCCCCGGTACATTTTCGGCGCAGGGTCACTCGACTAGTGAGCTATTACGCACTCTTTGAATGAATAGCTGCTTCTAAGCTAACATCCTAGTTGTCTGTGCAACCCCACATCCTTTTCCACTTAACAATTATTTTGGGACCTTAGCTGGTGGTCTGGGCTGTTTCCCTTTCGACTACGGATCTTAGCACTCGCAGTCTGACTGCCGACCATAATTCATTGGCATTCGGAGTTTATCTGAGATTGGTAATCCGGGATGGACCCCTCACCCAAACAGTGCTCTACCTCCAAGAATCTTTATGTCGACGCTAGCCCTAAAGCTATTTCGGAGAGAACCAGCTATCTCCAAGTTCGTTTGGAATTTCTCCGCTACCCACAAGTCATCCAAGCACTTTTCAACGTGCCCTGGTTCGGTCCTCCAGTGCGTTTTACCGCACCTTCAACCTGCTCATGGGTAGGTCACATGGTTTCGGGTCTACATCATGATACTAAGACGCCCTATTCAGACTCGGTTTCCCTACGGCTCCGTCTCTTCAACTTAACCTCGCATCATAACGTAACTCGCCGGTTCATTCTACAAAAGGCACGCTCTCACCCATTAACGGGCTCGAACTTGTTGTAGGCACACGGTTTCAGGTTCTATTTCACTCCCCTTCCGGGGTACTTTTCACCTTTCCCTCACGGTACTGGTTCACTATCGGTCACTAGGGAGTATTTAGGGTTGGGAGATGGTCCTCCCAGATTCCGACGGGATTTCTCGTGTCCCGCCGTACTCAGGATTCTGCTAGGTACAGATTCTATTTAAAATACGAGGCTATTACTCTCTTTGGCTGACCTTCCCATGTCATTCTTCTATAAAATCTGAGTCCACATTGCAGTCCTACAACCCCGAAGAGTAAACTCTTCGGTTTGCCCTTCTGCCGTTTCGCTCGCCGCTACTAAGGCAATCGCTTTTGCTTTCTCTTCCTGCAGCTACTTAGATGTTTCAGTTCACTGCGTCTTCCTCCTCATCTCCTTAACAGAGATGGGTAACAGGTAGTACCTGTTGGGTTCCCCCATTCGGACATCCCCGGATCTGCGCTTACTTACAGCTCCCCGAGGCATTTCGTCGTTTGTCACGTCCTTCATCGGCTCCTAGTGCCAAGGCATCCACCGTGCGCCCTTACTAACTTAACCTTATTTTTGACCTCTCAGTCTTAAACTCATTAATATTCACAGCGTTTCGGTTTATTTTCTTGTTACTATTTGATATAGTTATTCAATTTTCAATGGACAAGTTTAGAATAGTTATCACTATCCTAATGGAGCCTAGCGGGATCGAACCGCTGACCTCCTGCGTGCAAAGCAGGCGCTCTCCCAGCTGAGCTAAGGCCCCACAAGACCTCTCAAAACTAAACATGACGACCAATGGCTTCCGTTTTTCCTTAGAAAGGAGGTGATCCAGCCGCACCTTCCGATACGGCTACCTTGTTACGACTTCACCCCAATCATCTATCCCACCTTAGGCGGCTGGCTCCTAAAAGGTTACCTCACCGACTTCGGGTGTTACAAACTCTCGTGGTGTGACGGGCGGTGTGTACAAGGCCCGGGAACGTATTCACCGCGGCGTGCTGATCCGCGATTACTAGCGATTCCGACTTCATGTAGGCGAGTTGCAGCCTACAATCCGAACTGAGACTGGCTTTAAGAGATTAGCTTGCCGTCACCGACTTGCGACTCGTTGTACCAGCCATTGTAGCACGTGTGTAGCCCAGGTCATAAGGGGCATGATGATTTGACGTCATCCCCACCTTCCTCCGGTTTATTACCGGCAGTCTCGCTAGAGTGCCCAACTAAATGATGGCAACTAACAATAAGGGTTGCGCTCGTTGCGGGACTTAACCCAACATCTCACGACACGAGCTGACGACAACCATGCACCACCTGTCACCGGTGTGCCGAAGCAAAATCCTATCTCTAGGACGGGCACCGGGATGTCAAGACCTGGTAAGGTTCTTCGCGTTGCTTCGAATTAAACCACATGCTCCACCGCTTGTGCGGGCCCCCGTCAATTCCTTTGAGTTTCAACCTTGCGGTCGTACTCCCCAGGCGGAGTGCTTAATGCGTTAGCTGCGGCACTGAGTCCCGGAAAGGACCCAACACCTAGCACTCATCGTTTACGGCGTGGACTACCAGGGTATCTAATCCTGTTTGCTCCCCACGCTTTCGAGCCTCAGCGTCAGTTACAGACCAGAGAGCCGCTTTCGCCACCGGTGTTCCTCCATATATCTACGCATTTCACCGCTACACATGGAATTCCACTCTCCCCTTCTGCACTCAAGTTAAACAGTTTCCAAAGCGTACTATGGTTAAGCCACAGCCTTTAACTTCAGACTTATCTAACCGCCTGCGCTCGCTTTACGCCCAATAAATCCGGACAACGCTCGGGACCTACGTATTACCGCGGCTGCTGGCACGTAGTTAGCCGTCCCTTTCTGGTAAGATACCGTCACAGTGTGAACTTTCCACTCTCACACTCGTTCTTCTCTTACAACAGAGCTTTACGATCCGAAAACCTTCTTCACTCACGCGGCGTTGCTCGGTCAGACTTCCGTCCATTGCCGAAGATTCCCTACTGCTGCCTCCCGTAGGAGTCTGGGCCGTGTCTCAGTCCCAGTGTGGCCGATCACCCTCTCAGGTCGGCTATGTATCGTCGCCTTGGTGAGCCGTTACCCCACCAACTAGCTAATACAACGCAGGTCCATCTGGTAGTGGTGCATTTGCACCTTTCAATTGACTATCATGCAATAGTCAATGTTATGCGGTATTAGCTATCGTTTCCAATAGTTATCCCCCGCTACCAGGCAGGTTACCTACGCGTTACTCACCCGTTCGCAACTCATCCAGAAGAGCAAGCTCTCCCTTCAGCGTTCTACTTGCATGTATTAGGCACGCCGCCAGCGTTCGTCCTGAGCCAGGATCAAACTCTCATTAAAAGTTTGAGTTCTCACTCATTTCTGTCACTGACAGATTTATTGTTTTTTTCTTTGTTCAGTACTACAACTTATGTTGTAGTGCCCTGCACATTGGTTCGTCTTGTTCAGTTTTCAAAGGTCTTTATCGCTCTCTCAAGCGACAACTATATTAGTATATCACCTATCCATCCCCTTGTCAACACTTTTTTTAAACTTTTTTATCTTTTTTTCATCTTTTCTTCCTAACACCTCTAAAACCACCCATAACTTAATAGCTTAAAAGGGAAAGATTAACTCTCCCTTTTACTCTGTTCTTAGATAATTATCTCAGAAAAATCTGATAAGTATGCCTCCAAGTCGCGCAACAAACTCTTACGCCCCTTAAACCGTTCGTCGCCTAGTAAGCGGTGGTATAACTCTAGTTGTTCTTTATCTAACTGAGAAGTGTAGGCTGCTAACGAACTTCGAAGAGCGACTAAATCATCTAAGCCTAGTTCGCGCTTACTCAGTCTATGACTAATGGTTCCAACTTCTTCATAAGACTGACGATCGAAGCGGCGTTTTTGGCTCTCTTGCTTGCGAAGTATGTCATGAATATGATTCCTAAATTTTGTCTTGAAGTAGCGATAGAGGCGGCTTTCATCTTGACTGATATCTGGATGACTTTCTTCCAGCTGGTGATAAACCAGCATACCCTCTTGTTCCCAGTCACTACTCTCCCATAAATGTACATAATAATCCCGTGCACAGCGCCGGACGATCCACTGCACTTTCTCATAGCGTTCCTTGAAGTTCATGTTATCTCCTTTTTCTTTGATAATATGATTCTACAAGAAAAAATCTTCTCTCAGGCCTCCTGTCCCTATCCTGTCTATTTTATGCCCCAACTGGTACCTAACAAAAAAATTTGAGACATCTCAGGGGCTTTTTATGACATATCGGTACACAAAAACAACCGCTTTAAAAGCAGTTGTTTTATAGATATTATTCTTCGTCTTCAACATCCTGATCATCGTCAGAATATTCATCGTCTTCTTCATTTAACTCAACTTCTTCGCCGAGATCATCTGGAGCTATTTCATTAATTTCAGCATCGTAGGCTTCAACCTCGCTCTTTTCATCATCTGGATTATCTTCGTCATATGAAAGAGCTGGATCCTCTTCATAAGAGTCCTCATCTTCAGGATCATCATCGCTGTAATCAATCGCATCTTCGTCGCCATCCATAAAGGCATTAACACGTTTTTTCTTGCGTTTCTTAGGCTCATCTTCCTCGTCTGTTTCTTCCAAAGCGATGATTTCTTCATCGACTTCGTCAATCGCATACCAAGAACGAAGACCCCATTTATTGTCACCAAGTGGGATGAAACTGCCATCTACATTCAGTTCTGTATAAAATAGAGGCAGTGCTTCTCGGATTTCGCTATTTGATTTCTCCAGATAATTTTGAATTTCATTAACAAGCTCATCGAAATACATTTCATGGTCACGCCCGCGCAATTCTAAGATGGCACGTGCTACCTCAATCATCGAAAGCTCACTTTTTTCTTGTCCTGCAAATACTTCTAATTCCAAAGTTATTCTCCTTAAGATTACACAGGCATTTAGCCAGGCATTTTTTTCGCTACTTTCTATTGTACGATAAATTTGCCGTCTAGTCAAAAAAAATTCACCTAGGCAACCCGACCTTTCAAGTCCAGCCTTCCTACTATGCTTTTGACCATCTATAAAACAGCACCTTCCTTCAATTTACACATTGACATATTTGTTCTCACAAGTCTTCGACTAATCATGATATAATAGAAAAAACTTTATTTAATAGAAAGAAGCTTATGCCTCTCCTCCAACGTACCATCAAACTAGCTCTTGCAACATGTCTTGCTGCGGCTCTAGCTGCTTTTTTAGGTCTAAGCAATGCTATATCAGCCGGTATCATTGCCATCCTCAGCGTTTCCGACCCCCGCAGAAGCACTATCAAACTAGCCCGCAACCGCCTCTTGTCTACTATTTTAGCACTAGCCATCGGGAGCTTAGCTTTCATCCTTTTGGGGTTTAACCTTTGGAGCTTAGGGATTTATATCCTACTCTACGTTCCCTTGGCTTATCTCTTTGGCTGGGAAATAGGCATCACCCCCAGTACAGTTTTGGTCACTCATCTGCTGCTAGCCCATTCTGTTTCTTGGTCTCTTTTGGCCAATGAAATGGCTGTCTTCCTTATCGGAACGGGATTTGCTCTCCTAGCCAACCTTTATATGGCTTCGAACCAGCAAGATATTGATAACTATCGTATTCAAGTCGAAGAGCAACTGAGGAAAATCCTACTGCGTTTTGAATATTTTTTGAAAGCAGGAGACGGTCGAAACGATGCAACTCTAATCAAGGAACTGGATACTATCCTTCAAGAAGCCTTAGCACTGGTCTATCTGGACCATTCCAACCACCTCTTTCATCAGACCAACTACCATATTCATTATTTTGAAATGCGGCAGGCACAAAATCGCATTCTAGAAGACATGGCAGGAAATATCAATAATTGCCAATTGGCAGCCAGTGAGAGCTTGATTTTAGCACGTCTTTTCTCCAAGACAGCCCAACAGCTTAGTCAAGAAAATCCTGCTCACGAACTAGTTGAAGAAATCGAAACCTGCTTGGCTGTCTTTCGCGAACGCCCACTTCCTAAGACTCGGCAAGAATTTGAAACTCGTGCCACTCTCCTACAACTTTTACGAGATTTAGAGACCTTTATTAAACTTAAAGTAGAATTTTATCAAAATTACCAAAAGGTGCAAGTAAATTAGCTCTGTGCCATTTCCAATAGATAATAAAAGGAGTTGAAAATTCTTCAACTCCTTTTTCTCATGCAGTAGAGGCGTTCGCTCATTCTTTTAAGTGATATGAATAACTTGCAACCACGACATCCTCATACCATTTCAAATAGTATTTTAATTTTAAACTCATCTGGTTATGCAGAATATTCTGCCACCTCTTTTTAGGTATAAACTGAGGTACTAGGACTGTCACTGTTCGTCCTTCTTTTTTGGCTCTCTTGGCCACTTTAATCACATACTGAACTGTCGGACTAATGATATTGCGATAGCTAGTCGTGACTGTCTCAAAGCGAATATCTGGGAAGTAGTCAGCAAATTCCTCGGCAACTTCAGCATCTTTTTCAGCAGTTTCTGCTGTTGAAACGTGCATTGCCACGACTTCATCCCCGATACTGCGAGCATAGCTCATCGCACCAACACTGACTCGGGTGACATTCCCGACTAGGACAATTACTGTATTACCAGTGTAGTTCTGACGCTCAATGTGGTCATGCAATCTCAACTGTTTAGCGACTCTATTATAGTGCTGCTTGATAGACAAAAACAGCCAAGTCAAGACAATGATAATAGGGAAGAAAGGCCAAATATCTTGAAGACGGAACAAGAGCAAGATAAGGACAATCCCGTAACAAATGATCGCTCCAAGGATATTCGCAATCGAATGCTTAAAGAAATTATTTCCATATTTTTTCTTCCAATGGACAACCATACCGGTCTGGGAGAGGGCAAAGGGTACGAACACACCAATCGTGTACAGGGGAATCAAGCGTTCTGTATTTCCCTTAAAGATGAACAAAAGAGTAATGGCGCCAAAAGCCAAAGTGAAAATGCCATTAGAATAGCTGAGCCGATCTCCTTTTTCCATGTACATATGTGGCATGTATTTATTCTTCGCCATATTGTAAGAGAGCATCGGAAAGGCTGAAAAGCCTGTATTGGCCGCCACTGCTAAGATCAAAGCAGTTGACAATTGGAAAACATAGAACAAGATACGACCAAGAGGAGAAGTCCCCAAAATTGCTTGCGCCATTTGAGCCAGAGTCGTCACACCTTTGACAGGCACGATGCCAATCCAATAATTCAAAAAGGTAATGCCCGCAAACATGATGCCTAGGATTAAAGCCATAATCGAGAGGGTAGCTGCAGCATTATGGGCTTTTGGTTTCTTGAAAAAGGGAACCGAATTGGAAATAGCTTCCACTCCTGTCAAGGAAGCAGAGCCGCTGGTGAAAGCACGAAGCAGTAAGATCAAACTTACTCCAGCAATCGGACTACCAATCCGCGCGGTTGCGTGATAGTCTAAATTTCCTGTCAGGATTTGCACAAAACCAAAACCAATCAACAATAAGGTGCTGACAATAAAAAGATAGACAGGAATCATCAAGGAAGTGGCCGATTCTTTTAATCCTCGGAGATTCATTAGCATCAACAAGAGAACTAGGAAAATGGAAATATGTAAATTGTAAGGATGTAAGATGGGAATTGCAGAGGTAATTGCGTCCGCTCCAGAAGCGACTGAAACGGCTACGGTCAACATGTAATCTACCAGCAAGCTTCCGCCAGCGATCAAACCCGCCATTGGAGATAGATTTTCCGTCGTCACCATATAAGCTCCTCCTCCTTGAGGGTAAGCATGGATAACCTGACGGTAAGAAATCGTTAAACTCGCTAATAAAACCAATACGACAATTCCTATGGGAAGCGACCACCAAATGGCACCAATAGAAATAGACGTCAAGACCAAAACAACCTGCTCTGGTCCATAAGCAATAGAAGATAAAGCGTCACTGGAGAGCATGGCCAAGGCTTGCATCTTGGTCAGTAAATGACCATCCTCGCCCTCTTCCCCAGATTTTAATGGGCGTCCAATAAAAAAACCTTTTAACTTGGAAAACATAAGTTCCTCCTTTAAAAACATGAGCCATTCTACTATTTTTCAGAAAACATGTCAATACTTTTCTAAAAATAAATTTTCGTAAATTTCAGTCTCCTACTTTTTATCCAATAATACATTTAAAGTTTCAAACTCGATCTTCTATAAAATTTTCCAGTTTTTCTGGAAACAGCATGTTTGTTTATAAAAAAACGAGCTTTATGCCAAGCTCGTTTTTGATATTTAAATTTCTTAAATTCTAGTGATTGTTCATAAAAGAGTTCTATTTCAGAATAAACAAGACGACAATGAATCAGAACGAAGCCTCTATCTTCCGAATACACCAGTCAATCAGCTCTTCCAGTCGCTCAATGGATTCGGTCATGTGCAGGTAGCCCATAACCGCCTCAAAGCCGGTAGACATACGGTAGGTGACGATGTCCGTATTCTTAGCCTTGGTGTGGCTGTTGGCATTGCGGCCGCGCTTGTAAATATCCTCTTCCTTTTCCGTCAGAATTCCTTCTTCCAGCATGAGAGAGATGAGATTGGCCTGAGCCTTGGCAGAGACGTACTTGGTCGCTTCCCTGTGCAGCTGATTGGGCTTGGTCAGCCCCTGAAAAATCAGGTGACGTCTTATATACATGGAGTAGACAGCATCTCCCTCAAAGGCGAGGGCAATGCCGTTAATCAGGTTGACATCAGTCACGTGTCCACCTCACTCCGTCCTTGGTATCCAAAAGCTTGATACCCTGAGTAGCCAATTCATCCCGAATACGGTCTGCAGTCGCAAAGTCTCGATTAGCACGCGCTTTTTGGCGTTCCTCAATCAAGCGCTCAATGTCCGCATCCAGGACTTCTTCTACAAAGACGATACCAAAAACTTCTAAGAGCTTGGCAAAGGCTGTCTTAACTTCAGCGGTGTAATTGCCAGAATTGATCCACTTGGCTAACTCGAAGACAACCGTGATACCATTGGCTGCATTGAAATCTTCGTCCATAGCAGCGGTGAATTTATCCAGAAAGGCTTGCAGCTGATCAGAGTCTGCCTTACCCGTGAAAGGCTGCTCATAGGTATTCTTCAAATACTTAAGATTGGTCGCTGCATCATGAACTGTTTTTTCCGTGAAATTAATGGGCTTGCGGTAATGCTGGGTAGCAAAGAAGAAACGCAGCACTTGACCATCAATAGTCTTGAGGGCATCATGAACAGTGATAAAATTGCCTAAAGACTTGGACATCTTAACATCGTCAATGTTGACAAAGCCATTATGCATCCAGTAGTTGGCAAAAGTCTGACCAGTCTTGGCCTCTGACTGGGCGATTTCATTGGTATGGTGAGGAAACTCTAGGTCTGCCCCGCCACCGTGGATATCGATAGTATCGCCTAAAATCTCCGTCGACATGACCGAACACTCGATATGCCAGCCCGGACGGCCTGCTCCCCAAGGGCTGTCCCAGGAAATCTCACCTGGCTTAGCTACCTTCCAGAGAGCAAAGTCCACTGGATTTTCCTTACGAGCAGTCTCCTCATCTGTCCGGCCAGAAGCACCCAACTCCAAGTCTGCCAAGGTTTTATTGGCTAATTTGGCATAATTGTGAGACTTTTCCACTCGGAAATAGACATCGCCCTCTGACTCATAGGCGTAGCCTTTGTCAACCAAGTCCTCAACAAAACGGATGATGTCAGCCATAAACTCCACCACCCGCGGATGACGAGTTGCAGGTTTTACACCTAAAGCAGTCACATCCTCACGAAAAGCAGCGATATACTTGTCAGCCACTTCTTGAGGTGTAATGCCTTCTTCCTTGGCCCGATTGATAATCTTATCATCTACATCTGTAAAATTGGAAATATAGTTAACCTCAAATCCCCGATACTCAAAATAGCGACGAACTGTGTCAAAAGCTACTGTTGAGCGGGCATTGCCGACATGGATATAGTTATAAACCGTCGGACCGCAGACATACATGCGAACCTTGCCCTCTTCAATGGGCACAAATTCACGCAAGCTGCGGGTCATGGTGTCGTAAATTTTAATCATGCGGTCCACTCCCTTCTCTGTTTCTGATTTTTTCGGCTGAAAACCAGCTCTGCAAAAGGGCCAAATTGTCTGAGGCTATCCAGTTGGTAAAAGCGCTGCTCTTCCTCTTGGGTAAAGAGGGGAACCCCCTTTCCCAGGATAAGGGGCGCTATCTGAATAATGAGGTGGTCGAAAAGATCCGCCTCCAAGAGCGGTCCTACCAAGGAATTACCACCAATCACAAAGACATTTTTGCCCTTGTCAATCTGGTGAACAAAGTCCACCACATCCCCAGCTACTGGCTGGTAATTGCTGACAGGCAGGTGCCTATCATGCGTAAAGACATAGTTTTCCGTAGCTTGATAAAAGCTTTCTACATCTTGCAAATCTTGGATTTCCTCAAAGGTCCGCTTGCCCATGATGGTGATATCCATTTGCCTGTAAAAGTCATCATAGCCTGTATCCTCTACAGAACCAAGCTGATGCAGCCAGTCTATCCTGTGCTGGCTGTCTGCCAAGTAGCCATCCATGGTGATACAGCCGTAAAAATATACTGCCATTCTTGTAGTTACCTTTCTAGTTCCTTTGCTATTGTCAAAGCGATAGTGAAAAAAGTCATGGCATCAGCTGTCCGCTCTTCATGGCGGGCATCCCAGATTCGGTTATGATGATCCACATAGTCAGCTGTGTAGAAGAATTGATAGACCTTGCTCTTGCGGAATTGACTCCATGCCATGATAGCCGAAGCTTCCATGTCCACCACTTGGGCACCAGCAGCCAAGCGACGATTGACCTTATCAGGCGTTTCCCGATAAAAGGCATCAGTCGTCCAAGACTTGGTGCGGATATGCTCTATATCGTGCTTGTCAAAGATGGATTCCAGCTTAATCAACAGGGATTCATCATAAGTTATCTCATCACTAGCAGGAGCATAATGGTAACTTGTACCTTCATCACGTAGAGCTGAACTTGGTAGGATTATTTTATCTGCCTGAATAGACTGATCTAGAACTCCGCAAGAACCTAGAATGATGAAATTCTTGAAGCCTCTAGCCGCTAATTCCTCCAGTTGGCCAATCACTGATGGAGCTCCAATAAGTGCCGTCATAACCGCAACTTGATTTCCATCACATTTATATACATACCATGGAAATTGTCCGTTAAGATTTTTTAAATAGCCTCCTTGATAGGCATCTTCTGACTCAATCAAACGTTGTAGAATTTCTCCGTTAAAGGACAGGATGATAGTTTCACAAATCTCACCCTTGTCCATCATCTGCCTATCTGTCGGTTCAATAACTCCAGCTACATCTTCAAATTCCTCTAATAACATAACTTCTCTTTCTTTAGGACTTCAGCAAAGCCTCTTTCATCTTTTCTATTGAGTTACAGTTTGCCAAATTACTCCTTGGCAAGACCTCCTAAAGTATCTTGTTACTGTTCAAAACAAGTCTTTCTTAGAGCTCCGACGAATGGTGGCTGGCTTCGCGGGCATGCTCCAGCTTGTCCAGATAGTATTCCCGTTTCTCCTCTACCTCGTGAATGGTCGGCTCGTCTTTCTGACCATGGACACGCACAATCTTGGCCGGAATTCCAACTACGGTCACATCACTAGGCACATCCGCCACGACAACTGCCCCCGCTCCAACTTTGGCATTTTCGCCAATTTCCACTGGGCCAATAACTTGAGCATGAGCAGAGATGAGCGCTCCTCGACGGACAGTTGGGTGGCGTTTTCCAGTATCCTTACCAGTCCCTCCTAGGGTCACCCCATGATACAAGAGCACTCCCTTTTCAACGATTGCCGTTTCACCAATAACAAGCCCGCCACCATGGTCAATGAAGACTCCAGACTCAATCTGAGCGCCAGGATGAATCTCAATCTGGGTCCAGAAACGCCAGAATTGACTATGCATGCGCGCCAGCAGCTTAAAGCCTCTCTTCCAGAGGAAATGAGAAAGACGGTGGGCTGCCAAGGCCTTGACACCTGGATAGGTCAGGATAACCTCCAGCGAAGTACGAGCAGCCGGATCATTTTCTTTTACAATCTCAATGGCTTCTTTCCACCAGCCCATCTTCTTCTCCTTTCATTAGGTAAAATAAGGGAGTAGGCTCCATACAAAGAACTTTGCAAGGTAATTGAGCCTGATCACTCCCTTTTCATTATTCTTCCGATTTAGTTTTTGGGGCTTCTTCATGTTTCTTATGAGAATGCCCTTTTTCCTGATGTTTGTCATGGTCTCTCTTTGGCTTGTCAGGCTTAGGCGGACGTGGCAAGAGAGCTTTCATAGAGGCATCTACACGGCCTTTTTCGTCAATCTTAATGACCTTAACATCAACAAAATCACCAATTTGTACCAAGTCTTCGACATTGTTGGTTCGAGTCCAAGCCATTTCAGAAATGTGAACCAAGGCATCGGTCTTGTCAAAGAGGTTGACAAAGGCACCGAATTTCTCAATCCGAACAACCTTGGCGTGGTAAACTTCATCCACTTTAGCTTCACGAACCAAACCAGCAATGATTTCTTTGGCACGGTTAATAGCCGCTTGATCGCTAGAGTAGATGGATACATTTCCTTCTTCGTCAATATCAATCTTAACGCCAGTCTCAGCGATAATCTTGTCGATAGTTTCTCCGCCTTTACCGATTACAATCTTGATCTTGTCCACATCAATCTTGATGGTGTCAATTTTCGGAGCAGTTGGAGCTAACTCAGGACGTGGAGCTGGAATCGTCGCTTCAATCACATCAAGAATTTCAAAGCGGGCTTTCTTAGCCTGAGCCAAAGCTTCTGTCAGGATTTCCGCTGTAATTCCTTCAATCTTGATATCCATCTGCAGAGCTGTAATCCCTTCGCGAGTACCAGCCACCTTAAAGTCCATATCGCCAAAGTGGTCTTCCAAACCTTGAATATCGGTCAGAACTGTGTAGTTGCTGCCGTCTGAAATCAAGCCCATGGCAATTCCGGCAACTGGCGCCTTGATTGGCACACCACCAGCCATCAGAGCCAAAGTGCCCGCACAGATAGAAGCCTGAGATGAAGAACCATTTGATTCCAAGACTTCTGCTACCAGACGGATAGCATATGGGAATTCTTCCAAGCTTGGCAAAACTTGCTCCAAGGCACGTTCCCCAAGAGCACCGTGTCCAATTTCACGACGACCCGGCGCACCGTAACGACCTGTTTCCCCGACAGAGTATTGCGGGAAGTTATAGTGGTGCATGAAGCGTTTCTTGTATTCTGGATCCAAACCATCGATAATTTGGGTTTCGCCCATTGGTGCCAGAGTCAGGATAGACAAGGCTTGGGTTTGCCCGCGAGTAAAGAGACCAGAACCGTGTACACGAGGAAGGAAGTCAACAACCGCATCCAAAGGACGGATTTCATCGACCTTACGACCGTCAGGGCGAACCTTATCTTCGGTAATCAAACGACGCACTTCTGTGTGTTCCATTTGCTCCAAGATTTCAGCCACATCACGCATGATACGGTCGAATTCTTCGTGGTCTGCATATTTTTCTTCATAGACTGCTGTGACTTGGTCTTTGACAGCCTGAGTTGCTGCTTCACGCGCCAGCTTTTCTTCCACCTGAACAGCCTTTTGCAAGTCACTGTTGTAGGTTGCGACAATCTCTGCCTGCAGCTCTTCATCGACATGAAGCAATTCTACTTCTGCTTTCTCCTTACCGACCGCTGCAACAATTTCTTCTTGGAAGGCAATCAATTCTTTGACCGCTTCGTGCCCTTTGAGAAGAGCTTCCAGCATGATAGCTTCAGAAAGTTCCTTGGCTCCAGACTCTACCATGTTGATAGCTTCTTTAGTACCAGCCACTGTCAGTTCCAAAAGTGAAACTTCTTTTTGTTCCTTGCTAGGGTTGATGATGAATTCACCGTCTATATAGCCGACCTGAACTCCTGCGATAGGGCCATTAAAAGGAATATCTGAGATAGAGAGAGCCAGAGAGCTACCGAACATCGCTGCCATTTGAGGAGAAGCATCTTCGTCATAAGAAAGAACGGTATTGATAACCTGAACTTCATTACGGAAACCTTCCGCAAACATTGGACGAATCGGACGGTCAATCAAACGAGCCGTCAAAGTCGCATCTGTTGAAGGACGACCTTCACGCTTCATAAAGCCGCCAGGGTATTTCCCAGCCGCATACATTTTTTCCTCATAGTTGACCTGCAATGGGAAAAAGTCACCCGTAGCCATCTTTTTGGACATGGTTGCCGCAGTTAAGACGGTACTTTCTCCATATCGAACAACGGCGCTGCCATTTGCCTGCTTTGCAACCTGACCGGTTTCAACTACCAACTCACGGCCTGCAAAAACGGTTTTAAAAACTTGTTTTGTCATAAAGACTCCTTGCCGAGCATATGCTCAAATTTTTTCATACGCCTTGGCTACAAAGATCAAGATATTAAGACCATCAAAAGCTCATAGCATAATCACAGCTGACAACTAACCTTCTTAGCATTCTAGCTTTGATATCATGGTCTTAGTAGTTTATTATATCCTCTTCTTTGTATCAAGCACGTACAGACCCTATTTTACCACAATTTCAGTCAAAAGAAAAAGGCTTTGAGAGCCTTTTTCTTGAAACATTTATATTTGCTTTTATTCAAATCATTTATTACTGAGTTGCCTAATTTTAATATTTTGATTCTCGCTTACGCTTCAATCCTACA
Organism: Streptococcus sp. Marseille-P6264; assembly: GCF_902460355.1. Classification (GTDB taxonomy): domain Bacteria; phylum Bacillota; class Bacilli; order Lactobacillales; family Streptococcaceae; genus Streptococcus. The sequence continues at coordinate 16,414 of NZ_CABPTO010000004.1, forward strand.
AAACCTAAAACCGCCATTGCAATGCCCATAAGCCCAAGAGTGCTTACAGAATCACCAGTAGAAGGTAATTTTTTAGTATCTGTTTGTTTTACATGAGTAGCAATTGGCGTCGTTGCTCTCTTAGTTACAATCGGAACTTCCACTTTGCTGTGGAATGTTTCATGGCGAATAACTTCATTACGATGGTTGCCTTCTTCATGATGAATATGTTCTTGTTCCCAGCGGATTGAATATTCCAATTCTTTCGATCTAACAATTTTTTTATAGGATTCTAAAACGCGTTTGTAGTCTTCTTGAGCAACTTTATTTTTTGATTTTAAAATCTCTAATTTAGCGATTTCAGCTTCTAATTTTACTTTTGCTTCGGTCGTTTTTACTTTAGCTTCTGTCAAGATTTTTTCAGCTTCTTCAAGTTTCATAGGTGCATTTTTAAGCAATTCCAGATAAGCTTTCGCTTCTTTAACCGCTTGTTCTGCTTCTTTAACTACTTCTTTGATACGTTCAACTCTTTGTTTGGTTTCTACAATCGCAAGTCCCTTTTCTGTCAAATCATTTTCTGCATTAGTTGCTTCTTTAAGAGCTGTTTTTAAAGCTCCTTCTTGAGCAATTAATCTAGATTTAGCATTTTTTAATTCAACTTCGCGCTGCTCACGAATTTGTTGCAAGTTGTTAAGATTTGATTTAGTAGTTACTAGTTCAGCTTTGGCTTTTTCAAGAGCTTCCGCCGTTTCATCAACCTTTGCTTGAGCAGACGGGCTTTGTTCCTTAACAGCAAGTGCATCATTATAAGTTTTTTGAGCTTTTGCAATGGCGTTATTTGCAGCGTTAAGTGCTGTCTGCGCATTTTCTTGAGCTTTTTGAGCAGCTACTAATGCTGTTTTACCATCTTTAACAGCTAATGCTATTTGGTCTTTCTTTGATTTAGCTTTTTCAAGAGCTTTTTCCGCCACAGAAAGGCCTGTGTTTTGTTTCAAAGTAGTTTCAGCATCTTGATCGGTGTTCTTGTAGTTTGATGTAAGAGGAGCTGTATCCAAAACGTATTTTGGAATTTTGATGATGTTGACAGAACCTGTGCTGACAGCAACACCTGTACCGGCACCTTTTACATTTGGATCAATCAAGTGTTTTGCGTGACCGTTAGCAGACTCCGTATCTTCAAGCATCATTTTGCGAATGTTGTCTGCGATGTCTTGTTTTAGAGTCATCATGGTATAACCGTTACGGTTTTCTTGATGCCATACGGGTAATAATCCACCAAGTGATTCACTAACTTTGTATTTGCTAAGAACATCGTATTGGTGGCCCCAGTTTTTCGCAAAGTTGAACTTGTCGGGAGTGCCTCCATTTGCAGCGTAAAAGGCGCTGTATTCGTCAGCAACTTTTTGAGCTAAGGTTTGACCTTGATCTGTCAATTTGATTGTTGAAAGTGTCTTGCTTGGGTCGCGATGTGCCCAATATTGATGTTGGATGTCATTCATCATTTGGACAGTGAATTCAGCAATTTCGCGACGTTGAGCATCGGTCATATTTGCAAGATCAACTTTATCGGCGTTTGAACCGATTGGGGGCATATCGTAGTCAGATGCATTGTTTTTCGGTTGTGCATCCAGGAATTTGTTTGTGTTGGCTTTAAACCATTCGATATCATTGATGTCATGTTGCGCATAGTCTTTTGGAATAACGATTTGACGTAATTTACGATCTTGTTCAAATTTTTTAAGAACAAGGTCGTAACATATCAAAGAAAATCTATACTGTCAATAATTTTGTATCAACATAACCTCATCATAAATTTCAGAACTATCAACTGTTTCTAGCTATTCTCAACAAGTTGACTCCTTTTTTCTAAGCAGACAGCTAAAGTCATATTTCCTTAATTTTTTCCTATGAGCAAGGTATTCTGAAGGATTTTTTGCTATACTGAATATAGCTATTTAATCAAAAGGAGTAAACTATGGAACAAAAACATCGTTCTGAATTTCCGGAAAATGAACTCTGGGACCTAACGGCCCTTTACCAAGACCAAGAGGACTTCCTGCGGGCCATCGAAAAGGCCAGAGAGGACATCCAAAAATTCGTCCGTGATTACCAAGACAAGCTCAGCACTTTCGAAGATTTTGAGCGGGCATTTGCTGAGTTAGAGCAGATTTATATCCAAATCAGCCACATCGGCAACTACGGCTTTATGCCACAGACCACTGACTTTGGCGACGAGAGCTTTGCGCAGATTGCCCAAGCAGCCATGGACTTTGAGACTGAGGCCAATGTCGCCCTCAGCTTCTTTGACGACGCTCTGGTCGGTGCAGATGGGGCTGTCCTAGAGAGACTAGGCCAAGAGCCCCATCTGACCTCAGCCATTCGCCAAGCTAAAATTAAAAAAGCCCACTATCTGGGAGCGGATGTCGAAAAAGCCCTGACCAATCTAGGTGAAGTCTTTTATAGCCCACAGGATATTTACACTAAGATGCGGGCCGGCGACTTTGCCATGGCTGACTTTGAAGTAGATGGCAAAGTTTACAAAAACAGCTTTGTCACCTATGAGAATTTCTATCAAAACCATGAAAATGCAGAAATCCGCGAAAAAGCTTTCCGCTCTTTCTCAGAAGGACTTCGTCAGCATCAAAACGCTGCTGCAGCTGCCTATCTGGCTCAAGTCAAGTCTGAAAAATTACTGGCTGACATGAAGGGCTATGACTCTGTCTTTGACTACTTACTAGCTGAGCAAGAAGTTGATCGCTCTATGTTTGACCGGCAGATTGACTTGATTATGAGCGAATTTGCTCCAGTAGCTCAGAAATACCTCAAGCATGTAGCTAAGGTCAACGGACTTGAAAAAATGACCTTTGCCGACTGGAAGCTGGACTTGGACAGCGAGCTCAATCCTGAAGTCAGCATTGACGATGCCTATGACCTCGTCATGAAGTCAGTCGAGCCACTTGGACAAGAGTATTGTCAAGAAGTTGCCCGCTATAAGGAAGAACGCTGGGTCGACTTTGCGGCCAATGCTGGAAAGGATTCTGGCGGCTATGCTGCGGATCCTTATCGGGTTCACCCTTATGTCCTCATGAGCTGGACTGGACGTATGAGTGATGTCTATACTCTGATTCACGAGATTGGCCACTCTGGTCAGTTTATCTTCTCTGACAATCACCAAAGCTACTTCAACGCCCACATGTCCACCTACTATGTGGAAGCACCGTCTACCTTTAACGAGCTCCTGCTCAGTGACTATCTGGAACGCCAGTTTGATAACCCACGCCAGAAACGCTTTGCCCTGGCTCACCGTCTGACGGATACTTACTTCCACAACTTCATTACTCACTTGCTGGAAGCTGCCTTCCAACGCAAGGTCTATACTTTGATTGAAGAAGGCGGAACCTTCGGCGCAAGCAAACTCAACGCTATCATGAAAGATGTCTTGACGGACTTCTGGGGCGATGCCGTTGAGATTGACGATGATGCTGCCCTGACTTGGATGCGCCAAGCCCACTACTACATGGGACTGTACAGCTACACTTACTCCGCAGGCTTGGTCATCTCTACCGCCGGCTACCTACATTTGAAAAATGACGAAAATGGTGCCCGTGACTGGCTGGAGCTGCTCAAATCTGGCGGCAGCAAAACGCCGCTTGAGTCAGCTATGATTATCGGAGCAGATATTTCGACGGATAAACCACTCCGCGACACCATTCAGTTCTTGTCAGACACAGTTGATCAGATTATTGCTTACAGCGAGGAGTTGGGGGAGTAAAAAAACAGACTGAGACATTTTTGTCTCAGTCTGTTTTTACATAATTCAATAAATCTGTCCCTAAAATGAAATTTGAAGCCAAATTTTTAAAAAAGTTTAAAGAAATATAGATAAACCAAAATATAGATTGTAAAACAGACGCTAAATATAAGCCACCTTATCCAGAACTGTGACTTGCTATAATTTTTAGCACGTAGGAGGCCAATAAAGAACCAGATAAGCCCCCAAAAAAACATTCCCAGCAGTTGAGGAGCATAGTAAGAAATCAAAACTAAACTAAAAAGGACTAAACTGAGTACGAGCATGATACTTTTTTCTGTTATCTGCGACCTAGGAATCATCCAGCCCACAAAGAAACAGAAAATCGGCACCGCAATAAACGGAGTAAAAACCATCAAAATAAAGCCAAACTGCGATAATGACTCAAGCATAAACAGCGCCCTTTCTATACCTTGTAATTTACCTTCTTCCTATTATAACCTAAAAACTATATTTTCCAACAAAAAAACTGAGAGTCAGGCTATTTCCTCTATTATCACCTATAATAACCAAGTATATTCCAACCAAAATGTGTGTTCAGAGCACTTTTCTTGAATCCACCTGTCTGTTTTGATAGACTAATACATAGATTTTTTAAAAAAGGAGATAGAAAATGAAAAAATTTGTTGCTGAATTAATCGGTACTTTCATGCTTGTGTTCATCGGAACAGGAGCTGTTGTTTTTGGAAATGGTGTTGAAGGTCTTGGACACCTAGGAATTGCTTTGGCATTTGGCTTGGCAATCGTAGTCGCAGCTTTCTCAATCGGAACTGTTTCAGGCGCTCACCTGAACCCAGCTGTTTCAATCGCTATGTTTGTAAACAAACGCTTATCGTCAAAAGACCTTGTCAACTACATCCTTGGACAAGTGGTTGGAGCTTTCCTTGCGTCAGGCGCGGTCTTCTTCCTCTTGGCAAACTCAGGCATGTCAACTGCTAGTCTTGGTGAAAATGCCTTGGCAAACGGTGTAACTGTCTTTGGTGGTTTCCTGTTTGAAGTCATCGCAACTTTCTTGTTTGTTTTGGTGATCATGACCGTGACTTCAGAAAGCAAGGGAAATGGTGCGATTGCTGGTTTGGTCATTGGTTTGTCCTTGACAGCTATGATCCTTGTGGGATTGAACATCACTGGACTTTCAGTGAATCCAGCTCGTAGCTTAGCGCCTGCTGTATTGGTAGGTGGCGCGGCCCTTCAACAAGTATGGATTTTCATTCTTGCACCAATCGTAGGTGGTGTTCTTGCAGCTCTTGTTGCTAAAAACTGCCTTGGAACAGAAGAATAAGAAACAAAAAAGAGTCCTGTCCTCAGTTTGAGGAACAGGGCTTTTTCTATGAAAAAACACTCCCCGTTTCGAATGGGAGTGCTTTGCTTTTAACTCAATTCCGCAACAATCGCCTTGATTTGTTCTGCAGTGTGAACACCAGCGACTTGCTTGACCACTTGACCATCCTTCTTAAAGAGAAGGGTTGGGATAGACATGATTCCAAAGGCACGAGCTGTGTTTGGATTTTCATCAACATCCATTTTGACGATTTTCAAGACATCTTCTGAAAGCTCTTCAGACAATTTATCCAAGATTGGACCTTGCATACGACATGGACCACACCAAGTTGCCCAGAAGTCTACCAAGACCAAACCGTCTCTTGTTTCTTGTTCAAATGTTGCATCTGTAATTGCTTTTGCCATTGTATTTCTCCTTTTTAGTTATATTGGCTCAAATCCTGTTTCATCAGGAAGAAGTACACATCTCCATAAGTCCCATGGTAGTCCAAATCATGACCATTATAAACTAACTTTTTAACTGGATGATAATCCGCCACCCCGATCAGGCAGGCTTGCTGGGATAGTTCAAACTCCTCATAAGACTCGAAAGTTATCTTCCGTTCTGACTTAGCTGCATCTAGATAAGTAATTTCAATCATAAGCTCTCCTTTTTGATTCCATTCGTAATTTATGATTTAATTGTAACCAAAAATGTTACATTTGTCAAATCAGACGCATCCGCCACTGCTAGATCGCCTCTAAATTATGATTAATCATCTTCTCCTTTTTGTTTGACTTGATTCTAGCACAATCTAAAGAAGAAATCTTTGACAAAACAAGCACAAAGGCTACGTTTGTTTTTATTTTTATGTTAAAATAAAAGGTATGGACAAAATTATCAAAACTATCTCAGAAAACGGTTCTTTTCGTGCTTATGTGCTGGACAGCACAGAGACGGTTCGGACCGCTCAAGAAAAACATCAAACTCAAGCAAGCTCTACCGTTGCACTTGGTCGCACACTGATTGCCAGCCAGATTTTGGCGGCTAATGAAAAGGGCCAGACCAAAATCACCGTCAAGGTTCTTGGTACTAGCTCGCTAGGCGCAATCATCACCGTGGCAGATACCGAGGGTAATGTCAAAGGCTATGTGCAAAATCCCGGTGTCGATATTAAAAAGACAGCTACTGGCGAAGTTCTGGTCGGTCCCTTTGTCGGCTCTGGTCAATTTTTGGTTATCACGGACTACGGTACTGGCAATCCCTACAATTCTATGACACCACTCATTTCTGGTGAAATCGGCGAAGACCTAGCCTTCTACTTGACTGAAAGCCAGCAAACTCCTTCTGCCGTTGGCCTCAATGTTCTCTTGGATGAGCATGATAAAGTTAAGGTTGCTGGTGGTTTCTTGGTACAAGCTCTGCCTGGTGCTAAAGAAGCTGATATCGCTCGCTTCGAGAAGCGGATCCAAGAAATGCCTGCCATCTCTAAGCTGTTAGAATCCGATGATCACATCGAAGCTCTGCTGGCTGCCATCTATGGAGATGAACCCTACAAACGCCTGTCTGAAGAGGAAATTCGCTTCCAGTGCGACTGCAGCAAAGAGCGCTTCATGAATGCCTTGGCTACCCTGCCAAAGGCTGACTTAGAAGAGATGCGTGACCAAGACCACGGGGCTGAAATCATCTGTCAATTCTGCCAGACAGCCTACCACTTTGACCAAAATGACTTGGAGGAACTGATTCGTGACAAATCTTAATACCCCTTTTATGATTGGAAATGTTGAAATTCCCAACCGTACGGTTCTGGCGCCTATGGCTGGTGTAACCAACTCTGCTTTCCGGACCATTGCCAAAGAGCTGGGGGCAGGCCTGGTCGTGATGGAAATGGTCTCTGACAAGGGCATCCAGTATAACAACGAGAAAACTCTCCATATGCTCCATATTGATGAGGGAGAAAATCCCGTTTCTATCCAGCTTTTCGGTAGCGACGAGGACAGTTTAGCCCGCGCAGCGGAATTTATCCAAGAAAATACCAAGACGGATATCGTCGATATCAACATGGGCTGCCCTGTTAACAAAATCGTCAAAAACGAAGCTGGCGCTATGTGGCTCAAGGATCCTGAGAAAATCTATAAAATTATCAACAAGGTTCAGTCCGTTTTGGATATCCCTCTGACAGTCAAGATGCGGACAGGTTGGTCCGACAGCTCACTGGCTGTAGAAAATGCTCTGGCAGCCGAAGCGGCTGGTGTTTCAGCTTTAGCCATGCACGGTCGCACCCGTGAGCAAATGTATACAGGTCACGCAGACCTCGAGACCTTGCACGACGTAGCCCAAGCCCTGACCAAGATTCCTTTCATCGCTAACGGTGATATCCGCAGCGTGCAAGAAGCCAAACAACGTATCGAAGAGGTTGGTGCTGACGCTGTCATGATTGGCCGTGCAGCTATGGGAAATCCCTACCTCTTCAACCAAATCAATCACTATTTTGAAACAGGCGAAATCCTGCCAGACTTGACCTTTGAAGATAAGATGAAGATTGCTTATGAACATCTCAAACGCTTGATTAACCTCAAAGGAGAAAACGTAGCCGTTCGTGAATTCCGCGGACTCGCTCCTCACTACCTTCGTGGAACATCTGGTGCAGCTAAACTTCGCGGTGCCATTTCACAGGCCAGCACATTGGCAGAGATTGAAGAACTCTTGCAACTCCAAGATTAAAGAAATAAAAAAAGGAAGCATCTACAAAGGTGCCTCCTTTTTTATTTCTTTTTTCTTATTTGATCAATTGAACACTAGCTACTTTACCATCAGCGCCAGTAGTGATTTGGATGCCCAATTTAGGAGCAGATGACTCAGCAGAACCCAGCTGAGCTGTATAGCGACCATCATCCAAAGTATAGGCATATGAAGCAACATGGTAAGTATTGACAGTTCCATTCGCTGACTTGACGCTAAATTGTCCGCCTGCTGAAACAGTCACTGTACTACCTCCTGCATCTGTCCAACTACCAGCAGCTGCAGAGAAATCTCCATCCACCATATTCAAAACGCCTTTATAGCGAGCATTTGTTTCTGCCTGCTTGTTTTGAAGCTGACGATCAGTTGCTGGATTTTGAGCTGGTTGACTCGGTTGGGCTGGCTGAGTTGCTTGATTTGGTTTAGTTGGTTGAGTCGGCGTAGCTTGTTGACTAGGAGCTTGTTGAGATTGGCTTGGTTGAGCCCGTGTATTTTGTTGAGCTTGAACTTGCTGATCCACTCCTTGTTGAGTTTGATTTTGTGAAGGTTGAACGGATTCCACGGCTTTCTGTACTTGTTCTGCTTGTCCTACTGTTTTGTTTGAAGAAGCATTGCTGCTGGCTTTTGGAGCGCTGCTAGCTTTGCTAGATGAAGTAACTTTAGAGCTAGAAGAAGTTTGTACTGTCTTATTAGCACTTGCGCTAGTCTTGGTTTCTTCTTTGTGACCACAAGCCCCTAAAAGTAAGCTAGAAGCTAGAACAGTAGCAGCCATCAATTTTGTATAAGTCTTAGTTTTCATTTTTTCTTCTCCTTTGTAACATTCGGAAATCTTTTTGTAATATTATTGTAACACTTGCAATAAAGTATGTCAACTAGATAAATGGAATTTTTCAAAAATTTTTGAAGCAAATAGCATCCGGAACTTAGGCCTCCTCTCTTCTTCAGCAGATATGTCGCTACTTTTATATTCGTAATAAAAATAAAAAAAGCAGAACATCTTTGTCCTGCAAGTAAACTATATCATCAATTTTCTTTTAATCTGATTTTTCTGTCTTCAGTTTATAAACTTTTCTTGGTTTCTTCTTTGGCACGCGCTTAACGCCAGCCTCTTCCAAATATTCTCCAAATTTTACGAGAAAATTATTGCTGACGATGGGGCGTCTAGGCGTGATGAGATTGACCAACTCAGTCCCTTCATAAACAGTAAACGGCGATTCTAGCAAATGAAGAAAAGTTGGATTCCAGTCCAGTCGCCCCTGAATCCGCTTGATAGACTCCAGCAGGATTTGGTAGTGGTCAAAGGCAAAGTCCTCTGCTGTTAGAAGCCGCTCGCCATCTCTAAAACTCCTTGTCTTAAAGTCCACATTAAGGAAGGTGACTTCCTTAGCATCATCACCAGCCTTGACTTGGTTGATAGCGATTGCCGGCAGATAGACCAGATGGGCAATGGTGATAACCCAACCACGCGGATCGCGTCCTGGAGTGGAAACCGTCATCAGCTGCTCCACCTTTTCCAGCGGTATCTCGAGGTCTACTTCTTCCTTGACCTCCCGAATGCAGGCTTGATAGGCATCCTCATTTTTGTCCACAAAACCTCCGACCAGAGCATATTTATTCTGATAAGGATGGGCCTTGCGCTTAATAACCAAGAGTTTTATCTGGCCTTCCACAAAACAATAAGCCACCATATCTGCTGTTACGCTAGGTGTCTCATACTTGGGCAAATCCTGTGTCTTGTACCATGCTAAAAAGGCGGACTCATCCGCCATTGTTTCGTAATACTCTTTTTCCGACATTCCCGCTGGGATATCCTGTTTGGTCATGAATTTTTCTTCCTTTCCTAAGCTATTTTTTCTATCAAAAATCCTCCAAATCTTGCTCTAAGCTTTCTTCACTGCCTTGGTCCACTGATACCAGCCGACGATACTATTGAGGGTATAGACCCAGTACATGGCCTGGATATGAAGGTTGCTACCCCACCAGAGGTAGATACTGAAGAGATTGGTCGCAATCCAGAAAATCCATTGCTCGCGATAGAGCCCCGTCATGAGAAGCTGGCCGATTCCATTGGTCGCATCTGTCACACTATCGCGGAAAGGCCGGTGACTGTGAATGCTCTTATAAGCAAAGCCCATGCCAATCCAAATCAAGGCAGTCAAGGCCAAATATTTAAGCCAGCCACGCCAGTCTAACTTCTTAGCTTCAAAATGAGAAGGCTCTGTCTTATCTTGTTCATTGACTCGGTTGGACAGCCAAGTATAAAGGCCAATCGGCTGCATGATAAAGAAGTAAACCGTAGTCAGCACTTCTCCATAAAAGCTAGCCTGGAAGGACAAAATGAGATAAATCGCCGAATTAACAGCTCCAAAGAGGTAATTGCTGGCCCGCCCCTCAGCTACTAGGATGACGCAGACGATGCCTGTCCAGGAAGCAAAGAGTCCCAACCAGTCATGCTGCTCCTGCCCACTGGTAAACTCCAGAATGAAGGGCAGACTGGAAAGAGCAATCAAGTAGAGCCATTGAGACAAGCTACGCCCGCCAAATAAATCCTGCCAGAGCAATTTGGCAATACCGCTAAAGCCCTGTTCTTTAGCTGCTGCACAGACATTCTGAAAATTCCGAGCAAAGGTTTGAGATTTTTGTTTTAGTCCTGCGGAGAGAGCTGCAGGTGAGAGTTTTTGATTTTTTACTACCATTCTATTTTACCACTTTCTTTTTTAATCTGCTTGATAAATCATGTCGATCGCTTCTTTAGCCGCCTGATAATTGTCAAAATAACTGCCAGCCAGATAGACCGTCGGAATATGAGCTAAACACTCCTCTTTCAGCCTTTTCAAATAGCTAGAAAAATCACTGCGGATAGCCTCGTCTGCCATGCTCATATCGCGAAAGCCATCGTTGACATAGGCTCCGACCGGCTCAGCAAAGAGAATCAAATCCCATTTTTCCTTAGACAAAATGCTGGCAAAGAGATTGTCAAAGGTATCTGTCTCCTCGTCTTGAACGGGACTTTCTTTCAGATAGTAGTCATAGTAGGCCTTGGTTACTAGCGAATTTGTATCGGCCACGACCAGACCACGGTTTGCGTTGCTGTCAATGAGGCGAGAAGTCTGAGCGTATTGCCCCAGAAGTAGATAATAGTAATCCTTAGGTGTCAACTCATCGTCTCGTACGTTATTTTGAATCTGGTATTCTCGAGCATATTCTAGACTAACTGGAGCATCATAGTAGCGAGCCAAATCCTTAGCCAAGGTCGTTTTACCATTACTGGCGCTACCCATAATCAGCACTTTCTTGGTAAAGTGACGGCGGAAAGGTTGGGCGATATATTTCCAATAAAGGCTAGGATTTTCCCGAATCATCGTAGCTGAAATCCCAAACTGTCGCTCCTCAAAAGAAGTTTTGAAGCCACGCTTTTCCAACTCGGCCTGATAATCAGCCTCTCCGACAAAGAAAATCAGCTCTTCACCTTCTGCATCATAGCCCACCAACTCTAATAAAGTCGACAGCCACTTGTCCCAACCCAGAGGATAGCGGGGAAAAGACGTTTCGTCTAGTTTATAAACCTGAGTCAGTTCATCATCTGCGAAGGTCTCACGAGTATAACGGAATCGCTTCTGCAGAGACAGACCTGCTTCCTCTCCACGGTCTTCCTGATAACCAGAAACCACCACGCGCACCTTGTCGTAAGAACGCTTCGCCTTCTGAATCAAATCGATATGCCCCTGATGCAAGGGAGCAAAGGTTCCAAAGACGATTGCAATTTTTTCTTTCATACGCTTAACCTTTTTATTATATTTTATTATTTCTATGGTTTTATTATAAACTATATTTTTCTTTTGTCAATAGTTTTTTATAAAATTTTATAAAAATATTTTTCAGACACTTTAAAACTGCATTAAGCGCAAAAAAAGAACCTAATGTCTTAAGCATCAGATTCTTTTTCTACAAGATTTATTGCTGATAGACTTCTTGGTAGAATTCCAGCTTGTCTCCATCCTTGAGCGTGATTTGATTGGCACCCTTAGGAGCCATTTCTCCGTTGACCTTAAACATCCAGTAGAGGCCCTTTGCTTCATCCTGAGCATGACCGTCAATCGAAGTGATAAAACCATCTTTTTCTTCGACCTTATAGGCCTTCTTCAAAGCATCCATCGCTGTCTTTCCTTCTGCAACAGCCACCGTTTTCTCGCTCTTCTCCTGACCTTCTGGTGCAATACTGATGCTGATTTTCAGTTCCTTTTTGACGGAAGAAGCAGCAGAACTAGAGCTGGTATCGTTTTTTGTTTGATTATTGCTACAGCCCACTAAAAAGAGAGCAAAGGCAAGCGTAAGTAAACTAAAGATTTTTTTCATGATAAAGTCTCCTTAAAATAAAATACAAAATAGGATAGAAGAGCATCGTGGACCAGGCGTGGGCTAGATTGAAGCCCACTCCCGCTGCCACATAGGTCCACCAAGGCATTTGATAAAGCAAGGCTGTGATACCATCAATCACAAGACCATAGCTAAAGGCTAAAAGCAAGGCCAACATACTCTGGCCAAACAAGCCTAGTCGCCGATACAGTAGGTACCATAGGAAAATAACCACCGTAAAGGATAAGATCTGGAAAAGAACCCATTGTCCCATTCCAAAGAGGAAAGAAGATACAAAGATACTGATAGACATGACTAGAAGAGAGCCCTTCAAGTCCTCAAAATCCACCAAGAGAAAATACAGCGCTGTAATCGGCTTGATATTGGGCAGACCAGCAAAAGCATAACGAAGCACGACGCAGACAGCCGCCAGAAGAGCTATTCGAGCAAGATAACGAAGAGACACAGTTTCTGCCTTTCTAAACGATATTCTTCAGTAGGATAACACGGTTCTGACTAGCCTAGCAAGAATGCTAAGTAAATCAGCTTTTTACGTATCCTGTCGAATCATCTCCGTTAGTCCTTGATCTCGGTAAAGCAGATCATTTCTAACTGAAAATCCCAGCTCCTGCCAAAAACGGTTGCCCAGTTCATTTCTTTCAAAAACGACCAGCGATACTTTATGGATACCAAGTCTTTTCACTGCTGACAAGGCCTGTTCGACCAGAGCTCTGCCTACTCCTTTTCTACGAAAATATGGATGGACAGCTGTATGATAAATGTACGCTCTACGTCCATCTGTGCCAACTAGAATAGCACCTATAAAGCTCTCCCCTTCCAAGGCAACCAGACAGGTCTCAGGATTGCGCTTCAAAAAGCGGGCAATCCCTTCTTCAGAGTCATCTAAGTTATTGAGCCCCATACCAGCGCAAGAGAGCCACAGCTGGTAAACAGAGGCATAATCCTTTTCTGTCATCACACGAATTTCCATTGCACACATCCTCCCTAAGCCATTTCAAATTTGAGTTGGCCACCTTTGACACCAACTTTAAGCGTTTGACCAGCTGCCAAATCTCCAGTCAGGAGCAACTCAGATAGCTTGTCCTCCACCTGCGTCTGCAGGGTACGGCGCAGCGGCCGCGCTCCCATTTCTGGAACGTAACCTTCCTGAGCCAGCAATTTCAGGGCACTAGCTTGGAATTTAAGCACGATGCCTTGCTCTGCCAGACTCCTAATCAACGGTTGCACCATAATCTTGACCACTTCCTGCATATCCTCAGCAGACAGACTGTGGAAGACCACCTTTTCATCAATCCGGTTGATAAATTCAGGCCGGTAGGTCTTCTTCAATTCTTCCAGAATACGTTTTTCCATATTAGCCTGATCAAAGCGGATGTCACGCGCCCCAAAACCAACCGTCTTATCATCCCGCAGGGCTGTTGCCCCCAGATTGCTGGTCATGATAATGATCGTATTGGAGAAGTCCACCTTGCGGCCCTTGCTATCGGTCAGCTGACCATCATCCAAGACCTGCAAGAGGACATTGAAAATATCTGGATGAGCCTTTTCTACCTCGTCAAAGAGAAGAACTGAATATGGACGGTTGCGAACCTTTTCCGTCAATTCGCCGCCTTCCTCATAGCCTACATAGCCTGGAGGCGCCCCGTTAAGACGACTGGCTGCGAATTTCTCCATATATTCACTCATGTCAAAGCGAATCAGGGCGGATTCATCATCAAAGAGAACTTCTGCCAAGGCCTTAGCCAGCTCTGTCTTTCCGACACCCGTTGGCCCTAGGAACATAAAAGAACCAATTGGGCGTTTACCAGTGCGAATGCCCGATTGATTGCGACGAATAGCTCGGCTGACAGCCGAAACTGCTGCATCCTGCCCGATAACTCGCTTGTGTAGTTCTTTTTCCAAGTTGAGATATTTTTTGGCATCTGTCTGAGTTAATTTCTGCACAGGAATACCAGACAAGCGACTGAGAGTCTCTAAGATATCCTCTGCTTCCACTTTCAGCTTGTAAACAGTTGGTTCCTGCTCTTTTGCGAGTAGCTGACCGACTTTTTTCAACTTTCCAGCCATCAAAGCCTGATCCACAGGCGTCAAATCCGACTGTTTATAATTCTGCGGTCCTTTATTCTGCACCGTTGCACTAGCTTCATCCAAAAGGTCAATGGCAGAGTCTGGCAAATGCTTGCTGGTCAGATAGCGATGTGCATACTTGACTGCTGTTTCAATGGCCTGATCACTAATCTGCACCTTGTGATGATTCTCATAGCTCTTTCTCAAACCCTGCAGAATAGCAATGCTGTCGGCCACAGTAGGTTCTTCAATAGTGACCTTGGCAAAACGCCGAGACAGAGCAGCATCTTTTTCGATATGTTTCTGATACTCTTCCTGCGTCGTAGCACCAACTGTCCGCAAGGTTCCCCGAGCCAGAGCAGGTTTCAGGATATTGGCCGCATCCAAGGTCGAATCAATCCCGCTGCCAGAACCCATGATGGTATGCAGCTCATCGATAAAGAGGATGACATGGCCGTCTTCTTCGATGTCATTGATGATATTGTTCATCCGCTCTTCAAAGTCTCCGCGGAAACGAGTCCCAGCGACAACATTCATCAAGTCTAGTTCCAAGACGCGCATCTTGGCAAGTTCTGCTGGAACCTGACCAGCTGCTACGCGTTGAGCCAAACCTAGCGCCAGAGCTGTCTTACCAACCCCCGCATCACCAACTAGCACTGGATTATTCTTTGTCTTGCGGCTGAGGATCTGAATCATCCGAGAAATTTCCTCATCCCGACCGATAACTGGTTCCAGACGACCAGCCCGAGCCAGCTCTGTCAAATCCCGAGTATAGTCTTCCAGACCGCCACTAGTTGAAGGAGGCATACCCATCATATTTGCCATGGTTTGCTTGGCAGAGGCCGTGTTTTTATTTAGCGAGCGGATCGATTTGATTTCCTCTCTGCCCCAGCCAGCACGCTGCTCTAAAACCTTTCGTAAATCACTGAACCGAGGGGCTGAACTCTTATCATCATAGCCGAAACCTGCAGCTTCTAGCACACGAGCTGCCAAGATCCCACGATCAAATAGTATGGCTAGGAGAAGATGTTCTGTCCCTAGGCTTTTAGCGTGGACGGCTTCCGCAATCTGCCCTGCTTGAGTAAAGAGCTCCTCCAAACGGTGAGAGAAAGGCAATAAGTCAAAACCGCCTTGTTTTTGATACTCTTTTCCAGTAATGTCAAAGGCTGCTTCTTCCAGTTTATCCACTTCAATAGGGAATTCATTTAGAGCCGAGCCTGCAACGCTGTAGGGATTATTAGCTAGAGCCATCAGCATCTGCCACGATTCTAAATAATCTGTAGCAAAATGACCAGCTAAAAGCTGAGCCGCTTCTAAGCTTTCTACTAAAGCTTTTGAATAGTTCATATTCTTAATTTCCTTTTCTATCTAATTGCTGCAAAATTTTCCGTAACATTCTGGCTCGAATCCTCGGAGCCTCTGCCCCCAAGACAGCATCGCTGGCACTAGCCAGAAGCAGATCTCCCTCACGCTGACTGATAATTTTTTCATCAAAGAGCCACTGCAAAATATCTGAAAAAACTGGCTGGCTGAGCGACTCACCGACATTGGTCAACAAATCCGACAACATCTGGTGCCGATCGGAAAATTCAATCTTACCAATCCTGATATAGCCCCCGCCACCGCGCTTGCTTTCGACGATATAACCCCGACTCTCCGTAAAGCGTGTCTTAATCACATAATTGATCTGACTCGGAACCACCTGAAAAACATTAGCTAACTCACTGCGCTTCAGCTCGACCATGCCCGCCTGCGCCAAAATTGTTTTGATATATTCTTCTATACTATCCGAGGTGTTTTTGATGCCCATGATATACCTTTCTATCTGTTATATCTAAAAATAAGCATTCAAGTCTTCTCTAACATTGACTATCTTTGACTATTATACCGAAAAAATCTATTTTTTGAAAGAAAAAGAAGTACCAGAAAGCTTGAAAATATCTGATAATTCAGAGTAATGAAAAAGATTGATAGACTGAGTAAATATGATTGTAAACGCTTGCTTTTTACTTTTAAAGACTTATAATAAAGGTGTGAAAGTGTGGTGTTTACACCATCAACCGTATCCAAACAATTATCATCAAAAGGAGGTTTTCCAATGAAAATAAATTGGCTCAACTATACCCATCATGTGCTTAGCTGCCTGTTTGTCACTCTGAGTATCTTGACTATTTTTTCCGCCGAGTATGTCGTTTTCCCAACGAGCCTTCTTCTAGGCTGTCTCCTCATTCCTCTGCTCTTTGAGCAGCACTTATTCAGTCGCCGAATGACTTGGGGCCTCAGCATTTTCTTTGCTATTCTTGCCTTTGCCCTTCTCTTTATCATCAAAACCAATCATATCTCTCTTAGCTATCCAGCTACAACCCTTCTTCTTTTTGTACTAGCAAGCCTGAGTTTTTCAAACTCCTTTATTCTTCACAAACATAAAGAACAAAAGGCTGCTAGATAAAACAGCCCAATAAAAAGTGTGGAAGCAACATGAGCTCAGAAAAGCCATGGATTTCACACTTTTCTTATTTTATCAGGAGCTGGATGGTATCCACAAATTCTTAAATGGTTCGTTCAAGCTGCCGGTCCAAACTAGACTTTCAGAAAATTTTCTTCTCTTTATTTTCCCACTTTCATTTTCTTTTTAATTATATTATAATAGTTGGCAAACACATTTTCTACTATTATTATCTTAAAAAACAGTATAAAAATCTAATTATCCGCATAAACACTGGACTTATCACACTTTATCAAGGTCAAAACCACTCAATTTACTACTAATTTACTACTTATGAATGAGCTTTGATACGACGATTTATCCTTGAAAAGTGAAGATACAAAGATACTTCCAATAAAATTGAATATTTAATAGGTAGACACTTCAAAAAATGAGGTGTCTATTTTTTTACCCAATATTTGAAAGGAAGTGAACTTATGAAAACAGAAAATCAAGAATCAAAAGGTCGCTCCCCTCCCTTTAAGACCATCAAACAAACAAGATTTATCAAACAATAAAAAGAAAGGATAGGTAAAAATATGGAACTTAAATTTGTGATTCCCAACATGGAAAAAACATTTGGCAATTTAGAATTTGCTGGCGAGGATAAAGTAGAACAGCGAAGAATCAACGGACAATTAACTGTCTTATCTCGAAGCTACAACCTCTATTCTGACGTTCAAAGAGCAGATGATATTGTGGTGGTGCTTCCTGCTGAAGCTGGAGAAAAACATTTCGGCTTTGAGGAACGTGTGAAGTTAGTCAATCCACGTATTACCGCAGAGGGCTACAAAATCGGCACTCGTGGTTTTACAAATTACCTTTTACATGCTGACGACATGATAAAAGAATAAAGAAAGAGAGGAAAAATGATGAGATTAGCAAATGGCATTGTATTAGATAAAGACACGACTTTTGGAGAATTGAAATTCTCTGCTCTACGTCGTGAAGTGAGAATCCAAAATGAAGACGGGTCGGTTTCAGATGAAATCAAGGAACGTACCTATGACTTAAAATCCAAAGGACAAGGACGCATGATTCAAGTAAGTATTCCTGCCAGCTTGCCTTTGAAAGAGTTTGATTATAACGCACGGGTGGAACTTATCAATCCCATTGCGGACACCGTTGCTACTGCCACCTATCAAGGAGCAGATGTTGACTGGTATATCAAGGCAGACGATATTGTGCTGACAAAGGATTCTAGTTCATTCAAAGCTCAACCACAAGCAAAGAAAGAACCGACACAAGACAAATAGTCGCTAGGTAGAAAGGAGACTTTTTCGCATGAAACAGCGTGGTAAAAGGATTCGCCCATCTGGTAAAGATTTAGTCTTTCATTTTACGATAGCGTCACTCCTGCCTGTTTTCCTGCTGGTTGTCGGACTGTTTCATGTGAAGACAATCCAGCAGATCAACTGGCAGGATTTTAACCTATCACAAGCAGATAAGATTGACATTCCCTATTTAATTATCAGTTTCAGTGTCGCAATTCTTATCTGCTTGCTGGTAGCGTTTGTATTCAAACGGGTTCGCTATGATACGGTTAAACAACTTTACCACCGTCAAAAACTGGCAAAGATGATACTTGAAAACAAGTGGTATGAATCTGAACAGGTCAAAACAGAGGGTTTCTTTAAAGATAGTGCTGGTCGTACAAAGGAAAAGATAACCTACTTCCCTAAAATGTATTATCGACTTAAAAATGGCTTGATACAGATACGGGTGGAAATCACGCTGGGAAAATATCAAGACCAACTCTTACACTTGGAAAAGAAATTAGAGAGTGGCTTGTACTGTGAGCTGACGGATAAAGAGTTAAAGGATTCCTATGTGGAATATACTTTGCTCTATGACACCATAGCCAGTCGTATTTCTATTGATGAAGTAGAAGCTAAAGATGGTAAACTTCGCTTAATGAAAAACGTATGGTGGGAATATGATAAGCTCCCTCATATGTTGATTGCTGGTGGTACAGGTGGCGGTAAAACTTACTTTATACTGACACTGATTGAAGCCTTGCTTCATACAGATTCAAAACTGTATATTCTTGACCCGAAAAATGCTGACCTTGCGGACTTAGGTTCTGTGATGGCAAATGTCTACTATAGAAAAGAAGACTTGCTTTCTTGCATTGAAACATTCTATGAAGAAATGATGAAACGTAGTGAGGAAATGAAGCAGATGAAGAACTATAAGACTGGCAAAAATTATGCTTACTTAGGTCTCCCGGCACACTTCTTAATCTTTGATGAATACGTCGCTTTCATGGAAATGCTGGGAACAAAAGAAAACACCGCAGTTATGAATAAGCTGAAACAGATTGTCATGTTAGGTCGTCAAGCTGGCTTCTTTCTAATACTGGCTTGTCAACGTCCAGACGCAAAATATTTAGGCGACGGAATCCGTGATCAGTTTAATTTCAGAGTGGCTTTAGGTCGTATGTCTGAAATGGGCTATGGCATGATGTTTGGCAGTGACGTACAAAAGGATTTCTTCTTAAAGCGAATCAAAGGTCGTGGCTATGTTGATGTAGGAACAAGTGTCATATCAGAGTTTTATACTCCCCTTGTACCAAAAGGATATGATTTCTTGGAGGAAATTAAAAAGTTATCCAACAGCAGACAGTCCACGCAGGCGACGTGCGAAGCGGAAGTCGCAGGTGTGGACTGATCTTGCTGGCTGGTGTGGCAATAGCCACGCCAGCACTTAACCCCCCGTATCTAACAGGGGGGTACAAATCGACAGGAAACAGTCAAAAAAACATTAGAAAATCCTTTGGTTACAAGGGATTTACAAAATTTCAGCGTATGTCAAATGGGCTTTAAAAGTTGACATACGCCTTTTTGATTGGAGGGATTTTTACTGAATGAACAAACTTGGTTACAGCATTTAAAAGAAAAACGCTTGGCTTATAGACTATCTCAAAACCGTTTAGCTGTTGCGACTGGTATTACAAGGCAGTATCTAAGCGATATTGAAACAGGAAAAGTCAAGCCATCAGAGGATTTACAGCAGTCCCTTTGGGAAGCTCTGGAACGCTTCAATCCCGACGCTCCCCTTGAAATGCTGTTTGATTATGTAAGGATTCGCTTTCCGACAACAGACGTACAGCAGGTGGTCGAAAACATCTTACAACTGAAACTGTCCTATTTTCTTCATGAGGACTATGGTTTCTATTCTTATTCAGAGCATTATGCTTTAGGCGACATATTCGTCCTTTGCTCCCATGAACTGGACAAAGGAGTTCTGGTGGAATTGAAAGGTCGTGGGTGCAGACAATTTGAAAGCTATCTTCTGGCACAACAAAGAAGCTGGTATGAGTTCTTTATGGACGTTTTGGTGGCTGGCGGTGTGATGAAACGCCTTGACCTTGCCATTAACGATAAGACAGGGATTTTGAATATCCCTGTACTCACTGAAAAGTGCCAACAGGAAGAATGTATCTCCGTCTTCCGCAGTTTTAAAAGCTATCGCAGTGGCGAACTGGTACGCAAAGAGGAAAAGGAATGTATGGGAAACACCCTCTATATCGGTTCATTACAAAGTGAAGTTTATTTCTGTATCTATGAAAAGGACTACGAGCAGTACAAGAAAAATGATATTCCCATTGAAGACGCAGAAGTAAAAAACCGTTTTGAGATTCGATTGAAAAATGAGCGTGCCTATTATGCAGTCCGTGATTTACTCGTCTATGACAATCCAGAGCATACCGCCTTTAAAATTATCAATCGGTATATCCGTTTTGTAGATAAAGACGATTCCAAACCTCGTTCTGATTGGAAACTGAATGAAGAATGGGCTTGGTTTATTGGGAACAATCGTGAACGATTAAAACTAACCACAAAACCAGAGCCTTACTCCTTCCAAAGGACGCTGAACTGGCTATCTCATCAAGTTGCCCCGACCTTAAAGGTTGCGATTAAACTTGATGAAATCAACCAGACGCAGGTTGTAAAAGACATTCTCGACCATGCGAAACTGACAGACCGACACAAGCAGATTTTGAAGCAACAGTCAGTAAAAGAACAGGACGTGATAACAACAAAAAAAGGATATAATGGGAGATAAGACGGTTCGTGTTCGTGCTGACTTGCACCATATCATAAAAATCGAAACAGCAAAGAATGGCGGAAACGTAAAAGAAGTTATGGAAATAAGACTTAGAAGCAAACTTAAGAGTGTGTTGATAGTGCATTATCTTAAAATTTTGTATAATAGGAATTGAAGTTAAATTAGATGCTAAAAATTTGTAATTAAGAAGGAGGGATTCGTCATGTTGGTATTCCAAATGCGTAATGTAGATAAAACATCTACTGTTTTGAAACAGACTAAAAACAGTGATTACGCAGATAAATAAATACGTTAGATTAATTCCTACCAGTGACTAATCTTATGACTTTTTAAACAGATAACTAAAATTACAAACAAATCGTTTAACTTCTGTATTTGTTTATAGATGTAATCACTTCAGGAGAGATTACATGAACAAAAATATAAAATATTCTCAAAACTTTTTAACGAGTGAAAAAGTACTCAACCAAATAATAAAACAATTGAATTTAAAAGAAACCGATACCGTTTACGAAATTGGAACAGGTAAAGGGCATTTAACGACGAAACTGGCTAAAATAAGTAAACAGGTAACGTCTATTGAATTAGACAGTCATCTATTCAACTTATCGTCAGAAAAATTAAAACTGAATACTCGTGCCACTTTAATTCACCAAGATATTCTACAGTTTCAATTCCCTAACAAACAGAGGTATAAAATTGTTGGGAATATTCCTTACCATTTAAGCACACAAATTATTAAAAAAGTGGTTTTTGAAAGCCGTGCGTCTGACATCTATCTGATTGTTGAAGAAGGATTCTACAAGCGTACCTTGGATATTCACCGAACACTAGGGTTGCTCTTGCACACTCAAGTCTCGATTCAGCAATTGCTTAAGCTGCCAGCGGAATGCTTTCATCCTAAACCAAAAGTAAACAGTGTCTTAATAAAACTTACCCGCCATACCACAGATGTTCCAGATAAATATTGGAAGCTATATACGTACTTTGTTTCAAAATGGGTCAATCGAGAATATCGTCAACTGTTTACTAAAAATCAGTTTCATCAAGCAATGAAACACGCCAAAGTAAACAATTTAAGTACCATTACTTATGAGCAAGTATTGTCTATTTTTAATAGTTATCTATTATTTAACGGGAGGAAATAATTCTATGAGTCGCTTTTTTAAATTTGGAAAGTTACACGTTACTAAAGGGAATGGAGATAAATTATTAGATATACTACTGACAGCTTCCAAGAAGCTAAAGAGGTCCCTAGCGCCTACGGGGAATTTGTATCGATAAGGGGTACAAATTCCCACTAAGCGCTCGGGACCCCTTGTAGGAAAATGTCCTAAGTGGGATATCTGTCAACTGGTATGGTTGACTAAAAATACTTCCTACGAAAATGTAGGGGGTATTTTTTTACGAAAAAATACAATCGATTCTTAAAAAGAAAAATTTTTGATTGGCAAAACCATAACAAGTTCGTTTTAGGGTTTTGATTTTGCGATTGATGCCTTCTAAAGGACCATTAGAGTATTCAAATTTAGCGCTATTTAAGACATATTTTCTGTTTTGACGAAGGGTTTGAATAGCAGTATCCATTTCTGTATTGGTTTTTTGGTAGTCTAAGATGGTTGACTCTAGTAATTCACTATTGCGCTCGTTTAGGGCTTTCGTGATATCTTGGTAAGTTTGGTATACTTCAGCGAACTTGGAAAATTTACTAGTAATGAGATCAACAGCATTTTGGCGAGTCATATATTGTTTAACGCCGCGAAGAAAAACTACTTCTTCAGGGTGAAGATCTTCAGCTTTTTTATGGAATAGCTTCCAATGTGACTTCATAATTTTATATTCTTGGCTCTGTTTATCAAGTTGCTTTAGGATAGAGATACGACAATTGTCCAAAGCGCGACCAGCTAATTGTACAAGGTGGAAGCGATCAATAATGATATTGGCATTAGGGAAAAGGCGATAGATAAAACTTTGATATTGAGCATTTAAATCAATTACAACTGATTGAACGCATTCGCGTTCGGCTTTTGAATAACGACTTTCAAAATAATCAACAATGGTAGGTGATAGACGATCCTGTAACTTTGTGACAATTTGGTGGGTTTCAGCGTCACAACAGATAAAGGACATCACAGACTTAATTGAACGAAACTCGTCAAAACATAGATGCTTAGGCAACTTAGCCACACGATAGTGTGGTTCCATGCGCTCTAAGATTGTTCGACGAACACTGCTAGGAGAGCAGTGACACATTTCAGCAATAAGCTGACCAGATAAGCCTTTACGAGCTAAAAGCATGATTTGATTTTTGAGATCACTGGATAAGGTTTGATTTTCTTTGGTTAAATTAGTAATAGCACCAAAAGTAGTATGGCATGATTTACATTTATAGCGTTGTTTACGAAGCTCTAGTTCATATCTTCTCCCATTTAAACTTGCCAGTCGTACATGAGTTTTGCGAAAGCCATCCTTATTAACTGTGGGAAAGCCACAGTTACGACAACGATTAATCGGATAAGAAAGAGTAGCTGTTATTAGCGTTATATACTCTTTAACAGAATCGTTGTTGTGTTCAGCTTCTTCAACAGAAATAATTTTAATATTTTTATCTTTAATTCCAAGAATATTTAGGATAGAATCATTATGGGACATTTGTTTAACCTTCTTTCATGATTTTTGTGGTGAATTGATTGTATAACGAGGGGACAGCAAATGTCCTCTTTTTTGTATAAAAAAATCTGGCATGGAATCTCTATCCATACCAGAAAGTGTATACCCCAAAAAAATAACTCAAATACAAATTCATTGAATATAGAGAGGAGAACATTTTTATGAATTTTGGACAAAACCTTTATAACTGGTTTCTATCAAACGCTCAATCACTGGTGCTTTTAGCAATCGTTGTGATTGGCTTGTATCTTGGCTTCAAGCGTGAGTTTAGCAAACTGATTGGCTTTTTAATTATTGCGATTATTGCGGTTGGCTTAGTCTTCAACGCTGCTGGAGTAAAAGACATTTTACTAGAGCTATTCAATCGCATTATTGGTGCTTAAATAAAACCGTTCTTTTGTGGAATATAAGTGGTTTTCTTATGTTCCGCAAAGGAATGGTACACCAAACGAAGTGCGGTAGGGATTTTTGAATCTCTACAAAGAAAGGACGTGAATATATGGACGATATGCAAGTCTATATTGCGAATTTAGGCAAATACAATGAGGGCGAATTGGTCGGTGCGTGGTTTACCTTTCCCATTGACTTTGAGGAAGTCAAAGAGAAAATCGGCTTGAATGATGAATATGAGGAATACGCCATTCATGACTACGAGTTACCCTTTACGGTTGACGAATACACTTCCATTGGCGAACTCAATCGACTATGGGAAATGGTATCGGAATTACCCGAAGAATTACAATCGGAGCTATCTGCTCTGCTCACTCATTTTTCAAGCATTGAAGAACTAAGCGAACATCAAGAGGATA
Source organism: Streptococcus sp. Marseille-P6264 (assembly GCF_902460355.1). Lineage (GTDB taxonomy): Bacteria > Bacillota > Bacilli > Lactobacillales > Streptococcaceae > Streptococcus. Next base: position 40,686 of record NZ_CABPTO010000004.1, read on the forward strand.
TTATCATTCATTCCGATTGTGATGATATGTATGACGTGGCACGCTACTACATTGAAGAAACGGGTGCTTTAGGCGAAGTACCAGCTAGTCTTCAAAACTATATTGATTATCAAGCCTATGGTCGGGATTTAGACCTTTCAGGAACGTTTATCTCAACCAATCATGGGATTTTTGAAATCGTCTATTAAATCTGTCGGTACATTACTACTGGCAGATTTTCTATTTTACGGGGTGGCTCAATCAGCTACCCCTATTTTTTATGAAAGGATTGATTACATGAAGAAAATACGAAGCTATACCAGTATCTGGTCTGTGGAAAAGGTACTGTATTCTATCAATGATTTTAGACTTCCGTTTCCCATAACCTTTACGCAAATGACGTGGTTTGTCGTGTCACTGTTTGCGGTTATGATACTTGGCAACTTGCCACCTCTTTCCATGATTGAGGGAGCATTTCTCAAATATTTTGGAATTCCTGTGGCTTTCACATGGTTTATGTCTACAAAAACCTTTGATGGTAAAAAGCCTTATGGATTTTTGAAGTCTGTCATTGCTTATGCACTGCGACCAAAGCTGACCTATGCAGGGAAAAAAGTAACCCTTGGCAGAAACCAGCCACAAGAAGCCATTACGACAGTTAGGAGTGAATTTTATGGCATATCCAATTAAATACATTGAAAATAATCTGGTCTGGAATAAAGATGGCGAATGTTACGCCTATTATGAGCTTATTCCTTACAATTACTCATTCCTAAGTCCAGAACAGAAAATACAAGTGCATGATTCTTTCAGACAGCTTATCGCACAAAATCGTGATGGCAAGATTCATGCTCTACAAATCAGTACAGAATCCAGCATACGTTCTGCACAAGAACGTTCCAAAGAGGAAGTAACTGGCAAACTCAAAGTAATTGCCTATGACAAAATCGACCAACAGACAGACGCTTTAATATCCATGATTGGCGAAAATCAAGTGGACTACCGCTTCTTTATCGGCTTTAAGTTGCTTCTCAACGATCAAGAGTTTTCTATGAAAAGTCTTACCGTTGAAGCCAAAAATGCTTTGTCTGATTTTGTCTATGATGTGAACCATAAGCTAATGGGCGATTTTGTCAGCATGAGTAATGATGAAATCCTGCGTTTTCAGAAGATGGAAAAGCTCTTGGAAAATAAAATCTCTCGTCGTTTCAAAATCCGTAGACTGGATAAGGACGACTTCGGCTATCTGATTGAACATCTTTATGGACAGACAGGTACAGCTTATGAAGATTATGAGTACCATCTATCAAAGAAGAAGCTGGATAATGAAACGCTGATTAAATATTATGACCTTATTAAACCGACCCGTTGTCTGGTGGAAGAAAAACAGCGATACCTAAAAATTCAACAGGAAGACGAAACCGTCTATGTGGCGTACTTTACCATCAACAGCATTGTCGGCGAATTGGACTTTCCGTCCTCTGAAATCTTCTACTACCAGCAACAGCAATTTACATTCCCGATTGATACTTCTATGAATGTGGAAATCGTGGCAAACCGTAAAGCACTAAGCACCGTTCGTAATAAAAAGAAAGAACTAAAAGACCTAGATAACCACGCATGGCAAAGTGATAACGAAACCAGCTCTAATGTGGCGGAAGCTCTGGAAAGTGTCAATGAGCTGGAAAATAATTTAGACCAAAGCAAGGAATCCATGTATAAGCTCTCTTATGTGGTGCGTGTTTCCGCAAATGACTTGGACGAATTGAAACGTCGTTGTAATGAAGTGAAAGATTTTTATGACGATTTAAGTGTCAAGTTGGTACGACCATTTGGAGATATGCTGGGCTTACATGAAGAATTTTTACCATCAAGCAAGCGTTATATGAATGACTATATTCAGTATGTAACCTCTGATTTCTTAGCTGGACTTGGTTTCGGTGCTACTCAAATGCTTGGCGAAAATGAGGGTATTTATGTTGGCTATAGCTTAGATACAGGACGCAATGTCTACCTCAAACCTGCTCTTGCCAGTCAAGGGGTTAAGGGTTCAGTAACCAATGCATTAGCGTCTGCCTTTGTAGGTTCGCTAGGCGGTGGAAAATCCTTTGCGAATAACCTTATCGTCTATTATGCAGTGCTTTATGGGGCACAAGCAGTGATTGTTGACCCGAAAGCGGAACGTGGCAGATGGAAAGAAACCTTGCCAGAAATCGCTCACGAAATTAATATTGTCAATCTGACTTCTGATGAGAAAAATAAAGGCTTACTTGACCCTTACGTGATTATGAAAAATCCCAAAGATTCTGAATCACTGGCAATCGACATTTTGACGTTCCTTACGGGGATTTCATCACGAGATTCTGACCGTTTCCCTGTTCTACGAAAAGCCATTCGTGCTGTAACTAATAGTGAAGTGCGAGGTCTTCTGAAAGTGATTGAGGAATTACGGGTTGAGGGAACTCAAATAAGCACCAGCATAGCCGACCATATCGAAAGTTTTACAGACTATGACTTTGCACATCTGCTCTTTAGTGATGGATATGTGGAGCAGTCTATCAGTCTTGAAAAACAACTGAACATCATACAGGTTGCCGACTTGGTACTTCCCGATAAAGAAACCTCCTTTGAGGAATATACCACAATGGAGTTACTATCGGTGGCAATGCTGATTGTCATTAGTACCTTTGCGTTAGACTTTATCCATACAGACAGAAGCATTTTTAAAATTGTTGACTTAGACGAAGCGTGGAGCTTCTTACAGGTGGCACAAGGTAAAACACTGTCTATGAAACTGGTTCGTGCTGGACGTGCTATGAACGCTGGGGTATATTTCGTGACCCAGAATACAGATGACCTTTTAGATGAAAAGCTGAAAAATAATCTTGGTTTGAAATTTGCGTTCCGCTCTACTGACCTTAACGAGATTAAAAAGACCCTTGCCTTTTTCGGCGTTGACCCAGAGGACGAAAATAATCAGAAGCGATTGCGTGATTTGGAAAATGGACAGTGCCTTATCAGTGATTTATATGGTCGTGTCGGTGTGATACAGTTCCACCCTGTATTTGAAGAACTGCTCCATGCCTTTGATACCAGACCGCCTGTGCGAAAAGAGGTGTAAATGTGAAACCATCAATATTAAACAGAATAAAATCAAACTGGACGCTGAAGCGTCTAGGTAAAGTGGCAATGACAGTGGCTTTCACACTTGTGATTGCCATTTTTCTTTTAGCCATGATGGGAACAGTGGTTCAAGCTGCGGGCTTGGTAGATGATACAATCAATGTGGCAAATGAGTACAGCCGATACCCACTTGAAAACTATCAACTGGATTTTTATGTTGATAATAGCTGGGGCTGGCTACCGTGGAACTGGTCGGACGGAATTGGAAAACAAGTCATGTATGGCTTATATGCCATTACCAATTTTATTTGGACAATCAGTCTTTATGTTTCCAATGCGACTGGCTACTTAGTTCAAGAAGCCTATTCCCTTGACTTCATTTCTGCTACAGCAGATTCCATTGGCAAGAATATGCAGACCCTTGCAGGAGTTACGCCTAGCGGACTATCAACAGAGGGATTCTATGTTGGATTCCTCTTACTCTTGATTTTGGTTCTTGGGGTTTATGTTGCCTATACAGGACTGATAAAAAGAGAAACTACAAAAGCGATTCATGCCATTGTGAACTTTGTCATGGTATTTATCCTATCAGCTTCCTTTATTGCCTACGCTCCCGACTACATTAAAAAAATCAATGATTTTTCATCAGACATCAGTAATGCCAGTTTATCACTTGGCACGAAGATTGTCATGCCCCATTCCGATAGTCAAGGCAAGGACAGCGTGGACTTAATCAGAGATAGCCTGTTTTCCATACAGGTTCAGCAACCGTGGCTACTGCTTCAATACAACAGTTCAGACATTGAAAGTATCGGTATTGACCGTGTGGAAAGCCTGCTCTCCACCAGCCCAGATTCCAACAATGGCGAAGACAGAGAAAAAATTGTTGCGGAAGAAATTGAAGACAGAAGCAATACCAATCTAACCATTACAAAGACCATTAACCGTTTAGGTACAGTCTTCTTCCTATTTGTCTTCAATATTGGGATTTCCATATTTGTATTCCTATTAACAGGAATCATGATTTTCTCGCAGGTACTTTTTATCATCTATGCTATGTTTCTGCCTGTGAGCTTTATTTTAAGCATGATTCCATCATTTGATGGTATGTCAAAACGAGCCATAACAAAGCTCTTTAATACCATTTTGACACGAGCTGGAATCACATTGATTATTACGACAGCATTTAGTATTTCAACCATGCTCTATACCTTATCGGCTGGTTATCCGTTCTTTTTGATTGCTTTTCTACAGATTGTGACCTTTGCAGGAATCTACTTCAAGCTGGGCGATTTAATGAGTATGTTTTCTCTACAGAGTAACGATTCTCAAAGTGTGGGAAGTCGTGTGATGAGAAAACCTCGTATGCTTATGCACGCTCACATGCACCGTCTACAGCGGAAACTTGGACGTTCCATGACTACTCTAGGGGCTGGGTCTGCCATTGTTACAGGTAAAAAAGGACAGTCGGGTTCGGGGAGTTCTGCAAGGACACAAGCAGATCACTCCCGACCAGACGGAAAGGAAAAATCAACACTTGGAAAACGTATCGGTCAAACCATCGGTACAGTAGCTGATACCAAAGACAGAATGGTAGACACTGCTAGTGGTTTGAAAGAACAGGTTAAAGATTTGCCGACCAATGCAAGATATGCAGTATATCAAGGAAAATCCAAAGTAAAAGAGAATGTCCGTGATTTAACCAGTAGTATTTCTCAAACCAAAGCGGACAGAGCCAGTGGACGCAAGGAACAGCAGGAACAAAGGCGAAAAACCATTGCGAAGCGTCGCTCTGAAATGGAACAGGTCAAACAGAAAAAACAGCCTGCTTCTTCTGTTCATGAAAGACCGACTACAAGACAAGAACAATATCATGATGAACAGACCTCAAAACAGTCTAATATTCAGACTTCATATAAGGAATCTCAACAAGCCAAACAAGAGCGTCCAGCAGTTAAGTCCGATTTTTCAAGTCCAAAAGTGGAACGCCAAGGCAATACCGTTCAAGAAAAAACCGTTCAAAAGCCAGCAACTTCAACCACTACAGCAGATAGAACTTCACAACGTCCAATCACAAAAGAACGTCCGTCTACTGTTCAAAGAGTACCACTACAAAATACAAGAAGTAGACCACCAATCAAAACCGCCACCATTAAGAAAGTCGGTAAGAAACCATGAAGTTGAAAACTTTAGTGATTGGTGGTTCTGGATTATTCTTGATGGTCTTCTCACTGCTTCTGTTTGTTGCCATTTTATTTTCAGATGAACAGGACAGCGGAATTTCCAATATTCATTATGGAGGTGTGAATGTTTCCGCAGAAGTGCTGGCTCATAAGCCTATGGTAGAAAAATATGCCAAAGAATATGGCGTTGAAGAATATGTCAACATACTTCTTGCGATTATACAGGTGGAATCGGGCGGTACTGCGGAAGATGTTATGCAGTCCTCGGAATCCCTCGGTCTTCCACCTAATTCATTGAGTACAGAAGAATCCATTAAGCAAGGTGTGAAGTATTTCAGTGAATTATTAGCCAGTAGCGAAAGGCTCAGTGTAGATTTAGAATCGGTTATCCAGTCCTACAATTATGGTGGTGGTTTCTTAGGGTATGTGGCTAATCGTGGAAATAAATATACCTTTGAACTGGCTCAAAGTTTCTCAAAAGAGTATTCAGGTGGCGAAAAAGTGTCTTACCCCAATCCCATAGCCATACCTATCAATGGGGGCTGGCGATACAACTATGGCAATATGTTTTATGTGCAACTGGTAACGCAGTATCTTGTCACAACAGAGTTTGATGATGATACGGTACAAGCCATCATGGACGAAGCACTGAAATATGAGGGCTGGCGATACGTTTACGGTGGAGCTTCCCCGACTACTTCTTTTGATTGTAGCGGACTGACACAATGGACGTATGGAAAAGCTGGAATTAACTTACCACGAACCGCACAACAGCAATATGATGTGACCCAGCATATCCCACTATCGGAAGCACAAGCTGGCGATTTGGTTTTCTTTCATTCTACCTATAACGCTGGCTCTTATATTACTCATGTTGGGATATACCTTGGCAATAACCGTATGTTTCATGCAGGCGACCCAATCGGTTATGCCGACTTAACAAGCCCCTACTGGCAACAGCATTTAGTGGGAGCAGGACGAATCAAACAATGAGAAAGGAAGATTTAATGATGAAATTTAGAAAAAATCAGAATAAAGAAAAACAGATACCAAAGGAAAAGAAACCTCGTGTCTACTATAAGGTCAATCCTCATAAAAAGGTTGTGATTGCCTTGTGGGTACTTTTAGGGCTTAGTTTCAGCTTTGCGATATTCAAGCACTTTACAGCTATAGATACTCATACTATTCACGAAACAACTATCATAGAAAAGGAATACGTTGATACTCATCATGTAGAAAATTTTGTAGAGAACTTTGCGAAAGTCTACTATTCATGGGAGCAATCCGATAAGTCCATTGATAATCGAATGGAAAGTCTAAAAGGCTATCTGACAGATGAACTTCAAGCTCTCAATGTTGATACAGTACGCAAAGATATTCCTGTATCGTCTTCTGTAAGAGGATTTCAGATATGGACGGTAGAGCCAACTGGCGACAATGAGTTTAATGTAACCTACAGTGTAGACCAGCTCATTACAGAGGGAGAAAATACAAAGACCGTCCACTCTGCTTATATAGTGAGTGTCTATGTAGATGGTTCTGGAAATATGGTACTGGTTAAGAATCCGACCATTACCAACATACCTAAGAAATCAAGTTATAAACCAAAAGCCATTGAAAGTGAGGGGACGGTTGATTCCATTACAACCAATGAAATCAATGAGTTTTTAACGACGTTCTTCAAGCTCTATCCTACAGCGACAGCCAGTGAACTTTCCTACTATGTGAATGACGGGATATTAAAACCAATCGGAAAAGAGTACATCTTTCAAGAACTGGTAAATCCTATTCACAATCGTAAGGATAATCAAGTCACGGTATCGCTGACAGTGGAGTATATCGACCAGCAGACCAAAGCAACGCAGGTATCTCAATTTGATTTGGTACTTGAAAAGAACGGGAGTAATTGGAAGATTATAGAATAACAAATATTGGTACATTATTACAGCTATTTTGTAATCACGTACTCTCTTTGATAAAAAATTGGAGATTCCTTTACAAATATGCTCTTACGTGCTATTATTTAAGTATCTATTTAAAAGGAGTTAATAAATATGCGGCAAGGTATTCTTAAATAAACTGTCAATTTGATAGTGGGAACAAATAATTGGATGTCCTTTTTTAGGAGGGCTTAGTTTTTTGTACCCAGTTTAAGAATACCTTTATCATGTGATTCTAAAGTATCCAGAGAATATCTGTATGCTTTGTATACCTATGGTTATGCATAAAAATCCCAGTGATAAAAGTATTTATCACTGGGATTTTTATGCCCTTTTGGGTTTTTGAATGGAGGAAAATCACATGAAAATTATTAATATTGGAGTTTTAGCTCATGTTGATGCAGGAAAAACTACCTTAACAGAAAGCTTATTATATAACAGTGGAGCGATTACAGAATTAGGAAGCGTGGACAAAGGTACAACGAGGACGGATAATACGCTTTTAGAACGTCAGAGAGGAATTACAATTCAGACAGGAATAACCTCTTTTCAGTGGGAAAATACGAAGGTGAACATCATAGACACGCCAGGACATATGGATTTCTTAGCAGAAGTATATCGTTCATTATCAGTTTTAGATGGGGCAATTCTACTGATTTCTGCAAAAGATGGCGTACAAGCACAAACTCGTATATTATTTCATGCACTTAGGAAAATGGGGATTCCCACAATCTTTTTTATCAATAAGATTGACCAAAATGGAATTGATTTATCAACGGTTTATCAGGATATTAAAGAGAAACTTTCTGCCGAAATTGTAATCAAACAGAAGGTAGAACTGTATCCTAATATGTGTGTGACGAACTTTACCGAATCTGAACAATGGGATACGGTAATAGAGGGAAACGATGACCTTTTAGAGAAATATATGTCCGGTAAATCATTAGAAGCATTGGAACTCGAACAAGAGGAAAGCATAAGATTTCAGAATTGTTCTCTGTTCCCTCTTTATCATGGAAGTGCAAAAAGTAATATAGGGATTGATAACCTTATAGAAGTTATTACTAATAAATTTTATTCATCAACACATCGAGGTCCGTCTGAACTTTGCGGAAATGTTTTCAAAATTGAATATACAAAAAAAAGACAACGTCTTGCATATATACGCCTTTATAGTGGAGTACTACATTTACGAGATTCGGTTAGAGTATCAGAAAAAGAAAAAATAAAAGTTACAGAAATGTATACTTCAATAAATGGTGAATTATGTAAGATTGATAGAGCTTATTCTGGAGAAATTGTTATTTTGCAAAATGAGTTTTTGAAGTTAAATAGTGTTCTTGGAGATACAAAACTATTGCCACAGAGAAAAAAGATTGAAAATCCGCACCCTCTACTACAAACAACTGTTGAACCGAGTAAACCTGAACAGAGAGAAATGTTGCTTGATGCCCTTTTGGAAATCTCAGATAGTGATCCGCTTCTACGATATTACGTGGATTCTACGACACATGAAATTATACTTTCTTTCTTAGGGAAAGTACAAATGGAAGTGATTAGTGCACTGTTGCAAGAAAAGTATCATGTGGAGATAGAACTAAAAGAGCCTACAGTCATTTATATGGAGAGACCGTTAAAAAATGCAGAATATACCATTCACATCGAAGTGCCGCCAAATCCTTTCTGGGCTTCCATTGGTTTATCTGTATCACCGCTTCCGTTGGGAAGTGGAATGCAGTATGAGAGCTCGGTTTCTCTTGGATACTTAAATCAATCATTTCAAAATGCAGTTATGGAAGGGATACGCTATGGTTGCGAACAAGGATTATATGGTTGGAATGTGACGGACTGTAAAATCTGTTTTAAGTATGGCTTATACTATAGCCCTGTTAGTACCCCAGCAGATTTTCGGATGCTTGCTCCTATTGTATTGGAACAAGTCTTAAAAAAAGCTGGAACAGAATTGTTAGAGCCATATCTTAGTTTTAAAATTTATGCGCCACAGGAATATCTTTCACGAGCATACAACGATGCTCCTAAATATTGTGCGAACATCGTAGACACTCAATTGAAAAATAATGAGGTCATTCTTAGTGGAGAAATCCCTGCTCGGTGTATTCAAGAATATCGTAGTGATTTAACTTTCTTTACAAATGGACGTAGTGTTTGTTTAACAGAGTTAAAAGGGTACCATGTTACTACCGGTGAACCTGTTTGCCAGCCCCGTCGTCCAAATAGTCGGATAGATAAAGTACGATATATGTTCAATAAAATAACTTAGTGTATTTTATGTTGTTATATAAATATGGTTTCTTGTTAAATAAGATGAAATATTTTTTAATAAAGATTTGAATTAAAGTGTAAAGGAGGAGATAGTTATTATAAACTACAAGTGGATATTGTGTCCTGTATGTGGAAATAAAACACGATTAAAGATAAGGGAAGATACTGAATTAAAAAAATTCCCCCTCTATTGTCCGAAATGCAGACAAGAAAATTTAATTGAAATAAAGCAGTTCAAAGTAACTGTGATTACAGAGCCAGACGCAAAGACGCAGAGCCGATAAAATGAGATTAATACAATCTCATTTTATCGGCTCTTTCCGTTATGTATGGATTCTTTTAATTAGTCTTCGATGTTTCTTGCTTCGTTGATACCGCTGGCTAAAGATTCCATTAAGGATAGTTCTTTGTCTGTAAAGCTATCCATGTATTTCTCTATCTGTAATCGTCGGGTGCTTTTTACCAAGTTATTAGCAGGTAAGAAAAATTCATCAACGGAAACATGAAGTAACGATACAAGGTCATAAAGAACTTGTATGCTGGGGTGTTGCCCTTTATTTTCAATATTAGTTAAGTACCGTGGGTCAATTTCAATCAATGCTCCCACTTGTTCACGAGTTAAACCTCGTTTCAATCGAGCTTCTTTAATGGCTAAACCAAAGGCTCTAAAATCATATTTATCTTCTTTTTTACGCATAGTAGACCACCTCTATACATTTTATTGTTCCTACTGAATTAAAAACAGGTATAGAAAAACGTGTTATATGGTTTATAGGTTTATATTTAATAAAAAGCACTACTAAACGCCAATAAAAAAAACCGTTATATGGTAGTGCTATTTACGCTGTTAAAATATTGTATATTACTTCCAAATGGCGGTTTGTTGGAGGTCAACGTCGCCATGAAGTACATCATATACAATAAATTTCCTTACATTGGGTTCTTGTCAAAAAAAGTCGTCTATCTGCAATAGATAAGTACGTCCACCAATGTGGTTTTATAAATCATATAGATAGAATAACAGAAGCATGTAAACAGAGAAATAAATCTGTTTATATGCTTTTTTGGCTATTCAGAACTTTTTTACAAAGTTTATTTATCAGTAATGCAACAAATCCCCCTTTCACATTGGGACTAAGAGTGAAAGGAGATAAACGAGCAAGGCTCACTTCCTTTCCTAGACAGAAAGGGGGTGAGAAACATGAAACCATCTTCTTTTCAGACCACAATAGAAAATCAGTTTGACTATATCTGTAAACGTGCTATGGAAGACGAGCGAAAGAATTATATGCTTTATCTTTCAAGGATTGCAAAGCGTGAGGTGTCCTTTTCGGATGTTGGCGATTATCTTGTTAGCCAGTTTGCGACAACAGATAACTATTCAACTGACTTTCAGATTTTTACACTCAATGGGTTATCAGTAGGCGTTGAAAATGATTTGTTGAGTGAAGCATTACGTGAGTTGCCAGACAAGAAACGTGAAATTCTACTGCTGTTTTACTTTATGGACATGAGCGATTCAGAAATTGCAGACCTGTTGAAATTGAACCGTTCTACTGTCTATCGGCATAGAACCAGTGGACTAGCCTTAATTAAAAAGTTTATGGAGGAATTTGAAGAATGAAAACACAATATCCTATGATTCCCTTTCCTCTCATTGTAAAGGCAACAGATGGCGATACCGAAGCGATTAACCAGATTCTACATCATTACAGAGGGTACATAACGAAGCGTTCCCTACGACTTATGAAAGATGAATATGGCAATCAAAGTATGGTCGTTGATGAAGTCTTACGTGGAAGAATGGAAACCAGACTGATTACAAAGATTTTGTCATTTGAAATTAAGTAATATCCTCTCTCCTTTCGTGGAAGCGTGCTAAACCATTCCACGCTTCCCGAACAGGGAGGTTTGTTATTCCACCAAAGCATATTGAGCTTTCAATGTGTTTTGATAGGCTAACGAGCCATTGTTCTTTGAAAACTGAATAAAAGTAATCGAATACGTTTCGATAAGAAAAGAGCCAACGGAACTAACCGCCATGACCTATCTTATAAAGATAGCGAGCGATTCATGTTAGTGATCCGAGAAGCAATCTTTAGCAGGATTGCCTGCAACGACATTCTTATCGTGATAATGATACTCCCATACAGTCAATAGTCCGAGCGTGATAAAACCGTCGCAGGCAATGAGTATGGCTACATGAGAACCATGCAGGGGTGGAACTCCCGTGAGCTTTGCTAAAGCTGTTCGATTGCTGGTAAAACAACTTTTATGAAATCCAAATAAGTGATTTGGAAAGGAGGATTTTATGAAGCAGACTGACATTCCTATTTGGGAACGTTATACCCTAACCATTGAAGAAGCGTCAAAATATTTTCGTATTGGCGAAAACAAGCTACGACGCTTGGCAGAGGAAAATAAAAATGCAAATTGGCTGATTATGAATGGCAATCGTATTCAGATAAAGCGAAAACAGTTTGAAAAAATTATTGATAAATTGGACGCAATCTAGCGTCGCCAAAGGGTCTTGGATATGATAAAATAGCATTAAGTCGTATCAAGGCTCTTTCCATTTTGGAAAGGAGCGAAAGCCATGTCAGAGAAAAGACGTGACAATAAAGGTCGCATTTTAAAGACTGGGGAGAGCCAACGAAAAGACGGAAGATACTTATATAAATATGTAGATTCATTTGGAGAACCGCAATTTATCTACTCATGGAAACTGGTGGCTACAGACAGAGTACCAGCAGGAAAGCGTGATTGTGTTCCTCTTCGGGAAAAAGTTGCGGAGCTACTGAAAGACATTCATGATGGCATTGATGTTGTAGGAAAGAAAATGACACTTTGTCAGCTTTACGCAAAGCAGAATGCTCAAAGACCCAATGTGAAGAAAGGCACGCAAACTGGACGGAAATATCTGATGGATATTTTGACAAAGGACAAGTTAGGTGCAAGGAGCATAGACAGCATTAAACCGTCTGACGCTAAAGAATGGGCGATTAGAATGAGTGAAGATGGATATGCTTATCAAACCATCAATAACTATAAGCGTTCTTTAAGGGCTTCATTCTATATTGCGATTGAAGACGATTGTGTTCGGAAGAATCCCTTTGACTTCCAGCTAAATACCGTCATTGATGATGATACTGTTCCTAAAGTCGCATTGACAACGGAGCAGGAAGAAAAGCTGTTATCCTTTGCGAAAGCTGATAAGACCTACAGCAAGAATTATGATGAAATCCTGATACTCTTAAAAACGGGTCTTCGTATTTCAGAGTTTGGCGGTCTGACACTTCCAGATTTGGATTTTGAAAATCGTCTTGTCAAGGTAGACCATCAGTTACTACGAGATACTGAAAATGGATACTACATTGAAACTCCCAAGACTAAAAGTGGCGAACGACAAGTTCCTATGGTTGAAGAAGCCTATCAAGCGTTTCAGCGAGTGCTGGCGAATCGGAAGAACCGTAAATGTGTTGTGATTGATGGTTATAGTAATTTCCTTTTTCTCAATGGGAAAGACTATCCTAAAGTGGCAAGTGATTACAATGGTATGTTGAAAAACCTTGTCAAGAAATACAATAAATATCATGAGGATAAGCTACCCCATATCACTCCACACATTTTGCGTCATACGTTCTGCACTAACTATGCAAATGCAGGAATGAACCCAAAAGCATTGCAGTACATTATGGGGCATGCGAATATAAACATGACGCTGAACTATTACGCACATGCTACATTCGATTCTGCTATGGCAGAGATGAACCGCTTGGAAAAAAAGAAACAGCAGGAACGTCTTGTTGCTTAGTAGTACAGATGAATTTACTACTAATTTACCACTTCTGACAGTCAATTCATGAGGAAATATATAAGGAAACGTGAAGTATCTTCCAACAGTAAAAATGCTCGAAGCCCTTTAGAATAAGGATTTGCGAGCATTTAATGAGATTTAAAAGGATAATTAGAAATCTATGTTTTGTTTAGAATAAAAAATGATAGTATTCTACAAAGGAGGGCACTATGATGGATTTGGGGCAGTTGCACAAAACTACTGAATATAAGAATCAAGGGACCCCCTATTCCCTGACGCGAACCATTACGGAAAACGGCCAACCTGACATCCTCTTCCACTGGCACACAGATGTTGAAATCATTTATGTCCACGAAGGAAGCGCCCAATTTCATATCGACTATCATTATTTTAATAGTAATAAAGGCGATATTGTCCTGATTCGTCCCAATGCCCTCCACTCCATTCATCCGATTGAACAGCAGCGCCACTACATGGATGCCATTAACTTTCATTTGGATTTAATGGGCTATTCAGCCATGGATCATGCTAGTATCCACTACCTACAGCCTCTCTACAATGGTCAACTGGACTTTGTCCATGTCATCAAGCCGACTGATCAAGCCTATGAGGAAATTCGTCAATGCCTGCTGGCTACTATGGAAACGGGTTATTGCCAAAAGAACTACTACGAATTCCAACTCAAGGCCCAGCTTAACCAGCTCTTCTACTTGCTCTTTGAGAATGACTATATCGTTTCTAAGGAGCTGTCTGCCGAGGGCTACCGCAAGGAAGAGAAAATTCGGTCTATCATCGACTATATCAATGAACATTATCAGGAAGAACTCTCTATTGATCAGCTGTCTGGCATCTGCGGCTACAGTCCGACGCACTTCATGAATTTCTTCAAAAAACATCTGGGCGTTTCCTGCATTGAGTACCTGATTCAATTTCGCCTGCGCAAGGCTGCCGAGCTCCTCCAGCACTCCACTCTGTCGGTTCTAGAAATCTCAAGCCAGTCTGGTTTTAATAACCTTTCTAATTTCAACCGACAATTTAAAAAATACTATCAAATGACTCCAAGTCAATATAGAAGAAAGTAAGAAAATCTCCAGTCAGGTGATTGGAGATTTTTTTCTAGACACCAAGACCAAAAATACTCCTGCTAACAAAGCAATGCCTTAGACAGGTTTGACTAAAAAAACGAACAGACTAAATATCTGTTCGTTTTACGAGATTTTAATAGTGATAGATGTTTATTCTGCTGATTTTTCACGGATCACCAAAGTTCCATCTTCCATATCTGCAGTCAGGTGCTTAGCATCTAGATTATCCAAGTGGAAGTCGGTCACCTTGTCACGAATTTGCTGCTCAATGACACGGCGGAGTGGACGAACACCCATGACTTGGTCATAACCAGCATCACGTAGGAATTCCTTAGCTGCATCAGATACAGCCAGATCAATTTCCTTCTTGCTCAAGGTTTGATTTACTTCAACCAGCATGAGATTAACAATTTCCATCAAATCTTCTTTCTTGAGATGAGAGAACTCAATCACTGCATTGAAACGATTGAGGAACTCTGGACGGAAATAAGCTTTGAGTCGATCCATCAGATCAGGCTTTTCAGCATCCTCTTCCAAGCCTGCTTCATAGCCAAATCCGGCATTGGAAGTCGCAATGATGACCGTGTTCTTGAAGTTGACTGTGTTTCCTTGACCATCCGTCAAACGACCATCATCCAGAACTTGAAGGAGAAGGGTAATCACCTGTGGATCCGCCTTTTCAATCTCATCCAAGAGAATGATAGAATATGGATTGCGACGGACACGCTCGGTCAGGGTGTTGTTGTTATCATCATAGCCGACATAGCCCGCAGTCGTACCAATCAGCTTGGAAACCGCTGTGCGGTCACTGTATTCAGACATATCCAAACGGATAATCGCATCCTTGGTTCCAAACATATCAAGCGCCAATTGTTTAGCAAGTTCGGTCTTACCAACCCCAGTTGGACCTACAAAGAGGAAGCTTCCGATTGGACGGTTGCCTTCATCAAATCCTGCACGGTTACGGCGGATAGCCCTAGCCACAGCTTCTACAGCCTTGTCTTGGCCAATCACCTTGGCTTTGAGACGGTCATTCATGCCCTTAAGGCGCTCAATATCGCTAGCGCCCATTTGAGATACCGGCACACCAGTCATTCGTTCAACAGACTCTGCCACATCATTGACTGTCGCCGTCACCTTCATATCCTCAGTGTGATTTTGGATCTTCTTTTCCAGCTCTTCAATGCGGGTCTTAGCATTCAAAGCTGCTTCATAGTCTTCTTTTTCAACAGCTGCTTCCTGTTTGTCTTTCTGTTCAGCAATCTCATTTTCAACTGCATGAACATCAGTCACTGGATGCTGGGCTGCCAAGTGGGCAGCAGTCACGTCGACTAGGTCAATCGCCTTGTCTGGCAGGCTTCGTTGTGGAATATACTGAACAGAGTAATCCACAGCCGCTTTCAGCACTTCATCCGGCAGGATGACATTGTGGTGCTTTTCGTACAAGTCCCGAATGCCTCGAAGGATCTGATAGGTATCTTCGGCAGATGGTGCATTGACCTTAACTTCATTGAAACGACGAGCCAGAGCTGCATTTTTGAGAATGGTATTGCGGTACTCGTCTTGAGTAGTAGCCCCGATAACGGTCAACTCACCGCGAGAAAGCGCTGGTTTGAGAATATCTGCCAAGCCCTTAGAGCCACTATCTCCGCCAGTAGAGCCAGCCCCCAGAATTTGATGGATTTCGTCAAAGAAGAGGATGATGTTGCCGGCTTCCTTGACTTCATTGACCAAGTTTTGGATATTTTCTTCAAAGCTACCACGATATTGAGTACCAGCTTCCAGACCGGAAATATCGACAGAAATAATTTCTTTATTCTTGATGGCCGCTGGCACATCACCATTGACAATAGCCTGAGCCAATCCTTCTACGACAGCTGTCTTACCAACTCCGGCATCACCGACCAGAACTGGATTATTCTTAGTCCGGCGAGAAAGAATTTCAGCTGTTTCTTGGATTTCCTTATTGCGTCCAATGACTGGATCTAACTTACCATCACGCGCTTCTTGAGTCAAATTGCGACCTAGCTTAGCCAGAATGCCATCTTGCTTAGGCCCATGCGCTCCAGCTTGCACATCCTGTTCGCCAACTACTTGACCAGGGAGCTTGCCAGTAGCTCGGTACTGAGCAAACTCTTCCGGTGTGACCTCTCTACCATTGATCAAGTAGCGCCGGTGTTCGCTGTTGTAGCCGCCCATGCGCCCCATGAGTTGGTTGAAAAGGTCGTCCATACTGTTAAAATTGTTGTAATTGTTGTTCATCATTTTTCCTCACTTTTTATACGTTTTTATATCATTTTTTTCATTTACTAAAGTTTCAGATAAGAAATCTCTTTCTTACCTACTGTACATTTATGTTCATATCGGAGATCTTCTCCTATCTATTATTTTACATAACTTATTCTATTTCCAAAAATTAAGACCCCTTCAGTCTCTTACTTTATGGATGAGTTGGATCTATTTCAGAAGAATATAATGTTACATAATTTTTAATCCTCCCAAAAATAATCGCCTACTGGCTACATCCTCATCTTCTGAATAAATTCTGTGTAAACTTTTTGTTTACAGTTGTAATTATACATCCTTTTTACTCCCTTGTCAATAGGTTTTAACAAAAAAATTACATAATTTTTTAAAAGTCAAAAAACTTCCCCCACATAGAAATGTGAAGAAAGCTTCTCTATTTTGATACAAGTTAAATCATATACTCTACACTATAACTGGCATCCGACAGAATGCGGGACAGAAACTGTTTGGTCCGCTCCTCCTTGGGACTGGTGAAGAATTCCTGTGGAGGATTTTCTTCGATGATGTGACCTCCGTCCATAAAGATGACATGGTTGGCCACATCACGGGCAAAGCTCATCTCGTGGGTCACAACGACCATGGTCACTCCCTCCTGAGCCAGCTGCTTCATGACACTGAGCACTTCACCGACCAGTTCCGGATCTAGAGCCGAAGTTGGCTCATCCAGCAGGATGACATCTGGCTTGACAGCAATGGCGCGGGCAATCCCAATCCGCTGCTGCTGGCCGCCTGATAGTTGAGAAGGATAGTAGTCCTTGTAGGCTAAAAGGCCCACGCGCTTCAAGGCATCTTCCGCAATCTCAAGCGCTTCTTCTCTCGGTATCTTACGAGCGATCACTAAGCCCTCTAAGATATTTTCAAGGGCTGTTTTATTGGCAAAGAGATTATAATGTTGGAAGACAAAGGCCGTCTTTCTGCGTATTTCCAAAATCTCCTTTTTGCTAAGTTTGGCCAAATCATAGTCCTTACCAGCCAAAGTCAGCTGGCCGCCATCCGCCTTTTCTAAGTGATTCAGACAGCGCAGAAATGTTGTTTTCCCAGAGCCTGAGGGACCAAGAATTACCACAACGTCGCCTTGATTGACCCTGAGACTGACATCTGCCAGCACCTGGTGCTCTCCAAATCGTTTGGAGATATGTTTTACTTCTAACATAATCTTTCCTTCCTAAGCAAGAGCGTAGCGCTTTTCCAAGCTTCTAAACATCCACTGAATCAAGCCGCAGATAATGAGATAAATAACAAAAATCACTAAGTAAGACTCTGAATACTGGTAAGAATGAGAGGCTTCGACCTTAGCCAAAGCTGTAATATCCTTGACCGTCATGACAAATACCAGTGAGGTCCCCTTAACCAAATTGATAACCAGATTGGCGAGATTGGGCAGGGCAGAACGCAGAGCCTGAGGAAAAACAATTCTCCGATAAGCTTGAAAATTCGTTAAACCAATCGCTTGAGCCGCCTCCAACTGCCCTTTATCCACTGTCAAAATAGCAGAGCGCAAGATTTCCGATAAACTCCCTGTTGTCATCAAGCTATAGATGATGAAAGCATAGTAAAGCGGATTGAACTTAAAGACGTCTACCTGACTGCCTAGACTTTTGAAAAATTGATTCAGCAAGCTAGGAAATAGACTGTAGAAAAAGAGGATAAGTAAAATGGGCGGCGTCGCCCGAATGAAGGCCAGATAAACCACCGAAAAGGTTCGCACACCTCGAACTTTATAAATCTGACCTAGAGCTAAGAGAAGGGCTGGAATAAAGCTGAGCAGAATAGCCACTATCATGATAATCAGTGTGACCGGTATGCCCTTCAAAGTAACCAGAAAGGTATTTACAATATAATTCAAATCCATGCTTTACCTCTCCTTGACTGTCAGACTTTTTTCCAGAAGCTGGGAAGCCAGCGAGACCACTAGGGCAATCCCCCAGTAAATCAAGGCCACCGCTGTATAGGTTTCGAGGGAATAATTGCCCAGATTCCGGCTGATGAGATTTTGCCCCGCTCCCATAACATCCACTGCCCCAATCGTATAGGCCAGCGCAGCATCTCGCATGAGATTAAGAAAGGCGGTAGTCAGATTAGGCAGGGCGATGCGAAAAGCCTGTGGCAGGACAATACGCAGAAATGTCTGCACGGGTGTCAAACCAATACTGAGACCCGCCTCGGTCTGTCCCTTGGGAACAGCTAGATAGGCTGCCTTGAAGACTTCTGCAATCATGGCCGCAAAGAGCAGAATCATGGTAATAATGACAAATACGGTCCGTGACCAATTGTTGATATCCAGTCCCAACCACCATTTTAAAAACTCTGGAATGCCATAGAAGACCAAGAAGAGCAAGACAATAGGCGGTGTACACCTAAGGATAAATATATATCCTCTAGCTAGACCAGCAAAAGTCGGCTCCTCCGCAATCTGAGCCCAGGCCAACAGGCCACCTAGCAAGGAGCCAATTAAAACCGTCACGAACATAATCCATAAAGTAGTCGGCAAGGCCTGTAACAAACCAGGCAGTAGGCCAAAAACACGGGACAAATCATAAGCGACCATACGGTCTCCTTTCTCCAGCTTTTAGTCTTTATCTACATAAGAAAAGACATCTTCACCAAAGTATTTTTCCGATAATTTAGAGAGTGTCCCATCTTTTTCTAGCTCTTTAATAGCCTTTTCATAGGCTTTGGCAAACTCTTCATTCTTTTTATCTTTATGAATGAGTGGATAGGTAGGGATACCCTTATAAGGGAACCAGCTCAACTGGTCCGCATACTGATGGTAGGAACCTGCCTTGTCTGTGACAGCTTTTTCAAAGGACAATTTGATATCAAAGAAGGCATCATAGCGTCCTTCCAAGACCCAAGCATAGGCATCCGCTATCTGAAAAGACTCTGCTGCGGTCAACTCAATTGGACTAGCACTGTGCTTTTTGTTGTACTCTTCAATCACCGTCCATTGAGCATTCTGTGGCGAAATCGGCACCAATTTCCCTTTTTCTTTGGCAAAATCATCAATATTTTTAAATTTATTTGCATCCGCTTTTCGAATGGTGAAGCCGATGATACTAGCTCCGATAGGACTTTCTGGAATGATAAACTTCTTAGCCCGCTCTTCGGTGTACCAAGCTCCCTTGGTTCCGATATCATATTTCCCAGATTCCAAACCAATCAAAAGATCTTCATCACTGGTGCCAGTATATTCAAACTGATAATCTGGCAATTTTTCATCAATGGCCTTGAGTACTGCTACTTCATACCCATCTGACTTGCCTTTTTCGTCCAAAAAGTCGTAAGGAACATAGTTTTGCGTATGAGCTACTTTTAAAGTCGTGACCTTATCACTGCCTGATGTCGAACTACTCGCCTTGCTGGATGAAGCCCCCGTCAAGGTCCGTCCCAAATAAGTCGCAGTGACAATAGCAAGCACAGCTACTCCACCAATAATCCATTTTTTCTTACTCATTCTTTCGTCTCCTTCTTATGCTAAACTCGCTGCTTGGCGAACCCACTCAATCCGCTCTGGATCAATATCGCTTGGGATGGTGCAATCAGCCCCAATAATCAAAGCATCCTTGCCAGCCTCTGCTATCAAGCGCTTGGTTTCATTTTGAATGGCTTCTTGGCTACCTGTGTAGAGCAAACCAGTCTTGCCATTTTCAAAGCCACCAAGAACAGTCCGACCGCCGAATAATTTGCGACCTTCTGCCAAACTGATGCCTTCTGGCCCCACTGCCCAGTTAATAACCTGAGCTGGATAATCTGTGAAAAGATGAACGTCATTTCGCGCGCCTTCGTAGCCACAAATATGCAGAATATTTACTCCGCCAGCTGCATTGGCTGCTTCCAGCACCGCCAATTCACTAGGAGCAATAAAAGTCTTATAGTCTTCAGCCGACACCCGCGCATCCTGAATGCTCTGAACGCTGAGGTAGATTCCATCCGCACCAGCTTCCTTGATAATGCGTTCTGTCAGAGCCGCAATATCTTGAGCAATTACATCCAGCACCCGCTTTGTCACTTCCGCATCCTCTGCTAGAAAATCTGCAATGATGTCATCCCCTCCAGCGACCTTGCCAACCAGCCATTTGAAATAGGTTACCGGCGCAAAAATATTGTAAATAGCAACCAAGTCCTCTGTGAAGCTAGCCCTAATCTTTTGAACCAACTCCACCTGCTCACTGATCCAAGGATGGTCAGCGCCTAGCGGCTCGATATCTGCCAAGTCCTTGATAGATTGGACTTTTTTCAAGCGCTCATTCGGATAGGCAAAATAACCATCGCTCATCAGTTTGACAAAGTCTGGCTTGACTTCTGATAGAAATGCTTGATGACCTGCCAGATTTTTCTCAATAATAGTCTGATTGCCAAAACCAGCCAGCCACTCATCCTCGCTGGTAAAATGATGCCAGAAACCAACTGGCACTCGATCAACTTTTTCCCCCTTAAAGGCTTTTAAAACCAACTCTCTTTTAGACATATCTTGCTCCTTTTCATTTTGATTGCTATTATCATATCACTGAATATCAATCTTTAAAAATATATTTTTTCTATCAAGATGATTAGTATTTTTTATCACAATAGAAAAAATAAAGATGCTAAAACGGCGCTACTGCTGGGGTTCTCCCTATCCAATACTAAAGAATTCCAGTTTTCTTTTAAGACTGGATTTGTTAGTGACAAAGCTCAAAACTCCTCTAGTTTCTACCCCTGTTTCAAAGCGACAAGGATCTTCCAACTAACAGCTGATAAATTCTTTGTGTCTTATACAAACTGTAAACTAAAACATTTCTCAATGCAAAAAAGCCTGAATTAACAGGCTTTTACAGGATTTAAGGGCTAAATGAAAAGTCATCAGATGGACTCTATTCCGCAGGCTTGCTAACAGTACAGCTACTGCGCCACAAAAAGTAAGTCTGGGACAAAAGTCCTAGCCTCTCAATTGTCTTTGGATTATCGAGCAAGACGCAGTGGTTGAGTGGGCTCTATTACGCTGATTTCATCAGCTTTTACAGCCCTACTCAACTGTGCGGAGGTGGGACGACGAAATCACATTCTAACGAATTACCGATTTCTGTCTCACTCTCCTATTGATCATTGTATTATTTTTTATTCTACCGTTACAGATTTAGCGAGATTGCGTGGTTTATCTACATCCAAACCGCGGTGCAAGGTTGCAAAATAAGCAATCAATTGAGTCGGTACCACCATCGAAATTGGTGACAGGTAAGGGTGTACTTGGTTCAAGACAATATCGTCTCCATCTTTAGCCACATTTTCCTCCGCAATGGTCAACACCTTAGCTCCACGCGCTACAACTTCAGAAACATTTCCGCGAGTATGGCTAGCCAATACCTCGTCTGAAAGCAGAGCTAGGACAGGTGTTCCCTCTTCAATCAGAGAAATAGTACCATGCTTAAGCTCTCCCGCCGCAAAGCCTTCACACTGAATGTAGGAAATTTCCTTAAGCTTAAGGCTAGCTTCCATTGCCACATAATAGTCCTGACCACGACCGATATAAAAGGCGCTGCGAGTTTCCGCCAACAAGTCACGGACCTTGCTTTCGATCAATTCTTTCTCAGAAAGGGTAGACTCGATAGACTGGGCTACGATAGACAGCTCATGAACCAAATCAAACTTCTTAGCTTTTTCATTGCCATTAGCATCACCGACCGCTTTGGCCAAGAAAGCTAGGGCAGCGATTTGCGCGGTGTAGGCTTTGGTTGAAGCCACGGCAATTTCTGGTCCAGCATGGAGAAGCAGGGTATGCTTGGCTTCACGAGACAAGGTTGAGCCTGGCACATTGGTCACTGTCAGACTTGGAATGCCCAGTTCATTAGCCTTGACCAAGACCTGACGACTATCAGCTGTCTCACCAGATTGGCTGATGAAGATAAAGAGTGGCTTCTTGCTGAGGAGCGGCATGGCATAGCCCCATTCTGAAGAAATACCCAGCTCAACTGGCGTATCCGTCAACTCTTCCAGCATTCGTTTAGAAGCGTAACCAGCATGATAAGAAGTTCCAGCAGCAATGATATAAATGCGATCCGCTTCTTGGACTGTCTTGATGATAGCAGGATCAATCAGTATCTTATTATTTTCATCCGCATAAGTGCTGATCAGCTTACGCATCACGGTCGGCTGCTCATCAATTTCCTTCAGCATGTAGTAAGGATAAGTGCCTTTGCCGATATCAGACAGGTCTAGCTCAGCAGTATAGCTACCGCGTTCAAGAACATTGCCTTCGTAGTCTTGCACTTCTACGCTATTAGCCGTCACGATAACCAGCTCTTTATCATGGATTTCCATGTATTCGCTAGTCTCGCGAATCATAGCCATAGCATCGGAGCAGACCATGTTGTAGCCTTCGCCCAAGCCGATCAAAAGCGGCGATTTGTTTTTGGCAACGTAGATCGTAGAAGGATCTTTGGCATCTACCAAGGCAAAAGCGTAGGAACCTTCGATAATGTGAAGGGCCTTGCGG
Source organism: Streptococcus sp. Marseille-P6264 (assembly GCF_902460355.1). Lineage (GTDB taxonomy): Bacteria > Bacillota > Bacilli > Lactobacillales > Streptococcaceae > Streptococcus. Next base: position 63,875 of record NZ_CABPTO010000004.1, read on the forward strand.
AAAGCGTCAAGAACAGAGAGACCGTCTTCTTCCGCGAATTTCCCAATCAGATGAACCGTAATTTCTGTATCTGTCTGCCCTTTAAAATCATGGCCAGCAAGATAGTTATTTTTGATATCCAGGTAATTTTCAATCACACCGTTGTGAACCAAAACAAAACGCCCTGTCTGAGAAGTGTGAGGATGGGCGTTATTCTCACTTGGTTTTCCGTGGGTTGCCCAGCGCGTATGCCCAATACCTGTTGAACCCGCTACATCCATGCCAATCTTGGCACGAAGATCTGCAATCCGACCAACAGACTTGACCAGGCTAGATTTTTCTCCTGTTGTCACAAAAATTCCAGCCGAATCATAGCCTCGGTATTCTAACTTTTCAAGTCCTTGCATCAAAATATCTGTTGCATTGCGGTTTCCCACAACTCCGACGATTCCACACATAGATTTATTTCTAGCCTTTTGCTGGCAAAAAGCTAGTTCCTCCTTTATTCAAAATTGGTATAGTCTTATTTGTGTTTTTATTAAGAAACGAAAACATTATACACAGCAATTTGATATTTGTCAACATAAAATTGGTATAGTTTCGAGACAAGAAAGATTTGTTTAAGAAACAAAAAAGCCTCCCGACAGAAGACTTTTCATAGCAATCAGAAAAAACAGGCTCAATGCCCCTTGTGCTTTTCCAATCTTTTTTGCTGTTTGAGTTCGAATTTCCTTTGCTTAACCAGTTCTTTCTGCTGCTTGCGCTTGATGCGAGCGATTTGCTTTTGCTCTTCAAATTGCAGCTTCAGCGCTTCCTGAGACTTTGAAGAACGTGAAGCGATCTGTTCTTTTTTAGCCTGTCTCTGCAGGCGTTTAGGACTGACCGACTTAGTCTTCTCTCTCACCCTGATGCTAGGACTAAACTGCAACCGATGATAATAACGGTTTAGAAAATCCAACAATTCCTGCGTGCTAGGCTCTGCACCAAAGGTGACTCGGCAAGCTCTATAAGATTGAGCATGTTCCTGCTCGAAAACACCGTGCCAAAATCCCTCTTCAAAATAAACTGTCAGCGTCATTGAAATCTTATCCATGACAGCACCTCCTTTAAAAACCCCTAAGAATGGACAACCAAGGAGGAAGGTTACTGACAAAAAATGTTTTTTTGCGTCTGGACTACCAACCAGAACTGTGTTTTTATCTTAGTAGCTACAGTTTAGCAAGATTTTCTAAAAAATTCAAGGAGAGCTAAAAATTGTACTGATAGAAGGCAAAGTAAGGCTAACGAAAACCTATAAATTCAGAGATCTAATTTGAGCTTGGTCTAAAATTCTAGTGAAAACAAAAAATCTCCCCGAAGGGAGAAGATCTGGTTTATTTTACCTTATAGTGCGAGGAACCGTAACCGAAGATCATACTTGAGTATATCGAGGTAAGGTGACAACATAAAAAGCCCTCTGAGATCAGAGAGCTTTATTCTTGCAGGATAAAATGTTTCTAGACAAGGCGACGAGCCGAAGATTGTACTAATGGTACATCGAGGCGAAGTCAACGAAGTATAGAAACATTTTAGACGCAAGATTAGCGACGAAGTCCTAGAGAGTTGATCAACTCACGGTAACGGTTAACGTCGTTTTTACGCAAGTATGCAAGCAAGTTACGACGGCGACCGATTTTCTTCATCAAACCACGGTAAGTAGCGTGGTCTTTTTTGTGTTGTTTGATGTGTTCGTTAAGGTGGTTGATTTCCCAAGTAAGGACAGCAACTTGAACCTCTACTGAACCAGTGTCACCTTCGTGACGTGCGTATTGTGCAATGATTTCATTTTTTTTCTCTTTTGAGATTGCCATGATAAGCTCCTTTTCTTTACGCTTCATCCGAGTGGCAGGCTTGGCAATTCCTGCAACCAAGAAGAAGTTATTTGTCTTTAAGACATTCTTATTTTATCAAGAAGGCAAGTTTTTGTCAAATCTTCTAATTTTCCGACAAGGTTAGGTGAATTTCATTGGCCAAAACAAGGATTTTCTACACATTTGCTCCAAGACTCGATCTAGCTAGTCTCTTTTTGACTTTGGAGCGGGTTTAGCTTATACTGAGATTAAGATGACACGAGGAGAAGAGTTTATGAAATATCTTGAGTTTGGAGAAAGCAAGCGAGAAATTTCCCAGATTATCATAGGGCTGATGCGAATTGCCCAAATGACACCCAAAGAGGTGGAAGAACTGATCGAAACAGCCTTGTCAGTCGGGATCAATGCTTTCGATCTCGCCGATATCTATGGTGGAGGCCAGTGCGAAGAAATTCTGGGACAAGTGCTCAAAAACCGGCCTGACCTGCGGGCTAAGATGTGGATTCAGTCCAAGGTGGGAATCCGCATAGAAGAATTCACCTACTTCGACTTTTCCAAAGACTATATCCTCGAAGCAACGGATGGTATTTTACAGCGTCTAGGTGTAGACCATCTGGACTCTCTGCTCTTGCATCGACCAGATGCTCTGATGGAGCCTAGTGCAATCGCTGAGGCTTTTGATCTACTCAAATCTCAAGGAAAGGTCCTTGATTTTGGAGTGTCCAACCAGAATCCTATGATGATGGAGCTACTCAAAAAAGAGGTCAAGCAGCCTTTGGTGGCAAATCAGCTCCAATTGAGCGCAGCTTTCTCACCTGCTTTTGAAGCTGGCTTCCACGTTAACATGGAGGGAGCAGCCGCAAATATGCGCGACGGTAGTATTTTCGAATACTGCCGCCTGAACGACGTCGTAATTCAGGCCTGGTCTGTCCTCCAGCACGGCTATTTCGAGGGCGTTTTTGTCGGTTCGGATAAATACCCCAAGCTCAATACCGTCCTAAACCGACTAGCCGACAAATACCAAATATCACCATCGGCAGTGGCTATTGCTTGGGTGCTACGCTATCCAGCCCACATGCAGGCGGTCATCGGCACGACCAAGGCTAGCCGCATCATCGAAGCAGCCAAGGCAGCAGATATTGAACTGACTAGAAAAGAATGGTACGAAATCTATTGGGCCTCTGGAAAAGATCTTCCTTAAAAATGAGCCTAAAAGCCGATTAATTTTCTACCTAGTGCTGGCTGACGGACTGGCAGAAAAGCTGTCCAAAGCATATCCACTGTATGGCTTAAAGGACAAAATCATCTTGCACAAGCTTAACTAGCACATAAAATTCCTATTTCACGAAAGGAAAAGATATATGAACCATTTCGACACAATCATCATCGGCGGAGGACCAGCCGGCATGATGGCTGCCATTTCCAGTTCTTTCTACGGGCAAAAGACCTTGCTCCTTGAGAAAAATAAACGATTGGGCAAGAAGCTAGCTGGTACAGGCGGCGGGCGCTGCAATGTGACCAACAACGGAAACCTAGATGACCTCATGGCCGGCATTCCTGGCAATGGGCGCTTTCTTTACAGCGTTTTTTCCCAGTTTGACAACCATGATATCATCAACTTTTTTACGGAAAATGGCGTCAAACTCAAGGTGGAAGACCACGGCCGTGTTTTCCCAGTGACAGACAAGTCCCGCACCATTATCGAAGCTTTGGAAAAGAAAATTGCAGAGCTGGGCGGCACTGTCATCACCAATACTGAAATCGTCTCCGTCAAAAAAACTGATGATCTTTTCACTGTCAGATCCAGCGACCAGGCTTGGACCTGTCAAAAATTGATTGTGACGACTGGCGGCAAGTCCTACCCTTCAACTGGCTCGACAGGCTTCGGCCACGATATTGCCCGACACTTCAGGCACACAGTAACCGACCTAGAGGCTGCTGAAAGTCCTCTTCTGACTGACTTTCCTCACAAGGCGCTTCAGGGGATTTCGCTGGACAATGTGACACTCAGCTATGGCAAGCATGTCATTACCCACGACCTGCTCTTTACCCACTTTGGCCTATCCGGTCCGGCTGCTCTGCGCTTGTCTAGCTTTGTCAAGGGCGGCGAGACCATCTATCTAGATGTCTTGCCTCAGATGAGCCAGCAGGATTTGGCAGACTTTTTAGAAGAACATCGGGAAAAATCGCTGAAGAACTGCCTGGAAATGCTCCTGCCCGAGCGCCTAGCAGACTTTTTTGCCCAGCCCTTTCCCGAGAAAGTAAAACAACTCAATCTCAGTGAAAAAGAGGCTCTCATCCAACAAATCAAAGAACTGCCTATCCCAGTCACTGGCAAAATGTCTCTGGCCAAGTCCTTTGTCACCAAGGGTGGCGTTAGTCTCAAGGAAATCAATCCTAAAACTCTGGAAAGCAAGCTCGTTCCCGGTCTCCACTTTGCCGGCGAAGTCCTAGACATCAATGCCCACACGGGTGGCTTCAACATCACATCTGCCCTCTGCACCGGATGGGTGGCAGGCTCAAATCCAATAAATACCAAATAAGGAAGGAAGTCCTTTGGAACATATTATTTTACTAAGAGGCGTTACTCCTAATGGAAAAAATGCTATCCCGAAAATGTCTTATTTAGTAGATATTTTGACAGAAGCTGGTTTTCAACACGTTCGAACCTATATTCAAAGCGGGAATATCATTCTTGAAAGTGACTTAGATTTAGAAGAAATACGAGAACACGTTCATACTCTGATAAAGGAAAAAATTGGGGCCGACTTAAAAATGGTTATCAAGAATAAGGACGATTTTGAAAAGATTGTTCATGAGAATCCATTTAAAGAAGGCTATCTTCATGATCGTGTACATGTGATTCTTTATCAAGGTTTTATCCAAAGTCTACCACTAGAAAAATTGAAAGCTGACTATGACGAGGAAGAAATTTGTCTAGGCGATCACTGTCTCTACCTCTATCTCCCTAGAACTGCCAAACGAAAAAAGCTCAATACCAACTATCTTGAAAAACTTTTTGGCGTGGATCTAACTATGAGAAAGTTAAACGTAGTAGAAAAATTACTAACAAAATAGGAGAACAAAATGAACAGACGAGAATTAGTCGAATTTGTCAACATGTGCATGATTTATGACGGAGAAAAAGTTCTTGTCCAGGACCGAGTTAGTCCCGACTGGCCTGGCATCACCTTTCCCGGTGGGCATGTAGAGCGCGGGGAGTCTTTTACCGATGCAGTTATCAGAGAAGTAAAAGAAGAAACTGGACTAACCATCTCCAAACCTCAACTTTGCGGCATCAAGGATTGGTACGATGACGAGGATTACCGCTATGTCGTTCTACTCTACAAGACAAAGCACCATTCTGGTGTGCTACAATCCTCAGACGAAGGAAAGGTCTGGTGGGAAGATTTACAAAATCTGTCTCATCTGAAACTTGCAACCGAAGATATGTCAGATATGCTGCGTGTTTTTTTAGAGGACGATTTAAGTGAATTCTTTTACTATAAAGACGGCGACGACTGGCTTTATGATTTGAAGTAAAAAATAGGCTAGGATTTCCTAGCCTATTTATTCTGTATTTGTCCGAACATAAGCTGCAATGACATCTGCTGTGTACTGGGCAGTTCCTGCCCCAAATTTGTCAATGTTTTCCTTAAACTCTGGGTTATAGACATAGCCTTTACCGATATAGCCGAATACCTCAATAGAGCAGTCAAAGCCATAAGTGCGGATGGCTTGTAAGAGATGCGCTGCCTGTTCTTGATTTTCTGCTGCGTCAATTGACAAGCCTTGCTGCATATTCTCTGCCAGACTTTGAAAAACTTGATTGAAGGCTTCAACAGATTCTTCTTCCCGTCCATTTTGACGAGCTAGTGCTTCCGCCATGACTTCTTGACCATATTCTTCTACAGCTTTTTGATGGTATTTTTGATTGTCTTCGTAGGCAAAGCCTGCAAATTTTTCTTTCATTGTCATCTTTCTTTCTCCTTTTTCTTCTTGAATGGTTTTTTGTAAGGTGGAAATCAAGGTATCCAAGCGGTCTCTTTCCTGCTGTAAATACTCCAACTGCCTCAGCAGATGCGGCAATAAGTTCTGATCATCCTGGCTCAGCAGCTCTGCTATTTTCTCCAAAGAAAAGCCCAGATACTTATAGTAAAGGATGACCTGCAGGCGCTCTAGATCAGCTTGACTGTATGTCCGATAGCCATTATCTGATTTTTGAGGAACTAAAAGTCCGATTTTGTCGTAGTGATGCAGGGTTTTGACAGAGACACCCGAAAGCTGCGCAGCTTCTTTGATATGATACATAAAAACCTCCTTACCCTTATAGTATAATCCCTGACCTTAGGGCAGAGTCAAGCTTTTTTATAAAAAAATGAACTCCCTGATAAATCATGAGGGAGTTATCCTGATTATTTTTTGGTCAAAGAAAAGCCAAAAGCATGATAGTTAGAGTAATCCATCGGCTGATCAACAGGCCCGGTAAATAAAACAGATGTGTATTGGCCATTTTCTAGGAGAAAGCCTGCTTCTGCCCTTCCAACGCCACCAAGCCCTGTTATCCCTGGTAGCAAGGCCCGATAATCACCGGAAATCAGCTCCCAGCGATAAAGATTTTGGCTAACTTTAACAGCTCTTGCTACAGCTTTGACATCATTCATATCTTCGAAGCTGCCAAAATTGGCTTGCGCACGCAGGCTACCGTCTGAACTTACGGTCAAGGTTACGGAGTCGGATTGAGGACTGCTTCCTTGCCAGACGCCGACCAAGGCTGCTGGAATAGGGGTGTCCTCTGTTTGAGAGTCAGCGCCACTCGGCTTTGGTGCGCTTACCTGACTGGAATCAGCTGTACTTGCTTGACTGGAGCTTGGCACTTCCTCCTTAGCAGAAGATGAAGCTTGGCTTGTTACAACTTGACTGGAGGAAGCTTGACTTGCAGAAGCCTTGGTTGAGCTACTAGTGCTCGTCGTTTGGCTAACCTTGGCACTCGAGGAAGTCTTTGGTGCTTCAGTTTTTGGTGAACCACAAGCAGCTAGAGACAGAGTTAAAGACAGAAATAAAGAAGAATAAATCCACTTGGATAAGGACAATTTAGCCATCACAATGACCTCTTTTCTATTCTCTGCCATTATTATAGTCCTTTATATTACAAAAATCAAGAGCTTTTGTAATATTTTGTAACTTTTTTGAAATATTTTGGTAAATCTACTCTCTTAAAACTTTTCCTCTAATAAAGTAGCCGCTAAAAAACAAGGCGCAAGAGGGCAACCAAAACGACACCGAAAATAACGGTCGCGATCAGATTTCGATACTTAAAAGCCACATAAGTCGTCGGAAAAACAGCCAGCAAATCCAGCCATTTGAAGCTAGGGAGATGCCCAGACTGGGCAGTGGTGACGCTGGACAAAATCAGGGCAAAGATAATAGACACTGGCAAAAATTTTAGAAAGCGCTCAACAATAGGCGGAAGTCCTTTATATTTTACCAAGATAAAAGGTAGGACCCGTGGAAGCCATGTGACTAGGGCTGAGCAAAGGATAGCCAGCAAAATATACTTACTTATCATCTAAGAACACCCCCACCGTACAGCCTAGAAGAGTCGCAAAGAGTACCGCCAGTGAATTTTGAATCAAGATTGTCAATGCCAAATAGGAAACCCCAACGACCAACAAAACAGACAGCAGCTTCTTCATGTCAATCCGCCGGAGCATAATCAGAAACTGAGAAGAAAAAATTCCAATAAACATTGCAACCAAAGCAAAATCTAGACCAAAGCTTTCAGGATTGGGTAAGAGCCCACCTAGAGCTGTTCCCAGCACCGTTCCAAGGAACCAAGCGCCGTAGCTCAGCAGATTATTTCCATGCATCCACTGTGGCAAAATCACCTTCGAGTGAATCTGTTCTCCCATCAAAACACCGTAGGACTCATCGGTAAGGAGACTCCCCATCGCAATATTTTGCCCCATGCTGAAGTCTCTAAAAATGCTAGAGGCATGTAGCCCTAGCAAGAAAAAACGCAGATTGATCAAAAAGACAGTCAAGGCAATGGCCAAAATTGGAGCACCTTGCGCAATCAAACCTATCATAGCAAACTGGGCACTGCCTGCATAAACCAAGAGGCTCATCAGGCCCATTTCCAGAGGATTCATATAGGGCGCCGCCATAATGCCACAGGCTAGACCGATTCCGACATAGCCTAGAGCCGTTGGCACTGCTGCTTGTGCCCCCTGTTTAAATGTCTGTCCGCGCATTCTTCTCCTTTACTCCATGGTTTCAAAAGCTAGACTTGGCTTAGCATTCAGATCTAAACTTGCAAAATTTCCCTTGTTCCACTCGCTAACGCTAGCATAAGCAATCATGCCAGCATTGTCACCGCAAAGGCGAAGAGGCGGAATGATCACCTTAACATCCTGAATCTCAGCAGCCAAGCGTTCTCTCAGACCTTGATTGGCCGCAACACCGCCCGCCACAACCAGAGTCTTGACTGGATATTTTTCCAGCGCTTTCTTAGTCTTGGCCATGAGAATATCCATGACCGCTGCCTGAAAGCTTGCTGACAGGTCTTGATTAGACAAGACCTCTCCTTTTTGCTGGGCATTGTGGTGCAGGTTGATAAAGGCCGACTTGAGGCCGGAAAAAGAAAATTCCAGATTGTCTTCCTTGATCATAGCCCGCGGAAAATCATAAATATCCTGTCCTTCATGAGCCAGCTGATCAATCTCCCGACCTGCTGGATAGGTCAGGCCCATAACTCGACCGACCTTATCATAGGCTTCACCGACTGCATCATCGCGGGTCTCCCCCACAATTTTATAATCGCCAGCCTGACTGACATAGACCAGCTCAGTATGGCCGCCACTGACCAAGAGAGCCAGCAAGGGAAATTCCAAGGGCTCCACGCTCTGGGCTGCCATCAGGTGTCCAGCCATGTGATTGACTGGAATCAAGGGAAGCCCATGAGCCCAGGCAAAAGACTTGGCTGCTGCCAGACCGACTAAAAGCGCCCCAACTAGACCAGGACCGTAGGTGACGGCCACCGCTGAGACTTGCTCCTCAGTAATCCCTGCTTCTGCCAAGGCCTCCTCAATGCAAACCGTAATGACCTCTACATGATGACGGCTGGCCACTTCTGGTACCACTCCACCAAAACGCTTGTGGCTCTCAATCTGGCTAGCAATGACATTGCTCAAAAGCTCCGTCTCATTCTTCAGAACCGCCACACTGGTCTCGTCACAAGACGTCTCAAAAGCTAAAATATATCTATCTTTCATGAATCTCTCTTTTCATAACAATCGCATCTTCCACCGGCGCATGGTAGTAGGCCTTCCGCCGCGCGATTTCTTCAAATTTTTCTTTTTTGTAAAATAGCAGAGCTGGCTTATTCGACTCCCTCACTTCGAGGAAAATTTCTTTGTCTGCTGGCAAAAAGTCGAACAAGGCTGTCGCGATTTTCTGCCCCTGATAGCTAGGCAATACTGCAATCTGCAGAACTTCTGCTTCAAAGTCTGTCTCCTGCCAGACTAAAAAGCCGACAAGCCGACTCTCATCTGCTGCTAGTGCACAACTGTTCACATCCGAACGCAGGACCTCTGCCAATTGCCCCACAGTCCAAGGGCTGACCTCATAGACTGCAAGTAAGAGCTGTTCCAGCTCTTCTGCGAGAGCTACCGCGTCCACATCCGAGCTGTCGCTCCATTTTCTCATCTCAATCATAGGCGCTGAATGTAAGAATCGCTGGATTCCTGATGGGTCTTGAGCCAATTTTCCTCAGCCTCTACCCGCTTGAGATAGTTTGGAACAAAGTCATGAATGGACTGGGCTGGCAGGTCTAAACCGAGACAACCAATAGCTGCTGCGTCTGGTAAAGTCGGCTGAATGGCAGCTTGAGGAAGAGCCTCTTCAATCTGCTCCGCAAAAGCTACCGTCTCTCCGACAAAGGTGACTGGCTGGTTAGCAGCGCCAGCTATATCCAAAACCTCTGCCAAAGGCAGATGAGCTTCCGGTCGCACAACCTGACCAGACTGGTAAAAGCCAGCATAGACATTATTGCGGCGGGCATCCATGACAGGAATGATCAAGCCCTCCACCTGCTCTGGAATCAGAGCCTGCAGACTAGACACACCGACCAGCTCAATCTTGAGGGTATGCGCTAGGGTCTTGGCTGTCGCCACCGCAATTCTCAGACCTGTGTAGCTACCCGGCCCCTGCGCCACCGCGATCCGATCCAAATCCGTCGGTTTCATATCCAGACTATTCATCAGAAAATCAATAGCCGGCATAAGGGTAATGCTATGATTTTTCTTGATATTGAGCGTCACCTGCCCCAAGGTCTCCTTATTCTCTAAAATCGCTAGAGACAGAGCCTTATTTGACGTATCCATCGCTAAAATTTTCATTATTCTCTTCCTTACTCGAGTGTTTGCTTCTTATTATACTACAAAAGTGACCACAAGGGTAGAGAAGCAGTCATTTGACTACCCAGATTTCCTCTTAAAAGCTTTTCTGAAAATCTCCACAATATTTTCTCGGCTATGTCTTTTACTAAAAGCTGGTTTTATGATATAATTGGTTAGAATTATATCGAATCAAGGTCAATCTACTACTCATAAAACTGAATAAAAGAAAACAGCTGATTAGCTGTCGTTTTCTGTAGCTTGATCATGAAAAATGGAAGGAAACAAAATGATTTACAAAGTTTTTTATCAAGAAACAAAAGAACGCAGCCCACGCCGTGAACAAACACGCGCCCTTTACTTAGATATAGAAGCAACCGATGAATTAGAAGGCCGCATCAAAGCCCGCAAATTGGTCGAAGAAAAGACTCCTTACAATATCGAATTTATCGAGCTCTTGTCTGACAAACATTTGGAATACGAAAAAGAGTCAGGCGCCTTCGAATTAACGGAGTTGTAACCTATGGCATATAACTTAAAGAAAGAAGAAGTTGGTGTTTTCGCCATCGGCGGTCTGGGCGAAATCGGTAAAAATACCTACGGAATTGAGTATCAAGATGAGATTATCATCGTCGATGCTGGGATTAAATTTCCCGAAGACGACCTCTTGGGTATCGACTATGTTATTCCCGACTACTCTTATATCGTAGAAAATATTGATCGCGTGAAAGCCGTCCTCATCACCCACGGGCACGAGGACCATATCGGCGGTATTCCTTTCCTGCTCAAGCAAGCCAATGTTCCCATCTATGCTGGTCCTTTGGCTCTGGCTCTCATTCGGGGCAAGCTAGAAGAGCATGGACTTTTGCGTGATGCCAAGCTCTATGAAATCAATCAAAACACAGAGTTGACCTTTAAAAATCTAAAGGCTACCTTCTTCCGCACAACCCACTCTATTCCAGAGCCCTTGGGGATTGTCATTCATACGCCGCAAGGTAAGATTGTCTGTACCGGTGACTTCAAGTTTGACTTTACACCAGTCGGTGAGCCAGCAGACCTGCACCGTATGGCCGCTCTGGGCGAGGAAGGTGTGCTCTGTCTCCTATCCGACTCGACCAATGCTGAAGTTCCGACCTTTACTAATTCCGAAAAAGTAGTTGGACAGTCTATTTTGAAGATTATCGAAGGCATTCATGGACGGATTATTTTCGCCTCCTTTGCCTCAAACATCTTCCGGCTCCAGCAGGCTGCTGAGGCTGCTGTCAAGACCGGTCGCAAGATTGCCGTCTTTGGCCGCTCTATGGAAAAGGCCATTGTAAACGGGATTGAGCTAGGCTACATCAAGGTTCCCAAAGATACCTTCATCGAGCCAAACGAGCTCAAAGACTATCCAGCTGGCGAAGTGCTGATTATGTGTACTGGAAGTCAGGGTGAGCCTATGGCAGCCCTGTCTCGGATTGCCAATGGTACCCACCGTCAGGTGCAGTTGCAACCTGGAGATACAGTCATCTTCTCATCCAGCCCTATCCCTGGTAATACGACCAGCGTTAACAAGCTGATTAACATCATTTCTGAAGCTGGTGTAGAAGTCATTCACGGTAAGATTAACAACATCCACACCTCTGGACACGGTGGCCAGCAAGAGCAAAAGCTCATGCTTCGCTTGATTAAGCCTAAATATTTCATGCCAGTTCATGGTGAATACCGCATGCAGAAAATCCATGCAGGCCTGGCCGTTGATACTGGAGTGCCAAAAGATAATATCTTCATCATGAGCAATGGTGACGTGCTGGCTCTAACAGCTGACTCAGCTCGTATTGCTGGCAGCTTCAACGCTCAAGATATCTATGTCGATGGGAACCGCATCGGGGAAATCGGTGCTGCTGTTCTGCGCGACCGGAAAGACTTATCAGAAGACGGTGTTGTCCTTGCTGTTGCGACAGTTGACTTTGAGTCCCAGATGATTTTGGCCGGTCCAGATATTCTCAGCCGTGGCTTTATCTACATGCGTGAATCAGGTGACCTCATCCGCCAAAGCCAGCGCATCCTCTTCAATGCCATTCGCATTGCCCTTAAGAATAAAGATGCCAGCGTCCAATCTGTCAGCGGCGCTATCGTCAACGCCTTGCGTCCTTTCCTCTACGAAAGTACCGAGCGCGAACCTATTATCATTCCGATGGTGCTTACACCAGACGAAGACAACTAAAAAAATAAGCTTTGCTAGACTAGCAAAGCTTATTTTTTGTAAACTTTAATGGTAATTGGCAATTGACTTCTATCTACTTGAGAGTAGCTCACTTTAACCACTTGATGAAATGATATTTGGTCACACCTTTTTGAGGCACATCTTCCAGACTGGCGTAGATTTCATATCCTTGCTTGATGTAAAAATCCCTGGCCTGATAAGATTTGGTGGACAAGGTGATGCTGCTGACTCCCGCTTTCTCAGCCTTTTCTTCTTCTGCCAGCAGACTAGCTCCCAATCCCTTTTTCTGGTGTTCCTTATCTACCACTAAGGCCTTGATATGGATGTTTTCCAACACCTGCTGGGCATGGAGCAAGGCGATCAAGTTTCCTTCCTCTTCCCGTATCAGATAATAATCCTTGGGCTCAAGTTCTTCAAGCCTAGCCGGCCCAAAAGAAGCCTCATATTGCTCCTTGAAAACTTGCTTGATAAAGTCATGAAATTCTGTCATTTCTTGCTCCTAACGAAAAAGCAGAATAATAACTCTGCTTTTTCCTTCTTTATTCCCCTTCAAAGACATCTTTCATCTTATCAAAGAAGCCTTTCTTTTTAGGGCTCACTGTGATGTCTCCAGCCGCCGCAAAATCCTTAAGAGCCGCCTTTTGACGATCATTGAGTCCTGTCGGCGTTACGACATTGACAGTGACATATTGGTCACCGACACTTCCATCGCGTAGATTTGGTGCTCCTTTACCACGCAGGCGGAAACGTTTGCCAGTCTGAGTTCCTTCTGGGATTGTCAATTCAACATTTCCATGGACAGTCGGAATTTCCACACTGTCACCCAGAGCTGCTTGCACAAAGTTGAGGTTGAGCTTGTAGTAAATGGTAGAACCGTCTCGCTCAAATTTATCGCTTGGCTCAACGTTCACCACTACATACAAGTCACCGTAAGGACCGCCATTAAAGCCTGCCTCACCTTGACCCGCCAAGCGAACTCGTTGACCTGTTTCCACACCAGCAGGGATTTTTACATGAACGCTATGCGCTTGCTTTTCATGTCCTGTTCCATGGCAAGTTTCACATGGACTTTTGATTTCTTGTCCGCGACCATGACAGACATCACAAGTCACTTGTCGACGCATCATGCCCAGCGGTGTCTGAGTATCAACATTGATGACACCAGAACCATGACAGCGGCCACAAGTTACCGGGCTAGTTCCTGGCTTAGCACCTGAACCATGACAAGTCCGACAGCTAGCTTCACGATTGTATTTAACTTCTTTTTCTGTACCGAAAACAGCCTCTTCAAAGCGGAGATTTACCCGATACTGGAGATCGTCTCCTTGACGCGGAGCGTTTGGATTACGAGTCGCACCACCGCCAAAGAAGCTAGAAAAGATATCTTCGAAGCCACCAAAACCAGAGCCATCAAAGCCTCCGAAGCCGCCTGCACCGCCGCCAAAGCCACCATTGGCACCCGCCGCGCCATATTGGTCATAGGCAGCCCGCTTTTGCTCATCGCTCAGCGTTTCATAAGCCTCCTGGACTTCCTTATATTTATCTTCCGCCCCAGGCTCCTTATTAATATCTGGGTGATATTTTTTAGATAATTTCCGATAGGCTCTCTTAATCTCATCCTGAGAAGCATTCTTAGAGACACCTAAACGATCATAAAATTCAGTATTGTTCATTTAAGATACCAAGACCGTAAAATTCGACTGAAAAATAGGAAATCAGGCGACGGAGCGATGCTCCCAGACTGATTTCTCTTTTTTCCTAGAATTTAAGTCGGGTTCAGTTCCTTTCTAACTTAGTTTAAAGAAGAACCAAAAATTTGCATTCTAACTCTTTTCTTACCGAAAAACAGAGGCTGGGTTGCAACCTCTGGATTTCTTCTTATTGTTACGACGTTCAAAAACAAAGTCGATTATACTTTGTTTTTGAACTAGTAAGGCGTTTAAGCAAGTCGCCATAGCGATTGCCGTAGAATGACAATCACTTTAGTGATTCGTCATTCTTAACGAATTACTTCTCCGTAAACTCTCCGTCTACGACATCATCGCCTGCATTTCCTGTTGCTTGTGCGCCTTCTGCTCCTGCTTGTGCTTGAGCCTGTTGAGCTGCTGCAGCTTGTTCGTAGAGTTTAACTGCCAAAGCTTGTGCTTTTTCGTTGAGAGCTTCTAGTTTTGCTTTCATGTCGTCCAAGTTATTGTCTTCTTGGGCTTTCTTAAGGTCATCAAGTGCAGCTTGAGCAGTGTCACGTTCTGCATCAAAGCCTTTTCCTTCAGTTTCCTTGATAGTCTTTTCAGTCGCAAAGATTGCTTGGTCAACTTCGTTACGAAGGTCTACTTCTTCTTTACGTTTCTTATCTGCTTCAGCGTTTGCTTCTGCATCTTTCATCATGCGGTCGATTTCTTCGTCAGTCAAACCTGAGTTAGATTGGATGACAATTGTTTGTTCTTTTTGAGTTCCAAGGTCTTTAGCTTTAACAGACACGATACCGTTCTTGTCGATGTCAAATGTTACTTCGATTTGAGGAATTCCACGTGGTGCAGCTGGAATATCAGTCAATTGGAAACGTCCAAGAGTCTTGTTGTCTGCTGCCATTGGGCGTTCACCTTGAAGAACATGAATATCAACGGCTGGTTGGTTGTCTGCTGCTGTTGAGAAGACTTGTGATTTAGATGTTGGAATCGTTGTGTTGCGCTCGATGAGTTTTGTAAATACTCCACCCATTGTTTCGATACCAAGTGACAATGGTGTTACGTCAAGAAGGACAACGTCTTTAACATCACCAGTGATGACACCACCTTGGATAGCCGCACCCATAGCAACTACTTCGTCAGGATTCACTGATTTGTTTGGCTCTTTACCAGTTTCAGCTTTCACAGCTTCTACAACGGCTGGGATACGAGTTGAACCACCAACAAGGATCACTTCGTCGATTTCTGACAAGCTCAAACCTGCATCTGAAAGGGCTTGACGAACTGGAACTTTTGTACGTTCTACAAGGTCACGAGTCAAGTCGTCGAATTTGGCACGAGTCAAAGTCATTTCCAAGTGAAGAGGTCCAGCAGCACCCGCAGTGATAAATGGCAAGCTGATTTGAGTTGAAGTCACACCTGAAAGGTCTTTCTTAGCTTTTTCAGCTGCATCTTTCAAACGTTGAAGAGCCATCTTGTCTGTTGACAAGTCGATACCGTTCTCTTTCTTGAATTCTGCTACCAAGTGGTCGATAATCTTTTGGTCAAAGTCGTCACCACCGAGTTTGTTGTCCCCTGCAGTTGCCAATACATCGAAGACACCGTCACCGAGTTCAAGGATAGACACGTCGAATGTACCACCACCAAGGTCAAATACCAAGATTTTTTCTTCTTTGTCAGTCTTGTCCAAACCATAAGCAAGCGCTGCTGCTGTTGGTTCGTTAACGATACGTTCTACTTCAAGACCAGCGATTTTACCAGCGTCTTTTGTTGCTTGACGTTGGGCATCGTTAAAGTAAGCTGGAACTGTGATAACAGCCTTTGTTACTTTTTCACCAAGGTATTCTTCAGCATAACCTTTCAAGTATTGAAGGATCATAGCTGAGATTTCTTGTGGAGTGTATTCTTTGCCGTTAGCAGAAACTTTTTCAGAAGTCCCCATCTTAGATTTGATAGAGATAACAGTATCTGGGTTTGTCACTGCTTGACGTTTTGCAGCATCACCAACGATGATTTCACCATTTTTGAATGACACTACAGACGGAGTTGTGCGGTTTCCTTCTGGATTTGCGATGATTTTACTTTCAGTTCCTTCAAGAACTGCAACTGCTGAGTTTGTTGTACCTAAGTCAATACCGATAATTTTAGACATGTGTTTTTCTCCTTAAATTTTATTTTCTATTTTTCTTTTTAATACTCTTCTTAAGTGGCGACGCCGTCAGAGCTTGACTTCGTCAATCTCTTTGACTAAATTTTGAGCCTAAAGTCTCAAAGTTTGCGTAAATAGCGCCACGGCGAAGAGTATCGCCTTCGGTTCGCTTCGCTCACTGTTAGTAAAGCTGAACCATTGTTTATCATTCTTTCATAGTTTATTGTCATTTCGGACAAGGTTTACGCAGTAGCTGATTGGCAGTTCACTTCGCAAACGCTCGTGACCAACCTAATCACCCTTGCGAGGGTGCGTCAACGAAACCACAGATTTCTGACTTACCACCTAGTTATACACTACCACCATTGCTGGTCTTAGGATGCGGTCATGGAGTTTGTAGCCTTTTTGGAAGACTTGGGCAATGGTATCTGCTGGATGTTCGTCGTCTGCTGGAACGGTTTGGATGGCCATGTGATAGTTATGGTCAAATGATCCGTCAGCTGCGATTTCCTCAATTCCTTCTTCTTTAAGGGCATGAACCAAGCTTTCTTGTACCATTTCCAGACCTTTTTTAACATCATCTGTCAAACCTTCAACGGCAAGCGCACGCTCAAGGTTATCCAAAGAAGGGAGAATCGCTTTTGCCAAATCTTGGCTACGATAGCGTTGCAAGAGTTGGCGCTCTTCATTCGCACGACGTTGGATATTTTGCATTTCTGCATGAGCGCGAAGGTATTTATTTTCAAAGTCTTCTGCACGCTCATTGGCTAGTTCTAGTTCTGATTTTTCAGGAGTAGTTTCATCAGCTTCTTCAGCGGTTTCTACAGCCTCTTCAGCAGTTTCTACCACTTCCTCTTCTTTTACTTCTTCGTTTTTTATTTCCTCAGACATTTTTCGCCTCCTTTTTAGGAATTTATGTAATTTCATGTTCAACTCACCTCATAATGATTACTACTCAAATATCGGTAGAAATCGATGAGTTTCATAGTTAGGACTCGATTGACAACATTGAGTTGACTAACCACCTTTTGGTAATCCAGATTGACTGGACCAACCACTGCCAGCATACCAAAGCCCCGATAGGGAATCAGGAATTTGCTGGAAATCAAGGTTAGATTAGCCAGACAGTCCTCTTGGCTAGCTGCGACTCGGACATTTTGCATTTGATCCTCGGCTAAGCTGTCACGGATTTCAAAGGCGACCTTCTGCCGATCATCAAAGAACTGATAGACCTCAAGATCCGCAAAACGTAACAACTGGACCTTACCAGCTACAGCTACTTTTTCCGAAAACATCTGAGCAAAAATATGCTCAAAGAGATCGAGAACATTGTCCGTCGTCGTAAAGTAACGCTGGATAATCTGCGGGATCTCCGTCCGAATCTTATAGTGAATATCTAAGACCGTCTGTCCCAGAAAGCGCTCCTGAATCATATCCCTCAAGCGCAGTAGGTCTTCCTGGAGAAAATTCCTAGGAATCATGAACTGACTGGTCAGGGTATTGGACTCATCCAGAGTAAAGACCGCTAAGGCTGCATGCTGACTGAGAACCACGATATCAAAAGCTGTCAGTCGCTGCCGACTAGGCTCGACATCCAGAGCTACAACCGTGCAATCACTCAACTCTGCCAAGACATCTGCCGCCCGCTGTAGGATATCCTCCAGCTTGAAAAACTCTTGATCGAAGGCCTTGACGACCTCGTAGAGCTCATTTTCCGCCAACTGATCAAAGGACAAGGAATGCCGGACGAAATACTGGAAACCAGCGACACTGGGCTTGCGGCCACTCGATGTATGGGCCTTTTCCAGCAGTCCTTCCTTTTCCAAGGCTGCCATGTCATTACGGATGGTGGCACTCGAAGACTGGATAGACTCTTGCAAGGCTTTAGAACCTACAGGCTCCTGCGTCTTGGTAAAGATATCAATGATTAGATTTAAAATCTCATTTTGGCGTTCTGTTACCAAGGACCTCACCTCTCTTTAGAAAATTCCAGCCACTGGCGAGATTTTATTTTTTATATTTAGCACTCTAACACCTCGAGTGCTAAATCATGATTCTATTATACACTCTTGAAAATGAATGTCAAGACAAAAAACCAAAAAATTAGCACTCTTTTTGCAAGAGTGCTAAAAATCAGTCTCAAGTCCTAGAAAACTTTATTAGATAGGATTCATTTTGCAATTCTTTTGATGAGCTTTAAGCTTTTTCATAGCCCATTCATAGTGGCTGGATGTGGCGCTGACAAAATAGGAGCCCAAAGTCGTTCCACCCGTCCATTTATAAACTCCTTTAGAAAATAATTCTTCATTCGTAAAGGTTGCGGCTAGGTCTAGGACAGCTCTATGTGAACTAACCAGCAAAGAACTTGCCTCCTCAAGAGAGGTTTGCTGGTGCTTTTCCCAAAATGCGACATTCATATCCCCATAAGTTCTCCAATTGTAGGGAGCAGGCAGGAAGGACTTCTCTTTTCCCCTTTGATTATTGGCCTCTACCCAGTTGAGCAGCAGTTGGTGCCACTCATAAAGATGGATTAAGACATCCCTCAGGTTCCGATCGCGCTCCCAGTGAGCTTCTTTCTTTTTCTCATCCTTTGAAAAATCAAAGGGCCTTGCCAACTCTTCTGCTGTCATGTTCGAAATGAGCAGATTGAGTTTTTCGTAATTTTCTGTAGCTACAGCCAGCAAATCGTTTTTTGTTGCAGGTCTTGGCATGACACATTCCTCCTATCTGACGGAATACCTTAAGATGGTTTTCAATTTTTCTTCTGGTGTCCTATTTTGTTGCTCAAGTAAATCTCTCTGTGGACTTGGTCGCATCTCTCTAGTCCCAAGCTGCTTGCTAGCTTGTCCATTTTCTCAAAAGAGGTAGGCTCACTGTCATAACTTCCTATGTGTAATACCTGAATGGCCCGCTCCTCTGGCAAGCTTTGCCAACGGATGTCGTCGTAGAGGGGATTGGGCTTTTTCTTGCGGACATTCTCAAGCGCCGCTGTATACATGTCTTGAGTGATGACATTGGGCTGCTGAATCATGAGCTGATAGCGAAGCTGACTTTTATCGAAGCCTTCCCCAGCAGCTTTTTCCCAGATTCCTTCCAAAGGATAGACCGTGAAATCCGTCACCTTATCCTCCACCTCATCTTTCAGCTTGGATTTAAAGAGCATTTTTATGGAATAGGCCAGTGAATAAAGGGCAGATACCCGCTCAGAGAAATCTGCTTCATTGGGGTCGCCCGCTCCTTCGATCACAATGAACTGTTGACTCGGCACCTCTACCAGCTCTGGCTTTTGCTTGGCTCCATAAAGGACTTTCTCGCTCTTTCTCCATTCATATTTCATCTTGCTGCCTCCTTTTCTCTTCTTACCATTAGTATACAAGAAGATACCTGACACCTTATGTCAAGTTTTATATTTTTCTGCCAGCTGTTGAATCATTTCCTTCATTTTCACTCGGATTTCAGGCGGATCTAAGACCTCCACAGCGTCTCCAAAGGACAGGATATAACTATATAGACGCTGGTCGTTGGGAATGTCTATTTCTGTATATAAATTTCCTTCGGCATCTGTCCGAATGTCTCCGCTTAGTTCATCATAAACCCTGAAGGCCACTTTGCGATCAAACTTGACTGCCAGCTTAATGGTATTTTCATAGGTCAGTTCTTTTTCCAAGACGAGATCTTCAAAGCTGTCCTCAAACCTTTCCTCCAGCCGCTCCAGATTTTTCATCCGAGATAACTTAAAATACCTGAATTCCTGTCGCAAGAGGCAAAAAGCATAGAGGTACCAATTCTGACTTTTAAAGAACAAACGGACAGGCTTGACACGGCGATTTGTCTCCTGTCCATCGCTAGCCAAGTAAGAAAAAGAAACAAGGTACTTGCCTAGAATCGCAGTTTTTAATTGATGAAAGGTTTCTTCATATGCTTTATCATTTTGCCAGTGATTAAAATCGATTTCGATCCAGTTGGGATTTTTGACTTGAAATAGCGCTGAAAGTTTTGTGAGAAGGTCACTCTGGTAAAGCTGACTGGTGCTGTCCAAACCTTGCAGAGCCGCCATGATTTGCTCTTTCTCCTCCGCTGTCAGTAAGGACTTCCGCAAGACAAAATCCTCTGCGATTTCTATGCCGCCACCCTTTCCTTGCGTGGTATAAATCGGAATCCCAGCGCTACTTAGAGAGTCCACATCTCTATAAATGGTCCGAACCGAAACTTCGAATTTCTCAGCCAGCTTCGTTGCAGTCACTTTCCCTCTCTCCAAAATGTAGTACAATATCCGAAATAGTCTATTATTCTGTATGCTTGCTCCTTCTCCTCTTCCTATTATACAATACTTGCCATAGCATGTCATATTTAGACAGGTTAGACCTCGGATAAGCTGTAATGAAAAAGAGAGTGGAACAGAAATCGGTCATTCGTTAAAATTCGATTTCGTCGCCCCACCTCCGCACAGTTGAGTAGGGCTATAAAAGCTGATGAAATCAGCCTAGTAGAGCCCACTCAACCACTGCGTCTTGCTCGACAATCCAAAGACAATTGAGAGGCTAGGACTTTCGTCCCAGCCTCTTTTAGTGATTAGAAATCTTATTTTTAATAGATGTTGTTTGTTTTTGTTTCCATGATCACTGCTAAACTTTGCCATTATTTCCTGTAACTGGGGCCAAGGTTGGCAGAGCCACTCCTTCTTTTAGCAGGGCTTCATGGTAGAGCCTATAAAAAATATGGTAGATACTGGTTTGCATGCCGCCCTCTACTGTCAAGCTGACCCGAAAATTAAACTGGCCGTTAGCAGTCATCTGCGGTCCTAGAATATCAGGCTCCTTCATAATCTCTGGATGCTCTGGCACGGCTTCCTGATTGACAGCAGCAATAATCCGATAAATCTCATCCAAATCCGTCTCAGCATAGATAGGAATATCAATCAAAACCCGCATATCGCCACGAGAAAGATTGCTGACAACGGTAATATTTCGGTTGGGCACAAAGTGAAGAGTTCCGTCCGCATCACGGACCTGGGTAGTCCGAATTCCGACGCTGACAACTGTTCCTGCAATCTTGATAGCACCATTGGTCAAGCGGACATTGTCCCCTACATCCAACTGATGCTCTAAGAGAATAAAGAAACCATTGACCAGATCGGACAGAAAGCCCTGCGCCCCCATTCCAATGGCAACACCGGCAATCCCTGCCCCAGCCAAAAGACTTGAGACCGGCATGCCCAAAATGGATAAAATCCAGTAGAACAAAAGAAAATAAAGGGCATAATTGAGCAAATTCTCAATCAGACGTGTAATGGTCTTTTGCCGAGCCTCATCCTGCCGAGATAATTTCAAAGATGGCGCAATCAGTCTAGTCACAAAGAGATGGAGAATTTTCTTAGCTACCCAAAATAGTAAACACAAAAAGACCAAGGAGACGAATTTCGAAAACACATCATCCAGAATAGCTGACCAGTCAAATTGCTGGAAATAGCGCGTAAAAACATTCCCATTAGCTGTCATTCTTTCCTCCCATGAGATACAAAAATTTTATTCATTATACCACAAAGGGCGGGGGATAATCATCAAAGCGGCCCTATTCTGTATAGAGTATACCAAAAAACATTAATTTTATACGACCTCTAGCGTATAATGGAAAGCAGTTTATTTTAGAAAGGGATCTCCTATGTTTCATCGAATTCTTTCTGCTTGGAATCGCGCCAATCTTATCAAACGGATTTCCATTGGAATTGTCACAGGCGCCCTGCTGGCCCTCATCTTCCCACAAGCCAGCGCCATTAGCCTACTAGGACAAATCTTTGTCGGTGGCCTAAAAGCTATCGCACCACTGCTCGTTTTTACCCTCGTTGCCAATGCCCTCTCTCAGCACCAAAAAGGGCAGAAAAGCAATATGAAAACCGTCATTATCCTCTATCTAATAGGGACTTTTGCAGCTGCCCTTGTCGCTGTCCTCACCAACTATGTCTTTCCTGTGACCATCGAGCTGACTGCTGCCAGCTCAGAAGTCAGTCCACCAGAAGGCATCGGCCAGGTTCTGAGCAATCTCCTCCTCAATCTTGTCGATAATCCAATCAACGCCCTGACCAAGGCCAATTATATCAGGATTCTGTCTTGGGCAGTTGTCTTTGGGGTGGCCATGCGAGAGGCCAGTCAGCATAGCAAAGAACTCTTGAAAACACTGGCAGATATTACTTCAAAGATTGTCGAATGGATTATCAATCTGGCTCCCTTTGGTATTTTAGGGCTGGTGTACACGACCATTTCTGACAAAGGATTTGAGGCGCTCAAGAGCTACGGCATGCTCCTGCTCCTACTATTGGCTTCCATGGCTCTGGTCGCTCTGGTCGTCAATCCCTTGATCGTCTCCATCGTTCTTCGAAAAAATCCTTATCCACTGGTTTGGCGCTGTCTAAAAGTCAGTGGTGTCACTTCCTTTTTCACCAGTAGTTCTGCTGCCAATATCCCTGTTAATATGAAACTTTGTCGAGATTTGGGACTCAATACTGAGACCTACTCCGTCTCTATCCCACTCAGCTCAACTATCAACATGGCGGGAGCAGCGGTGACAATCAATACACTGACCCTTGCAGCAGCCAACACTCTTGGCATTCAGGTAGACTTCGGAACAGCCTTGGTGCTCAGTATCGTTGCGGCCATTTCCGCCTGCGGTGCTTCTGGAGTGGCTGGAGGCTCGCTTCTCCTGATTCCTGTGGCTTGTAGCCTCTTTGGCATCCCAAACGATCTGGTCATGCAAGTCGTCAGCGTTGGTTTTGTTATCGGCGCCATCCAAGACTCTTGCGAAACTGCCCTCAACTCATCCACAGACGTGCTTTTTACAGCTGTTGCTGAAATGAGCACCTGGCCTAAAGAAAAACGTTATTAAACAAAGCACTGAGGCTGGGACAAAAGTCCTAGCTCCTCAATTGTCTTTGGATTGTCGAGCAAGATGCAGTGGCTGAGTAGGCTCTACTACGCTGATTTCATCAGCTTTTACAGCCCTACTCAACTGTGCGGAGGTGGGACGACGAAATCGAATTCTAACGAATGACCGATTTCTGTCCCACTCTCAGTTTTTTATTTTGTCCTACGAGATACTTTCCTCACTCTTTCCTTAAAGAAATGTTAATATTTTCTTAAAACTAACTTATATTAGGAATTTTTAAGCTGCAATCTGTATACTTTCTACAAATCATCTAAGAAAGAGGTATGGATATGGACTATCTAGTGATTCCGGCTTACGAGCCCGATTATAATTTGATTAAACTGATTCAAAAAATTCAGAGCAAGAGCGATTTTCATATCATTGTCATCGATGACGGTAGCTCAGCCAAGCGCCAGACAGTCTTTGAAAAGGCTGAACAATATGCGACTGTCCTCCATCACGAGAACAATCAAGGCAAGGGGCAGGCGCTGAAAACTGCCTTCACCTACATCCAGTCTCTGGGTCAATACGGAACGGTCATCACAGCAGATGCGGACGGCCAGCACAAGGTCTGGGATATTTTCCGTGTAGCAACCAAGGCTGCTGAAAATCCCAACCAGCTGATTTTGGGCGCACGCGCCTTTACTGGCAAGGTGCCTCTGCGCAGCCTCTTCGGCAACAGCCTGACTCGGTCTCTCTTCAAGCTCCAGACTGGGGTGGGAGTCTCCGATACTCAGACAGGCTTGCGGGCCTTTACGACCAATATGATTCCATTTATGCTAAAGGTAGAGGGGCAGCGCTATGAGTATGAAATGAACATGCTCCTAGAGGCCAGTAAGGAATATCCAATTTTGGAAGTGCCCATTGAGACAGTCTATATCAATGATAATGAAGGTTCGCACTTCCGACCTGTTAGAGACGGACTCATGATTTATAAAAATATTTTCAAATTTGCCCTAACCTCTCTCAGCAGCTTCGTCGTCGACTATATGGTCTACGCACTGGCTCTCTTGTTTTTAGCTGCTGTGCCAACCAGCCTGAGAATTCTTTTAGCTAACGGGGTTGCCCGAGTGACCAGCTCGGTCTTCAACTACTCGACCAATAAAAAACTGGTCTTTAAGAATGACGACAGTATACTCAAGACAGGAACTGGCTATTTCAGCCTAGCTCTGGTGCTCTTTATCCTAGACACACTGCTGATCCGCCTCTTCTACGCGGTCTTTGGCCTCAATCTTCTGCTTGCCAAGATCATCGTCGGACTGCTGCTCTTCATCGTCTCTTGGATGGTACAGAAGAGATTTATTTTTAAGGAAAGGACACACACCGCATCATGAAATTTTTAAAGAAAGGCTATGCCTACGCCTCCATTTTCGGACTGCTTCTGACAGCTTCCTTCAGCTACTCCATGCTGAAAACCTTCGTCATTGCAGAGACTATTTCCACAGTCTCAAGCACCGCTTCATCATCCAATGCCGAGTCTGCCAGCAAGGCTACTGAAACAGCCACAGTGACAGATACCAGCTATTCAGACGATAACATCTCGATCACCCTGACTGAAAAGACCGTCAATAATACTCAAGTCTATGTTGCCGATGTAACCGTCAGCTCCGCTGAATACTTGAAAACAGCCCTCGCCAACAACACCTACGGAACCAATGTCACCGCCAAAACTTCGGAAACAGCCGCCAACAACAATGCTATCCTAGCGGTCAATGGCGACTACTACGGGGCTAATTCTACCGGCTATGTCATCCGTAATGGTGTTGTCTACCGTGATACCGTCCGAGAGGACGCCAGCAATGGGGACTTGGCCATTTACAAAGACGGCTCTTTTAAAATTATTTACGAAAATGAAATCTCTGCCAACCAGCTGGTCGAAGACGGTGTGGTCAATCTCCTAGCCTTCGGCCCAGCTCTTGTAGAAAATAGTGAGATTGTCGTTGATACCAAGTCCGAAGTCGGCCAGTCCATGGCTTCCAATCCACGGACAGCTATCAGTATCATTGATGAAAACCACTATATCATCATCGTTTCAGACGGACGCACTTCAGAAAGTCAGGGACTTTCCCTCTATGAAATGGCTGAAGTCATGAAATCTTATGGCGTCAAGACCGCCTATAACCTTGACGGCGGCGGCTCATCCACTATGTACTTCAACGGTCAGGTCATCAACAAGCCTACCACCAACGGAAATATTTCAGAAAGGGCGGTGAGCGACATTGTCTACATCGGTTACTAATCCCAGCAAAAAACGTTTCAAAAAAACAGCTGTTTCCTACATGCTGCTAACGCTTTTCTTCTTTGCTTTCAGCAGAATCTATGAATCCTTCAGCTTTGGGGAAACATCTATCCATATGCACTATCTCTTTGCCCTTCCTCTCGTTGGAGGCAGCCTCCTCCTGCTCTTCATGAAAATAATTCCCAATCTCTCTCGGCTCAGCCTCAACCTCTGGAACTCAGCTGTAGCCGCCATGACAGCCGGCATGCTCTTTTGTGGCATTGTCAATCTATCTGGACGATCCACGACACTGGATATGCCCTACTGGTACGTAGGAGCAGGCTTTGTGTCTCTGGCACTATTCTCCATGGTCTTTACGCGCAGTGTGTGGGAAGATAAAGAGACCAGCTCAATATCCTAATCTCATAAAAAAACAGAAAGGTCGTGGTGTTTAAGCCACGACCTTTATTGAACACAAATCTGCTTTTTCTATAATCAACAATAGAACTTCTAAGAAAATCTTTGCCATCAAGTGGAAATGGGATCGGCTTGTAAGATTAGACGATTCTACCCTGATCAACAACCAACTTACCTGCTTTATAAACCTGATGGGTCAGGTTGGTAGCAAAGAAATAAAGTGGATAGTCGATATTCTTAGCGTCTAGGATAGTAATGTCCGCCTGCTTGCCAGTGTCAAAGCTGCCAATCTTATCTTGGCGGTTAACTGAGTAGGCCGCATTGATAGTTACAGCGTTAAGGACTTCCACTGGCGTCAGGCGCATCATAAAGCAGCCTAGCTGCATGACGAACTGCAGGTTAGCTGTTGGGCAGGAGCCTGGATTGCTGTCGGTAGTCAGAGTGATGGCCATACCAGCTTCCAGCATCTTGCGAGCTGGTGCATAGGTATCTTCCATCAGACTGAAGGTAGTTGCTGGTAGGAGATTACCGATAACTTTAGCTTCCGCCATCTTGCGAATACCTTCATCGGTCGCTACCATCAAGTGCTCTGCACTCGTTGCCCCAAGTTCAGCTGCTACATCTACTCCGCCGATAGACTCGATTTCATCAGCATGGATACGAAGCTTGAAGCCCATTTCCTTAGCCTTAGAAAGCAAGTAGCGCGACTCGTCAGCTGTAAAGACCCCTTTTTCACAGAAAATATCACAGAATTCAGCTAGATTTTCTGCCTTTACCCGAGGCAGCATTTCCTCGACGATGAGCTCCAGATATTCCTGAGAGCGTCCCTTATATTCTGGTGGAACGGCGTGGGCAGCCATGAAGGTTGAAACTAAATCAATATCATGGTCACGGTCCAGAGCCCCAACGACATCTAGCTGGCGCTTCTCTGTTTCCCAGTCCAGACCATAGCCACTCTTGGCCTCGACAGTCGTCACCCCATGCAGCAGCATATAGTCCAGCAGTCTCTTGGACTTATCGTAGAGAGTCTCAAAAGAAGCTTCTCTTGTCGCCCGGACTGTACTGAGAATTCCGCCGCCTTGAGCAAGAATCTCCAGATAAGGGACACCGGCTAATTTCTTGGCAAATTCATGTTCCCGGCTGCCACCGTAGACCAAGTGAGTGTGACAATCAATCAAGCCAGGTGTGGCAATCTTGCCTTCATAAGACTGAATCTTAGTATCTGGTCCAATCAGACTGGCATCTGGCTCTCCACTGCCAACTGCTAGGATTTTTCCGTCTTTGACTGCAATGTAACCGTCCTCCAAGACCTGAGCCTCCTTCATCTCCTCACCAAAAAGGGGATGTCCGAGGTCCTTGGGACAGAAGACTTGATTAAAGTGAGTTAATAGTAAATCAGCAGTCATGCTTGTTCCTCCATTCATTTTCCAACTTATTCGCTTTCCATCATAATACACTATCGTCAAATTATAGTCAAAAACCAATATATATTAGATATATTGATATTTTTTATCTTTAGAAATATTTTCTTGACTTTGTACTGACGGCGCTGTTATAAAATAAGGTCAAATCTTAAGTTATTTTACAAGGAGGAAATAAACATGTCATTCTACAGCGAACAAGATATTGCGGCAGCAATGACCGTCAAATTAGACGATGTATTACCTGAAAAAACAGTTTTCCAAGAAGGTATCCGTCGCGCACCTGACCGGGGCTTCCGTTTGACTCAAGCTCAAACCGAAATTGCTCTAAAAAATGCCCTTCGCTATATTCCAAAGAGATTTCATGAGGAAGTGATCCCAGAATTCTTGGAAGAGCTAAAAACTCGCGGACGGATTTATGGCTACCGCTGGCGTCCAAAAGAACGCATCTACGGCAAACCAATTGACGAGTATAAAGGAAACTGTATTGCAGCCAAAGCTATGCAGGTTATGATTGACAATAACCTGAGCTTTGAAATCGCCCTTTATCCTTATGAATTGGTTACCTATGGAGAAACTGGATCTGTCTGCGCTAACTGGATGCAGTACAACCTGATCAAGAAATACTTGGAAGTCATGACAGACCATCAAACCTTGGTCGTGGAATCTGGCCACCCGCTCGGACTTTTCAAATCTAAACCAGAAGCTCCGCGTGTCATCATCACCAATGGTCTCTTGGTTGGTGAATACGACAATATGAAGGACTGGGAAATTGCGGAAGAAATGGGCGTGACCAACTATGGTCAAATGACAGCCGGAGGCTGGATGTACATTGGCCCTCAAGGTATCGTCCATGGTACTTTCAACACCCTCCTCAATGCTGGGCGCTTGAAACTAGGTGTAGCTGATGACGGCGACCTGACTGGTAAACTCTTTATCTCTTCTGGTCTGGGTGGCATGAGTGGAGCTCAAGGGAAAGCAGCTGAAATTGCTAAAGCTGTGGCAATCATAGCTGAAGTAGACCAATCTCGGATTGAAACTCGTCACTCCCAAGGCTGGATTAGCCAATTAGCCGAAAGTCCAAAAGAAGCAATTGACTTGGCTCAAAAAGCTCTGGAAGCTGGCGAATCCACTTCTATCGCCTATCATGGTAACATTGTAGACCTCTTAGAATATGTCAACGAGAACAATATCCATGTAGATCTGCTTTCTGATCAAACTTCTTGCCACAATGTCTATGACGGCGGCTACTGTCCGGCTGGTATCAGCTTTGAAGAGCGAACTCGTCTTCTAGCTGAAGACAAGGAAACCTTTGCTAAGTTGGTTGACGAAACCTTGGAACGTCACTTCAAGGCAATCAAGACCTTGA
Organism: Streptococcus sp. Marseille-P6264; assembly: GCF_902460355.1. Classification (GTDB taxonomy): domain Bacteria; phylum Bacillota; class Bacilli; order Lactobacillales; family Streptococcaceae; genus Streptococcus. The sequence goes on from NZ_CABPTO010000004.1 coordinate 92,483, forward strand.
CTAACAACGGCACCTACTTCTTTGACTATGGTAATGCCTTTATGAAGGCAGTCTATGACTCTGGCATCAAGGAAATTTCTAAGAATGGCTTTGACGACAAAGATGGCTTCATCTGGCCATCTTATGTAGAAGATATCATGGGGCCAATGCTCTTTGACTATGGTTATGGTCCTTTCCGCTGGGTATGTCTGAGCGGCAAGCACGAAGACCTAGTCGCTACCGACCACGCAGCTATGGAAGTGATCGACCCTAACCGCCGCTATCAAGACCGCGATAACTATAACTGGATCCGCGATGCAGAAAAGAACCAGTTGGTTGTTGGAACTCAGGCTCGGATTCTCTACCAAGACTGTATGGGACGCGTCAATATCGCCCTCAAGTTCAATGAATTAGTACGCGAAGGCAAGATTGGTCCTGTCATGATCGGCCGTGACCACCACGACGTATCTGGTACCGATTCTCCATTCCGTGAAACTTCCAATATTAAGGACGGTTCTAATGTTACCTGTGACATGGCTGTGCAATGTTACGCTGGTAATGCCGCTCGTGGTATGAGTCTGGTAGCTCTCCACAACGGTGGCGGAACTGGTATCGGTAAAGCAATCAACGGTGGCTTTGGCTTGGTACTAGACGGTAGCGAACGCATTGATGAAATCATCAAATCTGCTATCGCTTGGGATACAATCGGCGGAGTTGCACGTCGTAACTGGGCACGTAATGAGCATGCTATCGAAACGGCTATCGAGTACAACCGTCTCCACCAAGGAACAGATCACATTACCATTCCGTACCTGACTGACGAAGATTTGGTCAAAGAATCTGTTAAAAAGTTGTTCGAATAGAAAAAACTTGTCCCCCAACTTCTGAACTGAGCTAGATCTCACATCTAGCTCAGCTGGAAGTTCCACTTTATTCACTTTGTAATTTTAATAACATATAACACGAGGTAATATCTTATGGCAAAAATTGTTGAATGTATTCCTAACTTTTCTGAAGGTCGCAACCAAGCGGTCATTGACGGTCTAGTGGAAACAGCTAAGAGCGTACCAGGAGTGACACTTTTGGACCACTCTTCTGATGCCAGCCACAACCGCAGCGTCTTTACCTTGGTCGGTGATGATCAAAACATTCAGGAAGTTGCCTTCCGTTTAGTTAAATACGCTTCTGAAAATATTGACTTGACCAAGCACCAGGGTGAACACCCTCGTATGGGCGCAACTGATGTCCTGCCTTTTGTACCGATCAAGGACATCACAAGTGAGGAATGCGTAGAAATTGCGAAGACTGTATCTGAGCGGATCAACCGTGAGCTCGGTATTCCAATCTTCCTCTATGAAGATGCAGCGACTCGTCCTGAGCGCAAGAACTTGGCTAAGGTTCGTAAAGGGCAGTTCGAAGGCATGCCAGAAAAACTCTTGGAAGCTGACTGGGCTCCTGACTACGGTGAAAGAAAGATTCACCCAACTGCTGGTGTCACTGCTGTCGGAGCTAGAATGCCGCTCATCGCCTATAACATCAACTTGGATACAGACAATCTAGAAATTGCCAACAATATTGCCAAAATTATCCGTGGATCAAGCGGTGGCTACAAGTACTGTAAAGCGATCGGTGTTATGCTGGAAGACCGCAACATTGCCCAGGTTTCTATCAACATGGTCAATCTGGAAAAATTCCCACTCTATCGTGTTTTTGAAACTGTTCGCTTTGAAGCCAAACGCTACGGAGTTGGAATCCTCGGCTCAGAAGTCATTGGTTTGGCGCCAGCTAAGGCTCTGATTGACGCAGCAGAATACTATCTGCAAATCGAAGACTTTGACTACGGCAAGCAAGTTCTGGAAAACCATTTGCTGGGCTAGGAGGACAGAAATCCATGAAATTAGTAGATTTAAGCTTGACAGAATTTGCCCAAGTACTCGGCTCAGATGCTCCTGCACCAGGAGGCGGCTCTGCCGCTGCTCTTTCCGCAGCGAACGGAATTTCCCTGACCAAGATGGTCTGTGAATTGACCCTTGGCAAGAAAAAATACGCAGAATTTGAAGCAGAAATTGCTCAAGTCCATGCAGAAAGTGCCCGCCTGCAAGAAGGCCTGCTCGCAGCTATCGACAAGGACACTGAAGCCTTCAATCTAGTCTCCGCTGTCTTTGATATGCCTAAGGAAACTGAGGAAGATAAGGCTGCCCGTCGGGAAGCTATGCAACAAGCCCTCAAGGAAGCGACCAAGTCACCTTATGGTATGATGGAAGATATTTTGGCTGCCTTGCAAACAACTCAAAAGGCCGTCGGCAAGTCCAATACCAATGCTGCCAGCGACTTGGGGGTAGCAGCTCTCAACCTTAAGGCTGGCCTGCAAGGTGCTTGGCTCAATGTCCTCATCAACCTGTCAGGCGTCAAGGATGAAGCATTCGTCGCAGACTACCGCAGCAAGGGTGAAGAGCTCCTGCAAAAAGGCTGCGCTCTAGCCGATGAAATTTATCAAGAAATTTTGAAAATTGTCTAATAAATAAACGGAAGAGAAGCTCACTCTTTCCTGTGAATGGACTTCCTCTTCTCAAGAGGTAACAATATGGTTTTATCAGATATTGAAATTGCCAATTCGGTTCAAATGAAGCCCATCAAAGAAGTGGCAGAAAAGCTAGGAATTGCTGAAGACGCCCTGTCTCTTTATGGAAATTACAAGGCAAAAATCAGTGCCGGCCAACTAGAAGCCTTAAAAGACAAGCCAGACGGCAAACTGATTCTCGTGACAGCTATTTCTCCGACACCAGCCGGAGAAGGCAAGACCACGACTTCTGTCGGATTAGTCGATGCTCTAGCTGCTATCGGTAAAAAAGCCGTTATCGCTCTGCGGGAACCTTCACTCGGACCTGTCTTTGGTATCAAAGGCGGAGCTGCTGGCGGTGGGCACGCTCAAGTTGTGCCCATGGAGGATATCAACCTCCACTTCACTGGTGACTTTCATGCCATCGGTGTTGCCAACAACCTGCTGGCAGCCCTCATTGACAACCACATCCACCATGGCAATGCCTTAGGCATTGATTCTCGCCGCATCACTTGGAAGCGGGCAGTGGATATGAATGACCGGCAGTTGCGCCACATTGTGGATGGCCTGCAGGGCAAGGTCAATGGTGTTCCACGTGAAGATGGGTTTGACATTACAGTTGCTTCTGAGGTTATGGCTATTCTCTGTTTGTCAGAAAATATTACCGACCTCAAGAACCGTTTGGAAAAAATCATTATTGGTTACAGCTTTGAAGGTAAGCCAATAACTGCTAAGGATCTGAAAGCTGGTGGCGCTATGGCGGCTGTGCTCAAAGACGCTATCCATCCAAACTTGGTTCAAACCCTGGAACACACGCCAGCCTTGATTCACGGCGGACCTTTCGCCAATATTGCCCATGGCTGTAACAGTGTCCTAGCTACCAAGCTGGCTCTCAAATATGCCGACTATGCAGTCACAGAAGCTGGTTTCGGTGCTGACCTCGGTGCTGAAAAATTCATCGATATCAAATGCCGTACATCTGGTCTTTGCCCATCAGCTGTAGTTCTGGTTGCTACCATCCGCGCTCTCAAGATGCACGGTGGTGTGGCTAAGAGCGACCTAGCTGAAGAAAATGTCCAAGCCGTTGTAGATGGTCTGCCAAACTTGGAAAAACATCTGGAAAACATTCAAGATGTTTATGGACTGCCAGCTGTCGTTGCTATTAATAAATTCCCGCTGGATACCGAAGCAGAATTGCAAGCAGTTTATGACGCCTGCCAAAAACGCGGAGTTGACGTAGTAATTTCCGAAGTTTGGGCGAATGGCGGAGCTGGCGGTAAAGAATTGGCTGAAAAAGTCGTGGAGCTGGCCGAAGGAGACAATCACTTCCAATTTGTATATAATGAAGAGGATTCCATTGAGACCAAGCTCAACAAAATTGTCACCAAAGTATACGGTGGCAAGGGCGTTCGCCTGACTCCTGCTGCTAAACGCGAGCTCAAGCAACTGGAAGAGCTAGGCTTCTCCAACTATCCTATCTGCATGGCTAAGACGCAGTATTCTTTCTCAGACGACGCTAAGAAACTGGGCGCTCCTAAAGACTTTGTCGTGACGATCAGCCAGCTTAAAGTTTCTGCTGGTGCAGGCTTCATAGTTGCTCTGACTGGTGCAATCATGACCATGCCAGGATTGCCTAAGGTGCCAGCCAGCGAAAAGATTGACGTCGACAAAGATGGCAATATCAGCGGTTTGTTCTAATAAATACCAAAAATGACAAATATAACCCTTTTAAGTGCAAACGATTTTCAAGTTTCCGATTGGTCAGGGGGAAAGACAAAACAACTTTATCTTTCCCCGCCAACTGGCCACTATGGCAAGCGGGAATTTGACTATCGGCTCTCAACAGCGACTGTGGAGTTGGCTGAAAGTCAGTTTTCTGACCTCAGCGGCTTTCACCGCATTCTCATGAGCCTGGACCAGACACTTCATCTCCACAATGCCAGCCGGCAGGAGGAAACGGTTCTAGCTCCCTTTACCCCCTATTTTTTCGAAGGGAGTGATTCTATCACAAGTCGTGGGACTTGTACCGACTTTAACTTAATCTACAGCGACCATTATCAGGGACAGATGCTTGCCATCTCAGATAGAGAAGAGCTTAGTCAAGATGAAGCAATTCAATTTATCTATGCCTTGAGTGATTTGATGGTGACAGGAACAGGCCTGCCATCGCTTAACCTAGAGACAGGGCAACTTCTGATAGTGGAAAAAGAGGCTCAGGAAACTGAGCTGCAAATAATGTTTTCGAGTAACCAGCCAAAGTGTGCTCCCCTTGCTATATGGGCTGGTTTGACCCATATCCCTACTAAGTAAAGATACAAGGATGTCCTATCATCGTTCTATCTTTACTTGGAAAGGATCCCACATCTCTAAAGGAGAAACATTATTATGAATGCGACTAAACTCACTGCACAAGAACAAGAGCGAGAAAATGCGAAATTCAGCTTTTCTGGCGCTACTCTCTATGGTATCAATGCTGTTATCGGTTCAGGAATTTTCCTCCTGCCTCAAAAGATTTATAAAGGACTGGGTCCTGCTTCTCTAGCTGTCATGCTGGGAACTGCCCTCCTCGTTATTCTCTTAGCCGTCTGCTTAGCAGAAACTGCTGGTTATTTTAATAAAAACGGCGGAGCCTTCCAATATTCCAAAGCAGCCTTTGGGGACTTTGTCGGATTTAATGTTGGCTTCCTAGGCTGGGCGGTTACCATCATCGCTTGGTCAGCAATGGCAGCAGGATTTGCGAGACTTTTTGTCATTACTTTTAAATCCTTTGCCCCCTATGAACTTTTACTCAGTGTGAGCCTGATTATCCTACTCAGTCTGATGAATATCTCAGGTCTTAAGACCTCCAAAATGTTCACCTTGACCGCAACCGTAGCCAAGCTCATCCCAATTGTCGCTTTCAGTCTATGTGCAATTTTCTTCATCAAAGGAGGAATTGACAAAGGAAACTTCACTCCGTTTCTTCAGCTAGAACCTGGCGTGGATATCATGAAAGCCATCTCTAGTACAGCTATCTACATTTTCTACGGTTTCATCGGTTTTGAAACCATGTCTATCGTTGCTGGTGAAATGCGCAACCCAGAAAAGAATGTGCCTCGGGCTATTTTGGGCTCTATCAGTATTGTCTCTGTTCTCTATATGCTAATTATCTCAGGAACTATCGCCATGTTAGGCAGCCGAATCCTACAAACTGATGCCTCTGTACAAGACGCCTTTGTCGAAATGATTGGCCCTGCTGGAGCATGGATTGTTTCTATCGGAGCGCTGATCTCTATTGCTGGACTTAACATTGGGGAATCTATCATGGTCCCACGTTATGGTGCAGCCATTGCAGATGAAGGTTTGTTGCCTAAAAAAATCGCCGAAACCAACGCTAAAAACGCCCCTGTAATTGCCATTATTATCTCCGGACTTTTGGCCATCGCCCTACTCTTTACAGGAACATTTGAAGTATTAGCGGCTCTCAGCGTAGTCTTCCGCTTCTTCCAATACATCCCAACTGCTCTAGCCGTATTGGTATTGAGAAAGAAATATCCAGATAAGAAAGTGGTCTTCCGAGTTCCATTTGGTCCAGTCATTCCAATTTTGGCAGTTCTAGTCAGCCTCGTCATGATTTGGGGTGAAAATCCAATGAACTATGTCTATGGTCTCATCGGTGTCCTTGTCGCCAGCGCAGTCTACTATATCTACATAGTACTGATTTGTAAAAATAAAGTTCTTGAACAAAAAGGAGAATGAATCTTATGACACATGTAATCAATTTGGATGGCGAACACCTTACTTTAGAAGATGTCATTGCAGTAGCTCGTCATGGAGCCACTTGCGAAATCAACCAAGAAGCTAAGAAAGCTGTAGAAGCTTCCCGTAAAATCGTAGATGACATCGTCCGCGAAAAGCGGGTGGTCTACGGCGTTACGACTGGATTTGGCTCCCTCTGCAATGTCAGCATCTCGCCAGAAGATACGACTCAGCTGCAAGAAAACTTGATTCGCACCCATGCTTCAGGATTTGGCGATCCTCTTCCTGAAGATGCAGTTCGTGCTATCATGTTAATTCGGATTAATTCTCTGGTCAAGGGCTATTCTGGTATCCGTCTCTCTACTGTCGAAAAACTTCTGGAATTGCTCAATAAAGGCGTCGTGCCATTTATTCCAGAAAAGGGCTCTCTCGGTGCCTCTGGCGACTTGGCACCGCTGGCTCACATGGTTCTGCCTATGTTAGGACTGGGCCGCGCTTACTATCAAGGCCAATTGCTCTCTGGACAAGAAGCTTTGGACAAGGCCGGCATCGAGAAAATTGCTCTAGCAGCCAAGGAAGGGCTGGCACTGATTAACGGAACGACTGTCCTGACAGGTATCGGAGCTCTGGCTACCTACGATGCCATCCAGCTGCTTAAATTGTCAGATGTCGCTGGTGCCCTTTCCATGGAGGTCCACAATGGTATTACCAGTCCATTTGAAGAAGACCTACATACCATCCGTCCTCAAAGCGGACAGCTGGCTACAGCCCGCAATATCCGCAACCTTCTAGAAGGCAGTGGCAATACAACCGTAGCCACTCAACAGCGGGTCCAAGACCCATATACCCTGCGTTGTATTCCGCAGATTCATGGTGCCAGCAAGGACTCTATAGCTTATGTCAAGACCAAGGTTGAGATTGAAATCAACTCTGTTACAGACAACCCTATCATCACCAAGGAAGGCCATGTCATCTCAGGCGGTAACTTCCACGGAGAACCAATGGCTCAGCCATTTGACTTCCTCGGCATCGCTATTTCTGAAATCGGCAATGTATCCGAGCGTCGTGTAGAACGTCTAGTCAACAGCCAACTGAGCAAGCTTCCATCCTTCTTAGTCAAACATCCAGGACTCAACTCTGGCTTTATGATTACTCAGTATGCTTGTGCTTCGCTTGCTTCTGAGAACAAGGTCTTGTCTCATCCGGCCAGCGTAGACTCCATCCCATCTTGTGAAAACCAAGAAGACTTTGTCAGCATGGGAACTACTGCAGCACGCAAGGCAGCTGAAATTCTCAAGAATTCTCGCCGCATCGTGGCAACAGAAATCATGGCAGCCTGCCAAGCTCTGGATCTGAAACCAGAAAACCATGAACTTGGTAAAGGAACCAAGCCAGCCTACGACCTCTTCCGTCAGCATATCCGCTTTATCGAGTTTGATAAGGACATCGAGATCTATGAAGAACTCAACAAGGCTTCTGAGCTGATTGAAAGCGATGAATTCCTAGCAGCTGTTGAAAAGGCTGTGGACTTGAGCATTCAGTTCTAAAGCTGATGCCTCTGTAAAAAGCTAACATAAGAAGCCCGCTCTCATGCAGCTGGGCTTCTTTTCCCGCCAAAAGCCATTGACAGGCCTAGCGGAAACTCTTATAATAAAGTCGCAAGTATCGTTATGGAAAAGGACAAAATTATGTTAGAAGATTACTATCAGCTAGACAACCGTTACTATCAGCGAGGTCCAGAAGACAATCTATATACTGCTAAGTGGGGCATGGTCATTAAGTTTCTGGACTTAAATGATCTTAGCTTAACTCCTTTTGAAGGGGTGAACTTTGCCCTGATTGGCTTCAAGAGCGACAAGGGTGTCTATATCAATAACGGCCGAGTGGGGGCTGTCGAAGGACCACAAGCTATCCGAACTCAGCTGGCCAAACTTCCTTGGCATCTAGGTAGAAACGTTCGAGTATTTGACGTTGGCGATATTGACGGGCCTAACCGCTCTCTGGAACAACTGCAGCAAAGCTTGGCACGAGCAGTCAAACGCCTGCGAGAGCTTAATCTCCGACCCATCGTTCTAGGCGGCGGCCACGAAACAGCCTACGGCAACTATCTGGGGCTCAAGTCGTCACTAAATCCTGACCAAAACTTAGCTGTGATCAATATGGATGCCCATTTTGACCTACGCCCCTACGATCAGACGGGTCCCAACTCCGGTACCGGTTTTCGTCAAATGTTCGATGACACCTTAGCTCAGAAACAGATCTTTAACTACCTCATCCTAGGGATTCAGGAGCACAATAACAATCTCTTTCTCTTTGACTTTGTAGCCAAATCCAAGGCCATCCAGTTCCTGACTGGAATGGATATTTACCAAATGAGTTACAAGGAAGTCTGCAAGGTAGTTGATGCTTTTCTAGCCGATAAGGAGCAGGTTTATTTAACCATTGATATTGACTGCTTTGCAGTTGGCGCCGCTCCTGGTGTCAGTGCCATCCAGTCACTGGGGGTAGATCCCAATCTGGCTGTGCTGGTCTTCCAGCACATCGCTGCGTCAGGCAAACTAATTGGCTTTGACATCGTCGAAGTCTCTCCCCCTCACGATATAGACAACCATACGGCTAATCTAGCGGCCAGTTTTGTCTTTTACCTGACCCAAGTCTGGGCGCAAGCCCATGACTGATAGGCATTTAAAAACTTCATTGCAAACATCAAAAGAGGATGAACATTGCTTTCATCCTCTTTTATTTGTGTTCAATTCTTAAGACAAGGTACGGCGTAAGTTTTCTAATTCCTTTAGTTGATGACGATCCCGGTAGGGATTGAGCTGACTTTTGGCTGTTTCATAATAAGTTTCAAAGTCCTGAGCTAATAAATTTTCAAAACCAGCTTCTTGCAAGCTGCCAGCCAGCTGGCGATACTTGATCACAGCCATCAGATAGTAGATCAAGCCCTTGTCCCGCGGATTGCCATAGCGACTGATGAGACTATCCTTTTTCCGAAGCAGATCAAGCACCGGCTGATAATCTCCCTTCTCGCAGCCAATCAAGGCCAAATAAACTTCCAGCTGGGTCTCCTTCCAAGGAAAGCTGAGCGACCTCAGGGCTGCTTTCGCTTTCAGCAAGATTCGCTCCGCCTGTTCATAATCTTTTAGCTGATAATAAGTCAGACCCAAGCCTATATAGAAAGCAAAAATCGAAGGCTCTGCTGTTTTATTTTCCGTCAACTCAATCGCCTCTTTCTGATGAGCCAGCGCTGTCGTGAAATTCCCACGAATCTGTTCAATCTCTGCCAGATAATCTAGAGCCGCCGCAATCTGAATCGAATACTTTGAGCGCAACGAAGCCGTCAAACTAAAGCAATCGATAGACTGGTAAAGATGGCGGAGTGACTGCTCCTCATCTCCAATCATGAGATGATACAGTCCCTTAAGTCGAAGATTCATCGCAATAGCTTCATGATTATTGGCCTGAACTGAAGCATCTAGAGCCAACTCCGTATAATAGCGCATCTCAGGGATATTCTCCGTCTGGATGCAATAGTAGATCATCTGCCGATAGCCTTCTAGGAGAAACTCCATCTGCTGCAACTCTCTAGCAGAAGCAATCACCTGCTGGATGTTGTCCATTCCCTGCTGGTAATTCCCCGTCCGGATAGCATAACGCCCTTCCAGATAGAGAAAGCGGAGAACCAATAACTGAAAATCTTTGTGATTCTGGTGTTTTCTCTCTAATCCTTCTATTTCCCGACGGATACGATCAAATTGGTCCAAAACTGCGGACTGATTGCTATCATCCGTCTTTTCGATAAAGCCAAACTCCCGTGAATAAATCGGAAAGAGCTCATGATGAAACTGCAAGGTATCCTCAAGATAATGCAGCTCGTACTCCAGAGACTTAATCGGCTGCTTGGACATCCTGTAGTGATAGGCGATTTCATTGAGCAGCTGAGCATGATAGAGAGAGTCTCCCAGCTGGTCTTCCATTCCTTGGGCAATCTGGTGATGTAGCATTCGCTTCTTAGCAAGCGGCAAGCGATCATAGACATAAATCCGCAAAAGCTCCTGGCTGAATCGTAAAGCCAATTCCTCCTGCTCCTCTTCTATTGAAAGCTGTTTTTGCCCAAAACCTTCCGCAATTTCAACCACTTCTTCCACAGATAGGCCTAGCAACTGAGCTAAGAGCGCCACCGAAGCAGGGGAACTAAAGCAAGCCAGATAGTCAACCAATTCCTCCTTCTGGCTACTCAAATAGCCTAATTTCAGAGATAGTTTTGCTTTAATAGCTGAGGTCAATGGCTGGAATTTCTCACCTCGCAAAAGCTGCTCCGCATACTCCGACAGAAAGAAAGGAATGCCCTGACTGACCCGATAAATAGCCTCAAGCCGTTCTTCAGATATGGTTAACTGTCCAGTCTGGACCTGCAAATACGCCACACTAGACTTAAAATCCAGCGGCTGCAGCTCAATGCAGTCTAGCTGGCTACGAAGCAATAAGCGATTGAAAAAACGTCCAAGATAAGGTGGCGTACTCAGATGCTTAGTCAACACAAAGGCTACTGGATAATCCCTCAAATGGTTCATAACCTGCTCTAAAACAGCCACACTAGCCTCATCCATCCAGTGACAGTCCTCAACCAAGATCACCAAAGCCTTTTTCTTAGAAATCTTTTGCAAAATATCCAGCACAAACCGAGCCAGACGATCCGTATTCAGCTCACGATCCGAAGCTTCACCTGCCATCATCGGAAAATAACTATCCAAAATAACCTGCCACTGGCTGGTCGAAAGGATCTGATGCTGAATGACTAAGTCGCCCAAGCCATCTAGCAGACTGCGCCAAGGCTGCAATCCAACCGTCATTTCTTCCTTGAAGCACTCTGCCATAACAATCTGGAAATACTTAGTCTGATTAGCCAGTACCTGTCGAGTTACTGTCCGTTTACCGATGCCAGTACCCCCGACTAAGAGCAGCGCACGAGGTTCTTGCCTCTCTAAAATCTTAGAAAAATAAGATTCCAAATGCTTGATTTCACCCACTCGGCCAAAGAAGTGGTCTGTATTACGTAAAAATTGCTTGATCTTACGCTCACTGCGATCCTTGGCCATCACTTCATGATACAGCTGTTGAATTGCTTCATTCGGACTAATGCCCAATTCCTTGTCCAAGAGATTGACCAATTTATAATAAGTCTCAATTACCTTACCAGGTCGATCATTCTCCTGATAGAGCTTCATCAGCAGATGATAATTCTTTTCATCAAACTCATCGATGCTGATCATACGGCGCAGATTTCGCTCTGATTCCTCCAAATTCGATGGATCTTTTTCCAACTTTTGGTAACAAGCCTGGATATAGAGCTGCTCATATCGCGTCCGCATCTTGGACACCCAATAGTCAAAGGCTTCACTGTCCTTGAGATAGAAGCCCTGCAGAAAATCACCCTGATAGAGCGACAGATACTCCGCTGGATGGTCCGTGAAAAGTTCTACATCGCTTTCAATCGCACACTCGGGATTAAGCGATAGCACAGTACGGTTGGGAGCGACAATCCATTCTCCACCCAATAGCTTGTTAGCCTGATAAATGGTATTCCGCAGATTCTTTTTGGCGGTCTGATTATCCTTATTTTCCCAGAGGATCCCCGCAATCTCCTCCCGATTGACTGCTCCATTGATATGGAGATAATAGAGCAAAGCATTGATTTTAGCAAAAGGAAAAAAGACTTCCTCTTTATTGAGAAAGACACTCGGACTTCCCAGCAATTTCAACTTCAAACGATCTTCAGTCATGTAAACGCCTCCAAGAAAGCTTATAAAACTAATATAAACAAAATAAGACATTTTAGCAAGCAAGAAAAGAACGACTCTGTCATTTCTGTAATGGAAACCCCTGTAGAAAAAAATTCCATAAGAGCTACGTAAAGTTTGTAGGAAAATAACTGTCGCTGAAACTTCCTTAATAAAGAAGAAGCGCCGAATAGTTAACAAAGAGCTAATTTTTCTAACAGATAAAAAGAAGCAAACCATTTTCACAATTCGCTTCTTTAAAATGGGGGGAAATATTTATGGCAAGGCATTCCCTGCACTTTTATAAATTTTGTACCATTCTGCACGTGGCAAATCTACTTTAAATGCTTCTGCACTTGAACGGATTCGCTCTGGATTCATACTTCCGATGATTGGTTGCATATTTGCTGGATGCCGTAAAATCCAAGCAAGGACAATCGCTTCAAAGGAAACTTGATACTGCTCTACAAACTGTTTAAGTGTCTTTGTCAATTCTACATATTTAGGATGATCCATAAATAATCCCTGTGCCAAATCAACTTGGAATGGCGACCATGGCTGGATAGTAATATCCTTCAATCGACAATAATCCAAGACGCCTCCATCACGATTGATGGCAAAAGAATTGTGCATATTAGCATTAAGACCTTGATCAATCATAGGCGTATGAGCTGGGCCAAACTGCAACTGATTGACAATCAATGGCTGCTTGACACTCTTTTGTAAAAGCTCGATTTGGTAAGGATTTTGATTGCTAACTCCAAAGTAACGCACTTTTCCAGCTTGATGCAAACGATCAAATGCTCCTGCTACTTCATCTGGCTCGACCAGAGCATCTGGACGATGTAAGAGTAAGACATCCATATAATCGGTCTGTAGGCGTTTCAAACTGGCTTCTACTGAGTCAATGATATACTCTTTTGAAAAATCAAAATGATAATTCGTATGCACATCTCGCAAGCCACATTTTGACTGAATGATCACTTGATCACGTGAAATTCCCGCATCTTTCAAACCTTTAGCAAATTTAGCTTCTGACTCACCACCTGCATAAACATCGGAGTGATCATAGAAGTTAATACCGATTTCCTGAGCAGTCTTCAACACAGTTACAATTTCATCTGAAGACTTTTCAGCCATCCGCATACAGCCAAAGACCAATTGGCTAGCTTGTTCCAGTTCATTTCCAACGCTGATATATTTCATTGTTTTACAACCCCATTTCTTTAAATACCGGCTGATCAACCAAGGACAGTTCTTCAACTTTTACGTTTTCCGTCTCAAAGACGATAAACTCATTTTCTTCCTTCAGAAATCCTGACGGAATATACAGATATTGAATCGGACCTTGACTCCAATAGCGTCCTAGATTAAAGCCGTTGACACTGATACAACCTTTACCATACTGTGAACAGTCAATAAAAGTATCTGCTATCTCATCTAATTTTACATTAAATTTATAGAAAACAGGTGATGTTACTTTTTGTGGAACAGGATTTGTACATTCTAGCTTAGACAACATAGCCTCATCAAACTTCAAAGCATAGTGTTTCCAACCTTTACGGAATTGGTGGTTGATCATGATACCACCTTTTACACCTTTAGACTGGCTAGGTGCATTCAACTTGTACCCATAGTTGACACGTCCCATATTTTCTACCAACACATCGATTTGAATACGCTCTGTATCAGCAGAGAAGAGCATTTCATCTCCCAGCTCTTCTCTATACTGAGTAGCTAAGTGCTCTTGATTGATATAGAAATGACAACGATCGTGAGTTTCTAATGCTTTCAGTCGCTCTTCGTGATATTGATTCTTAATATCTGAACGATAAAGGATGTAACCATGATTCTGTCCAATTCGCTCCATTGGTTGTGGATAATCGTGTACAATTTCCTCTGTGATCTGTGGAGCTACATCCAAAAGATCTGCTGTTCCTTCGACAGGAAAGCTTCCATAAGCTCTAGCATTACGAATAATTGGATCCATTTGCTCCAATTCTGGAAAAAGTTCATGTGTCACTCGTTGGACAGCATAATACTTCTCTGTTGGCACACCCCATTCTGTAACCGGTGCATCGAAATCATAGGAGGTAATTTGTGGTAAATCTCTTGTCTTCCGAGCAGAACAGCCACTGATAAATCCAAAGTTTGTTCCTCCACGTAGCAAGAAGAGATTCATACTACCGATCTGCATCATCTCTTTTACATCCTGCGCGAGATCTTCAGCATCTCGGCGGACAATTTCTTCGCCCCAACGACTGAACCAACCATCCCAGAACTCTGTACACATAAGCGGCCATTTTTTACCATGACGCTCCATAAAAGCACGTAAATTATCTGTATTTTCCTTCGCTTGTGATCCAAAATTCCCTGTCACAAAGATATCATCTTCAATCAAGGTACCTGATTCCAAGGCTTCGATCCAAGTTCCATCTGATGTAAAGAGAGGAACACTGACTCCACGATCTCGCATCATTTTCGCAATGTTGCGCATATATTCCTTGTCTTCCGCATAAGAACCATACTCATTCTCCACTTGCATCATGAGAATAGGACCGCCTTCTGTAAACTGATAAGGCAAGAGCTTTGGAAAGAGCCAATCGTAAAAACGACTAACTTTTTCTAAAAACAAGACATCATTTACGCGGAAACGCATACCAGGATAATTGAGTAGCCATGGTGGCATTCCACCAAAATCAAACTCTGCACAGATATATGGGGTCGGACGAACAATTAGATGAAAGCCCATTTCCTGTACAAGATCAAAATAAGCTTCAAAATCAAGTAGACCGTCTGTTACAAATTGCCCTTCTTGTGGTTCGTGCAAACTCCAAGGAATATAGGTCTCAACAGTGTTATAACCTAGCGCTTTTAAGTTATGAAGTGTTTCTCTCCACTGATTAGGATGCAGACGAAAATATTGAATAGCTCCTGATAAAATTTTAAAAGGCTCCCCATCAAGATAAAATTCATCACGTATTTCAAAATTTGTCATATTATTGCTCCTGTTGTTTGTCAGCCATCTTAACAAATGGCAAGTAAACAATGGTTGAGACGGCGATATTAATGAGTGATAGAACGATTGCTCTCCAGTCAAAGGCTGTCGCAAAGAATCCATACAAGACAGGAGGCATTACCCACGTTACGTTCTGAGTAACAGGCGCAACAAGTCCCCATGCAGTTGCCCAGTAAGAGACAGTCACCATCAGAAGTGGCGTCACTACATACGGAATGAACATAATTGGATTCAGTACAATTGGCAGACCATACATCACAGGCTCACCGATATTGAAGATCATTGGGAAAATACCCAATTTTGCTACTTCGCGATAATGTTTATTTTTAGCTTGCCAAAGAATTGCAATTGCAACACCAATCGCATCAAACCAAACAAAAGCACCAAATGAGTTATCTGTCCACATATATGGAATAGCTTGTCCTGCTTGGAAAGCTTCTAAGTTTGCAAGCATAGTAACACCAAATAGACTAGCCATGACCGGTGCTAGGACATTACCACCATGAAGCCCAAAGAACCAGAAAATCTTATTCAAAAATACAATTAACAAGACAGCCCAGAAACTTTGCGACATGCTAAGAAGCGGTGCTTGAAGGACTTTATAGATCCAGTTGATCATTAACTCTCCAGTCACAGTATTGAAGATATAAGTCGCAATACCGATGACATACATAGCAATCGCAGCTGGAATGATAGACAAGAATGGCTTCATGATTGCAGGTGGAACAGAATCTGGAAGCTTGATTGTCCAGTTACGATTCATGACTTTACAAAAAATGATAACAGAAACAAAACCAATTAAAATTGCTGTAAAATACCCACGGGCACTAATTTGGTCACCCGGAATCACACTATTAAGTGTCACTGCAAGACTATTACCAGTTAATTTGAACTCTGGTAGTTTCTCAACTGCCTTGCCAACTGCTTGGCTATTTGATGCCAACTCAAATGTCTTTGTGATAGAACCACCAATCGTAATAACATAAGAAGCGACCGCCACCAGCCCAGCTGATACCTTATCTGTTTTGTAGATTCGAGCAATGTTCACACCAAAGGTAAACAAGAACAAAAGAACAACAATTGGAATACTTCCCTTGAAGACTAACCAGTTGATGTCAATCAACCACTGGAAAGTACTTGTGATCCAAGTCCAACCAAATTGACCTGGAAGATCTGACAGAAAAGCATTTAACATTAAAGCAAATGAACCTGTCATAATGACTGGCATTGTTCCAATAAAGGAATCTCTAAGAGCAACGAGGAACTTTTGATTCCCTACTTTATTAGCAATCGGCATCAGGCGTGCTTGCCATTTATCCACAAAATTACTCATAATAGTCTTCTCCTTATTTTTCTATTTTTTGGTATAGAGCAACGATTTCCTTAGCTAAATCAACAAAAGCGATGCTTGTCATTAAGTGATCTTGACCGTGAATCATAAATAAATTAATTTCATTTTTTTCTCCCCGTGCCTCTCTAGTCAGCATATCCATCTGTGCATGATGCGCTTCTAAGAGCGCTGCCTGAGCTTGAGAGAGTTTTTCTGTAGCTTCATTAAATTCCTGTTTTTTCGCTGCTGTAATAGCCTCTAAAGCACAAGATTTAGCCTCTCCGCCATACATGATTAACTGCATTGCAACTTCTAAAGATGATTGTCCGTCCATACATCCTCCTATTGCATCAAAGACTCAGCTAGCTCTAACACTTTATCACCCTTCATCATACCGTAATCTGTCATGGGAATGACATCTACTGGAGTAGCTGCTGACTTTTCTCTAAAACTATCCAATAGATAGCGCACCTGAGGGCCTAATAAGACAACATCAACTTGGTGTTCCGCTAGATAACTCTCTGCTTCTGGCACTGGAACTGCAAAAATGTTTACCAGTAACCCTTTTTCTTCCGCTGCTTTTTGCATTCTAGTTACCATGAGACTGGTACTCATACCTGCAGCACAGACTAGCATAATTTCTTTTGTAGCCATATGTTTTTCCTCCTAAATAATTAGGTATTTAAAAAATTAAAACAAACCCATTGTTTGTAATATGTAAATAAAAAAGCTGTTTTTTTGTTTTTATAAGTTTATTATTAATTTTCTATAAATATTATATACCGACGATCCAAAAATGTCAACGCTTTCATGTTGAATTTTTAATTATTTTTTGATAATATATCAGCTGAGGTAAAAAATATGACATTAACCCGAAAACAAGCTGAAATTAGAGCAACAATTTTAGACCAGTTATATGCAAAACGACCTATTTCTCGTATCGATATTTCAAAAGAAACACATATTACTCCTGCTACGACAGGTAATATTATCAACGAACTCATCAAAGAAGGATTGGTTCATGAACTAGGAGAATTAGATGATGATAGTGTCGGACGTAAAAAAACTCTACTAGACATCACTTCTCGACAACACTTCTATTTAGGTTTTGAAATTTCTGAAAAGTATCTTGCTTTAGTGATTACTGATAATATAGGTGAGATTTTGGCTAGCGAATGGCATACGCACTACCTGGAGCATCAAGAAGGCCCTAGTGATATAAAAATCATTCAACTTATCCAACATTTTTTACAAAAGCATAAGGATATTTCTATATCAGCAATTGGAATCGGCCTACCTGGACATGTCAAATTAGATGAAAGCCAGCAAATCATCTCTAAAAATCCGCTTTGGGAAAATATCAACTTAAAAAGAATACAGGATACTTTTGATGTTCCCGTGTACTTTGGCAACAAATCTCATTGCCTCACCTTGGCAGAGCGGCTCTTTACCTATCATTCAACAGATAGTAATTTCATCGTGTATCATGTTGCACGAGGCATTCATTGTTCGTATATGTATAATGGAAGTATCTATAGTCAAGAAAATTTCCTGATTGGAGAAGTTGGGCATACGATCATCAATCCTGAAGGTGAACGTTGTCCTTGTGGCAAAAATGGTTGCCTGCAAGTCTATGCCAGCGAAAGTGCCTTAATTAACAAAGCAAGTCTGCTCTATCACTCTTCCCGTGTTTCTCTACTTAGAACCTTAGTGGCTGATTCTAGTGACATCAACCTCAACATACTTCTTACAGCTTACAAATTGGGAGATCTCGGTAGTATTGAGTTGATCAATACCGCCTGTAAATATTTAGCTATTTCAATTTCTAATTTATGCCAACTCATCGATATGGAGCGTATTTACTTAGATGGCGAAATCTTCTCTTATCCTATAATTGCAGAACAGATTCTCTCTTACTTGCAACATATGGTGCAGCTGTTTCCACATCAAAAACAGCCTGAGATTACCATCAAACCATATTCTTATTTGAATGTCGCCAGAGCTGCAACCAGCCTTTGCATTAATGCAGCATTTCTTAACAAAAAAAAATGAGAGCCTTTATAGCTCTCATTTTTAATTGACATATTTAACGATTGATCGAACGAGCAATCATCGAAATAGTATGACGCTGACCACGAAGCGCTTTACTCATGGCAAATATATTCTCTACTGGGGCAAGGCAGCCGTACCCCGAATCCCCTATATGCTGAATATCTACACCACAAATTTTATTTCGAATTGCCATTTGCTTAACAATATCTGTATCCGAACTTTCTTGACTCGTTCCAATAGCGCTCATTACAAGAGCACCTTTTTTATGTGCCAATTGAACGATTTGCTTTAAATCTGCATCATCAAATCCTGGGACACTTCCCACAGCTGGAGCTAGGATAATATCTGCTCCTGCCTCGATAAATTCATCAATAGCATCTAAGTCCGCCACTGGCTCATCTACTCCTGCACCATGCATTTTTCCAGCAATGAGCAAGCCTGAAAAATACTCTTTCACTACTCGAATCGTATCGATAATCGCCTGATTGGTCACCCCTGTTCCTGGATTTCCTGTCAAGCAAATAAAATCTACACCATATTTTTCTGCTGCCTGAATAGTTGCAACGCTAGCTTGTCTACCTTTGTTAATTTCTTGGCGATCTTCAGCCATTTGTGCCTGTGTATCAATTGGTTCCAAATTGACACCGATAGGGCGTCCGACTAAGTGATGTAGTTCCTCTACAAAGTTTCCTTTCCCAGTCAAACCATCCACATAAGGATTGAAGAGATCGATACCATTTAGCAAAATCAGGTCTGCACCAAAAGCTCTAGCCATCTCAGAATTCGTAATATCTCCGATATAAGATTCCTTAAAAGCCACATTTTCTGATAAAATGATACGTCCTTCGCTGGCTTTAATGCTTTGCTTCAGTTCAAGGGCCGTCATACTTAAAATTTCTGATGTATTAGAGCTAATAAATCTCTTTACCATATTTCTACCTCTTTTTATTTATATTATGTTAATTATCATGGATTAATTCTCATTGTACAGCTTTTTTATTTATATTTTATTACCAATTAAGTATAACACTTTTATTTGTGAATGTAAACGTTTTACTATTGAGTGAATAAAAAAATTAAAACAGAGTGTACTAGCCCTAAAAAATCAGATTTTTTATTTAAACCAAAGATTTTGTTCAGCGCTATACAAGACTAAACCTTTTAGTTCGATTTTAATTCGTTTATTGTAGTAATCAATATAGTTGACGGTGTGTTCAATCTTCCAACCTCAATAGGAAAGAGTGAGATTTATGGTATTATCAATCTATCTGGATACTCCACAACAGTGGGTATAACTGACTAGTACGTGGCAACAGGCTTTGTAGCTATAGTTCTACCCTCTACGGTCTTTACTAGCAGTGTGTTGAGTGCAGACAACGGATACTTCGCAAAAAAGAAAGTACAAAACTAATCTGCTATAAAATCTATCGTTAATTTTAATCCAAAAGGGAATGGGCAAATGCTAATTTCCAATACTAAAAAATGAGCATTCCCGCAGTTGGAGATGCTCATTTTCCTATGCTATAGTTTGTCATTATAATAAATACAAAACAACTAAAAATCTCTGATGATGTATGGAGAGTATACACAAATCGGTTAAGTTTAGAACCAAATCTTATCTAATGATACTCAACAATTCACGATGCTAGACTCAATTGGTCTATTAGTAAACAGTATTCCCAAAAGACCACGAGCTTCTGAATCAGGCATCTGAAGTTAAAAAGGCCTGACCATACTACACAAATATAAATTTTTCATTTCTATTCCTAGATATTAAGATCATGGACCAATGATCTCTTCTAGATAGAATTAATCGTGCCATCTACTCATCCTCTGCTTCAAACAGCCAGAGTTTGGAATCAAAGTCATAGCTTGGCTCTTGCTCAGAATCCTCCAGTAGCTGACCGCTGGAAGCGTCCGTGGTAACTAGCCCAACTCGCATAAGCTCAGCCCCAGTATAGCTACGCCCCTCTAGCCGATAGACCTTATCCACAGCCAGTCCTTTCAGTTGCAAACGCTGATGAGAGCGATTGACTTGATTGAGAATCTTGAAAGTTCCTAAAAGTGCAGTGTTCTGATCCTGACTGACAACTATCCAAGCTGTCTGCCCATCTTCCTTAAATGGCGACTGCAGTCGATAAAAAGTTCCATTATGAATCAGCTCTCGATGGCACTTGTAAAAAGCTATCTGTTTCCTGACTTCAGTCAATTCTTCTGGACTTAGCTTATTAAGATCCAGCTCATAGCCAAAGGAACCGAAAAAGGCGACATTGCCCCGCGTCTTCAACGGAGTCAGACGATTGGTCTGGTGATTGGGCACGATGGAGACATGAGCCCCCATGGACGAAAGCGGATAGAGAAGGCTGGTCCCGTACTGGATTTTCAAGCGCTCAATCGCATCTGAGTCATCGCTGGTCCAAGCTTGAGGAGCATAGTAGAGCATACCTGGATCAAAGCGGCCTCCACCTGAAGAACAGGACTCAAATAACAGTCTCGGATACCGTCTAATCAAACGCTCATACAAGTCATAAACACCCAAGACATAGCGGTGAAAAATCTCTCCTTGCTGATCAGCTGGCCAGGCAGCTGAGAAGACATCCGTCAGAGGGCGATTCATATCCCATTTAATATAATCAAGCTGCGCTCCTTCGATAACCGCTGATAGACGTTCAAATATCTCGTCCACTACTTCCGGCCGAGAATAGTCCAAAACAAACTGATTCCGACCATGGTGGGGCTGTCTATCTGGCACTGCCAGCAGCCAGTCAGGATGAGCTCGATAGAGTTGGCTATCCTTATTGACCATTTCCGGCTCAAACCAAAGACCGAACTGCATGCCCAAACCGTGAATTCGCTCTGCTAGCGAGCCCAGCCCCCGCGGCAGCTTTTCTGGATTGACAAACCAATCACCCAGCCCAGCGCGGTCATTAGTCCGCTGGCCAAACCAGCCGTCATCTAGCACAAAGAGCTCGACTCCTACTTCCTGAGCCCTTTCAGCAAGATCCAGTAGCCTATCCTCACTAAAGTTAAAATAGGTAGCTTCCCAGTTATTGATGAGAACAGGACGCGCTCGCTCGCGCCAGTAACCCCTAGATAGACGTCGACGAAATAGCTGATGAAAGACTTGACTCATGCCGTTGAGCCCCTGATCAGAGTAAACCAGCAGAGCTTCTGGACTGGTAAAGGAATGGCCCGCAGCCAGCTTCCACTCAAAACCAAAAGGATTGATACATAGCTGCAGCCGTGTCACATCATAGGTGTCCACCTCAGCCTGAATGAGAAAATTGCCTGAGTACACCAAGGCCGCTCCTAGCACTGGGCCTGAAAACTCAGTCGTTTCCGGTCGCTTAAGAGCCACAAAGGGATTGTGGTGAGGACTGGAAATACCACGAGTTGACTCAATGGACTGAATCCCCTGCTGAAGCGGATGCTCCTTGATATGGCGTTCCCGAGCCCATGCTCCTGATAGCTGCAACCAGTCATAATCAGCATCTGGCAGATCCAGCGACAGACTGGCTAGGGATTCCAAATAGCAGGTTTCCCTGCCTTGATTAATCACTTTGCTAGAGCGAGCGATAACCGGCCAATCAGCAAAAATCGTATAAAACAGCTGAACTTCTACTTTTGTCACCGCATCTCGCAGAGTTAGAATAAGAGTCTTAGCCTCCATTTGAACCTCAGTATAAGTAGCTGGCAGCCCCTCTAAAGCAGGCTTACCATCTATCATCCGATGACTGACATAGACAAAGTCAGTAATACGTGAGCCATTTTCCTGCCGCAGACAGATAGCGGGATGACGAAAATCTGTCGTGCCGTATTCTGGAAATTCCTGCCGCACATGCTCCAAAGAATAGCGTAAATCCCCTTCTTTCCGATAGGTTGTCATGGGCCGATGCTGCAGCTCCACCAAATAAGAATAATCCCGCTCCGGTACAGCCGCACCGTAGTAAAGCTGCAAGAGTTTACCATCCTCCGAAACCCGAAAGATATAAGAAATCTCATCGTTAGTCAGATGAAATTGTCTGCACTCTTCGTTAAACAAAATACTCGCCTTGTTCATAGCCTTCTCCTTTCGCAGTCTGCAATAATGCTTCTCCTTTCATTATAAAAAAGGCTCTCCCTTTTGGTAAGCCTTTCTCTCTAGTATTATTTATCCAAATGTGACTTTTTACAACTCCTGCCCCAGATGAGAGCTAGCCTTGCGAAAATTCAAGGGCGACTGGCCACGCGCCTTCTTGAAAGCTTTTGAAAAGCTCTGTGTTCCGGCAAAGCCTGTCTTACTAGCAATCTCTTCCACCGAAAGCTGGCTGCTCGTCAGCAAATCAGCTGCCATATTGAGCCGCAAATCATTACTGTACTCCTTAATTCCCTTGCCTACTTCATCCTTGAAAAGCCGAGATAGGTAGGAAGGGTGCAGCGCCAATTTCTGCGCTAACTCCTGTACAGATAAACTTTCTGGCAGATGACTGCTCAACAGTTCCAAGACCTGCTGGACATAAGGATTGACTCGGCGACTTTCCGTGATTAAAGATATCTGCTTAAGACGTTGGGACAAGAGCTCTAAGAAGCGATAAACTTGTCTTTGCAGAGCTAGTTCAGCTGTTATTCCGCTGCCCTCATAGGCCAGACTTTCAAAGACCAAAGCCTTAAATTCCTGCAAAGAAGTCAGCTCAAAAGACCATTGGCCTGACTGTAGTCCTAGAGCCTGCAGATAACGAGGCAAGAGGTGCCCACCCAGTCCCATCCAGACATAAGACCATGGCTCTTCTCCATCAGCCTGATAAAAGACCGACTGACCCGGCGGTACCACAAAGCCCTGCCCTTCCTGCAAATCATAGCGCCGATTGCCAACAGAGTATGTCCCCCGCCCCTCCAATACGATATGAATGACATACACATCCCGAACAGCCGGCCCAAAGCTATGATGGCCTTCCGTTTTTGAATAACCACAGAAAGCAAAAAAACAATCTTCTTGGCCAAACTGCATAGACTTAACCAAGGTCAGCGAATGCTCCATCAGCTCCTCCTTAGATTTGGATAAAACTTTTATCCATATTATAAAACAAAAACCACTAAACAGCAAATGAATCTGATTAGTGGTTTCTTCATTCATCTTAAAAAGATTGAACGGATGGGGTATGGTTAAAGAGCGCATGGGTCGCCTTATAGATATGGTAAGCTGTTGCCGCATTATTCATCGTATAGAGATGGATCCCTGCTACATCATGGGTCACCAAATCAACAATCTGATCCACCGCATAGGCTAAACCAGCTGTCCGCAATGATTCTGGATCATGTTCATACTTATCCAGAATAGCCTTGAATTTGCGCGGAAGATGAATATTCTCACACGTTTTCAAAAGACGAAGCGCTTGATTTCGATTCAGAATAGGCATGATACCTGCATGAATCGGAACATCGATCCCAGCCAAGGTACACTTATCTTGGAAATCATAGAAACGTTCATTGTCAAAGAAGAGCTGAGTGACAAGACTAGAGCAGCCTGCATCAACCTTTTTCTTGAGATTCTGAATATCTGAGATCTGGTTTGGTGAGTCTGGGTGCCCCTCTGGATAGCAGGCTCCGATGATGTCAAAATGTGGTGCTTCTGTCTTGATATACTCAATCAAGTCAGTCGCATATTTAAAATCATCCTTAGGAGCCACATCTGGAAAAATATCGCCTCGCAAAGCCAAAATCTGATTGACCCCAACACGATCCAAAGCCTGCAAGATATTGGACACCATTTCCTTGGTTAGATAAACAGCTGGCAAATGGGCAATCGTTGGAATCTCAAGGTCATTGGAGATAAACTCAGCCAAACGAACCGTTGTCTCCTCAATATCAAATTTATTATTGCTGGCAGTCACACTGATAAAGTGGGGAGCCAGATCTTGCATCTCCCTCAACGCCTGAAAAATCTTATCATTGCCTACTGCCGGATTAGGAGGAAATACTTCAAATGAGAGACTAGGAGTTTGGCGATTCACCATAGAGATAAAATTCCTTTCAATCTACTAACTAGCAGCCTATAACAAACCTGCAAACAGCTTTGTTGCAGGTTTATCAGAGCTGAGTTTAAATGTAGAAATAATATTAATTCAGTTTTTGTCTAGCTGCTTTAGCCGCTTCTACAAGGCGGATCAAGCTTTCTTTTGTTTCTGGGATACCACGTGTTTTCAAACCACAGTCAGGGTTGATCCAAACTTTCTTGCTTGGTACTTTAGCAAGGATAGCTTCGATCGTGTGGTCGATTTCGCCTTCATTTGGCACACGAGGAGAGTGGATATCGTAAACCCCAGGTCCCACTTCTGTTTGGAAGTTTTTCGCTTTGAGTTCGTCCAAGATTTCAAGGTTTGAACGGCTTGCCTCAAAGGAAATCACGTCCGCATCCATGTTGTCGATAGCTGGGATGATATCTGTAAATTCTGAGTAACACATGTGAGTGTGGATTTGTGTGTCTGGCGCTACTGTAGAGTGTACCAAGCGGAAGGCAGGAATAGCCCAGTCAAGGTAGTCTTCGTACCAGTCGCTACGACGAAGTGGCAATTTCTCACGAAGAGCAGCCTCGTCGATTTGGATAATCTTCACACCTGCAGCTTCAAGGTCAAGAACTTCATCCTTGATAGCAAGAGCGATTTGAAGAGTAGAATCCTTGATAGAGATGTCTTCACGTGGGAATGACCAGTTAAGAATGGTAACAGGTCCAGTCAACATACCTTTGACAGGTTTGTCAGTACGGCTTTGGGCGTAGCTAGACCATTTAACAGTGATTGGGTTGAGACGAGTGACATCACCCCAGATGATTGGTGGTTTCACCCCACGCATACCGTATGATTGTACCCAACCATTTTTAGAGAAGAGGTAACCTGACAAGTTTTGACCGAAGTACTCAACCATGTCGTTACGCTCGAACTCTCCGTGTACAAGTACGTCAAATCCAACTTCTTCTTGCCATTTGATCCATTCATCAATTTGCTCTGCCAAGAACTTGTCATAGTCTTCTGCTGACAATTCACCCTTACGGAAGGCCAAACGTTTTGCACGGACTTCCTTGGTTTGAGGGAATGAACCGATAGTTGTTGTTGGAAGAGCTGGAAGTTTGAAGGCTTCTTCTTGGATCGCTTCACGTTCTGCAAAGGCTGGTAAACGAGTGTAGTCAGCGTCTGTCAAACCAGCGATACGCGCACGAAGTTCCGCATTTTCACCCACACGCTCCGTCGCAAAGAGTTCTTTGTTGGCTGCGAGCGCTTCTGCACCTTGACCATTGCGGATAGCATCCAAGTCACGGAGTTCATCCAATTTTTCAACAGCGAAAGCGAAGTGGTTCAAGATAGCTGGTTCAAATTCTTCATTAGCAGTTGTAAATGGCACATGAAGAAGTGAGCATGAGCTTGTCAATACGATGTTTTCAGCTGGTATTTGCTCAAGAACAGCCAAGCTCTTTTCATAGTTATTGCGCCAGATATTCTTACCATTGACAATACCTGCATAGAGAGTCTTGTCAGCTGGGAAACCACCTTTAACCAATTCAAGAGTTTTCTTACCTTCAACGAAGTCAAGACCGATAGCGTCAACTGGCAAGTTTACAAGGTCAGCGTAGACGTCACGAACGTCTCCGAAGTAAGTTTGAAGCAAAACTTCAAGACCTTTCTTGTCAGCCAAAAGCTTGTTGTAGAGGTTCAAGAAGAGAGCTTTTTCTTCAGCTGTCAAATCTTTTACAAGAGCAGCTTCATCTAGTTGGATACGAGTCGCACCAAGTTCAGCCAATTTTGCAAAAACTTCTTGGTAAGCAGCCACAAAGCTGTCTACGAAATCTTCTGCTTTCACGCCTTCTTCAAAGTCTGACAATTGAAGGAAAGTGAATGGCCCTACAAGGACTGGACGAGTGTTAAGACCAAGTTCTTTTGCTTCTTGGAACTCATCAAAAATCTTGTGACCTGCAAGTTTTACTTGAGTGTCTTTTTCAAACTTAGGAACGATGTAGTGGTAGTTGGTGTTGAACCATTTCTTCATCGGAAGGGCACGAACATCCCCTTTTTCTCCCTGGTAACCACGCGCCAAGGCAAAGTAGCGCTCAAGATCAGTCAGGTCCAAGTTTTGAACTGAAGCAGGAACCACGTTGAAGAGGAAAGCTGCATCTAGGAAGTTATCGTAGTGAGAAAAGTCATTTGATGGGATTTCAGTGATGCCTTTTTCTTTGACAATGTTCCAGTGCTTCGCACGCAAGTCTTTCGCTGCTGCCAAGAGTTCGTCTGCTGAGATTTCATTTCTAAAGTATTTTTCAGTTGTAAATTTTAATTCGCGGAATTCACCCAAACGAGGGAAACCAATGATAGTCGTTGACATAAACGTCCTCCAAAAATTGTTGTTGAAACTATCTTAACAGAAAATCCGCCCTCTGTATAATTGGAAAAAATTAAGATTTGATATAGTTTTAAACTATATCCCTATTATGGACAAAAGAAAAGGATTTGAGGTACTTGTCTCAAATCCCTTGTGTTGTTTGTTTTTAAGTCACATACTCGTTTGTAGCTTAAAATAGGGTATCGCTAATTCTTATAAGCAACTATGCCTTGTTATTAGAAAAGACTATAGCTTGTTTAAATTTTGATTTCTCTTATCGATTTTTAATAAAACGAGCGGAATTTGAGCGAATCAATTGGCCACCACTGCTAACTGTATTAAACTTTAAGCATCTTTTCATCTTCTAAGAATTCCAAAACAATCAAGAAACAAAGTAATAATTGGCTTTTAGTTCTCGGAAACGATCAAAACTGAGAATACCCTCATTTTGTAATCTTCCTAGAACAATACTCGGGTGAATATTTATTTCTTCAGCAAATTGAAGGATATCTGACTTATTAAAGTTTCCTTTTTCTACAAAAGCCTGATAGTCTTCTGGTCTAATCAAGAGATCTTTTGCAAACTGGTCTGCCTGTTCCTCAGAACGACGGTATAACTCACTGTTTCCGTCTTCAGATGAAAAATCATTCTGTAGAATGTGCCCAATCTCATGGAAAAGTGAGAACCAGAAAATATCGGATGCCTTGTTTCGGTCCGTGAGTAAAAGCAAGGCACTACCATTGCTGAATTTTTTTGTAGCACCATTCAAATTAGCATTTGCCAAAGCAGGTAGACCGACTAGAACAACACCACAGTCTAGCAAGATATCATACAAGCGTTGAGGAAAGACTTCTGGATCTTGCCTAGTTAACCCTCTCAAAGCAGGCAGATTTTTCTCTAGTTTTCTACGATTGAGCTTAGTAGTCGTTTTATCACGCGCCTTTTTAGATGCCAACTCCAGCATGATATTGGAGTTGACTATACTTTTAGGCGTAAACTCACGTGTATTCCGATAACTCACTAGATGATTGAAAGTTAAGAGGTTTTCTAAACTTGCCACACCTAGGATCTTTCGAAGCTCGACAATCTTTTCTTTCAAAGTATAGCGTTTGTCTGGAACGTAACCTTCTTCCTTAAAATACTTGAAATCAATCATCTCACAGATTTCTTTCTCGCTACCTTCTTCTAGCTCTCTTTGATCTACAATCTCTGCCACTTTTACATCGTAAGCATTTTGAAGATTGAGCCAGGTTTGCATAGAAACTCCGCTTAACTTGGCTAACTTATGAGCCGTATCCTTACTAATAGACTCCTCAGCATTGACTATTTTGCTGACAGTCTTTGCTGACACTCCCAAACGCTCTGCAAATTCTTTTTGCGTTACGTTATAATCTTCAATCAACTCTTCAACATACTGACCTGGATGAAAAGCAATCAGGTCTTTGTATTCAACAATTTTATTACTCATAGTGATTGCTGACCTCCTCTATTTTTAGAATTTCGATTTCAACGGGACTAGGAAATACCTTTTCTAGATCCTCATCACGAAATTCTACAATCAACCGATAGGAACTCCTTCGACCATCTATATCCAAAGCAAACTGCCCTTGTCTCTTTCCCTTGAGTTGGTGAAAGTGATATTTAGGAAAAGCGGTCACACTAGCCAAAGAATCCGCTGCTTCCAAAAAGTTGATCAACTGATGCAACTTTACCGCAACCTTATCCGAAAAATCCTTTTTCGCCTGCCTCAGCTCTGTGCACTGCTTTTTAACAGTTTTGTTTGTATAGATAAGCTTCATAAGTCCCTTTCTGTTCGAATTAAATTACCTATTAGGTAATTTAATTATACCATCTTT
Source organism: Streptococcus sp. Marseille-P6264 (assembly GCF_902460355.1). Lineage (GTDB taxonomy): Bacteria > Bacillota > Bacilli > Lactobacillales > Streptococcaceae > Streptococcus. Next base: position 121,146 of record NZ_CABPTO010000004.1, read on the forward strand.
TAAAAATAAAAACCAGCCAAAGGTTGATTTGGCTGGGATATTAAATCAGGTTGACGTATCTAACTACTTTCCCATCACCCTTTGAACTCCTTCAGAAACTGTTTGAGCTCAGCATCGGCTTCTGGTGTGGTTCCGTGGAGTTGGTTCAGCATTTCAAGTAATGAAGCTGTTTGGCTTTCGATTGCTTTATTTGTCTGGTTAATCTTGCTGACGATGTCTGTCAGCGGTTCAACTTCTTCCTCCTCAAAGGTATCTACATAGCGAGGGATATTGAGGTTGTAGTCATTTTCGACGATTTCTTCATAGCTGGCTAGATGGGCAAACTTATCTACATCTTCCCTAGCCTTATAAGTTTCCAGAATCTTGTCAATATGAGCATCCGTCATGATATTCTGGTTCTTGCCCTTGTCAAACTCCTTGGAAGCATCGATGAAGAAAACATCGCGATCAGTCCGATCCTTCATGAGAATGATGACTGTGGTCGGAATGCTGGTATTAAAGAAGATATTGGCTGGAAGACCGATAACCGTGTCAATGGCCCCTTCTTCTAACAAGGCCTTGCGAATGGTTCCTTCCGCATTTCCTCGGAAAAGAACCCCGTGGGGAAGGACGATGGCCATAACCCCATTATCTTGCTTGAGGTGGTAGTAACCATGCAAGAGGAAGGCAAAGTCAGCCTTGGACTGGGGAGCAAGTTTCCCAAAAGGAGAGAAACGAGGATCATTCAGGAAGCCAGAACTTGCGGACCACTTGGCAGAGTATGGAGGGTTCATGAGAACCCCATCAAAGTTGGTTGGCTCCTGTGTCGGCCAGTCTTCATCCAGTGTATCGGCATTGTGGAGAAATTGATTTTCAACTGGAACACCGTGTAGAATCATGTTCATCCGAGCTAAGTTATAAGTCGAAGTATTGAGCTCCTGACCGAAGTAGACAACTGTCTGCGGCTTATGAGAATATTTCTTGGCATTGAGCAAGAGAGAGCCAGAGCCCATAGTCGCATCATAGATGGTAAAACCTTGCTGGTCCTCACGACCTAAAAAGGCAATCTGAGTCATGAGTTTGGCAACTGGCTGAGGTGTATAAAACTCACCAGCTTTCTTGCCAGAGTCAGTCGCAAACTGACCGATCAGATACTCATAGGCATCCCCCAGCATATCACCAGCATGACCAGCCACATCTAGCACAGCTAACTCTTTCATGACTGCCGCCACCGTTTGGTTTTGCTTTTGCGGAGTTGCCCCTAACTTTTTAGAGTAGAGGTCGATATCTTCAAAGAGATTTTCATAGAGGTCGTCGCTCTGCTCAATATCTCGAAAGCCCTGCGCCAGATCTTCCAGCTGAAAAGTTCCCTCATTGACACGTGCTACTAGAGCGGTAAAGGTCAGGTCTGGCTTGATACTATAGTTGAGTTCATCCTTCATGACCGTGAGGAGATCCTCGTGAGTGTCCGCATCCTCGTAGTAGGAGCGATAGACCTCAAGGGCATCCTCCAGACTATCTGTCCCCTCCTCCATAGTCTCCGCCACGAAAAAGAGCATCTTATCAGACAGATACTTGTAAAAGACCATGCCCAAAAGATAGGACTTATAGTCATTAGCATCCATCTTAGAGCGGAGAACATCCGCTGAGTTCCACAGGGCTTGGTAAAGCGACTGGGAAGTTTGTGTTGTTTCCATAGTGTTTCTTTCTAAGTTTTGCAATTAATTTTTTTAAACAAGCAATCATTTATAACAAATCACTTCATTCTCAATCGTTCGAATCAAATCTAAAGGAATAAAAGAGACTGGAAGTTGATAAACAATATTTTTTCGAGGGTTATAAAATCCAAGATTTTCGATAGAAAGGAAGTCAGGGTCAAAGGAATGTAAGCCCATGATATAGTATACAAGGACTTGTAGTGTATGGTCTTTATTAGGAGCTGTTTTAGTCACCTTAAAATCCCATAATGTATCCTTGGTAAGAAAATCTCCATCACCCCTGTCAATCGTATCTGTATAACCCCCAATAAAACAAAAACCATCCTTTATCACAGGACCATAAAGGTCAAAAAAGCAAAGACTTCGTTCTACCATGATGCGAATATTCTCGATCGTTTCAGAGTCCAGCGATATTTCCTCAAAGGACTTATAATACTTAATCCCTGCACGAAGGACGACATCAAAACAAGCCAATCGACAGGCACTATCAATCGATAAATCATCCAATCCTGTCACCAAATCTAATAACGCTTCTGCTAGATCTCCCATACCAATCTTACGGGCACCCATGAGAGAAATCTCGAAAGCACTCCTAGCGTCCGAGCCGTTCATAAGCCGAGTCAGATAGTCCACACAAATCCCCACTAGGCTTGGAGATACAGACTCTACAGAATGCAGAACTCTGTGATCTTCGAACTGCTCTACTGAAAATAACTTGATGGGCAGATAACCACCTCGAGGTTGGTTAATTTCTTTTATACGTTGTGTTACAGATACCATGGTAACTCCTTTAAGTATATAAATATACTAGCATCGATAAATCTTAATCGGTATTCTTTTAATTTAGCAAACAATTACCTTAGTTTTGGATTTCTTTTTCGCTTTCTTAAGTTTGCTTCAAGTTTATCAGCATTTTTCTTGTTTTCTAACAATTCATTATAAGCCGTCTTATCAATTATCGTCTTGATTAGTTTATCAAGTTCTGTGTTTTCTGAGTAGTCAGCTGGAACAAAATAATCAATACGATTATCCTGAGTCATTTTGTGAACTTTCTTTCTGTCATTGGTTTTTGGATTGAATACACCGATAGAGTAGCCACCTCTTGTTTTGACTAGCTTCATACATGGAATATCTGTATCACTATCCCCTAAATAGACCATATTTCTAAAAGGAACTCGTAAATCACTTTCGGCAACAAAATCATTCACTGCGTCGTCGTTTACATCTAAAATACCTTTAGTAATTCTAAAAAGAAATTGAGTCTTATTGGTGTAATTCACTACTTGAGCTGGCCAGACCGCAACCCCACTTTCATCACAATAAAAAGAAGTCGCATAAATTTTCTTAAAAGCACCATTTTTAGCTATTGATGTTCCCTCTATCATTTCTTTCAAACCAGATGAAATGATATAATGCTCAACAATAACCCCCTTTTCCTCACCGTACTTTCGAATACGTTCAAACCAGCTTTCAACTCCTGGGAATAGTTCCACCACTGATCCAAACTTGGCTAACTCTGTTTTTGTAAATAGGACTTTCCCTGCAGATTCTGTTTTCATCGTAAACATATAGGCAAGGTTCTTGTCCATATTATTAGCCTTGGCAAAACCATTGGATTTCTTCCAAAATTCACTGATTTCATACCCAAGCTTCTGTATAAATCCTTGAGCTTGCATATCATCAGGAGACAGGGTTTTATCAAAATCATAGCAAATTGCTACTACAGGTTTTTCTTCTTTCTTGAATCTTTCAGATTTTACTTTTGACATCTTCCTGCACTCCTTCTATATAAACATATCCTGCAAGAGTTTCTTTTTCAGAGTCTCAAGCTGAGAAATTTTTTCTTGATGAGAGTTGATGAGGTTATCGAGGTTAGAGAAATAAGAGCCGATGGCTTGTTGTTCAGCCAGTTCTTTAGGTATTACTAATCTAGTGTTGAAAAAATCAGCTGGTGCAATGTTTAATAATCCATGATTTCGCGCTCCCTCAGCAGCACACATTGAAACCTCTCTATGCCACTTATCACTTTCATAATAATGAGTAAGATAGTCCGAATCAACATCTACTGCTTTAAAAAGAATATACAAAGTAGATAATACTCCATTCTCATACTTATCAAGACGCTTTATTGCTCCTAAGGGATAACCTGTCGAATAACTTTTATTGTATGCGAACTCCCCTTTTTTTATAAGATAATATCCACTTACATCTTTCGAAGCTATCTTTTTCTGAAAGAATTCCTCCTGATCTATCAAACCGAATTGAGCCGATATCGTTAAGGCTCTTTCTGACACTAAATCATTATTCTTTCGTGTCACACGTTTAGATATATCCTTTAATCTTTTTTCAACCCACTCACCTTCAAATCCATCCAAACGAATTTCAGGAACTGTCTGTCCAGCTTTGGGAAACATCTTGGAGAGCATGGTTGCCTTGATAGCTTGGTAGTTGGCAAGATTATCCTTGTAGCTAGACAGAAGATCGTCTAGGATACGGAAAAGGGAGCCGATGGCAGATTGTTCTTCCAGACTAGGCAAACTTAATTCAATACTTTTTACTATCGCTGCAGAAAGATTACCTTGACCGCCTTGTAGATATTTTTCTAAAATATTATCTTTCTCTTTTTTTAGATAGTTCATAATAAACTCAGAAGAATATCCTTGTTTAGGTTTAATGGCAAGTATAGCCTGATTAATCGCTCCATTTATCTCACTTATTGCAACCTCCCCACTTGTTGCACCATACAGAGCATATAAAATATCACCTTGTGATACCATTTTTGCCGAAGAGTTTTTCAAAGCTTCATCACTTATAAATAATTCTGTTTGTTTTGATTTAACTTCACCTGACCTAATAAAAGGTATGTTCCCTTCGTAATAACTCTTGTTGCTTGATTTTGGAGTTCCTCCTGAAAAACTAGTTGTTATATCTCCTATAGTTTTTCTCTCAAGAGAATTATCATATCCCTTAAATCTAATCTTTGCTAATGTATTTACTCTTTGCATATAACTATTCTTTCTTATATTCATTTAATAACTTTTTTACAACTTAGACTACTAGCACTTCTGAATTACATAATATAATTGTCTAAAGAGAAATATATAAACAATTATTTATTTCGTCATTTTTGTTAGTTGTTTATCGTATTATTATTGATGTTCATTTTTCGAAATAACAATTGTGTCTGCTATGCTATCCCATTCACTACTCCACTCTTCATTATTTTCACAGAATACTTTTGAGGAAGGCATGATTTTGAAAGATGATTTTAACAGTTCATATTCTATACTATCAGTAATTAATATCACTAGCTCTTCTTTAGTTAAAGAGTCCACTCCCTCTTTGCGACATTCTGACAGTAACTTACTCCTAAATCTAGAATACAATATACCAAGTTTATTCTTGAAGATACATAATTTTATATACCCAATTAAATAATTACTGGAAAATATTGATTGAAATACAATCAATATAATGCTCCTCTCCTTGAAAAAAACAAATACAACAACCAATAACACTCCTGAAAGAATTGGTTTTAGCAAGTCCTTAAGAATCATTTTATCAACAATATTTTTTGTAAAAAAAATATTTTCAAATGTATTTAATATTGCTTTATGAATTGAATGTGGTTGTTTATTGTTATAATAACCATCAGTATCATATTCGGTAATATCTACCCCAAAGGCATTTTTTATATTGGTTCTTAATCGTTCCTCTTCTGCTTTTGGAAAGAATATAAAATCTGAAATAAAGGATACTGAGATATTTATAGAAATAGTTATAAGTTGTAAAGCGAGAATTGTAGGATAATTACAAAAAATTGAAACAAGAGAAAGAATAATATTTATATAAAATGTATAATCTGTGATTTTCTTAAACAAATTAACAATCTCATATAAATTATTTACACCATCTTTTATACTCATTTTTTCTCCATATCTAATTAATATTTCACATCATTATCATAATCAATCTCAGAAAATGCATTAATTTCTTCTTCAGGCGTAATAAAGTCAAGATTTTCTTTTATTATTCTATCAATATGCCAATCATCTGCAATACGATAATCTTTTTTTAACCATTCCGAATTCCAAAATAGAATATTTATAGAACTGTTTACAAACTTACATATTTCAGACTGATATGAGAATTGTTCTTCTATATCAAGTAAGTCTGTAAATCTTTGTAACCATATCTCAACTAAATCAGTATTTGGTATCTTTGAATATTTTTTTAAGATTTTCTTGATAAAATCTAATATCCTTGAAGGTTTTTCATTATAAAATTCAAATATCCTTCCAAGAATTACAGTACAATGTTGAATTGTCGTTGGATTTTTTATCATGATTGAAACTAGGATACTGATAATCTGATCAATATCATCTGGTATCTTATTAATTTTCATGATCCTATACTTATATAAATCTGTTAAAGCTTTCTTAAGTTGTCCACAATTCGGATATTTTTCTCCTAAGATTTTTATTTCTAGCAAATGCTTTTGAATTGATATTTTAAAATAAGCACGTCGGTCTTTCTTTTTATTCAACAAATCATCAAATATATCATCTTCGTCCTCAGGAAGCTCATCATTATTTATATTTAGAAGTATCTCTTTTGCCGGAAAATAGCCCACAAAGCTTTCGTATTTTGTAGTCCAATAAAGTTTATCAGGTTTAATTCCATCCAGTATAATATCATTATATAAAATAGTTTTTGACGAGTTTAACTTTAAATTCAAATCATACAAAATCATTGAGAGAATTTTTAGTATCTTTTCAACATCCTCTTTACTATTTGCAAATATTTTATAGTCATCTCTATATCTAACAATTTGGTAATCATCAATTCTATTTTTTTTCAATTCTTCTATTAACAACTTGTCAGAATACCCAAAAATTATTTCAGCAATAAAATCCATCAATGTACTGCCTTGAGGAAGACCGTTTGTCTGCATATTTTGCATAAACTGAATTCTTTTATCAATCTTATTGCCAAGAATGTTAACTTTTCGGTTATACTTAGCCACATCCTTCCCATGGATAGCCCATGAGATAGAATGTGTATATATCGATGGATAGCAATCAGTAACATCAGTTTGTAAACAATACTCAAAATCTAATGAATATTTTATCATTGCTTGTTCTGAGTTTTTCCACCATCCTAAAATCGTATTCCCGGTATCAGTAAGTTTTGATTTTGACTCTTTAGGTATTGAAATGCATCTAATTTTTGATGTATCGGAAGTATTGTTAAATTCAGAAAACCTGTCCTTTAGTACTTTCCAGTTTTCTCTTTTTGTAATAATGTTCACAAGATCTACGTAGATAAACGGATGTATAACTTGGAGTTGCCTCCATGCATACTGACCATCTTTATTCATAATAATCTTTCGGTTTACATTATAATAATTTCCTGGTGTCTTTTCCCAAACATCACTTAAATTTTTGTTCTCCAATTCCTTAGAGACTCTTTTTAATACACTAGTGAAGTCAAAATATGAAGGTAAATTTCCACTAAAATAAGAACTAGATTTTAAAAAGTATTCTCTCGCCTCAATACATGTCATATCTAAAACGCTTTTTTCTGTATAATCCTTCAAAACTGTTTCCTTCTTTCACTTTTATCTCCCAACCCTCAATGGTTCAATCACCTCTTCTATCAGTTGGGTATAGGCTTCTTTGATTTGTTTTTTATAGAGGAGTGGGTTGAGGGCATCTGCCACTTCTATCTTATAGTCCTGATAGCGCTGGCTCTTGGTCAGCTGACTCTCTCCTAGTTGTTTTCTGGCTCCCTTGCGGTAGTGTTCGACATAGTAACGGAGTTCATCCTCTCCGACATACCAACGTTTGCTAAAGACTTGGATGTGTTGCTGGATAACAGCCTCGATCATCTGATCCAAGATATTTGCGATAGACTGGCCACGATAGCTTTCTGGATTTGCTTGGACTTCTCTCCAAAGTTCAGTGATGATCTGGGCAAGATTTGGATTGGTCTTCTCAAGGCTCTGAATATAGTTATCCACTGCCTCTCTATCATGAGCGCTTAGGTTCTCTTCTTGACTCTGACCTTGCTCAATCAGGCTTTGGATTAAGGTTAGGATATAGGCATAGTTGATTTCATCCACTTGGATAGACTCTAGTTCATAGTGAATATCAAGGGGCTCCCCATCCTCATCACCATCATCTCTTCGGCTTTTTAATTCAGCTAGGATGTTTTGATAGAAGCCAAGATAGGTTTCCAATTCTTCTGCGCTTAGTCCTGTCTGGGCATAGATTTCTTCCTCATCATACTCTTTATAAACTCGGATAGAGGCTAGATATTTATCAAAGACTTGATAGGCCTTGGCGAGCTTTCTTAACTCAGGTGTAGAGATTTGCTCGATTTGGAGTCCTTCCTCAGGATCATCGGTGATGAGATTTTGAAAATCACTGCAGCTTCTCAAAAAGTTTCTCTTTTCCTCTTCCCAGCTTGGGGCTAGGACCTCGTTTTCTCCACCATTTGAGTAGAGCTTGAGGGCATTGTCCACTGCTTCCTTAAAGACTAGAGGTTTTTGGAAGGTGATGATATGCCCATAAGTCTTACTGGAGTCAAATATCCTATTGGTTCGGCTAAAGGCTTGGATCAAGTCCTGCGGTTGCATAGGCTTGCGGTCGATAAAGAGAGTTGATAGGCAAGGAGCATCAAATCCCGTTAAGAGACGATTGACCACGATAACCAAGTCCAACTGCTCATTGCGATAGAGGTATTTGTCCTGTTTTCGAGCTAGACGGTTATTGACATCCGTATTAAAGCCACGAAGATCCGCCATGGTAAAGTGGGTATCAAACTCTTGGTTATAGTCTAGTAAGACCTGCTTCATGTGCTCTTGGTTGGCTCTTGACTCTTCTTCATTCTCCGTAACGGAGTAGGTGATGGTCGCCTTTGGAAAATCAGGAAGGACCTGCTTGACCCTTTCCGACACCTTGACTCTCGTCTCCCCGGCCTTGACTCGTTTGAGTAGGTCATAGTAGGCTTGGGCTTGAGGGATTGACTTGACAGTCAAGATAGCATTGTAGGTCTTACCCACTCCTTTTTGGAAGCCTAGTTGTTGGCGCGATTTATTGATAATGGCATCCAAGACTTCCAGCATGTGCTCCTCATTCTCGTAGACGGTATCCGGTATTTCATTTTCAGCCTGATCTGTAATGAGGGTATTGCGATAATCCACCTTAAAGCCTAAAACAGCTCCATCGTGGATGGCTTCCTTGACCGTATACTCATGGAGACGGTCTCCATACTGTTGCTGGGTGGTTTAGGCTAGGTCACCGACTTGCTGGCGTTTATTTTCCTTAAATATGGGGGTGCCTGTAAATCCATACCAGAGAGACTGCGGGAAAAAGGCTTTAATGTCTTTTTGTGTTTGTGGTGTTACGGCACGGTGGCATTCATCCACGACAAAGGCCACTCGGAGTCCCTTGATTTTGTCCGCATCTCGTTGGTAAAGACCTTGGTCAAACTTGCGCATCATGGTAGTGATTTTCTGGATGGTGGTCACCACGACCCGCTTATCATTACTACCTAGTCGCTTGACCAGATCATGTGTATTATCCGTCTCATCGATATCAATAACATCATTGGTCGCATAAGAGAGAAAAGATGAAGTGGTCTGTTGGTCAAGGTCTCTGCGGTCAACGACAAAAATTGTCTTTTGGATAGATGGGATTTGAAGGAGATTTCTCGCCACCTTATAAGAAGTCAAGGTCTTTCCCGAACCTGTCGTGTGCCAGACATAGCCTGATGCTTGCTGGCGAGAAGCTTCTTGCACTGCTTCGATGGCGTGGATCTGATAGGGGCGTAAAAGAATGAGAGCTTTCTTGTTATCATCAAGAACAGAATACTGCATAACCATCTGATGAGCACGAGGGATAGAAAGGACTTCATGGGCAAAACTCGTCAAGCTCGTTATAGGTTGGTTATCCTTATCCACCCATTTGGTTAGAAATTGCTTATTGAGTTTATTTTCACGGGCTGCTGCGATATAGCGAGTGTCAACCTTATTTGTCACAACAAACATCTGCAAGTTAGAGTAGATGCCACGGAACTTGCCTTCACGGTCATATTTTTTAATCTGATGAAAGGCATCTAAAAAAGCTACTCGGGGACTTTTAAGCTCAATCTGAATCATGGGGAGACCATTAATCAAGAGTGTCACATCTAGCCTACGGTCTTGGTCCAGAGGATTGGATTTGTCTCTCTCGACTTGATTGACAACTTCATAGCTAGACTTACCAGCCGCGATATTATCACGCCAAATGACGAATAATCGGATGGTTCCTAGGCTAGCATCCTCTCTTTGAACCTCAACCTTGGCAATGCCGTTTTCACCGACCAACCACTTGGCAGCATCATAGTAGCTGATAAAGTTGAGTTGGTTTTTTATCTGGCGTTTTTCCTGTTCTGTCAAGGGATTGTCTGCTAGCAGAGCAACGTTGTTTTGGGCTAGTTTCTCAAAGAAATTGTCCCATAGTTGTTCTTCTGTTTTTAAATCTTCTCTATAAGTCCATTGGCTTTCACCAGTTACCAGTTGGGTGATCAGTTGTTTCTCTATCTCCAGTTCTGGTTTCACCTGCATCATTCTCTCCTTTAACGATGTTCTACTGCCCTTATTATAACATGTTTACCATTTATTTCCCCACTCTCAACACTTTATGATCCAAAACGATTGTTCAACTTAATCAAGTATCTAAAATTATAATAGTTGCCCCATATTTATTTGAAACTTGCTTGTAACTATTTTCTTGTTTTCTGAGATTATAGATTTAGTCTTTGTCCTAATAAGTTAAATTCATTAAAAAAAGCCCCCCAAATGTTAGACACAAAAATCTAACTTTTTGGGGGGCATTCATATACTTTTTAAATATACCTAAATAGAAGTCTACAGATAAAGAAAAGTAAGCTGCCGAAACATTAGCAAAGATAATTTCTTTCCGCTTACAATAATTTAATAGTTGATGGACTTTGGAACAAACTGTGTCTATGACACTTCCTTTGAGAGGATCTTTTGGCAGGATCAGGAACAAAAACAGCCATCAAAATGAAGTCACTAAACTTCATTTCTTCACCTACCTATGTCCCCTCTGACTTCCTCCTTCTCCACAACAAACTCTCTAACCAAACGATAGATAACCGCAAAGATAGGCGTGAAGAAAATCATGCCGACCAAACCAAAGAGGTTACCCCCAATCAGGGCTGCAGCAAGGGTAAAGAGAGTTGGGAGACCGACGGACTGGCCGACCACGCGCGGATAGATGATATTGCCCTCAATCAGCTGCACCAGCTGAAAGACTGCTATAGAAAGGAGGGCTTTCCAAGGGCTATCGGTAAAGATAAAGATAGCTCCTAGAGCACAAGCTGAGAAAGGCCCGATGTAGGGAATAAAAGAGAGCACTCCAGCCAGAACTCCTGTCAAGGCCGCATAAGGCAGGCCTGTCAGAGAGTAGGCGATAAAGACCAAAACACCAACAATGACAGCCTCAATCATTTGCCCCATCAGGAACTTATCATAGGTCTCAACAATGACAGATCCTACGTATGATATGCGCTTCACAGCCTTCTCAGGAAGTAAAACCTGCAAAAGACGGCTCGTAATCGTCTGCAAATGCTCCTTGCTGCTCAAAAAAGCAAACATGAGAAAGATTGACATGATGACAGAGAAGAAATTGCCAAAGATGGCAGAGATATTGCCTGTCAGACTGCCCAGAAGAGAGATGGCCCTGTTGACAATGCCGCTGTTTTGCAGTTGCTTGGTCAAATCTTGCAGCTGGCTAGAGGAAAGCAAGCCAGACTGCTGCAGCCACTTGGATAGCTGAGGTGCTACCTTGCCGATGGTCGCGCTCAGCTGATTGACCGCTGTGGTCAAAGTCGGCACGACGATGGAGACAATCCCCGTCATAATGAGAGCTAAAATCAGCACCTCCAAAATCAGGGCCAGACTGCGCTGCAACTTTTGAGGGACTCGGCATTTGTCCAAGAAATCTTCCAGTTTTTTCATCGGAACATTGAAGATAAAGGCCAGGACTCCACCCAGTATAATGGGTGAAAAAACCGAAGTCAGACTCTGCAGACCGGACCAGATGTTCCCGATATAGAGAACCAGAGCCAGAGCAAGCGCCGCAAAGACGATGAGTTTATAAGATTCATTGATTTTTTTCATAAGACTTCCTTTACAATTTTGTCATTTCCTTATTTTATCATAAATTTCAAGGCCTTTCGAGCAGGAGTAAACATGGGTCAGTCAACTTTGCCATCACTCTTAAATTTTTAAAAATCTTGAAGATAGAGAACCCCAGCTCCTATAGATAGAAGACCTGCAAATATAGCTAGAAAAGGAATAAATCCCATGACAGAGGCGCAGAATAGAAGCTCATGACTCGTCTTATTGACTCTTGGGTCGTTGCTATAGTGATACATTCCGACGATAGAAAGTCCCAAAAGCAGCCAGCTGGTCAATATAACCATATCGCCCCAGCCAGGGTTTTCGATTAGTTTAGGAACTAAATAAATAATTTCCCAGTGCCATCTATTTAAAGAAGCGTAAAGGATCAGAAGGCCTCCTAAGATGCCAACAATTCCATTTATCCATAGCAATTTGTTTGATTTCATAAGCACCTCACTCTTTCTTTTTTAAATTAGTATACCGACACATTTACTAATCTGTCAACTATTATAAAATAAACAGTGTCTCATCTGATAAATCCGTTTTCATTCAAATTATCTTATGATACAATAAATTCATGCACAAGAAAACAGTTATTGATTTTAAAGAACTGGGTCGGCGCTTGATTTTCAGCCAGCCCATCAAAGAGCTCAAAACACGCGAGTTGGCTGAAGTCAGGGCGATTCTGCAAGAGGTTGAGGACTGGCAGAAGAAGGGATTTTATGCAATTGGCTATGTCAGCTACGAAGCTGCTCCCGCTTTTGAGGAAAAACTACAGGTCCACAAAGCCCCTCTTCTGGGCGAGTACCTGATTTACTTTACCATTCATGATAGGGCCGATGAAGCACCATTCCCTTTGGCTTACGACGAGGTAGAGATGCCCGCGCAATGGCAGAGCCTAACGACTGAGCAAGAGTATGAAAAGGCCATCGGAACCATTCACCACCATATCCGTCAGGGCGATACCTATCAGGTCAACTACACGGTGCAGCTAGGCGCAGAGCTTAATCCACAGGACAGCTGGGCTATTTACAACCGTCTGGTCGTCGAGCAAAACGCCGCCTACAATGCCTACGTAGAGCACGATAATCAGGCAGTCTTGTCCATCAGTCCTGAGCTCTTTTTCGAGGAGCGCCGAGGTGAGCTGACAACACGGCCGATGAAGGGCACTACCAATCGCGGTCTAACAGTCGCTGCGGACTTGGAGCAGGCAGATTGGCTGCGTCAGGATCCTAAAAATCGAGCGGAAAATATGATGATCGTTGACTTGCTTCGCAACGACATGAACCGCATTTCAGAGATTGGCAGCGAGCGAGTCGAGCAGCTGTGTCAGGTCGAGCAATATTCCACTGTCTGGCAAATGACCTCCACTATCAAGAGCCAGCTACGACCTGAGATTGGCCTAGGAGAAATTTTTGATGCGCTCTTTCCGTGCGGCTCTATCACAGGCGCTCCAAAGATTTCGACCATGGCTATCATCAAGGCGACAGAAAAAGCAGCTCGCGGTGTCTACTGCGGCACTGTTGGCATCTGCCTGCCAGACCAGAGACGGATTTTCAATGTGGCCATTCGCACCATTCAGCTTGCGGCTGGCAAGGCGATTTACGGTGTCGGCGGAGGCATCACCTGGGATAGCACATGGGAATCCGAGTACATCGAAACCCAGCAAAAATCGGCTGTTCTTTATCGGAAAAATCCTCAATTTGACCTAATTACGACAGGGAAGATTGAGAAAGGCAGCCTGATCTTCCAAGACCAACATCTGAAGCGTCTACGGGAAGCCGCTCGTTACTTTGCTTATCCATTTGATGAGGAAAAACTGAAGGCAGAGTTGAACCAAACCCTAGCAGAACTGGATCCAAGTACAGACTACCGCCTGCGGATCTCCATCGCCAAATCTGGAAAAGTAACCTGCCAGCTAGAAAAGCTACAAGCACTCCCAAAAGCTTTCTGCAAGGCCATTCTCGTTCCACAAAATGCCAACTTACAGCAGCCTTTCACCTATTTCAAAACCAGCTATCGACCACATTTAGACCTAGGCCAGCAGGAGCAGATTTACTACAATGCCCAAGGGCAGCTGCTAGAAAGCTCCATCGGTAACCTAGTCCTCCAATTGGACGGCCACCTCTACACGCCACCAGTCAAGCTAGGCCTTTTGGACGGTATCTACCGCCAGCATCTCTTGGCAACAGGTCAGGCCACAGAAAAAATCCTCAGCCTAGACGACTTACAATCAGCAGAAAAAATCTACGCCTGCAACGCACTACGCGGCCTTTATGAATTGGAAATAGATAATTGAGGCTGGGACAAAAGTCCTAGCCTCTCAATTGTCTTTGGATTGTCGAGCAAGACGCAGTGCTTGAGTGGGCTCATTACGCTGATTTCATCAGCTTTTACAGCCCTACTCGACTGTGCGGAGGTGGGACGACGAAATCGAATTCTAACGAATTACCGATTTCTGTCCCACTCTCTTTTCTATAGGCCTCAATCCGCTTAAACAAGAATTATAATTTCTATTTCAAGATTTTAGAAATATTTTAGAAATGCTTGATGAATACTTAATAAGTGTCCGATATACTGGATAGTGAGGAAAGGATTTCCAAGAATAAATCAAAAAGGAGAAGTAAAACCATGGAAAATATTTTAGTTTTACAAGGGGTCAGTAAAAAGTTCGGCCAGCAGCAAGCTCTGAGCGATGTCAACCTAACCATCAAAAAAGGAGATATCTACGGTCTCATCGGTAAAAACGGGGCTGGTAAAACCACCCTGATCAAAATCATGACCCAGCTGATGCATGCCAGCAACGGAACCGTGTCTCTCTTTGGTTCCAGCAATCAGGCCGAATGGACACAAGCCCTCAAGCGGGTCGGCTCGGTCATTGAAACGCCCGTTGCCCACAACCACTTGACCGCCTACGAAAATCTCAGCTACTACTGCAAACTGCGCCAGATTCCTAATGCCGATAAGGCCATCCAAGAAACGCTCAACTATGTAGACCTGACGGACACAGGCAAGAAGAAATTTCGCGACTTCTCCCTCGGCATGAAGCAACGTTTAGGCATCGCTATCGCCCTCCTATCCAAGCCAGATCTGATGATTTTAGATGAGCCTATCAACGGACTAGATCCTGTCGGCATCAAGGAATTTCGCCAGCTTGTCCAAAAGCTTAATGAAGAGCTGGGCATGACCTTTGTTATTTCCAGTCATATCCTATCCGAGCTCTATCTAGTCGCTACGCGCTTTGGTATCATCGACCGAGGTCATATGATCAAGGAAATTTCCAAGGCTGAATTTGAAGAGCAAAGCGAAGATTATATCGTCTTGAAAACGGATCATTTGGAGGAAGCCAGCCAGCTGCTCCAAGACCAATTAGGCTACCGCATCAAGGTGGTCAATGCACAAAATGAAATCCATGTCTTTACCCACTCGCACAACATCAACAATATCGTAAAAGAGCTAGCCACAGCTGACTTAGTCATTCAAGAAATCTACTATGCACGGCAAAATCTCGAAAATTTCTTTACAGATTTACTTGATCAAAACCAGGGAGGTCTATCATGATTCAAACCATTCGCGCTGACTTTTACCGTCTCTTCCACTCCAAGGGCTTTTGGATTACTGAGCTCGTTTTACTAGCCAATATCCTGCTCGGCGTCCTCTATAAGGTTACCAGCAGATTTGGAACATCCATTGAGACGGATGGACAAAACGTCGCTCAGCAAGCACCAGTAAAAATGACGGGTATCAATGCTCTTGCCCATTTCTCTGGAAATTCTGACAATGTTATATTTTTCACTCTCATTGTCGTCTGCCTCTTATTAGGTGTGGACTTGTCCCGTAAGCTTTATAAAAACAGCCTCGCTCACGGTATTTCACGGACAGAGTTCTTCCTATCTAAAACTTTGGTCTCCTTTGTTGTCGCCATCTTCCAATTCATCCTCTTGCTAGGCATCTCCTTCATCATCGCTAGCTCTATCAATGGAATTGGGACAGCTCCGACAGGCTTCTTTGGCCAATTTTTCATAACTATTCTCGTCCAGCTCATGATAACCATAGCTTGGATTGGTATCGTGTCTTTCGTCCTCTATCTCAGTCATTCTATTGCCGCGGTCTTTATTACCTATTTTGTCGGAAGCGCCCTGCTCGCCTTTCCAGTCTTACTCTATCCCCATATAGAGTTGTTCCGCTATTTAACCTTACGATTTGGAATAGAGTTGGCTGCGGATCCTGCAGTTGTTTTGCAAGCTAGCTTGGTAGCGATTGGCATAGCAGTCTTCTTCCTAGGCAACAGCCTCCTCATTTTCAAGAAAAAAGATCTCTAAAACCAAATAATCAGCTAATCTTCTGACTAGCTGATTATTTTTTATAAAGCCACAATCAATTCAAACCAATCGTCCTCTGCTTGAATGGTCAAATCACCACCTAAGATTTCGACCAGCTGCTGGGTGATATAAAGGCCCAGTCCAGAGGATTCCTCACTGCTGGAGAGATTTTCAGAATAAAAACGATTGGTTAGTTTATCCAAATGCAAAATAGGCTTCTGAACCTTATTTTTGACTTGGAAAATAACCTTTTGCCCTTCATTTTTCAGACTGATGCTGGCTGCTTCTCGACCATGTTTGAGGACATTGCTGAGCATGTTCTGGACGATTCGATCAAAGATATCACTGTCCGTTTCCAGAAGCAGATTTTCAGACAAATCCACCTCTAAATCTATCCCTGCTCGCTGAAAGGCATCATAGTAAGCAAAGAGTTGCTGGGTGACCAGCTGAAATAGATCTACTCGCTGCAACTTCGGTCGAATGGCTCCTTCCATCAAGCGACGGTATTCCATCAGAGCCTCCAAGCGTCTGGATACCATACTTAGATTAT
Source organism: Streptococcus sp. Marseille-P6264 (assembly GCF_902460355.1). GTDB lineage: Bacteria > Bacillota > Bacilli > Lactobacillales > Streptococcaceae > Streptococcus. The sequence goes on from NZ_CABPTO010000004.1 coordinate 137,910, forward strand.
CCGCAATCTTTTGCAGTTGCTGATCCATCTGGTCCTTATCAGCGTCTTTGAGTAGCTGTTGGGTATAGCCACTAGCAATGGTCAGCGGCGTTCGGATATCGTGGGCAATATTGCTGATGGCCATGTCCAAGGTTTTCTTTTCCTGCTGGGTCACAAAGGACATCTTATCAATTTCCTGAAAAAGCTGCTCCACCTCGTCAGTCAGAGCCACCAGACTCGGAGCTTGATCTCTCAAGGTCAAGCGAAGCTGACTTCCTGTACGACGTTTGTCACGGATCTGGCTGGTCAGACTACGAATCGTCAGATGATAGCGAACCAGCATGATTGACAAGAAGAGTATGAGTACGAAGGCTAAAATCAACCACATGGCTAATCCTCCTTGAGCCGCACACCCAGACCCCAAATGGTCTCGATATAGTCTGTCGAACTATCCAGCTGGGCTAATTTCTTACGAAGATTGCTGAGATGGGCATTGAGCGTATTATCGCCTGGCAGATAGGTCTCCTCCCAGACCGACTCATACAGCTCCTCCTTGGTAAAAATCTTTTTAGGATGAGCCAGCAAGGTCTGGAAGATCTGAAATTCCTTTTTCCCCAGCCGCATGGACTGGTCCCCAGAAGCAATTTCAAAGGTATCTGGCAGAAGGCGAATGTTTTTGATCAAGGTCTCCCCAGCAGGCTTAGACTGGGCCTGCTGACTGCCTCGCAGTTGGACAGTGACACGCGCTGCCACTTCGTCTAGATTAAAAGGCTTGACAATATAGTCATTGGCGCCGTCCAACAGATACTGGCTCACGAGACTCTTTTCCCCCAGAGCTGTCAGCATGACCACTGGCACCTGACTGGTCTTGCGAATTTCCCTTAGCACCTCATCGCCATTTTTTCCCGGCAGCATAATATCCAGCAGGACTAGATGAATCTCTTCTTCCGCAAAAATCCGCAGCCCCTCGGTTCCAGAATAAGCTGAAAACACGACATGCTCCTGCGTAAAGAGATTTTTTAAAATCTCATGAATATCATTGTTGTCTTCAATTAGTAAAAGATTGGCCATTCTCATTCTCCAATAGCTTGATAAAACTAGTGTAGCAAGGATGAGCCAGCAAGTCAATCAAATATAAAAGATACAAAAGAAAGAGAGTGAGACAGAAATCGGTCATTCGTTAGAATTCGATTTCTGTCCCACTCTCATGATTAAAAACTGAACTTGAGAACAAAACAAGCAACTTCTATTTGACAAGATTTGGAAGAATAAACATGATGAAGACGGCTGAAGCAAGCATCATTAGGATAAGAAGATAGATTGAGATTTTCCTCAGCCATAAAAAGCGACCTGGTTTTAATGGTCTTTCTACGTAAGACAGTTTAGGTTTGTTCGGATCATAGTAAACAGTGACCTTTCCACCGATTGGGAAGCGCTCCATAAGTGGTGATTTTGTTACAGAAATGAAACTATTTCGCCGTACCTGATACCTTAACACTTGTGGAATTTCTCCATTATCGAAACCTTCCAACTTTACTTCAGAAACAACAGAGTTAAGCGGTGTAGCAAACGTTTTTGATACGCTAGAAAGAAATCTTGGTCCTACTACCTTGTACTGATTCCCGTCAACAGTATATTCTACAACTGGGAGACTAACATCGTTATAAAGAACATTTGAGTATCTTATGATTTTTCCTTCAGTCTTTTCAGTACATTTTTTATCATCTAAATAACCACTAAAAACCAACTTACTGTACATAAAATAGGTAAAGGCAGCAAACGCTAGCATCATACAGCCAAATAATAAAAAGAAACTCGTCGACATCTTGATTCACTCCTAAACCTTCGTTAGGCTTCTATTTTAACAAAATATAAAAAAGGATACAAGAATACTAACTATTTGCGACTTTTTAAATCAAAGCCGTGATGGCCGTCACTAGTCCAAAAATAATTCCCGGTGCATTAGCTGCTGCAAGCGGAATATCTCTTTCTTTTTTGAACAAGCCATAGTAGACCCAAAGACTACAGTTGATTGCTGCGACGAGCGGTTGGATAAAATTCCCTTTTTGACCCGCTAGGTTGTTCATGATTTGTGGAATGTAGGACACATACATCATAACAGACATAAAAGTTGCAATCCAACCCAGTGTTTTTATTTGTTTTTCATTCATTTTCAAAACCTCTTTCATTTTTAGGTTTATATTTTATACTGAGTGAGCAAAACAATCAAGCCCTTTTATCCCTTTGTTATGAAGATGTAAACTATCACAATCTTGTGATAAGAAAGAAGACAAAGAAAAAGACCGGATTGCTCCGATCTTTTCAAGTTTCTCTCTATAAAAATCATTGAATAAACAAGGCATCGAACCGCAGGCAGTACTGGAGTACGGCAAGGTGAAGATAACGCAGTTTATTCTTTGATTTTCGATGAGAGGAATTATTTAATTGCGCGTGATTGCAAACCTTCTTCTTCCAAGAAGAGACGGAATGGTACGAGTTCTTCTGCTTCGTATTTTTCCTTGAAGGCTTTGATCGCTTCTTCTGAGTGAAGTTTTGGATCGAGTTCAAGCACTTCTACTGGAAGTGGACGGTGTTGCGTGATGCGAGCATCGATAACAACAGTTTTACCTTCTTTGTTCAATTTAACAGCTTCTGCAACAACTGCATCGATGTCTTCGATACGGTCAACTGTAAATCCAACTGCTCCTTGAGCTTCAGCGATTTTCGCATAGTCAGCATTAGGGAAGTCACAACCAAACAAGTGTTTGTTTGTGTCTTCGTATTTGTCCTTGATGAAGGCATATTTACCATTTGAGAAGACAACGTTGATAACTGGAAGGTCGTATTGAACGTTTGTGATAACGTCTGGGTAGCACATGTTGAATGCACCGTCACCCATGATGTTCCATACTTGGCGATCTGGATTGTCTTTCTTAGCAGCGATACCACCAGGAAGGGCAATACCCATTGTCGCAAAGAGTGGAGATGTACGCCACATGTTCTTAGGTGTCATGTGAAGGTGACGAGTAGATGTTTGAGTAGTATCACCTACGTCGATTGAATAGATAGCGTCTTGATCAGCATGTTTGTTGATTGCATTGTAAACTTGATACAATTGCAATTCACCCTCAGTTTTACCTTCGAGTTTGTTCATGTAATCACGCCAGTTTTGGTTGTTCTTAACGTTTGCACGCCACCATGGAGTAGATTCTACTGGGTTTACTTTGTCAAGGATTGCTTTCGCTGCTTGACCTGCATCACCAAGGATAGAAGCATCAAGGGCATGACGTTTACCAAGTTTGTATGGGTCGATATCGACTTGGATGAATTTTTCAGTGTTCTTGAAGGCTTCGTAAACTTCAGCAAATGGGAAGTTTGAACCAAGGAAAAGAACTGTGTCTGCTTCAAAGACCACTTCGTTAGCTGGTTTCCAACCAACACGGTAAGCAGAACCTGTCAACCCTTCATAGTTCCATTCGAAAGCTTCAAAGTTTTTACCAGTTGTGATGATTGGTGCTTTGATTTTACGTGACAATTCAGTAATCACTTCACCAGCTTTAACACCACCGTAACCAGCGTAGATCACTGGACGTTCAGCATTGTTCAAGATTTCAACCGCTTTGTTGATTTCAACTTCGTTCAAAGCAGGAGCGATGAATGAACGCTCGTAAGAACCTGAACCGTAGTAAGAGTTTTCGTCGATTTCTTGGAAACCGAAGTTTACTGGGATTTCAACAACAGCTGGACCTTTTTTAGAAACTGCAGCACGGCAAGCTTCGTCGATAACTTTTGGCAATTGCTCAGCGTAAGCTACACGTTTGTTGTAGACAGCGATGCCGTTGTACATTGGGTTTTGGTTAAGTTCTTGGAAGGCATCCATGTTGAGTTCGTTGACTGGACGTGATCCAAGAATAGCAAGGAATGGAGTGTTGTCCATAGCTGCATCGTAAACACCGTTAATCAAGTGAGTCGCACCCGGACCACCTGAACCAACTGCAACCCCGATTGAGCCGCCGAATTTAGCTTGCATCACCGCTGCAAGAGCACCAGTTTCTTCGTGGCGAACTTGCAAGAAACGGATATCTTTGTCTTCAGCCAAAGCGTCCATCAATGAGCTGAGTGTTCCTGATGGGATACCGTAGATTGTGTCTACGCCCCATGTTTTCAATACGTTGAGCATTGCTGCTGATGCAGTAATTTTCCCTTGAGTCATAATGATAACTCTCCTTCAAAATTAAATTATTTATTGAAAACTTTCAGATAGGTTAATGAAAACGTTTCAATAAACTTACTCTACAAATTTATCACTTTTTCCAACTCTTGTATAAGAATATGCTCAGGATTGCTTTAGAACTATTACATAACAATTATGAGATTTTTCTGACTTTTGAAATGTATATTATAATAGATTTCAGAAAAAGGTGAAAGTGGCTCTCGCTGACCTTTGAAACTGGGGAAGATTTTAATTTGGAGCAAGCTAGAAATTTAAGGGCTATACATGCTATAATATTTCTAAATAAACGAAAAGATTCCAAAATAGTGGGGCAAAAGATGATCAGAGAAGCCGGTCCACACGACCTAGATGAATTACTCCATTTGTACCTCTCCTTGCACTAGACGGCCATTCCAGAAAAAGCCCAACCCTACAAAAAGTCTGGCAACGGGTGATAGAAGATCCAGACCACCATATTATTGTCAAAGTGCTTGACGGAAAGATTGTTTCTTCTTGTATTTGCGCCGTCATTCCCAATCTCACGAGAGGACTGCGCCCCTACGCCCTGATCGAAAATGTCGTTACTCATCATGACTTTAGAGGCAAGAGCTATGCTAGTGAATGCCTTGATTTTGCTAAGAAAATAGCGACCGAAACCAATTGCTACAAAATGATGCTGCTGACGGGCTCCCAGAAAGAAAGCACCTGGAATTTTTATAAGCGGGCAGGTTACAATCATCATGATAAAACTGCCTTTAACCAGTGGTTAGACTAAAGCAAGCAAAAATCTTTAATAAATATAGAATAGATAAAGTCGAAATCAACCTCTGCTTCCAATTGTCGAAGAAAGTGATCTTTGGGAACCAATTCGTCTATCGTATAGAAGCCATATTGGCAGCGATTATAATCTGGTTTTTCTTTGTGAAACATAGCGAGCACCTCATAACTTTTCTTATCATTATTATACGACTTTACAAAAAAGTCCTTAGAAACTTCTGTTCTGAGGATTTTGTCTTCAATCTGAAGCCAGCGTTTTACTACGCTGGCTTTTTGTAATACAGACCTTGCTTATTTCAATTATCAGTTCTTTCCTCAATTATCCCTCTAAAGTGTGATATAATAAAGAAGAATTGGAAAATAGGGAACTATTTTCATTGTTTTTTCAATACTTCCATTTTAAAAATAGGTAAAGACAGATTAGAAAGTGTAAAATTCCGATGTCTTCTTACAAGAAAATCTCTCTCTCTGAGATCAATCAATCGATTGAAACTCCAAATAATAATCATTTTTGGCAAAATCTAAAAGCATTTTTAGGACCTGGCGCTCTTGTAGCAGTTGGCTATATGGATCCTGGAAACTGGATTACCAGCGTGGTTGGTGGTGCTTCCTACAAGTATAGCCTTTTATTTGTTATTTTGATTTCATCCATCATTGCTATGCAGTTACAACAAATGGCTGGAAAGCTTGGTATCGTGACGAGGATGGACTTAGCGCAGGCAACAGCTCATCATGCTCCCAAGTGGCTCCGTTATAGTCTGTGGGTGATTTTAGAATTAGCTTTAATGGCGACAGACTTGGCTGAGGTTTTAGGTTCAGCGATTGCCTTAAATCTTTTGTTTAAAATACCGATTATGGTTGCTATCCTCCTAACCGTTTTAGATGTATTTCTTTTGTTGTTATTGATGAAATTTGGCTTCAAAAAAATTGAAGCCATCGTTACGACTCTTATCTTAACCATATTAGGTATCTTTGCTTATCTAGTGGCTTTATCCAATCCAAGTATTCAGGGGATATTTGGTGGTTATTTACCGACTTCAACTTTATTTGAAAGTCCCCTGCCAGGACATGAGAGTCAACTGACCTTGGCTCTAGGGATTGTAGGTGCGACAGTCATGCCCCATAATCTCTATCTTCATTCGTCCCTATCCCAAACAAGGAAAATCAACCACAAAGATAAGAAGGACGTTCGAAAAGCTGTGCGTTTTATGACCTGGGACTCAAATCTTCAGTTGTCCTTAGCCTTTATTGTCAATTCCTTACTTCTCATTTTAGGAGCATCTCTCTTTTTTGGTCATGCGTCTGAAATTTCGGCATTCTCTCAAATGTACAATGCTTTACAAGATTCGACAATAGCAGGAGCGATAGCCAGCTCAACTCTGTCAACTTTGTTTGCTCTGGCCCTCTTAGCAAGTGGGCAAAATTCAACTATTACAGGTACATTGACTGGACAGATTGTCATGGAAGGTTTCTTGCATCTGAAATTACCTCAGTGGATTATCCGTATCGGTACACGGATTTTTGCCTTACTCCCTGTGATTATAGTCGCCGTCTTGTTTGGGCATCAAGAAAAAACCTTGGATCAGTTATTGGTCTATTCACAGGTCTTTCTTTCAATCGCTCTTCCGTTTTCAATTTTCCCTTTGATTTATCTTACCTCTAAGAAGTCACTGATGGGAGAATTTACTAATGCCAAGTGGAACACAATCCTAGGTTATGCAATTTCAATTATCTTAACCATTCTTAATATCAAGCTTCTTTTCGATATTTTTTAAGAGTGGTTTTGAAGTCAAGTCTCGGCATCGGCGTGAAGATTGGTAAAGAGAAAGTAGTCGTAGTTGATTCATAAAAAGAAACAAAAAAGAACAGTTGAAACTGTTCTTTCAGACTGAAGACAAAGCCCTTAGCAACTTCTGTTCTAAGAACTTTGTCTTCAGTCTGAAACGAGTGTGATAACAAAGTCACACTCGTTTTGAAATGCCAGTTTTAACCGCTTGATTAAGCTGACCAAGAAAAATATTTTCTCAGAGATACGGCTGCAAAGCCTTTGACAGTATCGCATAGCCAGCAATAGTCAAGTGCAAGCCATCCGTAGTAAAATCCTCCCGCAGCTGACCGCTCGCATCCAAGAAGTTAGCATAAAGGTCGATAAAATGGACATTAGTATAGATGCTTGCTAGGTCTTGGTAGGCACGATTGAGAGCCTGAATTTTCTCGTTCGTTCGGATATAAACCGTCCCCTTGTACTGCTCCTGCTCATTCACAGGCAGGACGGACAGCAACTGGATCTGAGCTAGAGGATAGTCGCGGGAAATCTCCTGAACAACTGCTTCCAGATTGGCCAGTGTTTCAGCTTGAGGCATCTCCTTACCAATGTCGTTGGTTCCAATCAGGAGAAAGACCTTGTCCAGAGCCTGCCCAAAAAGATGGGCATCCAAGTTCTCTAAAAGCAAATCAGTCTTGTAACCACGAATGCCACGATTGACCAAGGTTTTAGGGCTTTGCAATAGCTCATGCATCGGGAAATATTCCACAATCGAATCACCGATAAAAATAATCGCTGGCTCTTTTACTGCAAGCTGATTCAGATCCCGATAATTTTTCTGGATCTTTGCCTGCTCATTTAAAAGCCACTGTTCTAATAGTTGAACTGCCATTTAGACTCCTTTTTCTAAGTATTGCTCAATCACCTGCAAAACGCCGGCCTCTGAATTGGCTGGTGCCAAACGACTGGCAATGCGCTTAATCTTCTCATCCCCATTTTCCATAGCATAGGAGAAATCCGCTAGTTCTAGCATTTCCAAGTCATTTTCGCTGTCACCAAAAGCCATGATTTCCTTGCTTTTGATTTGCCACCAATCCATGAGCTGACGAAGTCCCCAAGCCTTGTGAAGACCTTCTTGGATAATGTCAATCGCACCATAACCGCTGGTCACAGCACTCAATCGTCCAGCAAATGCTGTATTGATCTGCTGCGTAATCTCTGCTGCTTGCGCTTCATCGACCATAACGCTCATCTTCAGGACTTCTTCAAACGGATGCTCTTGCAGATTAGGCACGAAATTCATTCGTTTGTAGAAATGAACTGCCATTTCTTCTGTCATAATCTTGCTAATCATCGGAAAATCCGTACCGTCCTGAACAAAACCACCTTTAGTAGAAGTGACCACCAGATGCACCTCTCGTTCTTGACCCTGAAAATAAGCCAGCGTGTCCGCAATTAAATCAGGCTGCCAGAAAGTGCCCAGCAACATTTCATTCTTTTCAAAGATTCTAGCTCCGTTAGCAACGATCAGGGTCATACGCTCTGTCAAATCGCCCAACAATAAGCGCATTCGTTGGATCTCATTGCCCGTCGCAATGACAAACTTAATGTCCCGCTCCTCCAGCTGGTCTAAAACTGCTGTCAAACGTGGCAAATCCAGCTCTCCTTTCGGATCCAAAAGGGTACCGTCCATATCCGTAGCGATCATTTTAATCGGCATCTTCCCACCTCATTTCTATAGTCTCAGATACTTATTTTTCACTTTATTCCATAAATATTTGAGATAAGCTTTCCCTTTTAACTTTTCGACTAATGATTTTTCAAAATCTTTTACTTGGGCATCAACTTGACTTTTAACGCTTTTCCCCGCAATTGCATAGCAACTTCTAGCCGTATGGTAACCAGCCAAGCCGCGATTATTTTGAGGGGCTTTGAAGGCTTGCCCGCCATTTCGGATCGCTAGCCTGCGAAACTGGGGATCCCACTGGGCTGGACTTTTGACATCATAGTAATAATGGGAACTATGATTGAAAAGCGAGGGTTTCTCCCCGTAATTAAAACTAGCTCCATTGACTAGCCCATTTTGACTGCTACTTTCTGGATCTAGGATATTGAGAAATTGCCCTTCCCTATCCAGAATGAACTCGGTATGGAAACGATGGAGAATCTTGATATTGGCCTGATAGGGCTGCTGGTCTGGGTAGGTCACCTTGCCCTTATTGACAAAGGCTTTATTGTGCAGCCGCGAAGATTCCCAAAGCTGGCAGTCCAGGTCAGGATGCGTCTGAAAATAGGCTACGAGAGCCTGGCCATCTGTCATCCCCAGCTTACGAAAATGCTCTCTAACCCACTGGGCTTGCTGACTGGAAATAAGGTAGCGAAACTGGTGCAACTGACCTTTTAACCTTTGATTGCCACTGCCTGCAATAAAGTCTGTCGGAGAAAAAGCCTGCCGAATCGTATGACAAAACTGATACCAAAAGGGAGCGTGTGGCGATAAGTCTGGATGTATATGCGAGAGCAGTTTGGTAATCTCTGCTGCCTCTCCGCTCAATTCGTCAGGCATATCCATATAGAGCATAGCTAGCTCTAACAACTGCTCCGCTTGCTGGGGCTGGGGGGATCGACATTCAAAAGACCATAGCTTCTGAAAGAGGGGACTGCCAAATATAAGGGCCTCCTCAAAAAGACCTTGGCGGGTTGATTCATACGGTAATGACACCATTTCTGCTAGAAAAACTTTATCGAGAGTAGCTTGAGACCAGCCGAGCGCTTGTAATTCTGTATAGCATTGCTCTATTTCTACTTTCATCACCATCCACATCCATTATATAAAATTTTTTCAGCACCGTTCGAGGCTTCGCTAGCAGGCTCATGCAGCCTTCGATACCTCTCCTATTTACCTCTAAATATGCCAAAATTTCAGCTAAAAGTCAATGTACAAAGGAACATCCAAGCTCAAATTGTATTCTTTCGGCATTTTTTGCTATACTAGTCTTAGGAAAACAACGAGGACTGAAAATGACGCCAAATAAAGAAGACTATCTAAAATGTATTTACGAAATTGGCACGCGCCAGGATAAAATCACCAATAAGGAAATCGCCCAGCACATGCAGGTTTCCCCGCCAGCCGTGACAGAGATGATGAAGAAAATGCTGGCTGAAGAACTCCTAATCAAGGACAAAAAGGCGGGCTATCTGCTAACCGACCTAGGCCTGCAACTGGTCTCTGACCTCTACCGCAAGCACCGATTGATCGAGGTATTTCTGGTTCAAAAGCTGGGATATACCACAGACGAAATCCATCAGGAAGCCGAGATTCTAGAACACACCGTTTCTGAGCGTTTTGTCGCAGGCTTGGAAAAAATGCTAGATTTCCCTGAAACCTGCCCGCATGGCGGAACAATCCCAGCCAAGCACCAACTGCTGGAAGAAAAATATCATCAATCTCTTGCCTCTGCTCAAGAGCCTGGCAACTACCTCATCTGCCGTGTCCACGACGACTTTGAGCTTTTGGCCTATCTGGAAAAGCACAATCTGGACATAAACCAAGAAATCAATTTCCTCCAGTATGACGACTACAGCCAGCTCTATCAACTAGAAGTAGACGGCCGAGCAATCCAAGTTAGTCCTATGATTGCCCAGCAGATTTATGTAGAAAAACTATAAACAGGATCTAGTTCAGACTTTTTAGTCTAAACTGGGTTTTTATTGACAAAAATAAGATGTCGGATTATAATAAGTGTACTTATAAAATATCTAGAGGGAAAGTTAATGGAAAAATCGCAGTTTAACTCCATCTACAAGAATGAATACAAAAGATCAACCGGTCTGCTCTTTATCCGTGCCTACCACAAGTGGCATGGGCTGATAAAAAACAAACTGAGAACAATTGATTTGACCCATCCCCAGTTTGTCGTTCTGACCACTCTTGCAGCGCTTCTGCGTCAGCAAGAATGGGTGAGTCAAACCGATATTGCACAATTTTCTGACATGGATGTTATGACCGTATCCCAAATCATCCGCCTCTTGGTCAAGAAAGGTTTGATCATGCGGGAAGTCCATCCCAAGGACAGCCGTGCCAACATCATACTTCTAACGGATACGGGGCTGCAAAAGGTCAACCAAGCCCTTCCTCTAGTAGAAGACATTGATCAGGCATTCTTTGGAAAATTAGAAGATAAAACAGAAACATTAAACCAACTCTTAATAGAACTGGAGGCAGGAAATGACTAGATTTTGGATTGGTGTCGTATCAAAAGAACATGTACTAAGAGGTGTAGAGGGAGGCTTTTGCCAACTCTGCCATGGAAAGAAAGCACCGCTAAACCGAATGAAAAAGGGGGACTATCTTCTCTACTACAGTCCCAAGTATCAACTGAGCGGTCAGGAAAAATTGCAGGCCTTTACAGCAGTTGGCAAAATTCTAGATGACGCTGCCTACCAAGTAGAGATGTTCGAAGGCTTTGTCCCATTTCGGCGAGATGTCAGCTACTACCAACCTGTCAAAGACTGTCCCATTGACCAAGTCCGACAACATCCTCAGTGGCGCCAGTATGCTTCTCAGATAAGATACGGACATTTCGAAGTTTCGAAAGAATTTTTTCTCTATGTCTTTGAACAGATGAAGGAAGAATAGGAGGCTGAGACATCCCGACCTCCTATTTTTCGTATCCGACGTCATATGCTCTATAATTGTTGTAGTAGGAATTATGGAGTTTTTTAGGAAAAATCCTATCTACCTGCACTAAGAAGTATAAATTAAATCAATAGAAAGATGTATAGAAAACAACCAAATCACATTACAAACCTCCTAGAAAGACCAAGGCTTTTCTGATCAAAATAATACTCTAGACACTTCCACTTCATCAAGTTTTTTTAAAAGAAAGGAAAGATCCTATTCCCCCCTTGCAAACCTTTTCACTTTTTGCTAGAATGATGTCAAAAAATTAAGAAGGACAAATTATGCCACAACATCTCTTTAAAGAATTAGCCCAACTGGAGCAAGTCGAAGCTCTGGCTCTAGGCGGCTCACGGGCTGGGCAACATTTTGACCAAGACTCAGACTATGATGTCTATGTCTACCTGAGTGCTCCTCTCGCGCCAGCCATTCGCCAGGAAATCCTCAGCAAGTACTGCTCCTATATGGAAATTGGCAATCAATTTTGGGAATTGGAAGACGACTGCGTCCTCAATAATGGTATCGAGATTGAGCTGATTTACCGCTCACTGGACGACTTTGACCAAGACCTGCGGACCGTCATTTTAGAGCACCAAGCCCAGAATTCTTACACCACCTGTATGTGGTACAATCTGATCCACAGCAAGATTCTCTACGATCGAGACGGCCGCTACGCTGCCCTCCAGAGCAAGTACAGCCTGCCCTATCCAGCTGAACTGAAAAAGAATATCATCAGCAAGCAGCTCCTGCTCCTCGACCAAGCGATGCCAGCTTTTTCAAGACAGATCAAAAAGGCCCTCAAGCGCCAAGACCTGCTCAGCATCAATCACCGCAGCAGTGAGCTTTTCGCCTCTTACTTTGATGCACTCTTTGCCCTCAATGAGCAGCTCCATCCAGGCGAAAAGCGCATGCTCCAATATGCCAAAGAAAATTGCGCTCGCCTGCCTCGAGATTTTGAAGCAAATATCCAAGACTACTTCCAACATCTCTACCAGCCAGACCAGCAACAGAAAGCGGTCCTAGCCTTAGACAGCCTCCTAGACAATCTTAAGCAATTGATTGAAGCATCCATCTAGATTTTCAACAGATAAAAAGCTCATGAAGCCAGTTGTTCAGCTGATTCATGAGCTTTTTGCATATCATTCTATAGTCTGGCACCTAAGAGGGCAAATCCAACTCAAAGAGGCCGTACTCATGCTTGTCCCCTTGCAATTCTGCTGCATAATGGCGCGTAACGGTATTTTGATTAATCAGGGCGCCGATAGCCGAGGCTTGCCGTTTCTGCGCTTCTTTAAAAATCGGATAGGCCAAGGCAGAGCCCAAGCCCAAGAATTCTTCATCCACTCCCAGATACATAATCGTATAACGTTTGGCAAAACGTTTGGTCCAGAAAAGCTTGGCCAGATTAAGAGGAGTGAGTTTTTGATAAACCAGAGAGCCATAGTCCGGCATGGCAATCAGAAAACCTGCTAGCCTGCCATCCTTATAAGCCAGCTTAACCATCGAAAAATCAAGAATATACTGGTATTTTTGAAAAATCTGACTGAACTGCTGACTGGAAATAGAGCGATAAATCGGAAAATCTTGATAGAGGCGATTAAGAAGCTCAAAAACCTGCAGCGAAGCTTCTTCCCAGTCCTTCTTTTTGGGAGAACAAATGATGAAACCAGCTTTTTCAAAAGACTCAAAACGATGAGCTAGCTTATCCTGATGAATTTTATTGCTAACCTTGGGATAAAAATTGGACAGATAGCGCTCCTTGAGCTCAAAACCAGCCACCTGCCATAGCTCAGGATAATAGTCTGGATTATGAGGTTCTCCAGTAAAAGGGACCTTCTCTGTTCCAGTCAGCTGCATTCGATAACCCAGCCAAAAACTTGCCTGTACCGGACCGATTAACTTAGTCGCTCCGAGACTGCGAGCAAAACCTGCTAAATGCTCAATAAAAGCAGATGCAATTTGCTGGTCATTGATTGACTCGAAAAATCCCAAGTAAGCAGCCTCATCATCTGGATAGAAGGTCAGAAGTCCTCGAATGCACGGCCGACTGTCCACATAGCCAACAAAGGCATAGGTTTCTAATTCCGAACTCAGCGGGTGACTGCCTTCAATCAAGGCCAGCTCTTCCTCCTCCGACTGCATAAGGTGGTCCGGCTGGTAAATCTTCTTGGGCAGGGCTAGAAAATCATCCAGCTCTGTCGTATTGGATTTGACTGGTTTAATTTCCATCATGGTCTTCCTCCTTGATTAGTCGAATCTTGCCAGTCAGGCCATCCATCTCAATCCAGTCGCCGTTTTGCAAGTGACTGCAGGCGCCTCTGACATTGACAATAGAGGGGATACCTAACTCGCGGGAAATAATGGCCGTGTGGGAGAGCAAGGACCCCTGCTCGGCAATGACACCCTTGGCTTGGGTCAGAAGATAGACCCAGCCCGGATCGGTCATCTTGGTCACGATAATCCGGTCCTGAGCAGACTCAATTTCCTGCACATCTTCCACGACCAAAACCTGGGCCTTGACGCAGCCAGGTGAACAGCCAATTCCCTGTAGAGATCGAACACCTGTATTATGACTGCTGGTACGGTTTTGAGGTTTCAGGTATTTCTCAAAGACCTGTCCAGCAAAAACATAGCGACTAAAGGTTGGCAACTCCTTATCCGCCTCCAATTTCTCCCGACGCTCGGTTATCAGGTCACTAACATCTCTGGGCTTTCTGGTCAACTCAAACAATTCTTCCTTTGTCAGGTAAAAAACATCGTCAGGCGTAGCCAGCAGCCCTTGCTCGGCTAATTGCTGACCCAGCGTTCGGAAAATCTGCCGCATCATGCCGTAGATTCGTGTGCGGTTTAAGCGGGAGCTTTCCCGATATTTAACACCAGTCATGGCTCGCTTGCGAAGGAAATTCGTCCACCAGCCTGATTTTTGCACCTCTTCTTCAAGTTTCTGAGGGGCCAACTTCTTCCCCTCTTGCTGGCACATTTGCAGCAGGAGCTTGAGCAGACGCTCTGGATGCGTTCGGAAGGTGGGAGTTTCTAACTTCAACTCTTCCGGAGCTCGATCACCAAATTCATGGATAAAATGAGTAATTTCTTGGACCAAAGGGTGCTGGCGACTTAGAAAGACTGCTGGACTTTCACTTGCCATGGCCTGTCTAATCGCTGCATTTTCTTCTGCTTTCAGCTGAGCTGTTAAAGCCTGCAGAGCCAAAGCCGGCCGCATACTTTCAATCTGCTCAATTCCTGCAATTTCAGCTTGAACAGCTCCGCCGCGACGCGACTTCTTCAGGAGTCCAGTATAGACAAAAGCATAGAGGTCATTGACCAGCGTAATGTCCCAGTGAGCCAGAATATCCTCTTTTAGCTTGCTGACCAAGCCAATCAAGGTCTCCGCATCTGCGTCGGGAGAAAAGCTCGCTTCGTATTCGCGCTGAATCTGGGCAAACTGCTCTTCCAATTGCCGCATTTGCTTGGGTGCCGTCCAAAACTCTCGGATGATTCGAAGCATGATTTGCAGGCGTTTGAAAGTAGACAAGTGCACTGGCATCTGAGGCACCTCCGTCTCTCTCACTCCCAGCATATCCTGCCAGATAGGAATGATTTTCTTCGAAAAAGGCAGAAGCTGCAAGAGCTGATACCAGCTCTGAATCTGGTAATAAACTCGGCTATTGACCGGCTGCAGCATATTTTGAAAAGTGGCTTCATAGGCAGCTAACTCAGGGGCATCCTTGCCAACCAAGCGCTGGGCAAGACTGCGGAAAATGCTGGCATAAGCCTCTTGAATAAAGCTAATAGTCAGAGGACTGGAAACGCCCGGATAGCTTTCTACAATATTGCTATTATCCAGAATAATCTGCTGTCCTTCTGGCAAGGTAGTAATAGGTCGTGCCTGCAAGAGATAGAGTTGACCATTTGCGAAGGTAAACTCCATATCCATATAAGATCCGAAAAGCTGACTTACCTGACTTGCCAAGGCTTGTAAGTCCTCGAGTTGTTCCTGTGATAAGTCCGGTGAGTCCTCCGTCTGCTCTGTATAAAAGAGCTGGTCCTTGGGATGGAGCGTCACCATGGTTGTAGGAATCTTATCCTCGACAACCTTATTGCCCAAGCCCCGACCGATGACAATGATGTGCTCGTTCAGAATGCCCTTGGGATTAGCTGTGAAGTAAATCCCAGACAAGTCTCCCTCCTGCATGACCTGCACAATGCAAATCATCTGTGCCTGCTTCAACGATAGGCCTTGCTCAAATAGATAACTAAGAGCCGACTCCTGATAAAGAGAAAGCAAGGTCACTTGGATGGCTTCTTTAAGTCCCTCTGGCTTCACATTGAGCTGGCTCTCAAACTGACCGGCAAAGGATGAGGCCTTCCCATCCTCAATAGTAGCTGATGAGCGAACTGCAAAGCGACAGTCTGTCTGGAAAAATTCCTTACGAACCCAACTTTCTGCTGCCGTTAGATCTTCTTGACTAAACTGCTCTATGGCCCAATCCTGCAGCTGCTGACTGAGCTGGGACAAGTCCAACTCTCCAGACCGATAAGCTGCTTCCATCCGCTCCAAGTCAGCAAAGCTGGCAGATTTTTGAAAAAAGTCAAAAGCAAACACTGCAAAGTCAGGAACCGGCAAACCAGCAGCCTGCATTTTCAGCAAATGATAGGCCTTGCCTCCAACCTGGTCAAGCCCTGTCTGCTTGATTCTTTTCATCAAAGTACCCCCATCAAAAGATAAACAGCAACGGACAGAACCATGGTCGTCTCTGTGATATAAGTATAACGCTCCACCCGCTCTCGGATATTAAAGCGAGTCGGATCCTTGATAAACTGCTCAAACTGGACGGTCATCCAGATAACATTCAGCACCAAGACTACCACTCCGACATGGGAAATATTCCAGAGGAGGACAAAATTGGTCAAGATATCCAGCAGAGTCACCACCTCGATAAAGCGAGTGGCTTTTTTGTAGCCAAAAAGCATCGAATAAGTCACATACTCGGTCTCGTCTTTTGGTGCCCGAATCTTGCGGCAGACTTCCCAGATCAGACTTGGGAAATACATGGTAAAAGCCAGCAAGACGGTCGGTAGGGACAAGAGAGGCAGATTGTACTTGTAGCAGACAAAGGAAATAGTATAGAGATTCAAAATCATCATGACTGGATTATGGGTCACTAGAGCCAATGGCAGAGAATTTTGAATCTTGTCACGCTTGAAGAACCAGAAGGACATGAGGGTTCCGTAGATATAGAGAAAGAGGAACCAGCCGATATTGTTCATAAAGAGGACATTAAGGAGTACAGAGACAGCTACGATAAAGCTGAGGGCAACAGCCAAGTCCTTCTTTTTCACTCGGCCAGATGGCAGAGCACGATGAGGAAAGAGCCGTCTGTCGGTCTCATAGTCCTTGAAATCATCTGCAATCCGCAGAATCATCAGAAAGACAAAAATCGTAAAAATTCCGATCAACTCCTGATGGTCAAAGTGAAAGGTGGTCACTCCGTCATTGAGCAGAAGGACAAAATAAATCTCAAAAAACATGATGGCAGCCACAAAAAAGCGCGGCAGCAAAGGAAACATTTCCTTATAATAAACAGCTAATCGTTTAAACATAGCTTTTCTCCAATCTTTTCACCCATTTGAATCTGGGTTTCTATTCCAAGGTCTGAGTAAGTCAGGATATCCTGATCCAAGCGAATCGTGTCTGCCGGGTAGAGGACAAGAATAGTTGAGCCGCCCAGACCAAAGCAGCCCTTCTCCTGTCCCCTAACCAAATGGTTCTGATTGTGATTGTATATTCTGCCGACCAAGAGCGCCCCTACTTCCATCTGCAGGACAGGCCCTAGCTCGGTCTCTAAAAGACAGTATTCTCTTTTATTTTCCTTGTAAATCAAGCGCCGCTTCTGGGCTACCTGTCTGACCGTATGCAGGCGGCCTTTAATTTTTCGTCTTCGGGTAATTCTGCCGGATTCGGCAGCCAGATAGCGGTGCAGATCTTCTACTCCCAAGCGATAGACCAGCGCTGTTCCGCCTCTAAATAGCTGAGCCAACTCTTCATCCAACAGTAAGTCAGCTAGCCTGTATGTCTGTCCCTTAATCGTCAGCTGCAAGTCCTGACTGATGGTAAAAGCCTCCAGCTTAGCATCCGCCACTGCCAGTACTTGACTGTCAGGACAAATTGGACGTAGTTCTGGATTGATTTTCCTCTGGAAAAAAGCCGCAAAGCCAGGATAGGGGCCATCCTCATAGTCAGCTAGATTCAGCTGATAACTTTCCACAAAAGCTGCTATTTTCTTGCGAGAAAAAGGAGTGTAGTCTTTCAAAGTCAGCAGATAAGACAGGCTAGGTCGGGTCAATATAGGCAATAAGAAGCGGCCCCAAGCAGTACCATAAAGCTTGTCTAACAGACCCGCCTTGTATTCTGTCGGTTCCACTACCTGTCCAGTCCTTCTCTGATAGACCTTAACCATGGGGCAGAACCCCCAGACCAATCAGACTTGCAACAGCCAGAATCGCAAAAACTAGGTAGGCCAGCTTATTCGGCTTGGGAATCCGGCAGTTGTAGACAAATAGGACGGTCAGCAAAAGAGACAAGCCCAGCCACACCCAAGCAAAGAAACCAGGCGCCAGCCATTGACAGACCAGATAGGTCAGAGGGAAAAAGAGAGCGCTGTAAGTCACAGGCAAGCCAATAAAATAAGAGCCAGATCCCTCATCATGCTTGGCCAAGCGATTAAAATGAGCCAAGCGCGTGACCGCAGCCAAGACATAGAGGACAGCCAAAATGATATTGGCCGCTCCCAAGGGTAGCTGGGTCATGAGGAGCATTGCCGGAAGAGCCGCAAAGCTAATCATGTCGCAGAGCGAATCAATTTCAATGCCGAAACGCTTCTGACTTTCAGTCCGCTTCATCCGCCGAGCCACCACACCATCAAAGAGGTCACAGATACCGCTAACGATAAAAGCCATCATGGCTAGCCGCAGCTGGGACTGAATGACGGCATAGACTGCCAACAGTGCAAAAGCAGCGCCCATATAGGTCAGGATAACAGATTTATCGTATTCACCGATAAACAAAGGTTCATTCTTCTTCATGAATTCTTATTTCTCCTCTTCTTCCATCTAAGGTTACCAGCATGCCAGTTTCTAGCAGCTGAGTTGCATTCTTGGCACAGACCAGAGCTGGAATCCCGCATTCCCGAGCGACAATGGATGCATGGCAGAGAACTCCACCGTACTCTGTCACAAGACCGCCCAGAATACCAAAAACATAACTCCAGCCCGTATCTGTATAGCGAGTAACAAGGATTTCTCCCAGCTCAATCGTCTCAATATCCGCCAAATCCAAGAGGACTCGAACCCGACCGGTCACCTGACCGCTGCTGGCTGGCATTCCCGTCAGCAGGGCCTGACTGTCATGGGCTACCTTTTCCAAGCTCATCTCTTTATCAGTCAAATCACCCACTGGCTCAAAATTCCGATAGGCCTGGCAATAATGCCGATTATCAGTCGCTTCTTCTTGAAGCTGGTCAGCAGTCTTTTGCCCTTCCATAAAGGCAGTCAGGCTTTCTTTCTTAATGTAAAAAACATCTTGAGAATCTTTCAGAAAGCCTCGCTTTTCATAGGCTCGGCCGAGTTTGAGGCTAATCTGGCGAATGAGGTGGTAATAGCGCGTGGAAATATCCTTGAACTCCTCCCGCCACCAGAGCAAGTTCCGAAGGTCTTGATTGATTTTTTCAATTTTTTTCTGCTTGGTTCGAGATAGATGAGCCAGATCCAGCTCAGACTCCGAGCCAGGACCGAGCGAAGCTTTGGCCGTCTGGTAGTAAGCTGAATCAGCAACCAACCGCTGGACTGCTGTCAGCACTTGATGAGCATCTTCTTCATAACTAGCTACTCGCAAGTCCAGCTCCCGTGCCGAGTGATAGCCAAATTCCTTTTGGAAATCCTGAATCTTGATGAAATCTGCTCGCTCAGGATATTGTGCAGCCAGTTCCTGCAATTCTTCCACCGATAGCTTCAACCAATCGTCTGTCAGTCTCTCCTCTGCCAAAACAAGATCCGCAACTTCCAGCATTCTAGCTAAGGGCTTGGTATGCGAAACATTGCCTAATTTAGCTATCAGTCGGAAAAATTCATCGACCGTTAGCCATTTGAGCAGACTAGTCTTTTTCATAGACAGCTGGACCGTATTGATGTAGGCCTGCCAGAAATAAGTTCCTTCACTGTCTAAGTAAGCCTGATTTAGCACTAACTGCCAAAGACTCTCGACTTGTTGCAGCGGGCTTTGGTCGTTCAGTTCTCCTATTTCTTGATTCAGGCGGGTAAATTGCTGGCGCAGCTCTTGCAACTTGTCTGGCGCCTGATGCAGAAAAGTCTTAGTTACTTTTTGCGTTTTTAATGCTACCCGCAGGAAATTCAAGAGCAAGGCTGGACTTAATTTGCTGGTAAAACCTTGACCTTGATAGTCTTTATTAACTCCCAGCTCATCATCAAAGTCTCGCTCAATATAGCCCGGAATCTGCTCCATACCTTGCTTGACCACGCCTAAGTTCCAGAAAGGCCGAGCATAATGCAGGTGCATCAGCGGC
This sequence comes from Streptococcus sp. Marseille-P6264, assembly GCF_902460355.1. GTDB lineage: Bacteria > Bacillota > Bacilli > Lactobacillales > Streptococcaceae > Streptococcus. Next base: position 157,904 of record NZ_CABPTO010000004.1, read on the forward strand.
GGCATCACACCTTCAGGCTCTAGGCCAATTGCCAGCAAAAAGCTGGAGAGTGCCTCTTGCCAAGAATGGCGGTAAAGGCTCCACATAAGGTTGGGACAGGGCTGGGCTGCCACGCCTCCGTCCCGAAAATTCGCCGTTGTCCAGCGACCACTGTCGATTTTAGTTGGCACAGTTGTGATGGGCCGAGCCTGCAGTAGATAGACTTGCTCTTGGACAGCGCACCACTCAATATCCATGGGCCGACCAAAATGTGCTACAATCTCCAAAACCTGGTCATGCAGCTTCTGCAAGACTGCCAGAGGGATTTCAACTTTCTCAAACTGGCTCCAGTCCGGCTTGTACCAAAGAAGAGTTAGTTGCTCAGGATTAACTTGGCCACTAACCAAGCTCTCAGCCGAGCCTTTTACATACTCAAGCAACATAGACTGATCCTGATTAGTCGCCACGTCTAGGGAAAAGCAGACGCCGCTGAAGTCAGGCTCTATCTGCTCCTGAATCAGCACCGCCATAGCAAAATCCTTCTCAGCCAGCCCCTGACGCTGCCAGTAGGCCAATGCTTCTGGATTAAAGAGAGAAAGCAGACAAGAACGAATGCCCTGCTCAATTTCTGACAGTGTCCGGCAGTTGCCAATCGAGTCATATTGACCGGCAAATGACATGGCCTGTCCGTCTTCTAAGAGGGCACTGCTGCGAACGATATAAGCTTGATTTTCCTGACAAAAGGCTGCTAACTCCTGTAGCCAAGCTGGATCCAAGGGATACTGCTGCAAACGCTCCGCAATTTCCTCTTTGCCCAGTTCGATTAATTCTTTAAGTCCCTCTTTTGAGTATTCTGGCAGAGCTGCTCTTAGCCAAGCCATTACTTGATCCGCTGGCAAAATCAAGGCTCTAGGAACCGAAAGCCCCAGCCGACAAAGGCTGATTAACTGATTGATTTTACCGCCATAGACGGCTGAAGGCTCTTTTTCCAGCCATAGTTCTTTCATCAAAAACTCCCATCTCACATACGATTTTTTCTAAGCTTAGCCCAGTAGAGCAGACGATTGACTCCTATATGTGTACCCGCCCCTAGGATTAGAATGCCCAGCATCTGCTGCCAGGACAGAGGGATATAGAAAAGCAAGAAAATAATACAGCCAATCAAGGAATCAATCTGGTCTATCCAGATAAAGGTCCATTTCCAGCCATTCTCCGCCGTCTTGCCCTCTCTGATTTCTAAACGGCGCTTGATAAAGCTATTGGGCAGTTCAAACAAAACATAGGCTAGCCCCAAAAGAGCTCCAAGCAGCAGATTAAATAGCACGGTATTTTCGTAGAAGGCATAGACCAAGTGCAGCTTCTCTAGACTAGGAATACTCTTCAAGAGCAAGCCCCAAAGTATCTGAGCCAAAGCTCCCCAGACAATCATGCCAAAGAAACCTTTCCAGGTCTTGTTAGCCCCAAAAAGTCTCTTCCCATCCTTTAAAATCAGCCCGGCATCCATGGGTCGGTATGCCGCCCCTAGCAGTGAAGACTTGCAAAAGATCATATTCAGAATCCCAGCCAGAATGACCGGCATCAGGGTGATATATAAAGCAAGAATCGAGAGCATACTTATTTCCTATTCTTTTTATGAAAATCAGTCTGAAAAAATCAAGAGACTCCTCAAACTTATATATCATTATACCATAAGTCGTAAAGCCCTTTTCCAATAAGCCCTAGACATCTGTCGCATCTGACAAGGAGCAACCCATGTCTGCCATTCCGCTTTATCAACTCCAAAGCCGCCTACTAGAATAATATCTTTTTTAAGCCACACAAAAAGCCTCATAAGAACTTCTAAGGAAACCAGCACGGGTCATTAAAAGTTACTTATGAAGCCTATGAAATGTTCCTTGTCTCTAGGAAAGAAGCAAGCTATCTTTTGCCTAGCCTTAAACTACTGACGTTTAGAAGGCGCGCAATTCTTTCATCGATTTTTAGTGTCTAGCAGAATGGTCACTGGTCCATCATTTACCAATTCCACCTGCATATCTGCTCCGAACACGCCCGTCTTGACTGGCACTTGCTCAGCTAATAGCTGGTTAAACTTGTCATAGAAGGGACTAGCCATATCCGGCTTGGCTGCTCCTGTAAAGGCTGGCCGATTGCCCTTTTTGGTATCTGCATGGAGCGTAAATTGGGAAATGGAAAGAATCTCCCCTCCGATATCTTGAACAGAAAGATTCATCTTATCCTCAGCATCGGAAAAAATCCGCATATTGACAATTTTCCTGACTGCATAGTCCATATCTTCCTGACTATCCTCAGGCCCGACGCCTACTAAGAGCAGAAGACCTTGTTCAATGCTGCTGTGCAGCTGCTGGGTGATACTAACTTGAGCACGTTTGACGCGCTGAATGACGATTTTCATATTTTTTCCTTTATTTTCTGACTAACATCCACTCTGACAAGCTCCAACTTAACCATTGGTCCGTTTGACCGAATACACCTCTGGCACGCTCTTGATCTTATCCACCACCGTCGTCAGCATGGACAGGTTGGCAATGCCAAAAGAAACATGGATATTAGCAAATTTCATATCCTTAGTTGGCTGGGCATTAACCGTTGAGATATTTTTGGTGGTATTGGACAGAACCTGCAGCACATCGTTAAGGAGGCCAGACCGATTAAGACCATAAATATCAATGTGGGCTATATACTCTTTAGTCGAGTTATTTTCTTCCCATTCCACATCAAGCAAGCGCTGCTCGTAATTTTCCTGAGCCTTGAGATTCATGCAGTCCTGCCGGTGGATGGCTACGCCGCGTCCTTTGGTAATATAACCAACAATGTCGTCACCAGGCACAGGATTACAGCATTTGGCAATACGAATGAGGAGACCAGACGCCCCCTGAATGACCACACCGCCTTCGTGCTTGACCTTAAGGGTGTCTTTTTTATTTTCGACCTTAACTTCACCGCCCTTGACCAATTCCTCTGCTTCTGCTCTAGCCTTGGCCCGCTCTTCCTCACGGCGCTCTTTTTCTGTCAAACGATTGAAAATACTAATGGCACCGATCTCACCGAAACCAATTGCCGCAAAAAGCGCTTCTTCGGTCTTATAGCTGGTCTTTTGCAGCACATCTTCCATGTGCTTCTTGTCCATGTACTTATTGGCTACATAACCATTCTCCTGAAATTGAGCCTGCAAGAGCTCCCGCCCTTTAGAAATAGACAGCTCCTTGTCTTGATTTTTAAAGAACTGGCGGATTTTATTTCTGGCCTTGCTGGTCTTGACAAGATTGAGCCAGTCGCGGCTAGGTCCAAAGGAGTTGGCATTGGTAATGATTTCCACCTGATCCCCAGTCTTCAGCTTGGTATTGAGTGGCACCATGCGACCATTAACCTTGGCTCCTGTCGCCTTCTCCCCGACCTTGGTATGGATCTCATAGGCAAAATCGATGGGTCCTGAGTCCTTAGGCAAAGACCGCACTGCTCCATCCGGTGTGAAGACATAGATTTCCTCCGCCAGATAGCTTTCCTTAACCGAATCAACAAATTCCTTGGCATCACCAGACTGATTCTGCAACTCCATCAGTTCCTTGATCCAATTCATCCCGATGGCAGATTCCTTGCTGTCAACCTGACCCTTCATTCCTTTTTTATAGGCCCAGTGAGCAGCGACCCCGTATTCTGCCACTTCGTGCATTTCCTTGGTCCGAATCTGAAACTCGATCGGACCTTTAGGTCCGTAAACGGTCGTATGGATGGACTGGTAGCCGTTAGCCTTGCGGTTGGCAATATAGTCCTTGAAACGACCAGGCATGGGTTTCCAAAGCTCATGGATATAGCCCAGCATGGCATAGACATCACTGTGAGTGCTCAAAATGCAACGAATGGCAATAAGATCGTAGATCTCATCAAACCGTTTCTTCTTGTCCTGCATTTTGCGGTAGATGGAGTAAATATGCTTGGGACGACCATAAATCTTCCCATGTAGATTGCGCTCTCCCGCGTAGGTTTCAATCTTGTGGACAACTTCCTCTACCAGAGCTTCCCGCTCTCGACGCTTCTCCTTCATCATGTGGGAGATTTTATAAAACTCCGTTGGATTGAGATAACGGAAAGACAAGTCTTCCAATTCCCATTTGACACTGGAAATCCCTAAACGATGGGCCAGAGGAGCATAGATTTCCATCGTTTCCTGCGAGATTCGCTCTTGTTTGTCTGGCCGTAAATGATTCAGAGTACGCATATTATGCAGACGGTCAGCCAGCTTGACCAAGATCACTCGAAGGTCTTCAGACATGGCCATGAGCATCTTGCGATGATTTTCCGCCAACTGTTCTTCGTGAGACTTGTATTTGACTTTCCCAAGCTTGGTCACACCATCCACAATCACGCGCACATCATGGCCGAATTCCCGCTCCAGATCGTCCAAGGTCGCAGATGTGTCCTCTACGACATCATGCAAAAAACCACAGGCTACTGAAACAGCATCCAGCTTGAGCTTGGCTAAAATTCCCGCCACCTGAATCGGATGGACAATATAGGGTTCCCCTGACTGGCGAGTCTGCCCGCTATGGCATTCCATCGCATAGATCAACGCTTTTTGAACAAAAGCCACATCCTCTGCAGCTAAATATTTTTTTGTTAGGGCTACAACCTGATTCCCCGTTAAATTTTCTTCTTTTGGCATGCACTCTCTCCGCTTTCTTGCCTACTATTTTAACATTTTTAAATCAATATGAAAACCAAGAGGACTAGAATATCAGGGAGGCGCTGGGATACACTAAAGTTTCAAACATCCAGCTTGGCTCCCTGTTTCTGAGCACAGCTTTAAAAGCTTTCCAAGACCTTACAAATAGTCCCAGCCCCACGAGGTTGCTCGACGATCTGTGGCTCTTGAGCAAGCAGCTGCAACCTCAAGGATCTCTTTCTAATAAAAAGCGAGGTCGAGACACTTTTGTCTCAACCTCCGTGATGAAAATGATGTACTTTCTCCATATGAGCTATATCTTTTAGAAACTCATAATAGGCATAGATGAGGTAACCAGCAGAGGCCACACCCAAAATAGCTATTGATACTTCAAATAAGGTAGACAAAGACATGATAAACCTCCTCTCCTTATTTCAAACTGCAATGTGCAAAGCGACCATCAGCGGCTGTTTCGTTTCCGATTTTTTCCTTTCTAGCCTGCCTCTGGATTCACCTTTATTATACCAAATTTAAGATAGGAAAACAATAGAAACCCCTTTATAAAAATACTTTTTCAGGCTTGATGAAGTAAATGACCTGCTTCAGTTGTCCATTTCTCCACCTACTCTTTAATCAAAAAAGCTAGGATTACTTTCCTAACTTTCTTTTTTATCAAGGAACTCTCAGATCAGTCAGTTCGTTCTTAAAAAGGGAGCTCTTCTTCTGCCAGTACCAAATCTGCCAAATCAGCTCCGCTATTATTTTCACGCAGAGCGCGCTGAGCCCGACTTTCCAGGAGCTGGAAGCTATGACAGAGCACCTCTGTCACATAATGAGTGGCCCCCTCTTTTTCATAGCGACGAGTCCGCAACTCACCATCCAGAGAAATCAAGCTGCCCTTACTTGCATAGCTGGCTAAAGTCTCAGCTAGACGCCCCCAGACAACCACATTTACAAAATCCGCCTCACGCTCACCACTCTGAGATTTATAAGGGCGATTCACCGCCACTGTCGCACGCGCGACCGACTTGTCATTTGCTGTCTTGTGTAGCTCTGGTGTAGCCGTCAACCGGCCAATGATGATGACTTTATTATACATATTCTTTCCTCCTACTTATCTATTCGCAGGGAATCAAAAAAAGTTACAGAAATTTGTAACTTTTCGAGAAAATTCTTTATTTTTTATGCACCATGAAACCTGTCGCCTGTTGATTGGCCATAATAGTCATATCTGTAATCTGCACACGACGAGGCTGACTGGTCACATAGACCACTGTATCTGCAATATCCTGAGCTTGCAAGGCCTCAATTCCCTGATAGACGGTGGCAGCACGCTCTTTGTCACCGTGGAAACGTACCGCAGAAAAATCTGTTTCGACAATTCCAGGCTGAATGGTGGTCACCTTGATATCCGTTGCAATGGTATCGATTCGCAGTCCATCTGAAAAAGTCTTGACAGCAGCCTTGGTGGCTGAGTAAACAGCTGCACCTGCATAGGCATAGATTCCTGCGGTTGATCCCATGTTGATAATATGACCTTGATTGGCTGCTACCATAGAAGGCAAGAAACAGCGAGTGACTGCCATCAAACCTTTGACATTGGTATCCAACATGGTCAGCATATCCAATTCTTCATAGTCTTGATAGGGAGCCAAGCCAAGAGCTAGTCCAGCGTTATTGACCAAAATATCAATCTGCCTTATCGTTTCCAAAATATCGAAGCAGACAGTCTTGACCATAGCCATATCCGTGACATCCAGTGGAAAAGTCCAAACTGTTTGATTTGGATAGGTTACTGCAAACTCTGATTTGAGGGCTTCCAGTCTGTCTGTCCGTCGCCCCGTTAGAACGACATTCTCCCCCTGCTCCAGATAAGCTCGCGCAATGGCTTCACCGATTCCTGATGTCGCTCCTGTAATCACAACATTTTTTGCCATCTTATTTCCTTCTATTTGGTGTATCAGATACTGACAACTCCCTAGGCAGTCCAGTGTTTAGCTGGGTCGAATGGAGTTCCGACAACTTGGTCATCTGATAATTCAATAACCCCACGTTTTTGCGGCGCATTTGGCAACTGGAGTTCCCGTGGGCTACACATCATACCAAAACTCTTTTCGCCACGGAGTTCTCCTGGAAAGATGAGATTGCCCTTCGGCATCATAGCACCAGGCAAAGCCACGATCGTCTTGAGGCCGACACGAGCATTCGGAGCACCAGCCACGATTTGAACCGTCTTGTCGGCTGCCACCTGCACTTGACAAATATTGAGGTGATCACTATCAGGGTGGGCCACCATCTCAAGGATTTCCCCCACAACAAACTTAGGCTCACGGTCGTTAACCAGCTCCGCTTGGAAGCCCTCTTTGGTCAATTCTTGGTTGAGAGTCGCAACTTGCTCATCCGTCAGCTGAACTTGTCCGCGCTCTGCAATTTCAAAAAGATTTGACAGTTCAAAAATATTCCAAGCTACTGTCTGTCCATTATCTTCGCGGTAAACACGCGCTACATTTCCTTTGCGCTCAGCGCTTAGCTTAGCTCCCTGATCATCAGCAGCGATGACCATCAGAATATCTCCAACATACTCTTTGTTGTATGTAAAAATCATTTCTTCCTCCAAAAATACTTTTAAATCTTCTTATAAACTCGCTAAAAAATCATTGATTTGACTCTTGGTCTTGCGTTCACGATTGACATAGCGACCAATCTCTCGGCCATCTTCCACAACAACCAGACTAGGTATCCCATAAACATCCCATTTTTGGGCGACAGGCATATACTGATCCCGATCCACCTCGACAAAGGTAAAGTCAGGATTCTCCGCTTCTATCTCTGGCAGAAAAGGCTTGATAAAGCGACAGTCTCCACACCAATCTGCTGTGAAAAAGAAGACAGTCTTCCCCTTATGCTCTACATAAGAAGCCAGCTCCTCCATGCTTTGCGGCTGAATCATCACTCTTCCTCGTAGGTCAACTGACCATTTTCATAGACGAAGGTGAAATGGCGGTCGTCTTCTAGGACAACCCCTCCAACTGTACGGCTGTCGGTTGATTCATAAAGTTCCACATAAACCGTTGCAATCGGTCCTCGGCTGGAAAAAAACTCCCGCACGATTTGAACAATTTCTTCTCTATTACGCAGTCTTTTCTGCTCCTGCACAAGCTTGGCAGCTCCAAAGGCCAAGGCTCCTGCTCCCAAAAGAGCGGTTGTTGTTAAAATGATTTTTTTAGCTTTCATGTAGAATATTTTAACACAAAAGCGTAGAGGCGACAAACAATATTGCAGATTTCTCAGCTTCTTCTAGTTCATCCTGTTATTCCCTTTAAAAAAGTGATAAAATAGAGGCAGAAAGAAGGTAAATTTATGTCTGACTTATTTTCAAAAATCAAGGAAGTGACCGAGCTTTCAGCAATCTCTGGTCACGAGGCACCTGTTCGCAGCTATCTGCGAGAAAAAATCACTCCTCACGTTGATGAGGTCGTTACCGACGGTCTAGGCGGCATCTTCGGGGTTCGGCATTCTCAAGCTGAAAATGCTCCCCGAGTTCTGGTTGCGGCTCACATGGACGAGGTTGGCTTCATGGTTAGCGAGATCAAGCCCGACGGGACTTTCCGTGTAGTGGAAATCGGTGGCTGGAATCCATTGGTCGTGAGCAGTCAACGCTTCAAACTCTTTACCCGTGAAGGCCGAGAAATTCCTGTAATCTCAGGCTCTGTTCCTCCTCATCTGACACGCGGTGCTGGCGGACCAGTCATGCCACAGATTGGCGATATTGTCTTTGACGGCGGCTTTGCGGACAAGGCAGAAGCTGAAAGCTATGGTATCCGTCCGGGAGACACCATCGTGCCAGACAGCTCTGCTATTCTCACAGCTAACGGAAAAAATATCATCTCTAAAGCCTGGGACAACCGCTACGGCGTCCTTATGGTCAGCGAATTAGCTCAAGCCTTGTCTGGTCAAGAACTAGGTAACCAACTCTATGTCGGTGCCAATGTTCAAGAAGAAGTTGGCCTGCGTGGTGCCCATGCTTCTACGACAAAATTTGCCCCTGAGGTCTTCCTAGCTGTGGACTGCTCCCCAGCAGGTGACATCTATGGCGGCCAAGGAGCCATCGGCGAAGGAACGCTGATTCGTTTCTTTGATCCTGGTCATCTCATGCTGCCAGTCATGAAGGACTTCCTCCTGACAACCGCAGAAGAAGCTGGTATCAAGTATCAATACTACTGCGGAAAAGGCGGAACCGATGCTGGCGCTGCCCATCTCCAAAGCGGTGGTGTGCCATCTACCACAATCGGTGTCTGCGCTCGCTACATTCATTCCCACCAAACTCTCTATGCCATGGACGATTTCTTGCAAGCCCAAGCTTTCCTGCAAGCTTTGGTCAAAAAGCTGGATCGCTCAACGGTGGACACGATTACCAACTACTAATTTCGAGAAGCAGCCCGTTCTTCATTCGGGCTGCTATCTATTTTATCTAATATAATCTCTTTTAATTTTCCAATTTGAAGAAAATTTTGTTATAATGCTTAGCAGAGGTGAAACTATACATGAAAAAAATTGCTTTTGATTCAGAGAAATACTTAAACCTGCAGCGCGACCATATCTTGGAGCGCATTAATCAATTTGAGGGCAAATTGTACATGGAATTCGGCGGTAAAATGCTGGAAGACTTCCATGCTGCCCGCGTCCTGCCAGGCTATGAGCCGGATAATAAAATCAGACTGCTCAAAGAGCTCAAGGACCAAGTAGAGATTGTCATTGCCATCAATGCCAACAACATTGAGCACTCTAAGGCGCGGGGTGATTTGGGCATTTCCTACGACCAAGAAGTGCTGCGACTAATCGATACCTTTAATGAGCTGGATATTTATGTAGGCTCAGTGGTCATTACCCAGTATGCCGGCCAGCCAGCAGCCGATCTCTTCCGAGCTCAGCTAGAAAAGAACGGGATTGACTCCTACATCCACTATCCAATCAAGGGCTACCCGACTGATATGGACCATATCATCTCGCCCGAAGGCATGGGCAAAAACGACTATATCAAAACCAGCCGTAACCTAGTCGTGGTGACCGCACCTGGTCCTGGTTCTGGTAAACTGGCTACTTGCTTGTCCAACATGTACCACGACCAAATCAATGGCATCAAGTCAGGCTATGCCAAGTTTGAGACCTTCCCAGTTTGGAATCTGCCCCTGCACCATCCGGTCAATCTAGCCTATGAGGCGGCGACAGCAGACCTAGACGATGTCAACATGATCGATCCTTTCCACCTGCAAACTTATGGCAAGACTACAGTCAACTACAACCGTGATATTGAAATTTTCCCAGTACTCAAACGTATGCTAGAGCGCATCCTTGGAAAATCACCTTATGCTTCTCCAACGGACATGGGCGTTAACATGGTCGGTTTTGCCATTGTAGATAATGATGCAGCTATCGAGGCATCTCAACAGGAAATCATCCGCCGCTACTACCAGACTATTCTGGACTTCAAGGCGGAGCGCGTTTCTGAATCTGCTATCAAGAAAATCGAACTATTGATGAACGACTTGGGCATCACACCGCTGGATCGCAAAGTAACCGTTGCTGCGCGTGCCAAGGCTGAAAGCACTGGTGACCCCGCTCTGGCTTTGGAATTGCCAAACGGCGAAATCGTAACCGGTAAGACCTCTGAACTCTTTGGTCCTACGGCTGCTGTCTTGATCAATGCCATTAAGAAGTTAGCCAACATTGCCAAAGAGACCAAGCTGATCGAACCCGAGTACGTTAAACCAATCCAAGGTCTGAAAATCAATCATCTGGGTAGTCGCAATCCTCGCCTCCACTCAAACGAAATCTTAATGGCTCTTGCGATCACAGCCATGGAAAATCAAGATGCCGCACATGCTATGCAACAGTTAGGCAACCTCAAGGGTAGCGAAGCTCATTCGACTGTGATGCTGACCGACGAAGATAAAAATGTCCTGCGTAAACTAGGCATCCATGTGACCATGGACCCTGTTTACCAGTACGATCGACTCTATAGAAAATAAAAACAAGCTCTGTTAAAAGCTTGTTGAAAAAGCTGGCTCTGCCAGCTTTTTTTCTTAATAACGCTTGGACAGGAGAAAACGCAAGAGATAGTAAAGGGCCAAAACTAGGATAATGGTCAAAGTCAGAAACTGATTGAGATTTAAAATGATAGGAAAAATCATAGACAGAAGGCTCAGGCCTGCTGCCAGCAGCAAAAGGATATCAAAAAGCAGGGTACGAGTCTTTTCGTCAATCATGCGATTGCGCTCATCCGTCACCTGAATGTAGAGCCTATTAAAGGCTTCCTCCCGTTTCAAGGCAAGATTATAACGCAGAACCATCAAAGAAATCCCTAGAAGCAGACCAACCATGATGCCTTCCTGTAAATCATCCAGAGAATGAATGTAGCTCCATCCCAGTCCCAGCCAGAGGACTAGGATTAGGATGCGACCCATGATCACTTTCTTTTGAAGTTTTTTCCGAAATTCTTGTTTAGTTAATGTTTCCATGTCAGCCTCCTATTTTTCATACGCTTGGGAAATTTTCAACATCACCACAATCAGGAACATTCCCACAAAAGGCAAGATTTCTTTAGGGATAAAATTAGCTTGCAAATGGAGATAAGATAAGCCAACCACCACCAAAATAGCCAATATCCATTTACACAAATAAGTCCATTTCATGATTCATCCTCCTCAAAGAGAAACACTTCTTCAATCCTTAAATTGAAAAAGGATGCAATTTTATGAGCCAAAAGCAGCGAGGCATTGTAGCGGCCCTTTTCCAAAGAAATAATCGTTTGTCTTGTGACCTCTAGCTTCTCAGCCAGCTCCTCCTGGCTGAGCTTTTTTCTTTTTCGCAATTCTTGAATTCGATTTTCCAAGGCTGCCTCCTTTCCATAATGTAAAACAAACTTTACTTTTTAAATATAGTATAGCTCCCTTTACATCTTTTGTCAAGAAGAAAGCGGCAAAAAAAGGACTGAAATGTTTAAAGTTTCAGTCCTTTTTGTTTGACTCTAATTCGTTTAATGTTTTAGTAATTAATATAGTCTACAAAAGCTGTTCCATTTGGTTAGGTGACTTAAAGGTCTATTCATAACCATAAAACTTTTCGGATTTCATAATAAAATACCCCAAAGTTAGGGTTTTTCTATCTAACTTTTGGGGTGCAGAGTATAGTTTGTCCATTTACGGTCATTTCCCCTTCGGTAAATCTTCTACCTTAACAAAGTCAATGCGTCGGCTATCAAAGTCTTTTTGGTTAAAAATGGGGTGGATATAGAATCCCACTTCAGCTAATTCGTCTCCGTAATAGCATTGCTCTGTTTGTTGGCAATAGTAGAGACTGCTTGCTTCTAAGCCCTTAACTTTTAAAATTTGTAGAGCTGGAGCCGCATGACTAAGGACCGTTGTATAAATCACCATAGCCTGATTTTTGTCTTGTGATACCAACTGCCAAGCACAAGCATTGGTCTCAAAAGGACTAGTCAATCGTGTAAAGGTTCCATACTGAAGGAGCTGACGATTCTTCTTATAGAAGGCAACTTGGTCTTTAATGATTGCTTTTTCTTCTGAACTTAACTGTCTTGGATCTAATTCATATCCAAAGGCTCCTGTCATGGCAATATTAAAGCGAGTCTCCATGCTGGTTATACGCCCATTTTGATGATTAGGTACAGCAGACACATGGGCGCCCATGCTAGAAACTGGGTATGCCAAGCTAGTACCATATTGAATTTTTAGGCGAGCAATAGCATCACTATTGTCACTAGTCCAAATTTGCGGCATATAGTGGAGTATGCCCATATCAAAACGGCCACCTCCACCAGAACAGCCCTCAAAGAGGATATGAGGAAAAACTCTTAGCAAATGTTCGAAAATCCGGTAAAGATTTAACACATATCGATGAGCTACCTCGCCATGATTGCTAATATTTCCAGTCGCATAAATATCACTGAGATAACGGTTCATATCCCACTTGACATAGGAAATATCCACTGTCCTTAAAATAGTTGACAAGGTTTCAATCACATAATCGGTGACATCATCACGACTAAGGTTTAGGACAAATTGGGAACGACTAGTCGCAGCCTCATACCCTGGATGATGAAGGTACCAATCAGGGTGAGCTTCAAAAAGTTGACTAGACCGTGAAATCATTTCAGGTTCGAACCACAAACCAAAGTCTAAATTCTTACTCTTAGCATAGGTAGCTAGGGCCTGCAAGCCACCCTGTAGCTTGTCCTCATTGACAAACCAATCTCCTAAAGAAGTTTGGTCGTCTTCTCGCTGTCCAAACCAGCCATCATCAAGGACAAAGAGCTCCATCCCCAGTTGACTAGCCTCATCCATCAAGCCTTTGATGCTATCTGTATCAAAATCAAAATATGTGGCTTCCCAGTTATTGATAAGAATAGGACGTTCCTTATCCTTCCATGCCCCTCGTGTCAAATGCTTATGTACTACTGTATGGAAGATCTGGGACATCCTGTTAAGGCCTTGGTCTGAATAAACCATTACAACTTCAGGAGTGGTAAAAGACTCTCCTGCAGACAAATGCCAAACAAAGTCATAACCATTAATCCCCATAGTCAAGCGGACTTGCTGGTATTGGTCTACTTCGATGGTTTCTTCGTGATTACCTGAGTAGACTAAAGCAAAACCATAGGCCTGCCCCTGATTCTCAGTCGTATCATTCTTAACCAAGGCAACAAAGGGATTCTCCTGATGGCTACTGGTTCCACGCTTACTGTCAAAGGTATGTATCCCTCGAACGAGAGGGTCCCTCTGCAATTGACGTTCATTACCCCAAGCACCTGGTAGATGGATAGATTCCCATTTGTCCGCTGGAAAATCCAGACTAAGACTAGACAATTTGTGAATAACCACCTCATCTCTGCCCTCATTGACCACGATATGACTACGGGTAATAACAGATAGCTGCTCAAAAATACTGTAACGTAGATGGAGAGCTAGCTGGCGATACTTATCTTTAAGGCAGATGTCCAAAGTCTCAACAGGATTTTCCTCTGAAGCAAAGGTCGCAGGAAGCCCTCCCAAGTCAGGCTTGCCCTTATAAATTTCGTAAGAATCATAGCGAAAATCAGTTTGATGAGAGCCATCCGACCCTGCTATATCAAGGCTTGGTACCCGAAAATCACCACCACCAAAACTACTGATTTCCTGTAAAAGGGTATCTCTAGAATAGACACGTTTCTTGTCCTCCTCAAAGTTAAAGGAGAAAGAGCGCTCAAAGCGGGGGTAGTGACGCCCACCGTGATAACCTGAAACAGCCTTACCATAATAAAGCTGGGCCAAAAGTCCCTTTTCCTCCACACCAATAATATAGGAAACCTGACCGTTGGTCAGATGAAAAATTTGCTTATCGGCATCAAAATAAATCATATCAACTCCTAAATCGTCAAGTCATAGATCGTCATGTCGAGTTCAGCATCTGCTCCTTCAATCACTGTATAGACCTGCTCATCCCCTGGGAAGATACGGCTTGAAGCTACTTCTTGCCCACCATTCACAAAAATCTCTAGGGATGAGCGATCCAGATAAATATCCAAATCAAGTTGCTGACCCAAATCCTCCAAAAGCACGCGCTGGCTGCCATACTCCTCTGCTAGAGGAGCACCTGCCTGGCTACGGTCTAAAACTATCTCTTTTCTATCGTAATCTAAGATCAATTTGGTTCCCAAACGACCATCTTGACTGGCTGTAAGTTTAATCACCACTTGCCCTCTTTCTTCCGCCTTGGTCACTGAAAACTGAAGATTGGTTTTAAAACCAGTCATGAATACCTTCCCCTCTGAAGCATTAATATTTTTAGACAATATTTCTTTACGATAATTGTCCAATTCCGGCAAAGGTTTTTGAATCAACTTGTCCCCATCTAAGAAAAGCTCACGTGGCATAGTCAAGCAACCACAATAAGCATAGTCTTCTGTTGGGTAGTTAATATCTGGTAGACCCATCCAAGAAAAGAGAATTGTACGACCTCCAGCCTGCATGACCTGGGCTGCATAAAAATCAAAGCCACGATCAAGCTCCACAAAATTTTTCTGATCGGTCAGCCGCAAATTTTCCTTATCTATGTGATTCCCCACTACATAACCCGTCTGATAGATATTGTGGTAATAATTCCCCTCTGGTGCTAGTCCTTGAGGGGAAAAGAGGAGAATCCCCTTATCATCCATTTCAAAATAGTTAGGACACTCCCACATATAACCAAAATCCTGATAAGGAGTCCCCACTTCACCTAGAATAGACCAGTCAAAGCCATCAAGTGAGTGCATGACCAGACTTGTACCAGTTTTGTCTTGACGTTGGGCACCAATAACCGCATAATAATGACCATCTTTCTTCCATAGTTTTGGATCCCGGAAATGGTCCGTGTAACCTTCTGGGTAACCGATAATAGCTGGTGGTGTCACCTTGGAGAGATGACCTGCCTTATCCATGAGTGCCACAACTTGATAAGGGATTCGCTCGTTATTGGCATCACGAGTATTACCAGTATAAAAGATACGCATGACATCGCCGTCAGCGATGGCTGATCCTGAGTAGGCTCCATGGGTTTCATAGACAGTATCTGTCTGCAAGCCCACTCCTGCATCTTCCCAAGTAATCATGTCATATGACACCAGATGATACCAGCCTTGAAACCAGCTGTCCTCGCTATAAGTGAGAGGGCTCCATTGATGAAAGAGATGATATTTCCCATCAAAGAAACAAACACCATTAGGATCGTTAACATAGCCCATGTCACCTTCCACATGGAAGCTTTGACGATAAGGGCACACTGCCACACAATCAGCCAATGATGCTGTTAATTGAGAAGGAATATCACGGTATTGATGATATTTCTTCATGTGATATTAATCCTTTTCTTTCCAGAATTTTGCAAAGACGACTGTTAAAATGGCACCTGTAACAATGGAAATCAAGTGAGCAATAATGTAGTTAAGATGGCCATGATTTGCCCCATCTACGATAGTGAAACCAGGAATAGCTGTCGCACCGAAACCAACTGCGGTCAACTTAGACAGGTAAACATAACCACTTGAAATAGCGCCTGCGATACAGCCAGCAATCAATGGGTAACGGTATTTGACAGTCACACCAAATAGAGCAGGCTCAGAAATCCCAAATAGAGTTGAAGTGAACGCTGAAACGGCCATTGAGCGTTTGTTATTGTCCTTGTGATTAAGGAAGAGATACCCCAGTACTGCACCACCTTGCCCCATCATGGCAACAGATAAGAGCGGATTGAGGAAATCACGACCTGTATCTTGTAGTAACTGAGTCTCGATAGCCCCAAAGGTATGGTGAAGACCCGTAATAACGATAATTTGTTGGATACCACCAAAAATCATATAACCAAAGATACCCAAGTGTTCAACCATCCACAATAAACCTGCTGTCAATCCAAATCCCATAGAACGACCAACTGGACCAATAATGGTAAAGAGCAAGAATGACGAGATCAAAATGGTCAACATAGGAGATAAAACAAACTTAAGCATATCGGGCAAAATTTTGTTAAATTTCTTATCTAGGAAGGCAACGATGTAACCAATTAGAAGGGCAATGATAATCCCGCCTTGGAAACCAACTAGCTCAACATTGAGGCCAAAGACATTGGCGATTTCTGCTTGAGCTGTTCCACCCGCTACTGCATAGGCATCTGACAAGTTTGGGTGAATCATAACAGCTCCAATAGCCAAACCAAGGGAAGCACGTCCTCCAAAACGTTTGGTCGCTGAGTAAGCTACAATCATTGGTAAGAGCGCAAAAATTCCTGATGAAGCAATGCTGACAATACGATTGAAACCAGCCAGACCAGGCACATGCTCAACGATGGACTTGGCCCCAAAGAGGTCCTTGGTCGTTAAGAGTGATGACAATCCCATAAGAAGCGCTGCAGCCAAGATACATGGCATAATTTCAATAAAGACATCTGACAAGGCCTTCATAAAACGTTGCAAAGGATTCTGGTGATCCTGACTAGACTCATCATCAATCTTACTATCACTATTAATACCAATATAGCTTGAAAATTCGTCATAGATATTATTGACTAGACCAGCGCCAAAGATCATCTGCAACTGGTCACCCGCTACGAAAACCCCCTTAACTAGACGGATATTTTCCAAACCTTCCATGTCAGCTTTTTTATTATCCTTTAGGACCAAACGCAAGCGAGTGGCACAATGTGTCACGTGAGAAATATTGTCACGCCCACCAACTAATTTTTCAATTTGTTCACTGATGTCTTGATATTGAGCCATCTGAAAAACCTCCTTGTTTGTTTTACTTAATTATAGTTTACCCTTTCACTTAGTTAAAATAAATGGTAAAATGTAGACAAGATCAGTCGATTTGTAGGAAGATTTTATGAATTTTTTATTTAACAATACCAATACCAATCCCTATCTAAGTGTGTATACAGTTGGTTATGAAGAAACCCAACCCTCCCACAGTTATGGCCCTGCTGTTCGAAGTGGTTATATGTTGCATTATATTTACAAGGGCAGAGGTACCTTTACCTGTCAAGGTAAGATTTACAGCCTAAAGGCAGGCGACTTTTTCTTTATCTCACCTCAAGCTACTATCCAATACCAGGCCCACGAAACAGATCCCTGGGCCTACTACTGGTTTGGCTTTCGTGGAGATTTAGCCCAACACTACCTCAAAGGTACCGCCATTTCTAGCAACAATCCTGTCTTTTCTGATAATGACCCCATCAAGAGTCTCATGAGCAAGCTAATTGAAATTTCTCTAATTTCTGAAAGTAATGACATCATGCTCAATGCTTGTCTTTTGGAAATCCTCAACCAACTCAATTCAGACTTTCCTTCCCAAAACAAAAAAGTGACCCAATCTACCCATAACCTCATCGTTGCCAAAGCTATTAGCTTTATGACCAATAACTACGAAACCAATATCCGTATAACTGACATCGCCAATCACCTTGCTATCGACCGCACCTATCTCCATCGCCTCTTTGTACAGGAAATCGGGCAAGCTCCCAAAACCTTTCTCACCAATATTCGCCTTCGTAAAGCCAAAGAACTCCTCAGAAGTACCAAACTCCCCATCAAAAATATCGCCTACTCAATCGGTTTTGAAGATAGCGGTAATTTTTCCAAACTTTTCAAGCACGAATTTGGCATGAGTCCTGGGGATTTTAGGAAAAAGTTGACTTAATATATACTGACCCCATTAGATAACATTCTTCCTAAAACAGGTGCCTTGTCAGTTTTAGTTACGACGTCTAGCGCCAAAGAACTTATCGACTTAACAAGACACCTCTACTTTAACATAACGAAAAAGTAGTGAGTACTTTCTCCCGTTGGAGATTTCCTCACTACTAATCTTAGTATGTTTTAGTATCTTTATTAACTTCCTTTGTTATTTGCCTTTTAAAGCTACAGTCAACTCGACACAGGCTCCTCCTTGGTCTGGATTGAGCAGGGTCAGACGACCACCATGCAAGAGAGCTACCTGTTTAGAAAAGGCTAAGCCGATACCATGATGGGGATTAGCTGAATTGCGGCTTTGGTCACTCTGGTAAAAGAGTTGGTCTGCTCCCAGCAGCATCTCCTCTGAAAATGAAGGGCCGTTGTTCCAGATAGCAAAAACCAACTGGTCCTGCT
Source organism: Streptococcus sp. Marseille-P6264 (assembly GCF_902460355.1). Classification (GTDB taxonomy): domain Bacteria; phylum Bacillota; class Bacilli; order Lactobacillales; family Streptococcaceae; genus Streptococcus. Next base: position 176,239 of record NZ_CABPTO010000004.1, read on the forward strand.
GCACTGATACCGTTAGCTTGACTTCCTTTTGGTCCTGGTCTGCATGTTCAAGCGCATTCAGTAAAATATTGAGCAAAGCCCGTTTGAGATAGTCCAAATGAATGGACAAACTCAAGCTAAGATTACAATCTTCTTGGATATAAAAACGGTAGCTTTCCTGTTTGCTGAACAGTGCCCAGTCGTCCTGTAAATCAGCCAAAAAGTCCTCTAAAGAAAGCTGACTGAACTGACTAGCATCAATCTGAAAAGTCTTAGCGTAATCAATCAAAGAGCCACAATATTCTTCCATCTTGTGACTAGCCTGCAAAATCTCAGCAGCATAGTCTGCCTGTGGCTGGCCCAACTGAGCCAACTCCAAGAGCTCAGCATTCCCCTTAATCACAGTTAGGGGCGTTTTTAAATCGTGCGATGTCGCTGATAGCTGTAAAATCAACTCCTGATTATGCTGCTGCTCTTTTTCTAGAAGACGAGCATTTTCTTGGTGGCTGCTCCGTAAATCGTTATAGACTTCTAGCATTTCCTCAATCCGAAAAAGCTGACTTTGATTTTCTTCTAAAAGCTTCTTGCTCGTTAGCATTTTTATTTCCCTGTCGATTTTGCGGAGTAATTTTAAAATATGATAAAAAGTAATCAGCAGCAAGCTCCCCGCCCAAAAGAACAAGGTGAAAAGGGCATAATCGCTTCCTTGTGTAAATTCATAACCTATAAGCACAAAAATCAAAACATGAAAAAAGACGATTTTCAAACTGGTTGTCCAGACTAGGCTTTTGAAATTTCGGGTTCTAATTGCCATCTATAGCCTACTCCTCTCACAGTTGCGATTGCTTGCAGCCCTTCTTGTTTGCATTTTTGGCGAATCTGATACACGTATTCTGAGATAGAGCGAAGCTGTGTTTCTGAGCTTTCTGGGTAAAGTAAGGTATGCAGGCGTTCAGCTGAAAAGGTCTGCTTGGGATTGCTAGCTAGTAAATGCAGCAACTTAAACTCTCGCTCTGAAAATTTCAAGACTTTACCAAAACAGGCAACTTCATAGAGCTCAGGATAAAATTGACAAGAAGCAATTTCAGAATATCGCTCCTCACGTCTTTCCTCCCGCCGAAGATGAGCCCTGACACGCGCCAGCAATTCTTTGGTTCCAAAAGGCTTGACAACATAGTCATCTGCTCCGCGAAAGAGCCCTTCTACTTTGTCCGCCTCCAATTCCTTAGCCGTCAGAAAGATGATTGGACACGAAAGATGAGGACGAATGTAGGAACACAGCTCAAAACCATTAACAGGCTCCATCATCACATCCAGCAGAATCAAGTCATATCCGACAAAATGCGTCAGCTCTAGGTCTTCTATCCGATCAAGCGTCGTCACATCATAAGCATCGAGCTCTAGGACGTTTTTCACCAGCTTCAAAATGCTCCGATCGTCATCAACTACCAAAATACGATACTGTCTCATATTTTCCATTATAGCATACCTCTAGCGAACATCTCGTTTCAAGGTTAAGAATATAGCAGAGCTCCAAACCAAGGCTAACCAGAACAGCTGTATTCCCAGCCCTGATAGATCTATTGAATGCTGAAGTCCTTCATACTCAAAAAGATTTAGGGTAGCCAGATCGGGCAGGTATTTTGCTTCTTTGATAAAAGTTGCCAACAAACGACTGAGACCAATCAAGAGAGGAAAAAGCACCGACACCGGCACAACCCAAGATTGAAATAGCAAAGCGAGTCCAGCAGCTAAAAGAGCCAGAAAAAGATTGCTGAGAAGACCAAAAGAACTGTAATAGAGGAATTTCCCCAGCAAGGACCAGCTAAAGTCTAGGTCAAAACGAGCTAGCATAACAAAGAAACAGCTGCTTATCATGATACTATAGAGAACCAAGAGCAACAAGCTCAAAAATGAGATTTTCCCTGCCAACCAAACCTTTCTATTTGATACGGTTAGAAAATTCGTTCGCATCCCAGACTTGACAAACTCCTGGGCAAAATAGAGGGAAGTAAAGATGACGATGACAGGCTGCGCCAGATAGAGGGCATGCAAAGCCTCGCTCAGAGCCTTCATCTGGCCAACTGCTGTCTGACTGTAGTCAAGATTCATTAGAAAAAACGGAACAGCTACCAGAGCCACCAAGGCTGCACCAAGAGCGAGATAGTAAGAACGGAACTTAATCCATTCGCTTCTAAGTAGAGCTTTTATCATCAGTATCGCCCTCCTAAATCCGTCTTCAAAAAGCGCAGAGAGGTCACGCCGCCAATGACCAGCAACCATGTGCCTAGTATCAACAGCCCTTGCAAGGGATTATTGACATATTGGGAAGTTGGCGTTGCAGCAAACAACTCTCCTGCTGGCTGTGGCAAATAAGCTCCCCAACTCGTGTGAGCTGCCAGGTAGTTTCCCAGATTATAGATCTGGGGTACGAGAAATAGCAGAGGAACTAGCATGGTCCGAGCCAATAAACCTAACAAAAATGAAAGGATTCCCAATAAGGTTAGAGATAAGATTTTCCACAAAATCAAACTCCAAGCTGCCTGATTGAGCAAAATCGGATCAAGCCCTTCCTTTCCTAAAGCCAGATGCATGACCATATAACTAAAGTAGATTGATAAAAAGCTACTGGCAAGAGAAAAGCAAGCAAAGGTCATGAGTTTCCCCACAAGCAACTTCAGGCGGTTATTACAGGTCAAAAGACTGGTTCTCAAGCTATGAGACTGAAATTCCATAGCTCCCAAAATTCCAGCTAAGATGACCAAAACCATGCCTGCCATAGAGGCACCATTGAGGCCTAGATATTCCAGCGGGTCAATGGCTTCTGCCAGACCGGGAACCGTCTCAGGTGTGGCATCCAAGCCGACAGATAAATACTGTCGGCCCTCCAGCCAGGATACGGCAGGCACCAAGAGCAACATGAAGGCCATACTCACTTTGAAAGCCTTGGTTGAGCGAATTTTCAACCATTCTGAATGCAATAAAGACATCGTTTCTTTCATCTTAAACCTCCTCTGTCAAATCAAAGAAGAGATCTTCTAGACTATCTGAATCTTGCAGCACCTCTTCCAATTGTCCCTGCTCAATAATTCGCCCATGATGAATCAAGACGACATCATCTGTCACCATTTGCACCTCTGACAGGATATGAGAAGATAGAAGTACCGTTTTCCCTAAATCAGCCTGCTGACGGATGAACTTTCTAAACCACTTAATCCCACTTGGATCCAGTCCATTGGTCGGCTCATCTAATATGAGAAACTGAGGATCACCCAGCAAAGCTGCAGCCAAACCCAAGCGTTGACCTTCCCCCAGAGACAGGCTTGACAAGAGGTCCTTCCTCTTATGAGCGATTCCAGTCATCTCCAAAACCTCATCGATCCGAGACTTGGGAATAGCATTGCTCGCCGCAATAATCCTCAAGTGGTCATAGACCTTTCGATTTGGCAGACCGCCAATGCCGTCAAAGGCTGCACCTACTATTCTGAGCGGGTAAGTCATTGACTGATAGGTTTGCCCATCAAAAGTCGCAGTTCCTGCTGTCGCCCGATCTAACCCCAAGAGAATCCTCAAGGTCGAACTTTTCCCTGCACCATTTGGGCCCAGAAAAGCTGTAATCCGACTGCTTCTAGCTGTAAAAGAAATATCTTTTAAAATCTGCTTACTGCCATGTTTTTTGCAGACTCCTTCTATTTTCACCATATGTTCCATACTGAACTCCTTTTGTTTTTTCTTTAGTATACAGGAGCAAGTTCAGAGAAAGTTCAGACAATAAAAAACTTGCCTTGCGACAAGTTTCTTTTCTCATTTTTCAACCGCATCCCAGAGCTGGCGGATGCTTTTTTTCTGCACGGGATCGACAAAGTGTGGGGCGATTTCCACCAAAGATTGCAAGACAAAAGCCCGCTCAGCCACATAAGGATGAGGAACAATCAAATCTGGACTGTATATCTCCTCCTGCCCTATGTAAAGGATATCCAGATCAATCACACGAGGTCCCCATTTGATCTCCCGCACGCGCCCTAGTGCCGATTCAATAGTTAGCAGGGTCTGCATTAATTCCTCAGGATTAAGCCAAGTTTCAACTTCAACAACTTGATTGAGGAACGGATCTTGCTCAACGCCACCCCAAGGCTCCGTCTCAATGCGGCTTGATGCCTGCAAAATTCTTATATTTTGCTCTGCCATTTTTTCCAAAGCAGCATCCAGATTGGCAGCTGGGTTGCCTTGATTGCTTCCCAAAGCGATAAAGACCTTCCGCTTTTGACGCACTAGTTTGACTGAGCAGGTCTCTAAAGGCAGCGGCACCGGTGCCCAAGGCTTCTTGACCTCCAAGCTGACCTTCTGTACCAAAGGATGAGTCAGAAAAACCCGATCAATCAGCTTGTAAGCCAGCGTCTCAATCAAGTCCTCCTTGCTTTCCTGACACCAGTGGGTCAAATCTTGAGCCAATTCTCCATAGTGGATAGAAGCTGTCAGGTCGCCTGTTTTGGCCGCTCGAGTCATATCATAGTCCAAAATCAGATCCAGCACAAAACGCTGGCCCAGTTCTTTTTCCGCTCCAAAAACACCATGATAGGCGTACACTTCCAAATCCTTAATCCGTAGCTGATCCATGACTCTCCCCTCCTTATTGTCAAGTCCTTAATGCCCCATCAGCTTGTAAGCTTCATTTTTTAGGTCCTTGTCCGTCGCTAAAACGCCACGCGCTGCTGTAGTAACCGTTGCAGTGCCAGGCTTTCTGACTCCGCGCATATTCATACACATATGCTCAGCTTCCACCCAGACCAAGGCCCCTTGAGCACCCAGATAGTCCATCAAGGCTTCAGCAATCTCCACGGTCAATCGCTCTTGAATCTGCGGTTTCTTGGCATAGACTTCCACCGTACGAGCCAGCTTGGACAGGCCTGCTACCCGACCATTAGGCACATAGGCGATGTGAACCTTCCCGTAAAATGGCAGGAAGTGGTGCTCACACATGGAATGAAAGAAAATATCCTTCTCCACTACCATATTATTGTCAATGATTTCAAAAGACTTGGCCAGATGCTCCTCAGCCGTCTCACCTAGCCCAGCAAAGATTTCCTGGTACATTTTAGCAATGCGCTGAGGTGTCTCCTGCAAGCCTTCGCGGCTTCCGTCTTCGCCAATCGCCTCAATAATCTGAGCAACAGCTGCTTCAATTTTCTTCGTGTCCATATTCACTCCTAGATTCTTTTTCTTTGTCAATGATATAGGCCCTAACCTGAGCCAGGAAATAAAGAGAGCCCGTAATCAGCAAGAGCTCATCGTCCCTATGCCCAGCTTTCAAATAAGCCTCTAAAAAGTCCTGCCAATCAGCATAGTGCAAGTCTTGCTCGCAAGTCAGCACCTCCATTTTTTCTTTAGGAAAGCTCCTCGGATCTGCAAAACTGGTCAAAATTAGCTGACTCTTAGGCACCTGCTTGAGCTGACCCACCATTTCCTCCAGAGACTTGGTCTGGATACAGCTGAAAAGGATTTTCTTATCCAAGTCTGGATAATGCTGGCTCAAGGTCCTCATCAATCTCTCCATAGCATGGGGATTGTGGGCGCCATCAAGCAAAATACGAGGCTGATGCGAAATCTGCTCCATCCGACCCGGCCAACTTGTCGCCACTAAAGCCACGCCAACTTGCTCTTTTGTTAACAGTGGCAACTGCTTGAGCTGGCAATAGAGGTCACAGAGCTCAATCGCCAAACCAGCATTATCTACCTGATGCTGCCCCAGCAGAGGCGTCAGGTAAGGCTCCGCCTCCCGATAGGCATTAGAAAAGCTAAGATGTTCTCCTGAGTCAGTCCCGCCCAAGCTCTGAACTTGATAAGACAGCCCATAAACATAGTGAGGCGCTTGCATTTGATGAGCCTTGTCCTCAATGACCGCCAGAGCTTCTGGCTCAATCCGTCCAGTCACCAAGGGCACATTTGGCTTGATAATCCCAGCTTTCTGCTCGGCAATTGCTGCCAGAGAATGCCCCAGCAGAGCCACATGATCTAAGCCAATGGTCGTAATGGCTGTCAAATCAGGGCGGCAGACATTGGTACTGTCTAATAGGCCACCCATGCCGACCTCCATAATGGCCACATCGACCCGCTCCTGAGCCAAATAATCATAGGCCAAAGCCGTCATGATTTCAAACTCAGTCACTCCCTGCAAAACCTCATCATTAGCTTGCTCCTCAAAGAGAGCTCGATAAGTCTCTAGCAGACGCTCCAAATCTTGATTGGCAATAGGCCGACCATTGATGGCGATTTGTTCATTGTAGCTGATCAGATAGGGGGAGGTAAAGGTTCCCACACGCAGACCTCGCATTTCCAAGAGTTGACGCAGGTGGGCAATGGTTGAGCCCTTCCCGTTGGTACCCCCTATATGAATCACTGACAGCTGCAAATGAGGATTTCCCCGCAGAGCCAGCATCCGCTCCATCCGCTCCAAGCCAAAATTAGGACTATCCGTCCGATAGGCTTCCAGCCAGCTTAAATCTGGCAATTCTTCTTTTATCATACTCATTTATACTGCCGTAAATTTAGATCTTCCATTTTCTGAGCCAGTCGAATGGCATCGCCAATCTCAGCCGCCATCCGATGGGCTTCCACATCATGCACCCGCACAGCCTCGACACCCTGACTAGCTGCAATGCTGGTCAAATGAGCTGAAGCAAGGTCTCTGTTTTGAAAACCAGCTTCCGTCTCTGGGTCGGTCTCAAAACCATTTTCCTCCAAGATATTGACCAAAAAGCGTTTGCGAGAGACACCCAGAAAAATGGGAAAGCCAGCCCGATGAATGCTCCCCAACTCCTGTAAGAGCAGGAGATTCTCCCGCTTAGTCAAACCAAAGCCTATCCCTGGATCCAGCATGATTTGCTCCCGCTCTAGCCCAGCTTTCTCAGCTCTTTCCAGTGTCTTTTCAAAAAATGCCCACATGAGCGCCTGAATATCCAGCTGCTCAAAATTTGCTAATTCTGACTCCGTAAAAGCAGGCCCAAAGCCAAAAGTCGGAAAGATTTTCGAGCTAGCATGTTGGGGCCGAGCCATGACTGGGTTGAACATGGCAATAACTGGTGCTCCAGCCTTGGCAGCCACAACTGCCATTCTCTCATCACCCAAGAGTCCTGTGATGTCATTGATGATATTGGCTCCAGCGGCCAAAGCTGCTTCGGCAACTGGTGCCTTCCAAGTATCCACAGAAATGAGGATATCAGTCTCCCGGCGAAGAGCCTCAATGACCGGCACAACACGCCCTATTTCCGCCTCAATGTCCACAAAATGGCTGCCCGGACGAGTCGACTCACCACCGATATCCAGCAGGTGAGCTCCCTGAGCTATCATCTTGCGCGCCTGCTCCAGAGCCTTTTCCACCGTATCATATCTGCCCCCATCCGAAAAGGAATCTGGGGTAACATTGAGAATCCCGCAAAGGGCCGTCTTGCCCTCTGGAGCAAGTTGTCTTAGATTCATCGTATTTCCTTTCCTCTTGCTACTACTGCCTTTCAATAAAAAAGGCACACCCATCTAGTGTACCGCAAAGCCAACAGCAGATGCAGCATCAGTTTTACAAACTGCACTTGATCCTACAAGCAATCCTATCAGACTCTTGTTTCATTTATCATTTTACCACAATTCCACTATTTAAGAAAACACTTTTTACAAACAGAAGGGTAAAAGGAGGATCAGAATCAAATTCCGAAGAAGATGAGCCAGTAAGGATAATTCTAGAGATCCAACCCAAGCTTTTAAGAGCTGGATAAAAGCCATACCTAAACTTAGATAAATCAGAAAACAAGATGATTCTCCGGGATTTCTCAGGAAAGCAAAGAGAGTAATTCCCAAGGCAAGAGCCAAACTTTTCCCATATTTCATCTGCCTATTTTGGTCAACCTGCGGCAACAAAGCCAGTAAGTCCATGCCAAGTAGCAGCAAGGAGGAAGCCAAAAAACTGTCTGAAACTAGCTGCTGCAAGGGTGCTTGCACCAAACTCGCCTGACCGCAAAGAAGAACAAGACCTGCTGCATTGCTTGCAATCATCAAAAAGTAGAGGTAGCGCAAGTGTGGAAATCGCTTGGAAGTACGCAGCTCCATCTTAAAATCCCGCCACTCACGAGAAAAGTAAGAGGCGTACCCAAAAAGAATGATCAAAAACAGAGAGATAACGAGCAGACTAGGCCTTGATAAAACCAAGCGGTTGGTCATTGGCTGAACCAAAAGCAACAAACCCGATTGAAGTAGCATAACTACTAATAAGATTTGGATAGATTTTTGAAATTTGAGACGCATATTTTTCACTCCCTAAAGCTAAGATACAATTCTCATTATAAAGCAAAAGATTCGCTTTGCTAGCCCCTTGTCCTCAAAAGTCACTTTTTATCCCTGAAATGTCAAAAAAGAGGTCAATCTGACCTCTTCATCCATGAATGATATATCGTTAACTTTGTGAGATAAGCATCACCAAAATAGCAATTCCATTTCGTAGCATATGGGCTAAAATTCCCATTTCCAAATGCTTGGTCTGGTAAACTACTAAAGCTAAGACGCCACCCATGCCAGCATAAAGAATAAAACTACCGATATTGGTCGGACCGTGGAAAAAACCAAAAAGAATGGAACCAACTATCAAACCAATCAACTCATGCTGGGGAAATAGCTTTTTGGGAATCAAACCACGGAAAAGAATCTCTTCCAAAATTGGCGCTGAGAGTAGCGTCCCCACAAGAATCAAGATAACGGGTGTATTATGAAACAAGCTCTGCAAAGCAGCCTGATTGGCTGTCGTTCCTGAAAATTGACCCTCTAGGACCATGATAAGTGCTGCAAAGATACTAATTCCAAAAGTTATCAGATAGGATAATATCAACCAGATTACTGATTTTAAATTAAAAAAGCTAAAATCAAGGGTCAGTAAGCCTTCTTTTTTGGCCATTCGCAGAGCATAAAAAATAATCAGAAAATAAACCATCAGGACAAGCAAGGTGTAGCCTATTGAAAAACTTTGATCTCGACCTTTGTAAAACTGGATCAGCACAAAAGGAATTTGAGTCTGTACGGCTAAAAACAAAGCCAGTAAACTATATTCTACTTTTTGCAAAAAAATTTTCATTTTTTCCTCCTTTTACTTAGTATAGCGAATTTTTCCCTTCCTGTACAGCTAAGAGCCAGATAAAATCAAAAAATGCGCCATCATGCTCACTAGGAATCTCCTTCCCTAAGCTTTTGATTCAGTCTAGCAGAAAAAAGGAACGCTAAATTTCCAATTTTTTATATCTTTACCAATGTAGTACACCTAGCAAAAAAGGGAGTGGGACAGAAATCGGTAATTCGTTAGAATTCGATTTCATCGTCCCACCTCCGCATAGTTGAGTAGGACTGTAAAAGCTGATGAAATCAGCGTAGTAGGGCCCACTCAACCACTGCGTCTTGCTCGACAATCCAAAGACAATAGAGAGGCTAGGACTTTTGTCCCAGCCTCTGATAGACTTTTATATTGTAAACTCAAGCAAGTTTTTATGATTCTACGCTTGTTTCAACTTCTTCAGTCTCTGCTGTTTCCACAACTTCATCAATGATTTCAACTTCATTGATTGCTTGTGGTTCCAAGTTACGGTAACGAGCCATACCAGTACCGGCTGGGATAATCTTACCGATGATAACATTTTCCTTGAGACCAAGCAGATGGTCTTTCTTACCACGGATCGCAGCATCTGTCAGGACACGAGTTGTTTCCTGGAAGGAAGCTGCAGACAGGAAGCTATTAGTTTCAAGGGAAGCTTTGGTGATTCCCATGAGGACTGGACGAGCTGTCGCAGGTACACCACCTGAGATAACCACATCACGGTTAGCATCTGTAAAGTCTGTAATATCCATGAGAGTTCCCATGAGAAGATCTGTATCTCCTGGATCCATGACGCGCACCTTGCGAATCATTTGACGAACCATTACCTCAATGTGTTTATCGCCGATTTCTACCCCTTGGCTACGGTAAACTTTTTGTACCTCAGCAAGCAGGTAAGTTTCAACAGACAAGACATCACGGACAGCCAGCAAGTGCTTCGGCTGGATAGAACCTTCGGTCAAGGCAGCACCACGAGAAACTTGGTCGCCCACTTCCACCTTCATGCGGGCTGTAAATGGCACCACATATTCACCTTCACCAGTTGCACCTTTGACAAAGACTTTCTTAGTACGAGTAGAGGCATCTTCTTCAATAGCAGTAACTTCACCCTTGACTTCAGTGATGACCGCTTCTCCTTTCGGATTGCGGGCTTCAAAGATTTCTTGGACACGAGGAAGACCCTGAGTAATATCGGTATTTGAGGCAACACCACCCGTGTGGAAGGTACGCATGGTCAGCTGTGTACCAGGCTCCCCGATAGATTGGGCAGCGATGGTTCCGACTGCTTCACCAACTTCAACTGCATCACCAGTTGCCAAGTTGATACCGTAACAGTGACGGCAGACACCGTGGCGTGTGTTACATGTAAAGACAGAGCGAATCGTCACTTCTTCAACACCAGCATTGACAATCTCACGCGCCTTGTCTTCGGTGATTAATTCATTTGGACCGATGATAACTGCGCCAGTTTCTGGATGTTTAACCGTCTTCTTAGTATAACGACCATTGAGACGCTCTTCCAGTGACTCGATCATTTCCTTGCCTTCTGTAATAGAAGTGATGAGCAAGCCGCGATCTGTACCACAGTCGTCCTCACGGATAATTACATCTTGAGCAACGTCAACCAGACGGCGAGTCAAGTAACCTGAGTCGGCTGTCTTGAGGGCCGTATCGGTCATACCCTTACGGGCACCGTGAGTTGAGAAGAACATTTCCAAAACGGACAGACCTTCACGGAAGTTTGAAAGGATTGGCAACTCCATGATACGTCCGTTTGGCGCAGCCATCAGACCACGCATACCGGCCAACTGGGAGAAGTTAGAGATGTTACCACGGGCTCCAGAGTCCATCATCATAACGATCGGGTTCTTCGGATCTTGGTTGGCAACCAAGCGTTTCTCCAGTTTTTCACGGGCAGCACGCCATTCAGCAGTAACCGCGTTGTAGCGCTCGTCGTCTGTAATCATACCACGACGGAATTGTTTGGTAATTTGTTCTACACGTTTGTGAGATTCTTCAATGATCTCTGCCTTGTCTTCGACGACTGGAATGTCAGCAATACCCACTGTCAAACCAGCCAAAGTAGAATGGTGATAACCTAGGTCTTTCAAGCGGTCCAGCAGGGCAGATGTTTCTGTGGTACGGAAGCGTTTGAAGATTTCAGCGATGATATTTCCTAGATTTTTCTTCTTGAATGGAATATTCAGCTCTAGGGCTTCAATAGCAGACTTGATGTCTTTACCTGGCTCCAAGAAGTATTTAGCTGGTACACCTTCTGTCAAGTTAGCATTCGTTGGCTCTTGCAGGTAAGGCAGCTCTTCTGGCATGATATCGTTGAAGAGAATCTTACCTACTGTGGTCATAAGGATCTTGTGTTTTTGATCTTCTGTCCAAGGTTTGTTGAGGCTATCTGTCGCGATACCTACACGAGTGTGCAAGTGGACATAGCCATTACGCAAGGCCATCACGGCTTCATCACGGTCTTTAAAGACCATGCCTTCACCTTCACGACCTGCTTCTTCCATGGTCAGGTAATAGTTACCCAAGACCATATCCTGAGATGGTGTTACAACTGGTTTTCCGTCTTTTGGATTCAAGATGTGCTCAGCAGCCAGCATGAGGATACGAGCTTCAGCTTGCGCTTCTTCAGACAATGGAACGTGGATGGCCATTTGGTCACCGTCAAAGTCGGCATTGTAGGCTTCACAGACCAGTGGATGCAAGCGAAGAGCTTTACCATCGATTAGAACTGGCTCAAAGGCTTGGATACCCAAACGGTGAAGGGTCGGTGCGCGGTTAAGGAGCACTGGGTGTTCTTTGATAACATCTTCCAAGACATCCCAAATACGCTCATCGCCACGCTCTACCATGCGTTTAGCAGCTTTCACATTCTGTGCATAGTCACGGGCAACAATTTCCCGCATGACAAACGGCTTGAAGAGCTCGATCGCCATTTCACGTGGCACACCACATTGATACATTTTCAATGTCGGACCAACAGCGATAACGGAACGTCCTGAGAAGTCAACCCGTTTACCCAGCAAGTTTTGACGGAAACGACCTTGTTTACCTTTAAGCATATGGCTCAAAGACTTAAGTGGACGGCTACCTGGACCTGTGATCGGACGACCACGACGACCGTTGTCAATCAAAGCATCCACCGCTTCTTGCAACATCCGCTTTTCATTTTGAACGATGATACCTGGTGCATTCAACTCAAGCAAACGAGCCAAGCGGTTGTTCCGGTTGATAACACGGCGGTAAAGGTCATTCAAGTCAGATGAGGCAAAACGGCCACCATCCAACTGCAACATTGGACGTAGATCTGGCGGAATGACTGGCAGGATGTTGAGAATCATCCATTCTGGCTTATTGCCAGAGCGGTAGAAGGCATCCAAAACGTCCAATCGACGAATAGCCTTGATTCGTTTTTGACCAGAAGCTGTTTTCAATTCTTCCTTGAGAGCCGCAATTTCTGTTTCCAAATCCACTTGTTTCAACAAGTCTTGGATTGCTTCTGCTCCCATTTTAGCGACGAATGAACCTGCACCATATTCACGGAGACGCTCGCGGTACTCACGCTCTGTCATGATAGACTTATGCTCCAGTGGTGTTTCCTTAGGATCAATCACCACATAAGCCGCGAAATAAATGACTTCTTCCAAGGCGCGCGGGCTCATATCCAGAGTCAAGCCCATTCGGCTTGGGATTCCCTTAAAATACCAGATATGAGAAACTGGTGCTTTGAGCTCAATGTGGCCCATACGTTCACGACGAACCTTAGTCCGTGTTACTTCAACACCACAGCGGTCACAAATAATCCCTTTGTAACGAATCCGTTTGTATTTACCGCAGGCACACTCCCAATCCTTGGTTGGACCGAAGATCACCTCGTCAAAGAGGCCTTCACGTTCTGGCTTCAAGGTCCGGTAATTGATTGTCTCAGGCTTCTTCACTTCTCCGTAAGACCATGAACGGACCTTACTTGGAGAAGCTAGGGTGATTTGCATACTTTTAAATCGATTTACATCAACCACTATTTCTTACCTTTCTTATTTATCTAATCAGCGACGAATTATTTTTCTTCATTTCCTTCAGCATCAAAAGCTGCTTTAGCTTCTTGAGCCTGTTTTTGACGTGCTTTTTCCAGATCGTCCACATGGATCACATCTTCATCCATGTCTTCATCCAAGTCACGCAATTCTACTTCTTGGTCATCTTCGTCAAGGACACGCATGTCAAGACCAAGAGATTGCAATTCTTTCACAAGAACTCGGAAGGATTCTGGAACACCTGGTTTTGGAATTGGTTTCCCTTTGGTAATCGCTTCATAAGCTTTCAGACGTCCGTTGATATCGTCAGACTTGTAAGTCAAGATTTCTTGAAGGACATTTGACGCACCGTAAGCCTCTAAGGCCCAAACTTCCATTTCCCCGAAACGTTGTCCACCAAACTGAGCTTTACCTCCGAGTGGCTGTTGGGTAACGGTTGAGTATGGACCAACTGAGCGGGCATGGAGCTTATCGTCAACCATGTGGTGGAGCTTGATCATGTACATGACACCGACAGAAACACGGTTATCAAATGGCTCACCAGTACGTCCATCATAAAGAATTGTCTTAGCATCACTATCCATACCAGCTTCACGAACTGTAGACCAGAGGTCTTCTGAGCTTGCTCCGTCAAAGACCGGTGTTGCAATGTGGATACCCAAGTTACGCGCTGCCATACCAAGGTGGAGTTCCATAACCTGACCGATGTTCATACGTGATGGCACCCCAAGTGGGTTCAACATGATATCAACTGGTGTTCCGTCTGGCAAGTATGGCATGTCTTCCACGGGAACGATACGAGAGACAACCCCTTTGTTTCCGTGACGTCCGGCCATCTTATCTCCGACCTTGATCTTACGTTTTTGAGCGATGTAGACGCGAACCAGCATGTTAACACCTGATTGCAACTCATCTCCATTTGCACGTGTAAAGATTTTCACATCGCGAACGACACCATCGGCACCGTGAGGTACACGAAGAGAAGTATCACGCACTTCACGCGACTTATCACCAAAGATAGCGTGCAAGAGGCGTTCTTCAGCTGAAAGATCTTTTTCACCCTTAGGTGTGACTTTACCTACAAGGATATCGCCTTCTTTAACCTCGGCACCGATACGGATAATACCCATTTCGTCAAGGTCTTTAAGAGCATCTTCACCAACGTTTGGAATTTCGCGGGTAATTTCTTCAGGCCCAAGCTTTGTATCACGTGTTTCTGATTCGTATTCTTCGAGGTGGACAGATGTATAGACATCGTCTTTCACCAGACGCTCACTCATGATAACCGCATCCTCGAAGTTGTAACCTTCCCATGTCATGTAGGCAACGATTGGGTTTTGTCCAAGCGCCATTTCTCCATTTTCCATAGAAGGTCCGTCAGCGATAAAGTCGCCTTTTTCAACGACATCGCCAACTTTTACAAGGGTGCGTTGGTTGTAGGCAGTTCCTGAGTTAGAACGACGGAATTTTTGGATGTGGTACACATCTAGTGAACCATCTTCGCGACGAACTTCTACCTTATCCGCATCCGCATAGGTAACCTTACCATCATACTGAGCAATAACCGCTGCACCAGAATCGTGGGCAGCTTGGTATTCCATACCAGTACCGACATAAGGCGCTTTTGGATCAATCAAAGGCACAGCCTGACGTTGCATGTTGGCACCCATGAGGGCACGGTTGGAGTCGTCATTTTCCAAGAAAGGAATACATGCTGTCGCTACGGCAACTACCTGCTTAGGTGATACGTCCATGTAGTCTACTTGGTCTGAAGGGAATTCTTGGTTATTACCTTGGTGGCGTCCCATCACGATAGGCTCTGCAAAGCCACCTTTTTCATTCAGCTTAGAGTTGGCCTGCGCTACGATAAATTCATCTTCCTCATCAGCTGTCAGCCAAACGATTTCGTTAGTTACTACACCAGCTTCACGGTCCACCTTACGGTAAGGTGTTTGAATAAATCCGTATTTATTAAGATGTCCGTAAGAAGATAAGTTATTGATCAAACCGATGTTTGGCCCTTCAGGCGTTTCAATCGGACACATACGACCATAGTGAGTATAGTGCACGTCCCGCACTTCATAACCAGCGCGGTCACGTGTCAAACCACCAGGTCCTAAGGCAGAGAGACGACGTTTGTGAGAAAGCTCAGACAGCGGATTGTGTTGGTCCATGAACTGAGACAACTGAGAAGAACCAAAGAATTCTTTAATAGCTGCAGTTACTGGACGGATGTTGATGATTTGTTGTGGTGTGAGAACTTCATTGTCCTGAACAGACATCCGTTCGCGAACATTACGCTCCATCCGAGAAAGTCCGAGTCGAACTTGGTTAGCCAAAAGCTCACCAACCGCACGGATACGACGGTTCCCCAAGTGGTCAATATCATCCACACGACCGATACCTTCTGCCAAGTTGAGGAAATAGCTCATTTCAGCCAAGATGTCAGCTGGTGTTACAGTCCGAACCTTGTCAGATGGGTTTGCATTGCCAATGATCGTCACAACGCGGTCTGGATCGCTTGGTGCGACAACCTTGAACTTCTGCAATTCTACAGGCTCTGTCAAGACAGCTGAGTCGTTTGGAATATAAGTGATCTTGTTTAAACCATTGTCCAGATGCTCAGCAATGCTGTCAATCACACTGCGAGTCATGACTGTACCAGCTTCGACAAGAATTTCACCAGTTTCAGCATCTACCAGATGCTCTGCCAATGTTTGATTGAGCAGGCGGTTCTTGATGTTGAGCTTCTTGTTAATCTTGTAACGACCAACGGCTGCCAAATCATAACGATGTGGATCAAAGAAACGAGCTACAAGCAAGCTACGTGAGCTTTCAGCTGTCTTAGGCTCACCTGGACGAAGGCGCTCGTAGATTTCTTTCAAAGCTTCATCCGTACGAGAGTCCATTGGGTTCTTGTGGATATCTTTTTCAATGGTATTGCGAACCAAGTCGCTGTCACCAAAGATGTCCAAGATCTCATCATCACCTGAGAAACCAAGCGCACGAACCAAGGTCGTAAATGGAATTTTACGAGTCCGGTCAATACGAGTATAGGCGATATCTTTTGAGTCTGTTTCTAGCTCCAACCAAGCACCGCGGTTAGGAATAACAGTTGAACCGTAGCCAACTTTACCGTTTTTGTCAACCTTATCGTTGAAGTAAACCCCTGGCGAACGCACTAACTGAGACACGATAATCCGTTCACCACCGTTGATGATGAAGGTCCCCATTTCAGTCATGATTGGGAAATCACCAAAGAAGACTTCCTGCGTCTTGATTTCACCAGTTTCCTTGTTAATCAGGCGGAAAGTCACAAAGATTGGCGCTGAGTAGCTAGCATCGTGGATACGAGCTTCTTCCAGCGTATATTTAGGCTCACGGATTTCATAGCCGACAAATTCCAATTCCATGGTGTCGGTAAAGTTTGAAATAGGAAGCACATCCTCAAAGACTTCTTTCAAACCATGGTCCAAGAAATCTTTAAACGAGTCTGTTTGAATTTCAATCAAGTTTGGTAAATCAAGAACTTCTTTAATTCTTGAAAAACTACGACGGGTCCGATGTTTCCCGTATTGAACGTCATGTCCTGCCAAGTTTCTAACTCCTTTTTTATAAAGTACAGAGGGAGGAATCGGAGAGAATTGAGATTTACCGATTATTGAAATAATAACCATCTACCTCTCATATCGTACTCTTCTTCACTCTTACCAAGGGGAGACCCCTTCTACACCATTGACTCTCGTCAAAACAGCTACAATCAGTCCCTTTTGCTAAGTTTTTAGAATCTTTAAATTTGCGTTACAAATCCTAGAATTCTGAAAAATAGACACAAAAAGAGCAGCTAAATCTGACTTATAAAAAGTTTGATTTAACTGCTGCAAGCTTTAATCGGACAATATTTCAATTAAAGCACACGACAAATTATTGATACTATTATACCGTATTTATCTAGAAATTGCAAGGCTTTCTTCTGCTTTCTGAAAAGTTGAAAAGCCGTTCTTGATGTCCTAGTTTCCCTGCCGGTTCCTGCTAGAATTAGTCCCATTATTGGAACTGGAGTTGGAATTAGAGCTAAAATTAGAGGTATAGCTTCCCAAAATTGCTCCCCAAGCTCTCTGATAATCCGCATCTGATGCCCCAATACTAAAGCGGTAGCTCGTCGTAGGCGCGCCATTCTTGGCCCAGTAGCTAGGAACGGTCGGACCGCTTAGATTGATGGAGCGACCATTGATTGTGACGGTTCCTGGTCTTTCTCCCGTAGACTTGAGAACATCAGACTTGATAACACTCGAATCAAGATTGAACTTCTCTCCGATTCCCCAGGCCTCTGGATCCGCTTCATAAATGGCATTGGCCAGATAAGCCATATAGGCCGCATTATTATTGTAGCCTGTTAAGGCAGCCATAGAGGTGTTGTCATCATGACCGATCCAGCCTCCAAGGGTCATCCGAGGAGTGGAAAGCATGAGCCACATATCACCATTGCTGTTAGTTGTCCCTGTCTTACCAATCCAATCTGCACCTGACAAAGTGCCATTGACTTGGCTAATTCTTGATTTAAAGGTCGTAGTTGCACCAGAGTTAAGTACGCCTCGCATCAAGTTCTGCATAATCGTCGCAGCAGCAGGTGAGTAAACTTGAACTGGTTTGGCCTTATGCTCATAAACTACCTTGCCGTCTGGAGCTGTGATCTTTTCAATCATATATTTTTCTTGGTAAGAGCCATTATTGGCCAAGGTCTGGAAGCCGTTGGTATGCTGGGCAACTGAAACCTCGATTCCCCCACCCATTGGTAGGCTTTCAATATCGTAGTTGTCAATATGATAGCCCATTTTTTCCATATAACCTCGGACATTCACACCCTTCTCACGAAGTGCACGATAGGTCCAATAAGCTGGAATATTCCAAGAAGTATTGAGGGCTTCCTGCAGATCCATCATGCCTGTCCCGCGACTGTCCACGTGCATAATCGGCTCACCGCTAGAGAAGTTCGTTGGGTAATTAGAAAGCACACTCGCGCTTCCCATCAGCCCTTGGTCAATGGCAATCCCATAAGCTAAAATCGGCTTGATAGTCGAACCAGGAGATCTTTCCGTATCAAAAGCATGGTTGTTTTGATTAGAACTATAGTCTCTACCACCGATAAAACCAATGATAGCTCCTGTTTTATTGTCCTGAAGGACATTCCCAACCTCGACCATTCCTGTCCCATCATCCAAGAGACCACCGTAGTTGGCAACTGCCTTCTGCATGGCCTGATGAATGGAATGATTGATGGTTGTCGTAACGGTATAGCCACCCTCGCTCAGCTCTTTTCGAGCCAACTCCTGATAAGCTTCAACCGTTGCATTATTTTTTAATTCTTGCTGGGATACATTGTCCCGCTGGATCAAGTACTGATACATGGCCGTCTGCGCTTCTGAAAAGGCTGTATGGTAGAGGTAACTATGCGAGCTCTTTTGAAGGCTCTCAGTCGGCTTAAAATCTTGTGTCAGATCATAGTCTTTGTACTGCTGATAGTCTGCCTCACTCAGTCGACCTGTACGGTACATATTATACAAAACATTCCGAGCCCGCTCTAGACCTAAAGCCATATCATCTGGACTCTTCATACTGCCATCAGAGGCATAGGGCGAATAGACAATCGGGCTCTGAGGCAATCCTGCAATAAACGCAGCCTGTGGAATGCTCAAATCCTTGGCTGATACACCAAAAATCCCTTGAGCTGCTTCTTCCACTCCAGCAATATTTTGTCCTTTGTTATTCCGACCAAAAGGTGCCACATTCAAATAAGCAGTCAGAATGTCATCCTTAGACATATAGCGTTCCAAAGCCAAGGCATCAACAATCTCTACTGCCTTCCGCTTGAAAGTCGGAGCATCTCCCACGACCTGCTGCTTGATCAACTGCTGAGTTAAGGTCGAGCCCCCGCTGGATGAACCAACTCCAACTACAGAACCCAAGGTTGCCCGCAGAACCGCCTTGGGCACAACACCATTGTGAGTTTCAAAATTCTCATCTTCTGTCGCAATGATAGCATTTTTGACATTATCCGAAATCGCATCGCTGGCAACTGGGATCCGCAACAAATCATTATCAATTTCAGAAATCAACTCTCCGTTAGCATAGGTCAGCTTCGAAATCCCAGAAATCTTATTGACCTGACTTACCAGCTCCTCCTGCTTCGGCACGGAGACATCACTAAAAAGGCTGGCGGCATAGCCCAATCCGAGTCCAGCCCCCAATACTATTCCAAAAAAGATAAATACAAAAGCGACATTTAAGAGTAGTTTTACTGTCCGAAAAATAACGGAAACAATATCAAGTACCGACCATGTCTCTCCTTTTGGCTTAGACGTCTTAACAGGTGAGGGCTCCCCCTTACCAAACTGTTTTAACTTTTTTATAAATGGTTTCAACATAGATTCTCCTTATCGACTATTATAGCAAACATCAGCAGATTATATCAAGAAAGAGCTAATTCTAGCGCTTTTACAGGAATTATTTTCTGGCTACTCATTGCTATTTGTCGCGTTTGTGATACAATAGAGAGATAAAACAAAAAAATACTTGAGCAAGGGCACAATCCTTTGCTATCTTAGAAAAGGAGAGACGACTATGCACATTTTTGATGAGCTGCAAGAGCGTGGTTTGATTTTTCAAACGACTGATGAAGAAGCTTTGCGTAAAGCCTTAGAAGAAGGGCAGGTCTCTTATTATACTGGATACGATCCAACAGCGGACAGTCTGCACTTAGGTCACTTGGTGGCTATTTTGACCAGCCGCCGCTTACAGTTGGCTGGGCACAAGCCTTATGCCCTCGTCGGTGGTGCAACAGGTTTGATTGGCGACCCATCCTTTAAAGATGCGGAGCGTAGCCTGCAAACCAAGGAAACCGTTGATGGCTGGGTTCAGTCTATCAAAGGACAACTGTCTCGCTTTCTTGACTTTGAAAATGGCGAAAACAAAGCTGTCATGGTCAACAACTACGACTGGTTTGGCAGCATCAGCTTCATTGATTTCCTCCGTGATGTCGGTAAATACTTCACTGTCAACTACATGATGAGCAAGGAGTCTGTTAAAAAACGGATCGAAACTGGAATTTCTTACACAGAGTTTGCCTACCAAATCATGCAAGGGTACGACTTCTACGTCCTTAACCAAGAGCACAACGTAACGCTGCAAATCGGTGGTTCTGACCAGTGGGGAAATATGACAGCTGGTACCGAATTGCTTCGTCGTAAGGCTGATAAGACTGGCCACGTTATCACTGTTCCCCTTATCACTGATGCGACTGGTAAGAAATTTGGTAAATCAGAGGGAAACGCAGTCTGGCTCAATGCTGACAAGACTTCTCCATACGAAATGTACCAATTCTGGATGAACGTCATGGATGCTGACGCTGTTCGCTTCTTGAAGATCTTTACCTTCTTGTCACTGGATGAGATTGAAGACATCCGCAAACAATTCGAAGCAGCTCCACACGAACGCTTGGCTCAAAAAATCCTCGCTCGTGAAGTCGTGACTCTTGTTCACGGTGAAGAAGCCTACAAGGAAGCCCTCAATATTACCGAGCAACTCTTTGCTGGAAACATCAAAAACCTTTCTGTCAAAGAACTCAAACAAGGACTTCGTGGAGTACCAAACTACCAAGTTCAAGCCGACGAAAATCTTAACATCGTGGAAATCCTCGTGTCATCTGGCGTAGTCAACTCAAAACGCCAAGCCCGCGAAGATGTTCAAAACGGAGCAATTTACGTCAACGGCGACCGCATCCAAGACCTTGACTATGTCTTGAGCGACGCAGATAAGTTAGAGAATGAACTTACTGTTATCCGCCGTGGTAAGAAGAAATACTTCGTCCTTACATACTAAAACATTCAAAATTTATCCACACAAACAAAAGGAGTTACTCTTCTCTGAGATAACTCCTTTTTGCTCATAGTAGATTAAAATCTTCTTACTTATCTATTCTTAACAGAAAGACTACGAAGTACAATTCGCAAAGTTGTGAGGTTATGTAAGATAGAAAGATTGGAAGGACTAAGCCAGTTAAATAAACCAAAGCCAATCAAACTACTATTTACGACGACGGTTTCTTGGATATTCTTCTGAATCAGTTTTTGCAAAGACGATGACAGAGAGTCTAATTCTTCAAAAAAATCCAAGCGATTATCTAATAATAATATATCGCTCATTTGCTTAGAAATATCTGCACTTTCATTCATCACAACACCAATATCCGCAAGGGTTAGAGCTGCCGAGTCATTCAGGCCATCTCCGACCATTAAGACAGTATGACCAGATTGCTGTAACTCCTGCACCAATTCAAATTTCCCATCAGGTTTCAAGTCTGTATATACCTGATCAAAGGGCAAATCTTTGACTAATTCCTCTGTCCTAACCGAGGTATCCCCTGTTGCCAGAATCAATTTTTTCCCCTGTGCCTTAAGTTTATCCAAGGCTGTTTTTGCTTCTTTTCTCAAAGGAGTATGAATGCAGAACATTCCAATCAATTCATTCTGATAAGCCAAGAATAAGAGATTGTAGTGACTCTTGTACTCTTCAATTAAAGCATTTTGTTCTGAACTGATATGAATCTGCTCATCCTGCATCAAGACATAATTCCCAATAAGAACTGGTTGGCCATCTATATGAGATTTGATCCCCTTGCTTGCGATATATTGGAGTTTCCCATGCATTTCCTCATGTTCAATCCCCTCTATCTCAGCTTGCTTGACGATGGCATTAGCAATAGGATGATAAATGTGTTCCTCAAGACAGGCACTGATTCTGAGAATATCTTCCTCACTATAGTCCCCAAAAGGTAACACCTTGTCAACTATCGGATAGCTAGTTGTGATTGTTCCCGTCTTATCAAACAAGAAAGTATCAACTTCCAGATATTTCTCCAAAACATCTCCATCCTTAATCACCATTTCACGGTTCAACCCCTCCTTGATAGCTGTCAAATAAGCTACAGGAGTAGAGATTTTCAAAGCGCAGGAGAAATCGACCAATAGGAAAGAAATAGCCTTAGAAAAAGAACCTGTCAATAGGTAAGTCAGCCCAGCCCCCAAGAAATTATATTTGACGACCTTGTCCGCCATTTTGATGAAATAGCGTTGTTTCGTTTTCTTGTTTTCTTCAGATTTCTTCATCAACTCAATCAGTTGTAAAACCCGGCTGTTCATCTGATTATCGGTTACACGAATGCGTAACTCTCCAGTTTCTAATACTGTATTTGCACAAACCAAATCAGACTCTCTTTTTTCAACTGGAAAACTCTCTCCCGTCAAGGAACTTTCGTTGACCATACCTAAACCTGAAACTACTTGTCCATCAAACAGAATTTCATTTCCTTGAGATAAGACCAAAACATCTCCTATTTGAACATCGGAACTCTTGATACTAACAACCGTATCGCCCTGTACTAGGAATACATCGCTCTCTTTTGCAAGAAGACTCTGTTCTAAATCTGTTGCAGTTTTTTTCAAGGACCACTGATCTAAATGATTCCCCAAATCAAGCATAAACATGATGTTGCTAGCAGTCTTGGATTGATTCATGAACAAGGACAATAAAATCGCCGAGCAGTCCAAGACTTCCATCGTTAGTTCCTTACGCGCTAGTGTTTGATAGGCTTCTCTAATATAGCCAAAAGCCTGATAACAAGTCCATATATAGCGAATAGGATACGGCACAAAACTACGAAAAAGTACACGCTTAACCGCTGCACCTGAAACAATAGAATAAGCACTCTCTTCTCTACGAATGGGAAGAGTCATCAAGTCCGAAACTTTCCCCTTATCAATTCTTTTTAAAAAGGCCTCTGCATTTTCTAATACAGAGAAGCCCTCTTTCATACGTAGAGTAAAGTGCTGCTGATCTATATAAAACTGAATAGAGTCGATCCCTTTTTCATCTCTAGCCAAGGAACGAAGATAATCTTGAATATCCAAGGTCAGTGAAAAAGAGGATGATAATCGGATATGTTGGTATCCTCTATGTAGCACTTTAAAAGACATATTATTCACCTGTCAGGCTATCTAGTTGTTCTTCTTTCTTTTCCTGTTCGTATAAATATTTAGCGTCTTGTAAAACATCATCACCGTGTTGTTTTACAACAGAAACAGATGCATCCAGTTCATCTTTCAATTTGTAGGCTTTAGCCAAGGCCCTAGAATAACCTTTTTTAGCTTCTTTGCTTGCTAGAACCTTCAAACCAATTGTACCAAATGCTAAGCCTCCTAAAAAGAGACCTGATTTTTTAGCAATCTTTGCCACTGTTAATGCTTCTTTTAACATATTGATTTCCTCCTTTGTAATCATTATATATAAAATTAAGTTCAAAAGCAATCATAGATACTCCTACAGGGTATCCTTTTATATTTCTTCATTTTGTATCAAGAAAATTGAAGCAAATCTTGATTTCAAGATTCACTTTTGCTAGACTTAAAACTATGAATACAAACTTGAAACCAAAACTCGCTCGCTTTGCCACAGCGACCGCCTTTGCCTGTCCCATCTGCAAGGAAGAATTACAGCTGATGGAAAACAGCCTCAAATGTCACCACCGGCATTCTTATGACTTGGCCAAGTTTGGCTATGTAAATCTAGCACCTCAAATCAAGCAGCCCAAAGACTACGATAAGATAAGTTTTCAGAATCGGCAGTTGATTTTAGAAGCTGGATTCTACCAAGCTATCTTAGAGGCTGTCTCGAGCTTACTTGCTAACTCAGAAACTGCCAAAACAGTCTTAGATATTGGCTGCGGCGAAGGCTTCTACTCTCGCAAACTCCAAGAAATCCATTCCAAAAAAACCTTCTATGCCTTCGATATTTCAAAAGATTCTATCCAGCTAGCAGCCAAGAGTGACAGCTCTTTCGCAGTCAATTGGTTCGTCGGTGATTTGGCCAATCTACCGCTACAAGATGCCAGCATGGACATCATTTTAGACATCTTTTCTCCAGCCAATTATCAGGAATTTCAGAGAGTCATGTCTGACAATGCCCTCCTCATCAAGGTCATCCCCACTGAGCACCATCTTCAAGAAATTCGCCAAAAAGCCGCTAGACAGCTCAGCAACAAGGATTACTCTAACCAAGAAGTCATTCAGCATTTCCAAGAACACTTCGATATAATCTCCGAGATTACTGTCGAGTCCAGCCAGTCCTTGACTGCCGAAAGCCGAGCAGCTCTTTTAGCAATGACACCGCTGCTCTTTCATGTCGAGCAAGACCAGATCGACTGGACTGACCTCACCCAAGTGACCATTGCAGCTACCATTCTTATCGGAAAAGCAAAATAAAGAAAAGATAGTCCGCAGACCAAATGTATTCCGTTTAGCTTGCGGACTATCTTTTTCTAACTCATATTTTAATAAACTGTTTTCTCTGTTTCGAAATCAAAGAAATGCGCCTTGTTCAAGTCGAAACCAAGGTCAATTCCAACACCTGTCTCCAAGTGGTCACGAGCATCTACACGCGCGATAAACTCACTGTCGCCAACTTGGCAGTATAGGTGAGACTCAGCACCCAAAAGCTCAGAGACAGAGATGGTCGCATGAACCACAGAATCTGGGAAGGTCTCTAAGAAGGCAGGTTCTGTATTAATGTCTTCTGGACGAATACCGAAGATCAATTTCTTGCCGTCATAACCCTTCTCACGCAGAACTTTCAGCGTTCCTTCTGGCACTGTCAAACGCAAGCCATCGGCAACGATTTCATTCCCCTCAAGTGTCACAGTGATAAAGTTCATCGCTGGGCTGCCAATGAAGCCTGCCACAAACTTGTTGACTGGATTTCTGTAAACTTCCTGTGGACTACCGATTTGTTCCACTCGACCAATGGTTCCAGTTCCAGCAGGATTCTTGGTTGCTGACATGATAACAATGCGGTCAGCCAGTGTCATGGCTTCTGTCTGATCGTGGGTAACGTAGATGGTTGTTGCTCCGATACGACGGTGGATTTTGGCAATCTCAGCACGCATAGACACACGCAATTTAGCATCCAAGTTTGACAAAGGCTCATCCATTAGGAAAACCTTTGCATCACGCACGATGGCCCGTCCCATGGCAACACGCTGACGTTGACCACCAGAAAGGTCTGCTGGTTTACGCTCCAAGAATTCTTTTAAACCAAGGATTTCAGCCGCTTCTTGCACACGTTTGTCGATATCTTCCTTGCTGTACTTGCGCAGTTTCAATCCGAAAGCCATGTTGTCATAGACTGTCATGTGCGGATAGAGGGCATAGTTCTGGAAGACCATGGCAATATCGCGGTCTTTCGGTGCCACATCATTGACAACTTTACCATCAATCGACGCTGTCCCTTCTGTGATATCCTCAAGACCCGCAATCATACGCAACGTTGTAGATTTTCCGCATCCTGACGGACCAACGAAAACGATAAACTCCTTGTCCTTGATGTCCAAATTAAAGTCTTCAACAGAATAGTGCTCACTATTTGGATACTTCTTATAAATATTTTTCAGATTTAACTCAACCATAAGTTCCCCTTTACTTTATGTGAAAATAGTTGCCTTTGAAACCCCTAAAAATTTCAAAGCGCTTTCATAAAAATATTATATCCTTTTTTAATTATTATTTCAAGCATTTATTCAAACGTTTGCACAATTTTTTATCATATTTCGAATAACTACTCTTTTAAAACAAAAATAGGATAGAAAATTTCTATCCTACACGACTAGTTAGTAACACGATAGTAAAATTGGCCTTGTTCATCAAAGCTATTCATCCCAACTCCCGTCCACAGACGATCTTGGCTGGCATCTGAGCTATCTTGGAAATTTTCTTTATTCGCAAGCTGGACACCTTTTGGAATGAACTCTAGCAAGAAACCACCAGTTTCACCGCCGTATACACCGCCAGAAGCTGTTCCATAATCCGTTAACGATGCTCCATACAGCTCATAGCTATCAGAAACTAACCCTTTATCATTGAACACCAGCTGGTGACCAGCAGCATTCTGCCAGGTTCCTTTTACACTGGAGTAGTCTCCATTGGCCAAGGCCGAAATATCCATTGCTTTTTTCTCCTCTTGCGTCTTTTCTGGACTAACTTCTGCTGAGCTTTGACTGCTTGTTGCAGAAGAAGACGATTCTGCAACACTCTGGCTAGAAGCTACTTGAGAAGATTCCTGAGTAGTACTCGAACTTGTCTGAGTAGAATTAACTGCCTTACTAGAGCAGGCTGCCAAAGTCGATAGTGCTAAGCAACATAACAAAGGATAGACTATTTTCTGCTTCATGGCTTTCTCCTTATCCAATAAATGATTACTAATATTATAGACTTTTTCAGCCTATTTTACAAGTTGGCTCAGCTATCCTGCACCGCTAAGACCTTATAGATGGTTTTGCTCAAAGCCGCCTGATAATCCTCTGCACTCAAGGATCTATCCGCAATAACTTCTGCAGTCTGCTTTTCTAAGTCTACAGCCACATCTGACACTCCCTCCATAGATAGGAAGTGCTGGGTGACGTGTTTAACACAGTTTTGACAAGATAAGTTTTCTAATTGAACTGTTTGTTTCATAGATTTATTCCTCCGTATATTCCTTCATTTTAAAATTTAAAGCGTCCTAGACGCAGAGCATTGGCCACAACTGACACTGAGCTTAAGCTCATGGCCAGACCAGCCAACATCGGATTGAGCAAGGGACCGCTGAAAAGATGCAATAGCCCCATAGCAATCGGGATGCCTAGTGTATTGTAGGCAAAAGCCCAGAAAAGATTTTCCTTGATATTGCGGATGGTCGCCTGACTGAGCTTGATAGCCTTGACCACATCCTGCAAATCACTATGCATGAGCACTACATCTGCTGACTCAATAGCTACATCAGCTCCTGATCCGATGGCAATTCCAACATCTGCCTGAACCAGAGCCGGTGCGTCATTGATACCGTCTCCGACCATGGCTAGTTTTTTCCTGGCTTCCTGCAAGTCCTTGATAGCAGCGGCCTTACCATCTGGCAATACACCTGCGATAACTTTTTGGATTCCAGCTTTCTGGGCAATAGCTACCGCAGTTTCTTCACGATCACCTGTCAGCATGATGACTTCTAGTCCCATAGACTGGAGCTCCTGTACAGCCGACAGACTACTAGATTTCATCTCATCGGCTACTGCTAAAATACCAGCCAGCTGTCCATCTACTGCGACAAACATGGCTGTCTTCCCTTCTTGGGATAGCTCTAACAACTGTTCTTGAAAGGCACTGCTGTCAATGTTCTTTTCTTTCATCAGAGACTCATTACCGACCAGAAGATGCTTACCTTCAACCTGAGCTGACAAACCTCGGCCAACAATGGCCTCAAAATGACTGACAGGCAGCAAGTCAAGCTCCTCCTCTTCAGCTGCTTCCAAGATAGCCTGAGCCAAAGGATGCTCAGAATGCTGCTCAGCACTGGCTA
The DNA here is from genome assembly GCF_902460355.1 of Streptococcus sp. Marseille-P6264. GTDB lineage: Bacteria > Bacillota > Bacilli > Lactobacillales > Streptococcaceae > Streptococcus. The sequence continues at coordinate 203,830 of NZ_CABPTO010000004.1, forward strand.
TTAGCTGCAACAAGTCAGAGCGATTAAAAGCACCTAAAGGCAACAAATCCGTCAGGCTGGGCTTGCCAACCGTAATCGTCCCAGTCTTATCCAGAACAATAGTATCCAACTGATAAGCAGCTTCCAATGCTTGACCAGACTTAATCAGAATGCCATTTTCAGCCCCTTTACCAGTCCCAACCATGATGGCTGTCGGAGTGGCTAACCCCAGCGCACAAGGGCAGGCAATGACCAGAACTGCGATAAAGATTGACAGGGAAAAGCTAAGACTCTCACCAGCTAGAAAATACCAGCCCAGCGCGGACAAAGTAGCCAAGCTTAGCACAATCGGGACAAAATAGAGCGAAATCTTATCGGCCAAAGCCGCTATCGGAGCCTTAGACCCCTGCGCTTCCTCCACCAATCTGACAATCTGAGCTAAGGTCGTATCTGAACCCACCCTAGTTGCTTGGTAGTCAATACTACCATTTTGATTGATTGTGGCACTGGTAATAGTATCGCCGACCTTCTTTTCAATCGGGACACTTTCACCAGTCATCATGGACTCATCCACAAAGGTCTGCCCCTCCATCACAAGGCCATCTACCGGCATACGCTCCCCTGGCTTGATACGGATAATGTCTCCAACTCGGATATCCTCTGTATCAATGGTCACAGCCTCTCCATAGCGAATCACTGTCGCCTGACTAGGCACTAGCTCAAGTAGAGACTGAATCGCTTGAGACGTTTTCCCCTTGGCTGAACTTTCCAGATATTTACCCAGAAGAACTAAGGCAATAATCACTGCAACAGACTCAAAATAAAGCTGATGCACAAAGGCATGATGACCTCGAAAAACCTGACTGACCGAGTAGAGACTGTAGAAAAATGCTGCGCTGGTCCCTACCGCAATCAAACTATCCATATTAGGATGTCGCTTGATCAGATTGCGAAATCCTCTCTGATAAAAGCCACGACCGATCCACACAGCAGGCAGTGTCAAAAGCAGTTGTGACAGAACGAAGACCAAGGGATGCGCTATATGATCCAAGAAGCTAGGCAAGGGAAGACCAATCATACTGCCCATAGAGATATAAAGCAAGGGCAGAGCTGTAAATAAAAGAATTAGTAGCTCTTGTTTCTTTCTTCGTAATATTTGCGCTCTAGCTACAGCCTCTTCGTTTACGTCAGACGGCTTATTTTTTCCTTTTTCTTCAGCCTGATAACCAGCCTCAGCTACCGCATCCAGCACTTGCTGGCTGTCAAATCCCGCCTTAGGGACTAAACTGAGACGTTCTGTCGCCAGATTGACACTGACATCCTCTACCGTTTCCAAGTCCTTGACCGCCATCTCCACCGTCATAGCACAGGCAGCACAGGTCATACCTGAGAGCTTGTATTCTTTCTTCTCGCTCATCAATGTGTCTCCTTTCCGTGCCCGCAACGACACTGACCTTGAGGGCAGTGGCATTTGATTTCTAGCGGAGCCGAAGCTCTTTTCTTATCAATGACTTGGCTGAGCCGCTCCAAGTCCCTTTGACTGAACTGACTTCTCTCAATCATCGAAATCAAAAGATCTCCATGTTTAGTATTACAGATATTGTCAAAAAGCGCCTGCCAAGTACTTTCCAGATGATCTGCTTCTAAAATCCGAGCATTGTAATAAAACTTACCCTCGATCTTTTCCATGGCAATAAATTCTTTTGTCTTCAGACGATTCAAAAGAGTCTTGATGGTTGCCGGCTTCCAGGAGAAATCGGCTTCTAAACGCGCTATAATCTCTGTACTACGACTGTGTGGATAAGCCCATAGTACGCGCATCACTTGCCATTCTGCTTGGCTCATATTTTGCTGTTCCATTGTCTAACACTTCCTTAACATTTACATTTGTAATTCGATTCTTTAATAGTTTACAATTGTAATCGTAATTTGTCAAGTATTTTTATCGTCATTTTCTGATATACAAAAAAGAAGGCGGGATCATCCCGTCTTCTTGCTTTATTCTATTAGTGTGCCAACATCTCTTGGGCGATTTCTTGACCTGTCAACTTACTTGGATAGTAGGTTGGCCAGTTTTCCAGCTCATTAAAGAGCGCTTCCTGACTCTCACCACCATAGAAGATATGGAAGTGAGCCGCCTTGGTCGGTGCAATGTTATGGTCGCTAAACTGAACATATTTGTACTGGCCAGCATCCGCATCTGTCGCTTCAAACATAAAGCGAACTCCACGATTTCCCTTAGAGTAAGTCAGAGTGTGCTTACCAACGTATTTATACGTATATTTCTTGGTTTTCCCATCTACCACAAATTCCATGGTCTTGTCTGTGATATTGATATTGGAAATATCCGTCTTATAGCCCTTGTCATAGTAGTCCTTGTATTCAGCTGCCGTCATTTTCCCAGTCAACTTAGCCTTGTAGTCAAAGACTTGATCTAGGGTACCGTCCTTCAGATATGGGTAAACAGACTGCCACTCGCCAGCATAGTCAGACAAGGTCCGATCCTTGACAGCACTGTCTTCAAAGTAGCCGTTTTGGACTGTCTTATCGTCTTCTTCTTTCTCGGCTGCAATCTCCGCTCCCTCTTGGTCAGTCGTTTTCTTGAGGGCCTTTAGATTAGCCTGCATGATCGAAATATAGTCTGCCCCGTCCTTGCTCTGCTTTTCTGTCAAGCTTTCCAGCGGATTCAATACATCAAGCTCTACTCCTGTTTCCTTAGCCAAAGTGGAAGCCAGAGCCTGAGAAGCATTTTCTTCAAAGTAGATATACTTGATTTTATTTTTCTTGATGTACTCGGTCAATTCAGCCAAGCGTGAAGCGGATGGTTCACTGTCTGGTGAAAGTCCAGAAATTGGTACCTGTTTCAAGCCATAGTCCAATGCCAGATAGTTAAAGGCAGCGTGCTGAGTGACGAAGCTCTTTTGCTTAGCGTTGGCCAAACCAGCTTCAAATTCTTTATCCAAGGCTTCTAGCTTCTTGATATAAGCCGCCGCATTTTTCTCAAAAGAAGCTTTCTTGTCAGGATAGGCCTTGCTCAGACTATCTCGGATATGTTCCACCATTTTAATAGCTCGCTTTGGAGACAGCCAAACATGGGGATCATATTCATGATGGTGTCCCTCTTCCCCATGGTCATGGTCTTCTTCCTCTTCACCACCAGGCAGCAAAAGCATATTTCCAGTCGCTTTGATAACCTTTTCTTCCTTATTTTTCAAGGTTTTTAGCAAATCAGGAACCCAAGTCTCCATATTTTCATTTTCATAGACAAAGGCATCTGCATCCTGAATGGTAGCAACTGCCTTAGCTGAAGGCTCATAATCATGCGGCTCTGTACCAGCCCCGATTAGAAGTTCAACATTGGCCTCATCTCCAGCAACCTGCTTAGTAAACTCGTAAACCGGATAAAAAGTCGTGACAATACTGAGCTTGCCATCTGCATTTTTTTGATTGGAACAAGCTACTAAGAAAATACTCAGTAAACCTGCTAATAGTAAACTAATTTTTTTCATTTTATGCTCCTATTTCATAAATTTTTTGACCAGATTGACCAGTAAGAACAAGCTGACGAAGATAATCGTAATGCTGGCGCTCGCTGGTGTCTCTGCATAGTAAGAAATATAAAGTCCAGCAATCATACCAAAGAAGCCGATGGCATTTGCCAGCAAAATGACCGACTTGAAATTTTTCCCAATCCGTAGGGCAATACTGGCCGGCAAGACCATGATGGTCGAAACCAGCAGGGCTCCCGCAGCCGGAATCATGAGGGCAATCGCAACACCTGTCACGATATTGAAGAGAATAGACATAGTCCGCACAGGTAGCCCATCCACAAATGCTGTATCCTCATCAAAGGTCAAGATGTACATAGGCCGAATGAAGAGGAAGGTCAAGACAAGCACCACAGCAGCAATAACAAAAAGAGAAATCACCTGCTCCCTACTGATAGTCACAATAGAGCCAAATAGATACTGGTCCAGACTCATGGCGCTGGAACTCTTGCCCTTACTCATAACAATCAAGGAAATGGCTAAGCCAGTTGACATAAGAATGGCTGTCCCGATTTCCATGAAATTTCTATAGATTGTCCGCAAGTATTCCAAAAAGACCGCTGCAATGATAACCACCACTACCGTTGTGAAGGTTGGTGACAAACCTAGAACCAAGCCAAAAGCCACACCCGCCAGAGAAACGTGACTAAGCGTATCACTCATGAGGCTCTGCCGACGTAAAATAAGGAAAGTACCCAGAATCGGTGAAAAGAGGCTCATGGCAATAACTGCTAAAAAGGCTCGCTGCATAAAATCATAGGAAAATAGATTAAGCATGATTTACCTCCTGTCCGCTGTCACTTTCATGCACATTGAAGCAGCGCCAAGGTGAGTCCTGATTCCGAACTAGATGAATGTTGCGGTCAGCATATTTACGAACTTCTTCTGGATCGTGTGTAATCATCAAGACAGCTTTCCCATGCTTGTGAGCACTATGGTGCATGAGCTTGTAAAATTCATCCTTGCTGCCTGCATCCATCCCTGTTGTCGGCTCATCTAGGACAAAAATATCCGGATCCGAAGCAAACATACGAGCAATCACAGCCCTCTGCTTTTGACCACCAGAGAGAGAACCAATCCGCTTGTCCCGATGTTCCCACATCCCAACCGACTCCAAACTGGCCTTGATATGCTCCTCATCATGCTCATTCAAACGACGAAACCAGCCCTTGCGCGGATAACGTCCCGACTTAACAAACTCGTAAACCGTGCTAGGAAAACCTGCATTAAAACTAGCAATCTGCTGAGGAAGATAAGCAATCCGCAGTTTCTTACCTCGCTCATTGGTCTTGGAAATCTTAACTTCCCCATGCTTAGGCTGCAAAATTCCCAAACTAGCCTTGACAAGTGTCGTCTTAGCAGCCCCATTCTCCCCTGTCAAGGTTACGAACTCGCCACTATCCAAAAAGTAATGAATATGCTCCAACACAGGTTCCTTGTCATAGTAAAAAGACAGATTTTCCACTGTGATATATCTCATTTCCCAATTTCTCCAATCAAACCATCCAAAAATCTCACAATCACTTCTTGCTCATCAGAAGAAAATTGCTCCGCCAATCTCTGGTAGGTGTCTAAGGTGTTCACATGATGGTGCTGATGCTCTTCCGCAATCGGTCGCGCCAAGTCAGTCAAACGATAAAAAGTCACACGAGCATCTTTCTTATCCTTGAAAGTTTGCAACATCTTTTGCTCCACCAAAGCCTTAACAGCTTTAGTTACAGCAGCTTGGCTAACATTCAGCCGTTTCGCCAAATCAGAATTTGTCAAAGATTCCTGAGACAAAAGCATCAAAATGTGCTCCTGCGTATTCGTTAGCCGCACATCGCTCGTACAAGAGCCGACCAAGATTTCATGTTGATTCTCAGCTGTCAATATAACCTCATTCAAAAAATGATTAATTTTTTCCGCCAAATCCCCCATTCTTCGCTTCCTTTCTTAACTGGTTGAAACTTTACCGGTTAATTATACCACAAAAAAGAAAAGAGTCAAGCTCCAACTATAGTAACACTCTGATTCTAAAACAATGCAAAAGCATCGATAGAGAGAAAGAAAAAAGAGCCAACTGCTCTTTTCTCATATGCTCATTTACTCCGCCAGTAGGACTCGAACCTACGACATCATGATTAACAGTCATGCGCTACTACCAACTGAGCTATGGCGGATAATAGCTAAGCGACTACCATATCTCACAGGGGGCAACCCCCAACTACTTCCGGCGTTCTAGGGCTTAACTTCTGTGTTCGGCATGGGTACAGGTGTATCTCCTAGGCTATCGTCACTTAACTTTCTGAATTAACTTGCAATCTTACATTGCCTTGTCAACTCAAAATTGAATAACTACTCAATCCTAACAAGTCTTATCGAACGCTGCGCTCAATGAAAATTGGATAAGTCCTCGAGCTATTAGTATTAGTCCGCTACATGTGTCGCCACACTTCCACTCCTAACCTATCTACCTGATCTTCTCTCAGGGCTCTTACTAACTTGCGTTATGGGAAATCTCATCTTGAGGTGGGTTTCACACTTAGATGCTTTCAGCGTTTATCCCTTCCCTACATAGCTACCCAGCGATGCCTCTGGCGAGACAACTGGTACACCAGCGGTAAGTCCACTCTGGTCCTCTCGTACTAGGAGCAGATCCTCTCAAATTTCCTACGCCCGCGACGGATAGGGACCGAACTGTCTCACGACGTTCTGAACCCAGCTCGCGTGCCGCTTTAATGGGCGAACAGCCCAACCCTTGGGACCGACTACAGCCCCAGGATGCGACGAGCCGACATCGAGGTGCCAAACCTCCCCGTCGATGTGAACTCTTGGGGGAGATAAGCCTGTTATCCCCAGGGTAGCTTTTATCCGTTGAGCGATGGCCCTTCCATGCGGAACCACCGGATCACTAAGCCCGACTTTCGTCCCTGCTCGAGTTGTAGCTCTCGCAGTCAAGCTCCCTTATACCTTTACACTCTGCGACTGATTTCCAACCAGTCTGAGGGAACCTTTGGGCGCCTCCGTTACCTTTTAGGAGGCGACCGCCCCAGTCAAACTGCCCGTCAGACACTGTCTCCGATAGGGATCACCTATCCGGGTTAGAGTGGCCATAACACAAGGGTAGTATCCCAACAACGCCTCCATCGAAACTGGCGTCCCGATCTCTTAGGCTCCTACCTATCCTGTACATGTGGCACAGACACTCAATATCAAACTGCAGTAAAGCTCCATGGGGTCTTTCCGTCCTGTCGCGGGTAACCTGCATCTTCACAGGTACTAAAATTTCACCGAGTCTCTCGTTGAGACAGTGCCCAAATCATTACGCCTTTCGTGCGGGTCGGAACTTACCCGACAAGGAATTTCGCTACCTTAGGACCGTTATAGTTACGGCCGCCGTTTACTGGGGCTTCAATTCATACCTTCGCGTTACCGCTAAGCACTCCTCTTAACCTTCCAGCACCGGGCAGGCGTCACCCCCTATACATCATCTTACGATTTAGCAGAGAGCTGTGTTTTTGATAAACAGTTGCTTGGGCCTATTCACTGCGGCTGACATCAGTCAGCACCCCTTCTCCCGAAGTTACGGGGTCATTTTGCCGAGTTCCTTAACGAGAGTTCTCTCGCTCACCTGAGGCTACTCGCCTCGACTACCTGTGTCGGTTTGCGGTACGGGTAGAGTATGATACAACGCTAGAAGCTTTTCTTGGCAGTGTGACATCACTCACTCGCTACTAAACTTCGCTCCCCATCACAGCTCAACGTTAGAGGTATAAGCATTTGACTCATACCACGCCTCACTGCTTAGACGTACATCCATTCGTACGCACGAGTTAGCCTACTGCGTCCCTCCATCACTTCATACTCTAGTACAGGAATATCAACCTGTTGTCCATCGGATACACCTTTCGGTCTCTCCTTAGGTCCCGACTAACCCAGGGCGGACGAGCCTTCCCCTGGAAACCTTAGTCTTACGGTGGATGGGATTCTCACCCATCTTTCGCTACTCATACCGGCATTCTCACTTCTATGCGTTCCAGCGCTCCTCACGGTACACCTTCTCCACACATAGAACGCTCTCCTACCATACCTATAAAGGTATCCACAGCTTCGGTAAATTGTTTTAGCCCCGGTACATTTTCGGCGCAGGGTCACTCGACTAGTGAGCTATTACGCACTCTTTGAATGAATAGCTGCTTCTAAGCTAACATCCTAGTTGTCTGTGCAACCCCACATCCTTTTCCACTTAACAATTATTTTGGGACCTTAGCTGGTGGTCTGGGCTGTTTCCCTTTCGACTACGGATCTTAGCACTCGCAGTCTGACTGCCGACCATAATTCATTGGCATTCGGAGTTTATCTGAGATTGGTAATCCGGGATGGACCCCTCACCCAAACAGTGCTCTACCTCCAAGAATCTTTATGTCGACGCTAGCCCTAAAGCTATTTCGGAGAGAACCAGCTATCTCCAAGTTCGTTTGGAATTTCTCCGCTACCCACAAGTCATCCAAGCACTTTTCAACGTGCCCTGGTTCGGTCCTCCAGTGCGTTTTACCGCACCTTCAACCTGCTCATGGGTAGGTCACATGGTTTCGGGTCTACATCATGATACTAAGACGCCCTATTCAGACTCGGTTTCCCTACGGCTCCGTCTCTTCAACTTAACCTCGCATCATAACGTAACTCGCCGGTTCATTCTACAAAAGGCACGCTCTCACCCATTAACGGGCTCGAACTTGTTGTAGGCACACGGTTTCAGGTTCTATTTCACTCCCCTTCCGGGGTACTTTTCACCTTTCCCTCACGGTACTGGTTCACTATCGGTCACTAGGGAGTATTTAGGGTTGGGAGATGGTCCTCCCAGATTCCGACGGGATTTCTCGTGTCCCGCCGTACTCAGGATTCTGCTAGGTACAGATTCTATTTAAAATACGAGGCTATTACTCTCTTTGGCTGACCTTCCCATGTCATTCTTCTATAAAATCTGAGTCCACATTGCAGTCCTACAACCCCGAAGAGTAAACTCTTCGGTTTGCCCTTCTGCCGTTTCGCTCGCCGCTACTAAGGCAATCGCTTTTGCTTTCTCTTCCTGCAGCTACTTAGATGTTTCAGTTCACTGCGTCTTCCTCCTCATCTCCTTAACAGAGATGGGTAACAGGTAGTACCTGTTGGGTTCCCCCATTCGGACATCCCCGGATCTGCGCTTACTTACAGCTCCCCGAGGCATTTCGTCGTTTGTCACGTCCTTCATCGGCTCCTAGTGCCAAGGCATCCACCGTGCGCCCTTACTAACTTAACCTTATTTTTGACCTCTCAGTCTTAAACTCATTAATATTCACAGCGTTTCGGTTTATTTTCTTGTTACTATTTGATATAGTTATTCAATTTTCAATGGACAAGTTTAGAATAGTTATCACTATCCTAATGGAGCCTAGCGGGATCGAACCGCTGACCTCCTGCGTGCAAAGCAGGCGCTCTCCCAGCTGAGCTAAGGCCCCACAAGACCTCTCAAAACTAAACATGACGACCAATGGCTTCCGTTTTTCCTTAGAAAGGAGGTGATCCAGCCGCACCTTCCGATACGGCTACCTTGTTACGACTTCACCCCAATCATCTATCCCACCTTAGGCGGCTGGCTCCTAAAAGGTTACCTCACCGACTTCGGGTGTTACAAACTCTCGTGGTGTGACGGGCGGTGTGTACAAGGCCCGGGAACGTATTCACCGCGGCGTGCTGATCCGCGATTACTAGCGATTCCGACTTCATGTAGGCGAGTTGCAGCCTACAATCCGAACTGAGACTGGCTTTAAGAGATTAGCTTGCCGTCACCGACTTGCGACTCGTTGTACCAGCCATTGTAGCACGTGTGTAGCCCAGGTCATAAGGGGCATGATGATTTGACGTCATCCCCACCTTCCTCCGGTTTATTACCGGCAGTCTCGCTAGAGTGCCCAACTAAATGATGGCAACTAACAATAAGGGTTGCGCTCGTTGCGGGACTTAACCCAACATCTCACGACACGAGCTGACGACAACCATGCACCACCTGTCACCGGTGTGCCGAAGCAAAATCCTATCTCTAGGACGGGCACCGGGATGTCAAGACCTGGTAAGGTTCTTCGCGTTGCTTCGAATTAAACCACATGCTCCACCGCTTGTGCGGGCCCCCGTCAATTCCTTTGAGTTTCAACCTTGCGGTCGTACTCCCCAGGCGGAGTGCTTAATGCGTTAGCTGCGGCACTGAGTCCCGGAAAGGACCCAACACCTAGCACTCATCGTTTACGGCGTGGACTACCAGGGTATCTAATCCTGTTTGCTCCCCACGCTTTCGAGCCTCAGCGTCAGTTACAGACCAGAGAGCCGCTTTCGCCACCGGTGTTCCTCCATATATCTACGCATTTCACCGCTACACATGGAATTCCACTCTCCCCTTCTGCACTCAAGTTAAACAGTTTCCAAAGCGTACTATGGTTAAGCCACAGCCTTTAACTTCAGACTTATCTAACCGCCTGCGCTCGCTTTACGCCCAATAAATCCGGACAACGCTCGGGACCTACGTATTACCGCGGCTGCTGGCACGTAGTTAGCCGTCCCTTTCTGGTAAGATACCGTCACAGTGTGAACTTTCCACTCTCACACTCGTTCTTCTCTTACAACAGAGCTTTACGATCCGAAAACCTTCTTCACTCACGCGGCGTTGCTCGGTCAGACTTCCGTCCATTGCCGAAGATTCCCTACTGCTGCCTCCCGTAGGAGTCTGGGCCGTGTCTCAGTCCCAGTGTGGCCGATCACCCTCTCAGGTCGGCTATGTATCGTCGCCTTGGTGAGCCGTTACCCCACCAACTAGCTAATACAACGCAGGTCCATCTGGTAGTGGTGCATTTGCACCTTTCAATTGACTATCATGCAATAGTCAATGTTATGCGGTATTAGCTATCGTTTCCAATAGTTATCCCCCGCTACCAGGCAGGTTACCTACGCGTTACTCACCCGTTCGCAACTCATCCAGAAGAGCAAGCTCTCCCTTCAGCGTTCTACTTGCATGTATTAGGCACGCCGCCAGCGTTCGTCCTGAGCCAGGATCAAACTCTCATTAAAAGTTTGAGTTCTCACTCATTTCTGTCACTGACAGATTTATTGTTTTTTTCTTTGTTCAGTACTACAACTTATGTTGTAGTGCCCTGCACATTGGTTCGTCTTGTTCAGTTTTCAAAGGTCTTTATCGCTCTCTCAAGCGACAACTATATTAGTATATCACCTATCCATCCCCTTGTCAACACTTTTTTTAAACTTTTTTATCTTTCTTACAATTTTATTTCCCACCACCTACAAAATCATTGATAAATCAACAACTAAAAGGGAAAGATTAACTCTCCCTT
>NZ_CABPTO010000005.1 GCF_902460355.1 Streptococcus sp. Marseille-P6264
TATCACCTATCCATCCCCTTGTCAACACTTTTTTTAAACTTTTTTATCTTTCTTACAATTTTATTTCCCACCACCTACAAAATCATTGATAAATCAACAACTAAAAGGGAAAGATTAACTCTCCCTTTTACTCTGTTCTTAGATAATTATCTCAGAAAAATCTGATAAGTATGCCTCCAAGTCGCGCAACAGTCTTTTACGTCCCTTAAAACGTTCGTCGCCTAGTAAAAATTTGTATCTTAAGACTCTATCTTAAACATGATCAAAATTGTAAAGTTGAGGATAGTGTTCGCACTCTGGATCTTTGGGGTGGCAAATAGCCCGACCAAAGTAGATCATAGCCTGATGGGCAGCTAGCCAGCGTTCAGGTGGAAGAACATCCATAACACGTTTTTCAACTTCTAAAGGAGTTGCTGACTTTTTGACAATATCGTGGTGTTTACAAATGCGTTCAACATGCGTATCAACGGCAAAAGCTGGAATACCAAACCCTACACTCATGACCACGTTAGCTGTCTTACGCCCCACCCCAGCTAAACTTTCTAATTCTTCCCGAGTCTGAGGCACTTGACCATTGAAATCGTCCAAGAGTTGCTGGGCACATTTTTTCAGAAATTTGGCCTTATTTCGATAAAGTCCTAAACGCGAAATGTGCTTGGCAATATCTGCCTCGGATGCTGCTGCCATAGCTTCTGGAGTAGGATAAGCTAAAAATAAATTCGGTGTAGCTTTATTAACTGCAGCATCTGTCGTTTGAGCGGATAACATGACTGCCACGAGTAGCTCAAAGTGATTTCTAAAATCTAAACTCGGTTTGGCATCAGGAAATAGGGCAATGATCTCCTCGATGACATGGCGTGCTCGTTTTTTTGATAAAACCATCAGTATACAATCTCCTTTGCTTGTTCTATATTATAGCATAAATTGATAAAGAAAAAGCCGAGCGTGCTCGACCTTTCTTAGACTGTTTTTTCAACTTTTAGGATTTTGACGTCATAACTGCCAACTGGTGTTTCTACTGTTGCAATATCACCGGTCTTCTTACCAATCAATGCTTGACCAATTGGGCTTTCATTTGAAACTTTTCCAGCAAAGGCATCCGCGCCAGCTGAACCAACGATAATGTATACTTCTTCTTCAGTTTCACCGACTTCTTGAATAGTAACAGTTTTACCGATGGCAACTTCATCTTTAGCAACTGAATCGCTATCAACAATCACAGCATAGCGAATTTTAGTCTCCAGACTTGAAATTTGTCCTTCAACGAAAGCCTGCTCATCCTTTGCTGCTTCATATTCACTATTTTCTGATAAATCTCCGTAAGAACGAGCAATTTTAATACGTTCTACTACTTCTGGACGTCGAACCAATTTCAATTCTTCTAATTCTTGTTCTAATTTTTCCTTTTCTACAAGGGTCATAGGATAAGTTTTTTCAGCCATTACTTTATTTTCTCTCTTCTTTCTATTTTTTGATAAAACAAAATTATGTGGAAAACCACATAATTTAGTTAGAACTTTCACCTGATTGGTTTAATTTGCTATTAACGTGTTCTTCCACATTCTTAGCGTGTTCTTCGTAGGTATTTGCAAAATATACAGCCCCTGTCTCCACGTTTGCTACAAAATACAAGTACTCTGTCTTACTTGGATTAATAGTAGCTTCGATAGCAGACAGGCTTGGACTATCTACTGGACCGGGCATCAAACCTTGCTTCTTGTACACATTATAAGGCGAGTCAAGATTTGTATCAATTTCAGCATCTTCTTTAAGAGTTGTCTTTTGACCAAGTTTTCCTTGAGCATAAAGAAGCGCAATATTGCTCTGAAGTGGCATAGCTTGGTTCAAACGATTATAAAAGACGCTCGCAATATCTTTGCGATCCTGATCAGTTGATCCCTCTTTTTCAACTAAAGAGGCGAGTGTTAAAACATCATTAACCGTCAGATTCTTAGACTCAATTGTTGGGTAATACTGCGATAGATTGGTATTCATAGCAGCCAACATTTGGTCAATCAGTTCTTCAACCGTGGTTTCTTTTCCATAATCATAAGTAGCTGGGAAAAGATAACCTTCAAGACGATATTTAACACCACTATCCTTGCTCGGCAAAGTTGCTAGAAGCTGCGGATATTTAGCTGCCATTTTTGCAATAAAATCTTCATCTTGAGCTTTATTTAGAAAATCTTCCTTGCTAAATGGTGTTTTAGTATTCTTGTTCGCAGTTTTTGCAGCATTGACAGTAGTTGCTTCGGCAATTTGCTCTAAGGTGTATCCTTCAGGAATTGTTATCTTGCCAAGAACTGGAGGCTGTGGTGTATCTGTCCCACCTTCTTGTAATTGCTTAGCAATCGTGTCTAAGTCCATACTCTTTTGAAGATTATAGTAACCAGATTGGAAATTACCATAACTTCTGATTTTTGAATAAAGATTAAAGACTTGAGCGTTCTTAATCAGGCCTTTCTTTTCTAAAATCTCTCCGATTTGTTTGGTGCTAGAACCGGCAGGAATTTCCACTGTCACATACTCTGTTGATTTGGCATCTACCGGTTTCAGCGCTGAAGAGACATAATTGTATCCTACAAAACCAGTAATACCAAGGCCCAATAGGAAAAGCACCAAGACTGTCATCACGATTCGATTGGCTAGGCCGTTTTTACGTTTTTTCTTTTTACTACTATTGGTACGATCTGCACGTGAACGTTTCTTTCCATGAGCAACGTCTCTACGACTTAGCGTTGGTTCTGCAGTAGAAAAGTCTTTTTTAGCTTCTCTTTCATCTGTAGTGTTTGAATCAGGTAACACTGTTTCTTTTATCTCATCTGCAACAGGCGCTACCTTTTCTTGATAAGCTTCCGAATGAGGCACAGAAGTTTGAACCTCTCCAGATTCTATACTTTCCTTCTTAGCAACATCAGCTTGCCCTGGCCCATCAACATTTGATGGAACTTCCGAAATCGTAGAATTACGGACTATATTTTCTAGCACATCTGCCTGAGTATGAACGGTAGGATCGCTTTGTCCCATTGGCTCTTCTACTTTGATCTTACTAGGTTCTTCCTCTACTGAAGTATCCTTCTCTAGAACCTCATGAGATTTTTCAACAGCAGAAACGAGAGATTCCAAGCTCTCCGCCAATTCCATTTCTTTACCTAAAAGAGGCTGCGCTTCTTCCTGAACTGAGTGATTTTGGGTACCATTGGCTGCTGCCAACTCATTCAAAATCTTCTCTTTAAAACTCAGCGTTTTTTCGTTATCCTGTGAATTTTCAGTCAAAAACTTGATCTCCTTCTTCATAATCCCTAACATTATATCTTAAAAGTCAGATAAATGCAATCATATCCGACTTTCAAAACTATATTATTCATGAAAATTATATCTGGGGATTTTCCCAAACCATATCAAACCATACTTCATCTGCATAAGTTGAGGACGAAGGTCCTTCATTGACGAAGCCATGCTTCTCATAATAGGCTATCAAATAATCATGGCAAGTGAGATTGATGCCGTGGCGTTCATCAGCAATCACAATTTCCTTCATAACTTTCAACAAGGCTTTTCCTACACCCAAGCCCTGTGCTTCTTTAGAAATAGATAGACTAGTCACAGAGATAAATCCGCCAGCCAGATAGCTATAATCTTCAATGTCCTCCGTAAAGGAAATATCTTTTAAATAACGTTCTGGTCGGACAGGACCTTCTAAATAGCCCAAAATCTTGCCATTTTTTTCTGCGACCAAAAAAGTTGAAGGAATCGTTTCAATGTGTTTTGCCAATATTTCACGACTAATAGCCTCTTCTGGACTGAAATTTTCCAATTCGATCGCATAAATGGCATCTAAGTCAGCCATTTGAGCTTGACGAATAATCATCACTTCTCCTTAAAATTAGGATTTTGCCATACCATATTTGACCAGATAGTCCCACCGTGAGTTGAGTCAGAAATCCCTTCATGGACGAAACCATTCATCTCAAAATAAGGTATCAGCTCATCATGACAGGTAAGGCTAATGCCCTGCCGATGTTCCTGAACAGCTGTCTCCTTGAGAGCTGCAAGCAACAAAGTTCCGACCCCCTGCCTCTGAAAATCAGAATGGACGGACAGACTTTGGACGACAATGAAGCCACCTTCTGGAGGATTGGCACTCACTTTGCTGAAAAGGTCATCCTTCAGATATCGAGCTGGAACAGCCGGCCCAACAATATAGCCCACCAGCTGACCATGCAGCTCTGCCAGCAAAAAAGTATCCGAGATGCGTTCAATCCGCTCTTTGATAACTTCTGCACCGACTGCTTCTGCTGCTGGAGAATTCAGCTGCTCGATTGCAAGAATTTCTTCCCAGTCGCTCAATTCAGCCTGTCTAATTCGAATTGGCGCTTCCATCCAGTCGCCTCCTACTGAACGTTGCTGGTCAGATTGGACAAGAGACGTTCAAAGGAATATTCATAGGTCTGGATGTCCCCAGCTCCCATAAAGACATAAACGGCATTATCGTGGTCAAGAAGCGGAGAAACATTGTCCACATCAATAACCTTGGCCCGTTTCACAATCTTTTCAGCCAAATCTTCGACCTTAACATCGCCTTTGTCCACCTCACGCGCAGATCCGTAAATCTGAGCCAAATAGACTGAGTCAGCCTGATTGAGGGCTCCCGCAAATTCGTCCAAGAGAGCAATAGTCCGAGTGAAGGTGTGTGGCTGGAAGATGGCCACAATTTCCTTGCTTGGATACTTCTGACGAGCTGCATCCAAAGTCGCGATAATTTCCGTTGGATGATGGGCAAAGTCATCAATGATAACTGTGTCGTTAACAATCTTTTCAGTAAAGCGGCGCTTAACTCCACCAAAGGTCTTGAGATGTTCCCTTACTAGATTCAAATCAATGCCTGCAATGTAGAGGAGACCGATGACCGCTGTCGCATTCATAATGTTGTGACGGCCAAAGCTTGGAATCTGGAACTCACCCAGCTCTTGCCCGCGGAAGGAAACTTTAAAGCCTGAACCACTTGTAGAGCGCAAGAGATCGTGAGCGACAAAGTCATTGCCTTCTTCCTTGAAGCCATAGTAATAAATCGGTGCATTTGAAGTAATGCGGCGTAGTTGCTCGTCTTCTCCATAAACGAAGAGCCCTTTAGTAATCTGCTTAGCATAATCATTGAAAGCATTAAAGACATCTTCCAAGCTTGTGAAATAATCTGGATGGTCAAAGTCAATATTGGTGATAATCGAATATTCCGGATGATAAGGCATAAAATGACGCTCGTACTCGTCTGATTCAAAGACAAAATACTTGGCATTAGCAGAACCGCGGCCTGTACCATCCCCAATTAGATAGCTAGTATCTGTGATATTAGACAGAACATGAGAAAGAATACCCGTTGTAGAAGTTTTCCCGTGGGCACCAGCCACTCCTAAGCTAACAAAGTCACGCATAAAGCTACCCAAAAATTCATGGTAGCGTTTGTAACTGATACCATTGGCATCTGCATAGGCAATTTCCACATTGTTATCTGGTCGGAAGGCATTACCGGCAATAATTTCAAAATCTGACTGGAGATTTTTCTCATCGAAAGGCAAAATGGGAATACCAGCCTGCTCTAGACCACGCTGAGTGAAATAATATTTATCAACATCGCTTCCCTGAACCTTATGGCCCATCTGATGCAACATCAAAGCCAAAGCGCTCATACCTGAGCCCTTAATTCCGATAAAATGATAGGTTTTCGTCATGATTACTCCTTAAATCTTAAACAACTGAAGCCTTATTGCCCTTGGGCATCTGAACTCAACTTGGTGATGTCCAATTCCTGTGCTTTTTTATGCTTATTGTGTTTTTCTCGCTTATTGCCTTTGTTATAGACTTGGCTGGTTTTGAGAAAATCGTAGTTATTCTTTTTCTTTTTTTCTTGATTAGCTGGCGCTTCTACAATAGCTTGAGGCTGAATATCCGCTAGTATGTAGCTATCTTGCTTGAGCTTGTTACTAAACTTCGTTAGCTCACCTGAATTTTCCTTTTGGAAAGGGGCCGTTGGTTTAACTGGATTTCCCTCAAAAGAAGGTGCCACTTTCCGACTACGAACCTTATTCGGGAGCTTGCTCGTCAAATAAGCAGCCGAACGTTTTTTCCTCAGATCAGCCCGAGCTTCCTCTCGTGCTTGCTCAGCATAGCGAATAGCTGGATCTTTCTTATCAATCGGCTTTTTAAAGTCCGTAACTGGAGCTTGCTTCTTTCTAGCTTTATTTACATTTTGACTAGAAGCAGCATGAGCAGGATTTTCTGGCTTAGCAATCGGCATCCATTCTAAATAATTACGGTCTTGGTAGTCACCTTTAATGTTGCTAATCAGATCCAACTCATCGTACAAATTCATGTGCGGCATTTCTGTCAACATGATTTCGTCATCAGCGATTATAGGAAATTTGGTATTTGTCATAGCATATCCTTTCAACTCTTCATTATTATAAACTATTCAAACTTTTTTTCAAGCGATTCTGGTGAAATTCCGAGAATTTCTCGAATTTCTTCCATCGAAAGACTGGAGCGAGACTCTGCCCCGTCCAGAATCGTTGAAACCAGATTTCGTTTAGTCTCCTGTAATTCCTGAATTTTTTCTTCTATAGTCCCCCGTGTAATCATACGATAAACTTTTACATTCCGTTCCTGCCCGATACGATGAGCCCGACCAATAGCTTGGGCTTCTACTGCAGGATTCCACCAAAGATCCACTAAAATAACAGTATTTGCACCAGTTAGATTGAGACCGACACCGCCAGCTTTAAGAGAAATCAGGAAGGCTGATCTTTCTCCTTGATTAAAGGCTTTGGTCATCTCCTGGCGTTCTTTTGCTGGAGTTGAGCCTGTGATTTTGAAGGACTCCATTCCCATCTGACTCAGTTCTTGCTCAATAATATCCAGCATGCCACGGAATTGCGAAAATATCAGAACACGATGATCACCGTCTTGGATCTGCTCTAACAGCTCCCGCAAACTTTCCAGCTTGCCACTTTCTCCATTGTAATCCTCCATGAATAACTTGGGAGTGTCACAAATTTGACGGAGTCGCATAAGACCAGACAAGATTTCAATTTTGCTACGATTGATTTCTTCCTCCGTTGCATGAAGGATTCGCTCCTGCATTTGCTTGAGCAGGGCTAGATAAATCGTTTTCTGGCTGTCTGCGAGTTCATTTCGGTAAGAAACCTCAATCAAATCAGGAAGTTCCTGCAAGACTTCTTCTTTTTTGCGCCTCATAACAAAGGGTTTGATATAACGTGCAACTGTTTCTGCCGACATCTTCAAAAAAGCTTTCTTGCTCGGTAATAAGCCCGGAAGGACGATCTGGAAAATAGACCAAAGTTCACCTAGATGATTTTCAATCGGCGTCCCAGACAAGGCATAAGTCCGCTCCACCTCAAAAGCCCTCAGATATTGAGCAATCTTGCTCTGGTCATTTTTCATGACCTGTGCTTCGTCCAATATCAAATAATCAAAATGAAGCCCCTGATACTCCTTAACATCTTGTCTGAAAGAAGCATAACTGGTAATGGTAATCTGATGATCTTCTGCAATCACAGCATCTCGGACATTTTTCAGTCCATACACAACGGCTACATCCAAGTCTGGAGCAAATTTGGCAAACTCATCACTCCAGTTGTAAATCAGGCTGGATGGCGCCAAAATCAAAACTTTCTTAGACTTGGTCAAATGAGCAGTCAAGAAAGAAATGGTCTGAAGAGTCTTTCCCAAGCCCATGTCATCGGCTAGAATACCGCCAAATCCATATTTATTCAGCATGGATAGCCATTTTACACCCGTTTCTTGATAATCTCGAAGCTCTGCCTGAACATTCAGCTTAGGAAGAGGAAAATCCTCAGGGTGGGTTAAATCATAAGCCAGCTGGCGAAAATCCTGCGACAAGTTAACTCTTTCCTGATCTTTGAACAATTCAGAGAGTTGATAAGCAGCCAAGCTATGCGTTTGGATGATCCCATTTTTAGAATGTTTGCTTCGCAATTGTTGCAAAGTCTGGCTGATTCGCTTACTATTCTCATCAAAAATCACAACCTGACCCGTCTTGCTGATAAAGTAATCCCTTTGGCTCATCAGCGAATCTAGGACATCATCTACCTCAGACTGATCGATACCAGTAAAGTCAAAGCCGATATCCAAGAGCCCACCATTCATACTGATGGAAACTTTCGGAGGTGCTGTTTGTGATAGACTCTGCAGCTCATCTGATAAGTAGACATTGCCCAATGCTCCAAAGCGTGGAATCAAGACAGAGAAGAAACGGTAAATTTCTTCAGGCCGTAACGGCGCACGCTGGCTAGTAAACTCATCTGCAAAACCTGCTTCCAGCATTGCTTTAAAAACTTGCTGTTCTCGCTCAAAATTGCTGGCAAAAGGTAGGTTTCTCAGCTCTTCTCGGCTGGTTACGGTCTGACTGCCATAATCAAAGACAATATCCAGCAATACTTGCTTGTCCGCTCCCAAATTAAAATTGAAATCCACGGTAAAGTCATGAATGAGCAGGCGCTCAGGCGCTGTCACACGGCCAATTTTTTTGAATTCAAGCAGATTCACTGCTAGTTTGGACTGCTCAGATACATCAAATTGCAGGCGCTTAACGCGCTCCTGCTCTATCGGCAATTCTTGTAAAGCCTTAATTAATTTGGTCTGCCAAGCTGTCAATTGATAGAAGGTCTGATTATGAAAGATAAATTGCCCCCCATAGAGCATCTTATAATTCTTTTCAGATATCAGCAACTCAAAATGGTTTTCCTGCTCTTGCACTTCAAACTGATAAATCTCCGCCTCTTCATGCAAGTCTTGGAAAAAGACCTCAGCATAATCATAAAAGCTATATTCCAAACGAAAGGAAGCGAGATTCATCAAGCGAGTCACGCCTTCCTCAAAAAGACTAGCTGGAAAATAGAGGTGCCGCCCAGCATTGGGAAAGACCAACGAAGAGTCCTGCCCCTTATAATCCGTCACCAATCCTCGTAAAAATTCTAGTAGGTCTTGACTAGCTTCATCAAAATTCTCCATTCGAATAGGCTCATAGTAGTTCTTACCGATTTGATAATGCCCACCCTTGCCCAAGGTTCTCAAAAAGGACAAAATATCACGCACCACATAAGAACGCTCATCTGGCAGTCGACGGACCCGCAGACTCCATAAGAATTGTCCTGTGTAAGTATCTTCTTGGCCGGTCGCCAATAGCTCATAGCGGATTTGTTGACTGGATTTATCTAGCAAAATCTTATCCAAAAAAAGGCTACCAAAAGAAACCAACTTCTGGGCTTCCTGACTGGAAGACTCCTTTTCTGTCATTTTTGCTAGCAGGTCTTTACCCGCCGGATCATTTTTCAAAAAATATTCCAAAGCAGCCAGATGGGCACAGTACTTCTTCTTTTGAAAAAAATCACAGGAACAGAAAACCGCCTCATCATCTAGACTATAACGTAGATTGTACTGATCCACGCGCGTGTATAAAAAGGAATCCCTAACTTCAAGAATTTCAACTTTTTTGCTGTCACAGAGGGCAATTCCTTCCGTTCGAATTTTACCAGGAATTAATTTAGCCATACCTACCACCTAACATTTATCCCTTTATTATACCATAGGACAGCTATAAAAACGAAATAGAATTTCTTTATTTGTAAACATTCTTTGAAGTAGAATGAGCGAGAGCTTTCCCTACAACAAAAAGCCATCCAAATTGGACAGCTCTTTTACATTATTTTACTTCTAACAAGCCGATATCTCCATCTTCACGACGATAGATAACATTCGTTGTATTATCTTCAACATCTGTGTAGATGAAGAAGTCATGTCCCAACAAATCCATTTGCAAAATAGCTTCATCTAGATCCATTGGTTTCAAGTCAATTTGCTTAGAACGTACTACTTTAGAAGATGCTGCATCAGCTTCTTCTACTAGAGCATCAGTGAACAACTGGCTAGTTGCAACCTTGTTCCGATTTTTCTTTTCAATCTTTGTCTTATTCTTACGAATCTGACGTTCAATTTTATCGATAACTAGGTCGATAGATCCGTACATATCTTGCGAAACATCTTCTGCCCGAAGGGTAATAGAACCAAGGGGAATCGTTACTTCGACTTTCGCCGTCTTTTCCCGGTACACTTTCAGATTTACCCGTGCATCAAGTTCTTGCTCTGCTTGGAAATACTTCTCAATCTTCTCAAGTTTAGAAACTACGTAGTCACGGAGAGCATCAGTTACTTCTAGGTTTTCACCACGGATACTATATTTAAGCATATAAGTACCTTCTTTCTAAACATAAATGTTTTATTTACAATATCATTATAACGCTTTCATTTCTTTTTTGCAAATATTTTCTTATCTTGCGAGTGAAAATGTCAAAACTTCTTTCACACCTGCTTCCAGCAATAATTCTCGAGCCAATTGTAAGGTTTTTCCAGTCGTATACACATCGTCTATCAGTAGAATTTTTTCTGGCAGTAAGACATCTTTTGCCAATGTAAAACATTGCTGGCTTTTTAAACGTTCCTCGCGATTTTTACTGGATTGGGCAAGCACATCCTGCTTTTCAAGCAAATGTTGATAAGGCAAACCAGCAGCTTGCAGGAAGCCTTCTACCTGATTAAAACCTCGACTTTGGTATTTTTCAGAGCTGACCGGAATAGGAACCAGAGTATATTGTTTGAAGTTTCTGAGACTTTTTTTAAGAACTTCCGCAAACACAAATCTCAGAAGATAATCCCCTTGAAATTTGTATTTGCTAAAGAAATCCTTCATCAAGTCATTATAAAGAAAACAGGCCTGATGCTGAACTACATAGCCTTGCGCTTCCCAGGTTTGACAATCCGAGCAAACTTCCTCTTCCCCATCCTTCCAGCAGCGCGGGCAATGGATAGAGGAAATCGCTTCAAATCCTGCTCGACAATGGTTACAAATTGTATTTTGCTCTTTTTGTAATAAAATCAAGGAAGAAAAAGTCCTATTTTCTTCTACTGCCTGGCAGCATAACAGGCAATTTCTCATAGGCCAGCCTCCTTGTTCATCAGTTTGATTTCACGAATCGCTTTTTCGATTGAACGTGTAGTGCCGTCGTGAAAGAAGAATAAATCTCCCGTCGGTCTATCCATACTACGTCCCACCCGACCAGAAATCTGCACCAAGGCACTACGGCTAAAGAGACGATGGTTGGCTTCCAGAACAAAGACATCTACACAGGGAAAGGTCACACCACGCTCTAAGATGGTAGTTGTGACCAAAATGGTAATTTCTCGCTTGCGAAACTCTTCAACGATTTCTAAACGATTTTCAGTTGTTGAAGCTACAAAACCGACTCTTTCCGCTGGAAAATTCTCCTCTAAAATTTGCGCAAATTCCTGACCTCTTTTAATTTCCGAGGCAAAGATCAGCAAAGGAAAGCCTGTTTTTCTCTGTCTCTCGATATATTTTTTCAGTTTAGGCGGCACTTTCTTTTTCGCTAGATACTTTTGAAAATCTGCCAGCCAAACTTTTTGGGGCACAATCAAAGGATTGCCATGGAAGCGCCGAGGAAGACTAAGTCGTTTTAATTCTCCTTTTTGGACTTTTTTATCCAGCTCATCCGTCGAAGTGGCAGTTAAGAAAATCGTCGTTCCCTCCTCCTTGACTGACTGCTCCACGGCATGGTAGAGCACAGGATTGTCCACATAAGGAAAAGCATCTACCTCGTCCACGATCAGCAAATCAAAGGCTCGATAAAATTTGAGGAGCTGATGGGTAGTAGCAATGACCAAGGGACTGCGAAAATAGGGCTCAGATTCGCCATGCAAAAGTGAAATGGGGCAAGCAAAATCCATCTTGAGCCGGCGATAAAGCTCCAAACAGACATCAATCCGAGGGCTGGCTAGACAAACGGCACCTCCATGATCAATCACTTCTGCAATCACCTGATAAATCATCTCCGTTTTGCCCGCCCCAGTCACTGCATGGACTAGGCTATTCTGCTTTTTAGCAACTGAGTCTAAGAGTCCCTGAGAAACTTTCGCTTGAAAGGCTGTCAATTGTCCCCGCCACTTGAGTACCTGATTTTCTGGAAAGTCTTCCTGCGGAAAATAATAGAGCTGCTGGTCACTCCGAACTCGCCCCAAAATCAAGCACTCCCTACAATAGTAGGCATTAACTGGCAGCTGATGATGCTCTTTGTCCACTTGAGTGCCACAGCGGCCGCAAAATAACTTTCTCCTTTCCTCTCGCATACTGGGTATCAGCTGAGCCTGCATACGCAGTTCAGGACTGAGCTGATCTTCTGTAAATATTCTACCTAGGCAATCATTTCTTTCTAACATACTTTTTTATTCGTAAAACTTTTGGAAAAATCTATTTTTTTGTATACAATAAAACTATGGAATATAGAACAATTAGACAAGACGGCCAAGCCCAAGAAGAAATTAAAAAATCCCGTTTCATTTGCCATGCCAAGCGCGTTTACTCAGAAGAGGAAGCTAGAGATTTTATTGCAGCCATCAAAAAAGAGCATTATAAAGCCACTCATAATTGCTCTGCTTTTATTGTCGGAGAAAAAAGTGAGATCAAACGAACCAGTGATGACGGTGAGCCCAGCGGTACAGCGGGCGTTCCTATGCTCGGTGTCATGGAGAATCACCAACTGACCAATGTCTGCTTTGTGGTCACGCGCTATTTTGGCGGGATCAAACTAGGAGCTGGTGGACTCATTCGGGCTTATGCAGGCAGCGTCGCTTTGGCAATCAAAGAAATAGGTCTGATCGAAATCAAGGAACAGGCGGGCTTGCGCCTTAAAATGTCTTACAGCCAGTACCAAAACTTCGATAACTTTTTAAAAGCTGAGGATCTGATCGAATTCGACACAGAATTCACAGATCTAGTTGCCACAACCATTTATATCGACAAGCAGGAAAAAGAACCGCTAGAGCAGAAATTAATCGAGTTTTTCAATGGCAAAATCCAAATTGATGATCAAGGTTTGCGCGAGGTTGAAATTCCTTTAACAGTTGAATAATCTTAACAGCTAGGCCTAGTGATAAAGAATTTTTATCGTGGTCATAGCTTTTTTATATTTTACAAAGTGCCACTTTCAGCTTATACTAGTCTCATTAAAGTATTGAGGTAGAAAAAATGGCAAACATTTATCAAAATATCACAGAATTAGTTGGAAGAACGCCAATTGTTAAACTAAATAATATCGTTCCTGAAGGAGCAGCTGAGGTTTATGTCAAGTTAGAAGCCTTCAACCCTGGTTCTTCTGTCAAAGACCGGATTGCTCTCAGCATGATTGAAGCCGCTGAACGCGATGGCCTTATCAAGCCCGGCGATACCATCGTTGAAGCAACCAGCGGAAATACTGGTATTGGCCTTTCATGGGTTGGAGCAGCCAAAGGCTACAAGGTTGTCATTGTGATGCCAGAAACCATGAGTGTGGAGCGCCGCAAGATTATTCAAGCCTATGGAGCAG
Organism: Streptococcus sp. Marseille-P6264; assembly: GCF_902460355.1. Classification (GTDB taxonomy): domain Bacteria; phylum Bacillota; class Bacilli; order Lactobacillales; family Streptococcaceae; genus Streptococcus. The sequence continues at coordinate 13,473 of NZ_CABPTO010000005.1, forward strand.
AGCTAGTTTTGACTCCAGGTAGCGAAGGAATGAAGGGCGCTATCGCCAAGGCAGAAGAAATTGCTCAAGAGCGCAAAGGCTGGTTGCCGCTACAATTTAACAACCCAGCCAATCCAGAAGTTCACGAACGAACAACAGGAGCGGAAATTGTCGCTGCTTTCGGTGAAACTGGACTGGATGCTTTTGTCGGTGGTGTCGGAACTGGTGGGACTATCTCTGGTGTCTCTCATGCTCTTAAAAAAGCGAATCCAAATGTCCAAATCTATGCGGTTGAAGCAGACGAATCTGCTATCCTTTCTGGTGAGAAACCAGGTCCTCACAAAATCCAAGGACTTTCAGCTGGATTCATTCCAGAGACCTTGGATACAGAAGCTTACGATGGCATTGTCCGCGTGACTTCTGATCAAGCGCTAGAGTTAGGACGCCACATTGGTGGTCAGGAAGGTTTCCTAGTCGGAATTTCATCTGCTGCGGCTATTTTTGCAGCCATTGAAGTCGCTAAAAAACTAGGAGCTGGCAAGAAAGTCCTTGCCCTAGCACCTGATAATGGTGAACGTTACCTATCTACCGCTCTCTACGAATTTGACGCTTAATCGTGAAAAGAGTTAACAAAATTCCTACCCGTTTGGGTAGGAATTTTTTACTCTTTTTGTTCTTTCAGAAAAGCCTTGGCTTCCTTTATCCAGATTGGCAATTGCTTACCTAAGGGCGCAAATCCAATTTTACAACGATCATTTGAAAAGCGATGCCGTCTCGGTAAACGATGCTTTTCTTCCTCTAAAGTCCGCATTGACAGGCTGGCCTTACCAGAAAACTCATCATAATCCACCACCTGGACGAGAACCTGATCCCCGATTTTTAAAATATCGTGAATATTGTCAATATAGCCCGTCCGAATCTCAGAAATATGAATGAGCCCGATCAGACCGCTTTCTAGTTCAACAAAGGCACCGTAGGGCTGAATTCCCGTAATTTTACCCTTTAACTTATCTCCGATTTTCATTAGTCTATAACCTCAATCGTCTCAATAACAACATCCTCAAGCGGTTTATCCATTGAAGCTGTCTCAACTGCTGCGATTTTGTCCAAAACTTCATAAGAAGCCTCATCTACTAACTGGCCAAACACAGTATGTCGACGGTCCAAATGCGGGGTCCCACCCTTACTAGCATAGATTTCAGCAATTGGCTCAGGCCATCCTCCCCGAGTCAATTCCTTAGTTGAATAAGGAAGACTGCTATTTTGGACAATAAAGAACTGACTGCCATTGGTATTTGGACCAGCATTCGCCATTGACAGAGCGCCACGGATATTATAAAGTTCAGGTGAAAACTCGTCTTCAAAGCGTTCACCGTAGATGGACTCTCCACCCATGCCAGTACCTGTCGGATCGCCACCTTGAATCATAAAATCTTTGATAACTCGATGGAAGATTACTCCGTCATAGTAGCCATCCTTAGATAAGGCGATAAAGTTTGCAACTGTTTTGGGCGCTTGCTCTGGAAAGAGTTGAATCTTCAACTCACCATGGTTTGTCTTGATCTTTGCCACTGGTCCTGCAAGCTCGTCAAGATGAAGCTGTGGGAAGGTCAATTCTTTCTCCACCATGCCCAATTGCTCCAAAGCATCAAAAATGCCGTCTTCTTCGACCCTTTTTGTGACGAAATCAGCTTTTTTCTGTAGCTCTTCATCGGAAACTCCCATAGCAATGCTGAGTCCTGCATAGTCAAACAACTCTAAATCATTGAGTCCGTCGCCAAAAACTAAAACATTTTCTGGTTTGAAACCGAGGTGCTCCACGACCTTGGCAACGCCAGCTGCCTTTGAACCTTCTTTCGGTACGACATCCGATGAATGCTCATGCCAACGTACCATACGGAGAGACTTGGCCAAATCTTCTGGCAACTGCAAATTGTCACCTACATCCTCAAAAGTCCACATTTGATAGATTTCATGATCTTGGTAAAAATCAGGATTGACAGCCAGATCTGGATAAATGATATCAATCGCTGACGAAATCATCGGATTGCGAACAGACAAAGCCGCTTCGTGACTGCCTACCAAACCGTACTCAATGCCCACTTCCTTGGTCCAAGAAATATAGGATTCCACGCACTCTTGCGGAATGACCGTTTTCGCAATAACTTCGCCCTTTCTATTTTCAACATAAGCCCCATTCAAGGTAACAAAAAAATCAGGATCCAAGGCACGAATTTCTGGAACAACTCCAAAAATGCCACGACCAGAAGCAATTCCTGTCAGAATTCCCTTTTCTCTCAGCTGCTTAAATACATCTTTGATCGACTCTGGGATGAAGCCCGTTTCCTTGACCCGCAAGGTATCGTCGATATCAAAGAAAATAATCTTAATTTTTTTCGCCTTATATTTTAATTTTGCCTTCATATTTTCCTCTTTCAATTTAATCTTTTCTATTATATCATTAAAAATCGTCTTGCGGAACAAGGTGATGCTGAAAAGCGTAGACGACTGCTTGAGTTCGATCGCTCACTTCCAGCTTAGACAAAATATTGGACACATGCGTCTTGACCGTTTTCAAGGAAATAAAGAGCTCATCAGCAATCCTCTGGTTTTCATATCCCTTGGCTAGAAGGCCCAAAATATCCCGCTCTCGCGCAGTTAAATCCTCATAAAGCTCTATGTGATTTCGATGGTATTCGACCTTCTTGCTGACTTCTGTTTCAATGGCAAATTCACCCTTTGCAACCTTTCTTACGGCGTGGAGAATTTCATCCGCACTGGAAGTCTTCAACATATAGCCACGGGCACCAGCATCCAACACTGGATAGATTTTTTCATTGTCCAGATAGGAGGTCAAAATCAAAATCTTTGCCTCTGGCCATTCTTTCAAGATAGCCAAGGTGGCATCAATGCCGCTCATCTCCGGCATAACGATATCCATCATAATCACATCTGGACGGCTTTCCAGAGCCTTTTCGACACCTTCTCTACCATTGGTAGCCTCTGTCACCTCTTCAATATCGTCCTGTAATTCAAAAAAGCTTTTCAAGCCCAATCTGACCATTTGATGATCATCCACTAGTAATATTCTCATCCTTTTCCCCTTCTAACAATGGAACTCTGATTTCGATAGAAACTCCTTTTTTGGGAGCCGTTAGAATCTTCAAAGTCCCAGCCATATCATGCACTCGATCTTCGATATTTTTCAAACCATAACTCACGTCAGCCAAACTAGCTGGATCAAAGCCGATTCCGTCATCAGAAACCTTGAGCTTGAGCCTATTTGACGTCTGATATAGATAGATGTCCAGACGACTGGCCTGAGCATGACGCAAGGTATTATTGATTATTTCTTGGATAATCCTAAAAATGTGCTCCTCTACCTGCTTGGGTAGGCTGACCACCTCATGCTTAAACTGGACAGTCAAGTCCGACTTATCTGTCAATTCTTTGATTAATACATTCATGCCCTCTACCAAGGTCCGATTTTCCAACTCTGTCGGACGTAAATGTAAGAGCAAGATCCGCAAATCTTTTTGCGCTGTATCTAGAATATCCGCGATTCCCTTTAACTGCTGCTGGAGATTATCTTTATCCAGACGCTCCACATTCCCAGCAACGCCTGAGAGAATCATATTAGCAGCAAATAACTCCTGACTGACCGTATCATGCAAGTCGCGAGCAATCCGCCTGCGTTCTTTTTCGATAATCTTCTCTTCCGCCTGCAAGGCCTGATTCTCAGATTTCTGCAAATTTTCGGTTAGACTATCTAACTTTTCTTTTAAGCGGAGGAGAGAATCGTCCAATTCTGTCTGACCGATTTCTTGTATGCCCCTACCTTCTAAAATAGCTTTTAAATTCTTTTGAACTTGAGAAAGAGACAGGTGCTGAAGGAAGTGCGCAGCAGCAGCCAAGAAAATAGTCAGCGCTAAGCCCAAAACCAGAACAAAAAAGGCAAAGGACTGGAGCAGTTCCAGATTATTCAGAAGCTTTTGCCATTCTAAATTAAAAAGATTAAAAATGTAATGAAAGATAATCCCTAAAACAAAGAAAGTATAGAGGAAAATGACCAAATAACTTGTTTTTTTCACTTTCTAACAACCTCCACATTTCCTAAAAAGCTGACCAAGACAATTTTTACAGTTTTGCTGGCACGCTTATAGTCAGGCGTCGTCAACGAAATCGTTTCATTACGTAGCTTGCGTGGCGGATGATTTAAAAAATTCAAGTCTCCGTATAGGGTATTGATCTGAAGCTGGATTTCTACATCTAAAGGAATGACAATCTTGGTATCCCCAAAGCCCTTACGAATCACAATCACATTATCATGATTGACCACGATGACATCCTCTAAATGAATGGTATCCTTTCCCATCATTCTTAAGAGATTAATATCATGAAACTGGCAGTCATCCTTTGAGAAATGCTGTAAATCTCCCAACCAACGATTTTTTTCAGCTCGAACCTCGGTCGCATCCTCAAAGAAAAGATGGGTCTCTTGATTTTCTTTGTAAAGATAAGGATAGGCCACAATCATGCCGTAAATCAAGGCGAAAAGGACAGCGGCAATAACATAAGGATTGAGCATGACAATGAAAAAGAAGACAATCATGGTCGCAACTAATAGCGAATTGCCTCTCTGCTTGCCGAAATAATAATATAAAAACAAGAGAAATAGCAGCATGATGAGAACAACACGCGAAAAATCGGCAGCCAGCATGGTAACCAGCGCCATTGATAATAGGATCGCTTCAACAAAGATGAATAATTGAACTTTCCACATAGCTATTCCCTTCCTTACATCTCTATTGTAACAAAATTAAGTAAAAAAACCTCCGTCTGAGGCATGAAATAAAAAGATTATCCTATCTTTAGCAGCAGCTCCTTTAGGTGCTAGACTTCTTTGTACTTCTCCTCTAAAAAGCAAAAAACCGCTTTAAATGCTGTTTAACCAAAACAAACACTTAAAACGATTTTTTTAATTTATTTGTATTGTTCAGACAAGCTTAGAAATGGACTTGAGCTTCCAAGCCAAAATGGTCACTAACGACTGGACCACGTTGCCCATCAAAAACAACAGCAGATCTTTCAACATTGAAATCTTTGCTTGTAAAGATATAATCAATTTTTAGAGCGTCTTTGTTTCCTGCCCATCCAGCAATATCGCCTTCAACCGTCGCTGTACCAATTGTTTGGTCAGCCACCTTATGGCTGTCTTGGAGAGCAAGTGGACTTTGGATAATGTGCTGATAGCCTTCATAATCGACAGGATTGTTAAAATCTCCCATGAGAACCAGCGGAGTCTCAACTTGCAAGAGCTCAGATTCAAACTTAGCCCACTCTCCTTGGAAACCTTTATCCCACCAAGATAGGTGACAAGAAGCAACTGTGATGAGCTGACCATCGAGCTCCGTTTCTGCCAGCAAGACTTTACGCGTATGATAGTCACTTGGATCATTGACATCAGACACCAAGAGCTCTCTTGCCTTCAGGGGCTTTCTGGACAGAATTGCAACCCCTTCATTATAAATATCAAATCCAATATGGTTATAAGCCCAAGACCAGTAATAGTCCAGACCTGCCTCAGCTAGCTTTTCAACCAGACGTAGGGCATAGTGGTCCTGGTGAATCGGAATGGCGCCATCTACCGCATAATAAAATGGAGCCTGAACAACCTGTTCAGACTCCACTAATTGATTGACTTCCTGCAGGCAAATGACGTCATATTTTTCTTGAAGAATCCGCTCAGCTAGCTGATTTAGCTTGCTTTCTTGCTCTTCTTCCATCCAACTATGAGTATTTAAAGTCAGGAATTTTGCCATGATTTCTCTTTTCTATCTTACAATTCTACTTTAGCCACAACTGTCTTAGCAGCGACTTTACCGAATTTCTCAACTGCTACTGATTTGATTGCTGGAGCATTTGTGAAGACAACGATAGTGGTTGTTTCACGACCCGCTTCTTTAATAGCCGCCAAATCTGCTGTTACCAAAAGATCACCTGCAGCAACTGTTTGTCCTTCTGCTACATGTACTTCAAATGGTTTGCCTTCAAGGCTAACAGTATCCAAACCGATATGAACAAGCACTTCAAGACCAGCTTCAGTCAAAAGACCAAGAGCATGTTTTGTAGGGAAGACGCTTGTCACTTTACCAGCTACTGGAGAATAGATCTTGCCATTTGCTGGTTCAACTGCAAATCCGTCACCCATCATTTTTTGTGAGAAGACTGGATCTTTAACATCTTCCAACTTAACAACTTCACCATCAGCAACTGTTTCGATTGCTTCTGTCACGCCTTTGTAGCTAACTGCTGCAGCTGCAGACTCAGCTTTTTGACTTGGCAAAGTTTCAGGGATCACTTCTCCTGAATCCAACAAGTCTTGAATATCAGATTTAAGAACGTCAGCTTTTGGTCCGTAGATTGCCTGAACGCCTTGACCTTTCATAACCAAGCCCATAGCGCCTTCAGCTTTCCATTCTTCTTCAGAACCAACTTTTGTTGCGTCCTTAACAGTCACACGAAGACGAGTCATACATGCATCAACATCAACGATATTAGCACGGCCACCTAGCAAGTTAATGACATTCACTGCTTGAGAAGAAGCAGCTACTTTTGCACCAACTTGTTCTGATGAAGCAGCTTCTGAACCTTCAGCTATTTCATAGTTACCGTTACGTCCTGGAGTTGCATAATTGAATTTTTGAATCATGAAGTTCGCAATGAAGTACATGATTACTGCAAAGAGAACTGTTACCCAGATAAAGTTAATGATATCCATACCCAAACCAGCATTGATAGCCAATGGAGTACGAGTCAAGAATTCGATAGAACCGAATGAGTGCACACGAAGGTTTACAATATCCGCCATGGCAAAGGCAGCACCTTGTACGAATGAGTAAACAAGATACATTGGTGTTGCAACAAACATGAACATGTATTCGATTGGTTCAGTAACCCCTGTCAAGAAGGTTGCCAAAGCAGTCGCAATCATCATACCTTTGTATTTGTGTTTCTTGTCAGCATCAACATTGCGGTAGATAGCAAAGATAACACCCATCAAGATACCAAATGAACCGATCATTTGTCCAACTTTGAAGCGGGCTGGATGGAATGTGTCAAGCAAATATTGGTACTTAGTAGGATCAGCTGTCTTAGTACCAACCAAGTCATTTACCCAAGCCAACCAGAGTGGATCTTGACCAAATACTTGAGTACCTTTAGCAGCACCAGTCAATACTTCATAAGTACCACCAAGTTGTGTGTAGTTCATTGGGATCGTCAACATGTGGTGCAAACCGAATGGAAGCAAGAGACGTTCCAAAGTACCGTACAAGAACGGTGCCAAGATTGGAGCAGTATCTTGTGAGTTAGCAATCCAAATACCAAAGTTGTTGATACCTGTTTGAACAACTGGCCATACAAATGACAAAACAATTGCTACGATTACTGAACGCAAGATAACAACGAACGGTACAAAACGCTTACCATTGAAGAATGACAAAGCATCTGGCAATTTACGGAAGTTGTAGTATTTGTTATAAGCTGTTGCTCCGACAAAACCAGCGATAATCCCGACGAAAACCCCCATATTCAAAGCAGGAGACTCAAGGACACTGATAAAGTAATCAGAAACCTTGATGCTTCCTCCTAAGAGAGTGCTAACCATTGCTTTAGAATCTTTCAGCATATCGCTTGATACACCGAACATAACCCCAGTGATACGGTTAATCAAAATGAAGGATAAACCTGCCGCAAAGGCACCGCCAGCACGTTCTTTCGCCCAGCTACCTCCAATAGCGAGAGCAAAGAGGATATGCAGGTTTCCGATAATCCCCCAACCAATTTGTTCTAAAACGCCACCAGTAGTCACTAGAAAACCTAGTTCAGGGTTGATCATCGGAATTGACTTACCAATACTGATCATCAAACCTGCTGCGGGCATAACCGCAATAACCACCATCAAAGCTTTACCGAATTTTTGCCAAAATTCAAAGCTAAAAATGTTTTTGAATGAATCTTTCATCATCCAGACCTCCTTATATTTTACACAAACCACCCCTTGATGAAATCGTTTGCATTTCATGTTACTATTATACCACTATTTTGTATTTTGTAAAGGCTTTTATAAAAATTATTTTGGGACTTTTTCCTATATTTAGTGGAATAATATATAGAATAAGGTGAAATCATAGTATGCAAGCGATTGCGTATATCTCCGTAAATTTGCTGAAATAACAATAAAAAAAAAGCCGAGAAACATTCAAGTTCATGTTTCTACAGCTTCTTTTTTATTTATATTCTTTTTTATAGCGGTCAGCTTCTACCTGATTAGCCCAGACATAGTGACCAGGACGGATCTCAACCATGCTAGGTTGATCCACTGAGTAGTCATGCTGCTCTGGATCGTAAACCTTTAAGACCTTTTTGCGCTCCAGAATTGGGTCTGGAATCGGCACAGCAGACAATAGCGACCGCGTATAAGGGTGGATCGGGTTGTTAAACAACTCTTCTGTCTCTGCAACCTCAACAATAACCCCTTTATAGATAACAGCAATTCGATCTGAAATAAAGCGAACTACCGATAGGTCGTGGGCAATAAAGAGATAGGTCAAGCCAAGTTCTTTTTGGAATTTTTTCAAAAGGTTCAAGACTTGCGCACGGACAGATACGTCCAAGGCAGAGATTGGCTCATCCGCAATGACGAAATCTGGCTCCATCACCAAGGCACGAGCAATCCCAATCCGCTGACGTTGACCACCAGAAAATTCGTGAGGATAGCGTGTCAAATGCTCAGCCAAGAGACCGACTTCACGAATGATATTCTTAACTTTTTCCTGACGATCTTCTTCATTTTCAAAAAGATGATAGTTATAAAGACCTTCTGAAATGATATAGTCAACCGTAGCACGCTCATTCAAGCTGGCTGCTGGGTCTTGGAAAATCATCTGAATCTTACGAATCAATTCAGCTTCATCAGATTTGGATTGCTTCCCGTTGATTTTTTTGCCTTCGTATAAGATGTCACCTGCACTGGTATCATTCAAGCCGATGATAGCACGGCCGATGGTCGTCTTACCAGAACCAGACTCACCTACAAGGGAAAAAGTTTCTCCTTTATTGATAAAGAAATTCGCATTTTTTACAGCTACAAACTTCTTACTTCCTTCGCCGAAGGAAATTTCTAAATCTTTAATTTCAACTAATTTTTCAGCCATTTCCTTCCTCCTAAGCTTCTAAGTGATTGAAGCCCATTTTTGAACGAATTTTATCATGAAGGTTTTCGATAATAGCTGGCTTCTCAACCCTTGGTGCATCTTCGTGCAAGAGCCAGGTCTTAGCCCAGTGCGTATCGGAAACCTGAAAGGCAGGAGCTTTTTCTTCGAAATCGATAGCCATTGCATAGTCTGAACGAAGTGCGAAAGCATCTCCTTTAATGCTAGTATATAGCGACGGTGGTGTACCTGGAATCGAGTAAAGTTCACCATTTGCCTCAGCTAACTGCGGCAAGCTAGACAGCAGGCTCCACGTATATGGATGTTTTGGATCGTAGAAGATTTCTTCAACCGTTCCATATTCAACGATCTCACCAGCATACATAACCGCCACTTTATCAGCAATACTTGCTACAACACCAAGGTCGTGGGTGATAAAGACGGTCGTAAAATGGTATTCTGCCTGCAATGACTTGAGCAAGTCAATAATTTGGGCTTGAATCGTCACATCGAGGGCCGTTGTTGGCTCATCACAGATCAGAATATCTGGACGACAAGCTAAGGCGATCGCGATAACAATCCGTTGGCGCATCCCACCAGAATATTGGAAGGGATACTCTTCAAAACGTTTTTCAGCGTCTGGAATTCCAACTTTTGTCATGTAGTCAATTGCCATTTCTTTGGCTTCTTTACTTGTTTTTCCTTGGTGTTTGATGATAACTTCGGTAATTTGACTTCCGATTGTATTAATCGGATCTAGACTAGTCATCGGATCTTGGAAAATAGTCGCAATTTTAGCACCACGAATGGGTTCCCAGTCCTTGTTGCTCTTTAGAGCAGTCAAATCAGTTCCTCGGTAATCAATCGTTCCTTGAGCTACACGGCCATTTTCTTCCAACATTCCAGTAAATGTTTTTGTCAAAACAGATTTACCAGAGCCAGATTCTCCAACCAGAGCTAGAACTTCACCTTCAACTAGGTCAAGGGAAACGCCTCGAATGGCAGTCAATACTCTGTCACGAACGTCAAATTCCACGACAATATCGCGAGCAGTCAATATTACATTTTTATTTTTTGTCATATTTACTCCTATCTATGTGTCCGTGGATCACTTGCATCGGCTAAGTTTTGACCAACTACGAAGAAGGACAGGGATACCAAGATCAGGGTTGTCAATGGAATCCAGAAAAGGTAAGCGTTGGTTGTTACGTTTTGTGAATAGTCGGAAATCAAGCGTCCCAAACTTGGTACTGTTACAGGAAGACCAAGTCCAAAGAAGGACAGGAAAGCCTCGTAAGAGATAAAGTTTGGAAGCATTTGAGAAGTTGTCGTCACAATAACAGATACCAACTGAGGCATGATATTCTTGGTAACAATTTTAAGAGTTGGTGTTCCCAAAGTCCGGGAAGCCAAATTGTACTCCAAATCACGGTAACGCAGAATCTGAATACGAATTGTATAAGCAATCCCGACCCAGCCAGTGATAGTCATAGCGAAGATTAAGTTCCAGAAACCGGCACCAATAGAGTAGGTCAGGACAATGACAATCAAGAGGGAAGGAATATTTGAAATAATATTGTAGACTTCTATCATGATGCGGTCAACTGACTTGGAAATTCCCCAGAGTGCACCAATAATAATTCCGATAATCAGGTTAATGAGTGTTGCAATAATGGAAATCAAGATAGAATTCCGCGCACCAAACCAAACACCATCAAACAAAGATTTACCATTACTGTCTGTACCAAACCAGTGTTCAGCATTTGGTTTGATATAACGCATACTAAAGTCATTTACCTTGCTGACATCATTAAAATCGAATTTCGAGAACATGGGATAAATGAAACTCATCAAAACGATGGCAACCAGAATCCCTAACATGATCGTCGTTGATTTCTTTTTCAAGAACTGACGCATAACGGAGCGCCAGTATGAATAAGCCGGAGCATCAATCGTTTCAGAGGCAAAATCGTCACGTTTGACAAATTGGAATTTACTTTTATCAATTGTAGCCATTATTTACCTCCTTTAGATGTTAATTTAATACGTGGATCAAGCATTGTCATCAAGATATCACCAACTAAGAGGGCAAAAATTGAAAGACAGGTGAAAATAAATACAAGACCAACCACCATTGAGTTATTAGATGCCTTAACAGAATCAATCAGCATTTTACCCATACCAGGAAAGGCGAAGACAGTTTCTGTCAGGGTCGCACCTGCAATAACACCAACGATAGAAGCTGGAATACTAGACACCAACGGCACCATCGCATTCTTGAAAATGTGCTTGTTCGAAATTTCTTTCTCAGAAAGACCTTTGGCACGGGCAAAGCGAACAAAGTCTTGGGATTGTAAGTCAATCATATAACGACGAATCCAGACAGCTGTCCATGGCGCGCTTAAAAGACCAAGGATAAGAGATGGCAGAACATAGGAACGCCAGTCGCCTGCTCCCAAAATTGGGAAGGAATCTGGAAGTCCAATAGCTGAACCAGCCAAACGAACAATATAAACAAGAGCGATGGTTGGCAGTGACATCATGAATGTCAAGCCACCTGTTGAAATACTATCAAACCAAGTATTTTTCAAACGAGCCATATAAGAACCAAGCGGAACAGCAATCAAATAAGAAAGCGCCACACCAATCAGACCAATAATAGATGAGCTGACAATCATCGATGGGTTTTGATAGTTATTCTTGGTTGCAGTGTAAGCATCTCCCTTGCCATATTTAGCAATATCTTGCGAGTCTGCCTTGCTTGGAGTCTTGTAGGTACGAGAGTAAATATCTACAGCAGAAGTTTTCTTACCTGTTGGGAATTGAACTTCTGATGATTTTGTTTGACCTTGTCCTTGGGAAATAACTTGCAATACAGGCGTATTCGCATAAGTAGGATAAGAATTTCCTAGGTTCAAACTAACAAAGTTTTGGTGAACAAATGGGAATTGGCCATTAAAATATAGAAGATATTTATGACGAGTACCAGAACCTACGACTGACCAACCAATGGCAGGGTCATTTTCGATACGAATATAGCGCTTAAGATCTGGATTTTCCTCATCTTGAATCACATTTGGATGGTCAATCTGAATCAGATTTGCGTAAAACTCAATGACACGCTCGTAAACTGGAACCTCACGAACAGCATAGAATTCCTTGCTTTCTTTGAATTGATACAATTTCCAACCTTTGCCAAGTTTCTCAATATAGGCTTCGTAGATCTTCTTGTTCTCTTCGGTCGGCTCGGTCGTTACAGATTTATTTTCTTTCTTGGCTTTTTCCTGCAACTCTTTTGTATCATAGTAGTCAACATAGCCCATCCGCTCATAGACTGTATTTTCATAATTTGTCTTTTTATCTTCGGTTGTGGCTATTTTATTATAGTTTGGGTCTTGTTTGAAAATCAATCTTCTCGGAACCATTGTATAAATAATAGTATAGGTCAAGGTCGTTACCAAGAAAATCGACACAAGTGAGCGTAAAATACGCATAAAAATGTATTTTTTCATTTATCGTTTCCTTTAAATTTCAAAAGAACTTTCTCTCGTTATTAGAGAAAGTTCTAGTGAACGATTTATTCTACATGACTTTCGAGATCTTTTTGTGCTTTCGCATTTGACTCTTCTTTTTCTTTCAGCCATTTCTTACGAGCTGCTTCGTAGTCTTTCTTCGTTACTACTTCATTTTGAACTTTAAGACGTTTGAAGTAAGTAGAACTTGTCTTATTACCAGTTTGGGCATAAGCGCCTGAGAATGGCTCGATACGTGAGATAAATGGTGCCGCTCCTTGGTTTGCCATCAATGGAACAATAATAGAGTTATCTGTTAACCAAGCTTGAGCCGCTGCATATTTTTCGTAGCGAGTAACAATATCTGAAGTTTCTTTACCCGCTTCATCTACCAAGCGATCATATTCATCTAAACCAACTTGCTTAGCTGCAGCATTATCTGCTCCTTCAAAGCCAAGGTAGGTTTTTGTCGTTTCAGCTGCTGAAGTTTTCAGAATGTCTGTGTAAGTTGATGGATCTTGATAGTCAGGACCCCAGCTAACGAGGACTGAAATATCCCAATCTTCAGCAGCAGCATTTGGTGCGTAGTAAGTAATATTGAAGAGGTCATCTTCTGACATTTGTTGGATATCTACCACCACATTTTCAGATCCCAAAGCCTTTTCAACAGATTGCTTAAGGGATTGAGCACGGTTGATCAATGGTTTCGATGTTTGAGAAACTGGAAGATCTAGATGGATTGGGAATTCTACTCCTTCTGCTTGTAAGGCAGATTTTGCTTTTGCAAACTCTGCTTTTGCCTTCTCAGCATTATAGAGTCCGTCTTGACCATCTTCAAGTTTAACACCTTTCCATTCGTCACCCAATGCAGCCACTTTTTCTTCGACTAGATCACCAAAGGATTTATCGCCGGCTTGAACAAAAGTTGGCGGTACAAAAGTATTGCGAACAGCGTAAGGAGCACCTTCTTCACCATTAACTTGTGCTGAATAAGACTTACGGTCAATAGCAAAGTTCAAGGCTTGACGGAAGTCTTTGTTAAGAATCGCTTTCTTAGTAGCAGACTTCTGAGCATCTGTTGTTTTACTTGTGTGATTGTAACCTTGGCGGTCAAGGTTGATACTCATCACATTTACACTAGCAGCTGGTGCAGTAAAGTAGATGTTGTCTTTAAAGTCTTTTTCTACTCCAGCATAGTTTGAGCTTGTAGGGTAGAGACGAGCTACTGTGTAAGCGCCGTCTTTAAAGTTACGAGCAAGGGCATCTTGGTCTTGTCCATCAAAGTAAGACAACTTAATTGTGTCAATATGGACATTTTCTTTATCCCAGTAGTTTTCATTCTTTTGATATTCAACAGCAGACTTAGCAGTGATAGACTTCATCAAGAATGGTCCATTGTAAAGGATAGAAGATGGATCAGTAGATTGACCGAATTTGTCCCCTTGTTTCTTAAGGAAATCTGCGTTAACTGGCCAAAGAACTTGTGAAGTTGTTTTTGAATTCCACTGTGGTTCAGGTTGGTTCAAAGTATATTGGAGCGTGTGGTCATCAACTGCTTTGACACCGACAGTAGAGAAGTCAGTTGTCTTACCAGTCACATAGTCATCCAAGCCTTTTACAGATTGTTGAACAAGATATAGGGCTTCAGATTTCTTGTCAGCAGCATGCTTGAGACCAGTCACGAAGTCCTGAGCTGTCACATCGCCGTATTCTTCACCTTCTGAAGTATACCATTTAGCATCTTTACGGATTTTATAGGTATAAGTCAAACCATCTTTAGAAACAGTCCAAGACTCTGCAATAGACGGTACAAAATTACCATATTGGTCATTTTCCAACAAACCGTCCACACCGTTTGTCACAAGGTCAACTGTTGAAGCTTTACCAGATGTCACATAGTCCAATGTTTCTGGATCAGCAGTATAGACATAATTATAAGCTTTTGCTTCACTGTTTCCTTTTGATGAACCAGAACAAGCAGCTAAAACGCCTACTGAAAGAAGGCTAACCCCAACTAAAGCTAATACTTTGCTTTTTTTCATACGAATTCTCCAATTTTGTTTTTTAGGTTTACTTAGGATTATAGCACAAGAAAGGAAAAAAGTAAACTAAATTTTCTGAATATTATTGTAGCCATGCAATGACTCTACTCTATTACTCGTGTTCATGTTCCACTGCTATCCTAAGAAAAACTTAGCAAGTCTAAAGACTTATTTAATAGAAGGGTAGTATAGTCCGGATCATCCTTGAGTTCTTTGATGGAACTTTGAACCAACTCCAAATCATCTGTAATCATCCCATCCACTCCTAAGCGAAAAGATTTGACGATACTATCTTCATCATTAATGGTCCAGTCATAGAGACGTTTGTCGGATTGCCAGAGTTTATTGACAAAATTTTCATCCAAGGTTGAGTATTCCATGGTGTAGCCAGAAGCTTTAGTTCGTGGAAAGATTGTATTATAAGGCAGGATAAAGAAACTGGGGATAGAGGAGTCATATTTGACTACCTGATCGATAATTTGGTAGTCCAAAGACTGAATCTGGTGTTGATAAACCTTGATTTTGGCACCATACTTGCTCAAGAATCGCTCCATCATATCCTTGGAGTCTTTCTTGCTGGTCTTGATTTCTATCAAGAGACGCTGGCCGAGTTGATTGGCACGAGTAAAGTAATCGTCAAAGCTAGAAATCTTAGCTCGATAGCCATTTTCTGAAATCTCTAGCGAAGTCAACTCAGCCAAGGTTAAGTCTTGAGGTTGGGCATCAAGGCCTGCCAACTGCTTCAGGTTTGCATCATGCATCATGACAAATTGCCCATCCTTAGTTTCCTGCACATCCATTTCTACTAGGTCAGGCTTGAGCAAGGCTGTTTTTTCCAGCGCTTCTACGGTATTTTGGATTCCATTTTCCCTCGAAACCCCTCTATGGGAAATCGTAATCGGAACGTTCTCCAAAGGGAAATTTAGATAAACATATCCTTCTAATGCAAAGCTTGAGCTGGCAATAGTCAGAACAAACCAACGCATTAGAGACAGGCCTCTTTTCGGTGGATAGTCATTTAAGGTACGATCCGTCAGGAAGGAGACAAATTTGAGAAGGAAATAGGACAGCATAATATAGTAGGACAACTTGATTAGGACAAAAGCTACAATACCGCTAAAGAGGACAACCTCATTTGGTTGAGTGTTCGCATATCTCTGTCCTAGTATAGCTGGAGCTGAGAGAAAAGTATAAAGCAGAAAGCTTTTGATAATAATCCAAAAAATATGCCTAGTGTAAAAGAAAAGGCGGTTCTTGGTCTTGGCCAGACTAAAGCGAATTGCCTGAGGAACTGTTGCGTGCTCAAAAAAGAGCTGTGGTAGAGCAAACATTAGTCGCACTGCCACTAGAAGCATGCCGACTACAAGAAGTCCCATGAAAACGGCGAAAAAAATATTATTTGCCAAATAGGTGACAATAAAATCCGGAACCAAAATTTTATTGAGATAATAGATTTTCAAAATTTTGCGCAAGAAGGGAAAAAGAAAACCCATATAAAGGACGATAAAGAGCATTTTCCCTGGACCAGCCTTCTTGACAAGCGCAAAACTATCCTTGAATGTTTTTCCAAGAAAAGCAAAGACTGGCCGATTTTCTTGGTCCAAAAGATTGCGAATTCCCATAAAAATCATGCCACTTTGGAAATAGGCGACAAAGAGATTGGCCACAACAAGGACTAGAAAGGCTAGACCAACCAGCCAATTGGAACTGAGGACTGCCCAGACATTATTGTAGGACAAAAAGAGGTAGCCTGTCTGTTTGAGCAGATACTCTGCTGCATAGGAATTAAAGGGAATCCAAGCATACTCCATCATCATAAAGACCATGAAAAAGAGAACTAGGATTTTATCTAAATTATGATAAAGGCGCTTAAAACTAAGTTTTTCTGGTTTCATTTCACTCTCCTTTCAGCAATTCGTGCGAAACAGGGGGGAGGAAAGTTACATCGGATACAAAATTGCTCCAATGAGTCCACTCCTGTTATTGCCGTCTTGGCTCCACTCCTTCTTTGACAAATAAGAGAGTGGGACAGAAATCGGTCATTCGTTAGAATTCGATTTCGTCGTCCCACCTTAGCACAGTTGAGTAGGGCTGTAAAAGCTGATGAAATCAGGCTAGTAAAGTCCACTCAACCACTGCGTCTTGCTCGACAATCCAAAGACAATTGAGAGGCTAGGACTTTTGTCCCAGCCTCTTTCTTATTTACCAAACAAACGAGCAAAAAAGCCTTTGTTTTCCTGCTTTTGTACCTTCTCCTTGGCTTCATCCAGCTCCAAAAGGAGAGTCTCCCGCTCACTCATAGCCT
Organism: Streptococcus sp. Marseille-P6264; assembly: GCF_902460355.1. Classification (GTDB taxonomy): domain Bacteria; phylum Bacillota; class Bacilli; order Lactobacillales; family Streptococcaceae; genus Streptococcus. The sequence goes on from NZ_CABPTO010000005.1 coordinate 30,526, forward strand.
TGGCTGTCAACTGCTGCTGCTGGTCTAGCTGCTTGTCTTTTTCAGCAATCTGCACGTCCTTGATACGAAGTTGCTCGTCTTTTTTAGCCAACTGGCTATCTTTAGCTTTTAGTTGCTCATAAAGACGCAAAATCTCGGCATTTTTTTCATCCACTAAGATTTCCATTAACTCACGCTGCTTGACTTCCTCGCTGACAGGCTCATCTTCAAAAATGGTCTTTTTATAAATTTCTTCTAGCTTAATCAGGCCACTGCGGGTCACGACTGTGACCCCTTTTTCATTTTTTTCTGTATCTTCTGGCGGCAAGGCCTTGACACGATTATTGATTGCCTGACGGCTGACTCCTAAAATCTCGGCCAGCTCGCTGACTGTCTTTTCAATTGCCATAATTTCCTCTGAAACTTTTTCTAGATATAGTTACCTAAATCTTATCATATCAAGGCTTAACTGTCAAATAGAGCAAAAAAGTGAAGCAATAAATTGCTCCACTTTCCTAGTTCTCTATAGTTCAACTTGAAAAATTTCCAAGCTCTGCATTTCTTCTTCTGTCAAGCGCCGCCATTGACCCAACTCCAGACTTGGATCTAGCTGCAGAGGCCCCATAGACAAACGCTGAAGGTCGGTGACTTCCTTCCCACATGCTAAAACCATCCGCTTCACCTGATGAAACTTACCTTCTGAGAGGGTGATACGGACCAGACTGGTCTTCGCTCCTTCATCTCTTTCGAGAATGTCGAGCTGAGCAGGCTGGCAAGTGAAATCTTTGAGTTCGATTCCTTGGGCAAAACGCTCAACATCTGCCTGATCCATCAGACCAGCAACCTGAGCTTGATAAACCTTAGCCACATGGCGTTTGGGAGATAGCATAGCGTGCGATAACTGACCATTATTGGTCAAAAGTAGAAGCCCATGCGTATCCACATCTAACCGCCCCACAGGAAAGACTTCTTTTTGACGGGCAGTATCGTCCAACAAATCTAAAACCGTTTTATGGCGGTCATCTTCAGTGGCGGAAATGACACCCTTGGGTTTATTCAATAGGTAGTAGACAAATTTTTCATAAACCAAAGTCTGACCATCCACCACAATCTGATCCGACCGTTCATCAATCTGTGTCTTGGCTGATGTGGCTGCTGTTCCGTTGACCCAGACTTGACCTTTTTTCAATAGTTGCTTGACTTGACTGCGCGAGCCAAGCCCACTTTCCACTAGAAATTTATCCAGACGCATACTCTTCTCCTAAGCAGACTTTTTCTTGAGAATGCCAAAAGCCAGCACTGCCATCAAAACCATCAGGCTTCCCAAAACGCCAAAGATAAAGGAAGCTTGGCTTGAAAATTGACCAATCAAAGACAAGAAAAAGGTTGTAGCTGTAGCTCCAGCACTGCAGCCTAAAATCACAATCGAAGTTGCTTGATTCAGGGATTTGCTAGGGATTCTCTCGGAAAGAATATGGAAAATCGATGTCAGACTGACACTATAAACAAAGCCAGAAGCAATGGTCACCACACTCAAGAGCAAGAGATTGGGTGCCAAACCAATCATGATCGCAGTAAGACCAAAGACCACTCCTGCAACCGTCAATAAATTTTCCTTAAAATAATGAAGAAGCGGTGCAAAGGATAAGCCTGCGGCAATCCCAATCAACTGCATGCTTGAAAGAATCAAGCCTGCCGTCTGAACACTGCCCATGCCAGACTTTTCAACCAGTCCGGGCACGCGCACGTTGATGACCACATTCGTCAAGACAATGACCCCTGCTACTAGGGCTAGGCCGATTGTCAAAGACCACTGTGCAGCTGTCAGTCCTTTGCCTTCCTGATGAGCCTCATGATGCTTCTCTTCCTTGCCATAGGGAACAAAGAGTAGATAGAGGGCTAGAACAATCAAACCCGAAGCATAGACCAAGAAAGAAATTTCCCAACCAAAGCGAAGCAACTGGCTCACTCCAAGTGTCAAGAGGGCCGTCCCGACAACTTCAGCCGACCCACGTAGACCGAGGGTCTGAATCCGTTCCTTGCCCTCATAACGTTCGCTGATAATCGAGATGGCCTTGGCATTGAGCAAACCAACTCCCATACCAAAGATCAGTCGCGAGGCAAAAATCACCCAATATGCCTTATTCACGAGAGGAACAAAGCCACAAAGAGAAAAAATCAAGAGCCCCGTCACAATCATCTTTCGCTCCGATAAATATTTCTCCACTAGGCCATTTAAAACTAGCATGAGCATAATTCCAGCCGATGGCAAAGAAACCAGCAATTCTATCCAGCTTTCCGGCAAATCTTTATAAAATGCAAACATAGCCGATTGGGCGCTGGAAATCGAGAAGGATGTCGTCAACACTAAAGAAAGTGAGAGAATACTCACTTTTTCCATAAACTTTTTCATTCTATTTCCTTTAAAAATCACACTCATTCTATCATACAGTTTTTTAGAAAAATACGCAATTATCCTTTCTTAAAAAAATCAGTCATTAAAGAGTACATTCTTTCGAAAAATTTCTCACCTAATAAAAGGACAAGCCCTTTCTTTATTTCTGGCGGGATTTGTGTTATGATGAAGGGAAGAAAAAGGAGAGAATCATGTCTGTTATTGAAAAAAAATCGGTTATGGATAAATTAACCAAGGCAGCTCATTTGATTGATATGAGCGATATTATTCGCGAGGGAAATCCTACCTTGCGTGCGGTAGCTGAAGAAGTCAGCTTTCCCTTATCTGATCAGGAAATCATTTTAGGTGAGAAAATGATGCAGTTTTTGAAACATTCTCAAGATCCTGTCATGGCGGAAAAAATGGGGCTCCGTGGCGGTGTCGGTCTAGCAGCTCCCCAGCTGGATATTTCTAAGCGAATCATCGCTGTGCTGGTGCCAAATCTGGAGGACGAAGAAGGAAATCCGCCTAAAGAAGCCTACTCACTGGCTCAGGTCATGTACAATCCTAAAGTTGTGGCCCACTCTGTGCAAGATGCAGCTCTGGCTGACGGCGAGGGTTGCCTTTCCGTCGACCGCGAAGTACCAGGCTATGTCGTACGCCATGCACGGGTGACCGTGGATTACTTTGACAAGGACGGTCAAAAACACCGCATCAAACTCAAAGGCTATAATTCTATCGTGGTTCAACATGAGATCGACCACATCAACGGCATTATGTTTTACGATCGGATCAATGGAAAAGACCCATTTGCAGTGAAAGACGGCATGCTGGTACTGGAATAAAGAACTCCACATATCTCAAACAAAAGAGGCTGGGACAAAAGTCCTAGCCTCTCAATTGTCTTTGGATTGTCGAGCAAGACGCAGTGGTTGAGTGGGCTTTATTACGCTGATTTCATCAGCTTTTACAGCCCTACTCAACTGTGCGGAGGTGGGACGACGAAATCGAATTCTAACGAATTACCGATTTCTGTCCCACTCTCATTTCTTTTACATTATTCTAAGTGCCTCGATCCCAGAAAAGAGCCAAAAGGATCACAGCGCCCAAGACTGAGGGAAGAATAGCTGTGTCCGCTAACATCGGTCCCCAGTGGCCAAAAAGCAATTGCCCAAGCCATGAACCAAACCAGCCCAAAAGGATTTTTCCGATACAACCCATACGTTCCCCGCGGCTGGTAATAGCCCCAGCCATGAGACCAATAATAAAACCGACAAACATACTACCAATCATATAGGATCCTTCTTTCTATGTTTCTAAGAATTCTTTTCAAGAAGCAGGCGGGAGCCGTCAGATTAAAAGTACCCGTCAAAACGACTTCAAATCTTAAATTGCCCAGTCTCCATTGCGGAAGATTGGCACACGGCTGCCATCTTCTCGGATACCGTCGATATCCATTTGATTAGAACCAATCATAAAGTCTACGTGAACATCTGAACGGTTAAGTCCCGCAGCTTCAAGCTCTTCTTCGCTCATCTCTGCTCCGCCAACAACGCTGGTCGCATAGGCCGCACCGATAGCCAAGTGGTTTGAAGCGTTCTCATCGAAAAGGGTATTAAAGAAGGTAATGCCTGACTGAGAAATCGGGCTTGGATCTGGTACCAAGGCACATTCACCCAAGGCACGCGCGCCAGCATTTTCAAAGACAAGATCTTTCATGACCTGATCACCCTTCTTGGCTGAAATATCCACGATTTGTCCATCCTTAAAGGTTACCTTAATACCTTCGATGATATTTCCGTTATAGCTAAGTGGTTTTGTAGAAGTGACATAGCCATCTGCACGACGGAAGTCAGGGGCAGTGAAGACTTCTTCTGTTGGCATATTTGGTAAGAATCCTTCTCCCTGTGCATTGATAGCACCAGCTGATTCCCAAACGTGGTTCTTAGGCAAACCAAGTGTCAAATCTGTCCCTGGCGCTGTGTAATGAAGGGCTGAGAATTGTTCTTTATTGAGCATTTCCGCCTTGCTCTTGAGGATAGCTGCATGCTCTTCCCAAGCCTTCACGGGATCTTCTTCGTAAACACGGCAAGTTTTGAAGATTTGGTCCCAAAGGAGATCAACCGCTTCTTCGTCGCTCGCAGCATTTGGAAAGACCTTCTTAGCCCACTCTGTACCGGCTGCAGCAGCGACTGTCCAGCTGACTTTATTGGATTGGGTTGCGATCCGCATCGGCTTCATGGCTAATCCCATAGCTTTAGCAGAAGCTGATAGTTTCTCAGCATCCACACCAGTCAAAGCTCCTGGATCAGATGAGCGCACGCCCAAGCGGCTGGCTTTCTTTTCGAGGAGATAGTTCATCTCAGCAATCTTGTATTCTGGAATATTGTCCAAACGCTCCATCGGCGCATGGAGGAATTTCTCCCGCGTAGTCAAATCATCTGCCCACTGGACGATGACCTCGTGAGCCCCCAGAGCATAGGCCTCCTTGACAATCAAGTGAGCCAGCTCACGCTGCTCCACATCAATATTGAGCGCCACCGTGTGACCCGGCTGCACATTAATACCATTGGCAACCAATAGTTTAGCGTATTTTTCTAAGTTTTCTTTAAAATTTGGCAGAACCATTCTGCTTCTCCTTTTCTTTTGTTATTTCTCTTTAAACAGGGACAGTAGGCTAACCGCTGCTACCGTACCGCAAATCAAAGCGGTCATTTTCAAAATCGTATCTGGATCAAGGTCCAGCTGGTAATCAAACACCTTTTGCGCTGGCTTATCCTTAGCGGAAATGGTCAATTTCATAAAAACCTCTTTCTATATTTTAGAAAAACTCATCAAACAGACTCAACTGGTTATCCTCAGGCATATTGCCTAGAATGCCCATGTCGTCCATTTTTTCGACTAGGGTGCTAGATAGGCCACCGCGCTTGCGGAGCTCCGTCTTAGAAAGGAATTCGCCTTCTTCCCGCGCTCTAACTAATTGGCGAGCAACGTTATCACCCAGACCGTCCATAGCAGAGAATGGTGGAATAAGGGTATCCCCTTCGATGAGAAACTCAGTCGCGTGGCTCTTGTAGAGATCTAGCTTTCCGAATTTGAAGCCCCGCTCTAGCATTTCATTGACGATTTCCAGAGTCGTATAAAGATCAATTTCTACATTGGAGGCTTCGTTGTTCTTGCGCTTTTCAGCGATTTCGCTCATCCGGCGTTTGACGGCATCAAGTCCGCCACTCATGGTCTTGATATCAAAGGCCTTAGCCCGGATGGAGAAATAAGCACAGTAGTAATAAATCGGATGATGCACCTTGAAGTAGGCCACCCGCAGGGCCATCATAACGTAGGCTGCCGCATGGGCCTTGGGGAACATGTACTTGATCTTTCCACAGGACTCGATGTACCACTCTGGCACATTGTTTTCCTTCATGGCAGTGATATAGCCATTGCGCTCTTCTTCAGAAATTTTCAGCCAAAGGCCCTTCCGCACGCGCTCCATAATGGTAAAGGCCATCTTAGGATCCAAGCCCTTATGCATGAGATAAACCATGATGTCGTCCCGACAACCGATAACAGTGGACAGGTCGGCAATCCCTTGCTTGATCAAGTCCTGAGCATTGCCCAGCCAAACGTCCGTACCATGAGAGAGACCAGATAGCTGTAGGAGCTCGGCAAAGGTCGTCGGATGGGTCTCGTCAACCATGCCCCGTACAAAGTTGGTCCCAAACTCCGGAATCCCCAGCATACCAGTCGGCGTGCCGATTTGCTCCTCAGTCACACCCAGAATATCTGTCCCAGAAAAGAGAGCCATGACGCCAGCATCATCCATAGGAATGTCGTTTGGATCAATGCCAGACAAGTCCTGAAGCTTCCGAATCATGGTCGGATCATCGTGTCCCAAAACGTCTAGCTTGAGGACATTTTCATCGATATCATGGAAGTTGAAGTGGGTGGTCTGCCACTCGGCTGTCACATCGTCAGCTGGATATTGGACCGGTGTAAAGTCATAAACATCCATGTAGTTGGGGATAACAACGATTCCACCCGGGTGTTGTCCAGTCGTCCGCTTGACTCCGGCAGCTCCCTGCGCCAGACGCTCAACTTCTGCATCCCGGTAGAACTTCCCGTAGTCGCGCTCATAGCCCTTGACAAAGCCATAGGCCGTCTTAGCCGCAACGGTACCAACGGTTCCAGCCCGAAAAGCATATTCCTCCCCAAAAATGTCTCGAACATCTAAGTGGGCACTAGGCTGATCCTCTCCGGAGAAGTTCAAGTCAATATCGGGTACCTTGTCTCCGTCAAATCCAAGGAAGGTCTCAAATGGAATATCCTGACCGTTCTTGCTCAGCTTGTGACCGCACTCTGGACAGTCCTTATCAGGCATATCAAAACCAGAACCATAGGAACCGTCTGTTATGAACTCGCTGTATTGGCATTTGCCACAGACATAGTGGGGTGACAGGGGATTAACCTCGGTAATTCCAATCATGGTCGCGACAAAGCTGGATCCGACAGACCCCCGCGAACCTACCAGATAGCCCCGCTCATTGGAGCGTTGCACCAACATCTGCGAAGCCAAGTAAATCACGGCAAAACCATTCCCCAAGATAGAGGTCAGCTCTTTTTCAATTCGCAAGTCCACGATATCTGGCAGCGGATTGCCATAAATCTCAAAGGCTTTTTGATAAGTCAACTCGGCAACTGTCTCCTCAGCCTTGTCAATGAAAGGCGTATAGAGGTCGCCCTTGACCACCTCTACCGGCTCAAAGGTTTCCGCCAGCTGATTCGGATTGGTGATAACTAGCTTCTTAGCCAAATCCTCGCCTAGAAAGGCAAATTCGTCCAGCATCTCATTGGTGGTCCGGAAGTGAGCCTTAGGAAGCGGAGCCGGCTGGGCATTTTCACCGTGGCCAATGGTACGGTTAATCATGGCTCCCTGACCGAGACTGCGGACGATAATCTCACGGTAGATTTCTTCTTCCGGCTCGATATAATGGACGTTCCCCGTCGCAAGGACAGGCTTACCCAAGCGTTCTCCGACCTCAATCAGATTGCGAATAATGGTCTGCAGTTCTTCCTGGTCCTTGATCTGCTCTTTGGCAATCAGAGGCTCATAGATAGCCGGCGGCATGACCTCGATAAAGTCATAATACTTGGCTACTTCGACAGCCGCATCTACCCCCTGAGAGACAACAGCGTCATAGACTTCGCCTTCTGAGCAGGCTGAGCCCAGAATCAGTCCTTCACGATGGGCATCTAGTACAGTCCGTGGAATCCGTGGGACACCTTCAAAATACTTGGTATTGGACAGACTGACTAACTTGAAAATATTTTTTAGTCCCGTCTGATTTTTCACATAAATGGTCGCATGCTTGACCCGAGCCTTCTTGTAAGAATTCTCATCAACCAGATCCGTATTCAAATCCTTGAGATTGGTCACACCATGCTTTTCAGCCACATCCTTGATAAAGATAAAGAGGAGGCGGCCCGTCGCTTCCGCGTCATAGTTGGCCATGTGGTGGTGCTCCAGAGCAATCTGGAAACGCTTGGTCAAGGGTCCCAGACCATGACGCTTGTATTCTGGATAGAGATTGCGGGCAAATTCCAGCGTGTCAATAACTGGCTGAGTGATTTTCGGCAGGCCATGCCGCTCATAGTTGACATTCATAAAGCCCACGTCAAAGGTAGCATTATGGGCAACGAGAACACTGTCCTGGCAAAATTCCTGAAACTCTTTCAGCACTTGCTCTAGCGGTTTGGCATTGCGGACATGCTCATCTGTAATCCCAGTTAGATCCGTCGTAAAGGCCGAAAGAGGATGCCCAGGATTGATAAACTCATCAAACTCAGCGATGATATTGCCCTTGTGCATCTTGCTAGCAGCGACCTGAATCAGGTCATTGTAAACAGCTGAAAGTCCCGTCGTCTCCACGTCAAAGACCACATAGGTCGCATCACTCAGCTCAATGTCCACTTCATTGTAGACGATGGGTACTCGATCTTCTACAATATTGGCCTCCATACCATAAATCAGCTGAATACCAGCTTTCTTGGCAGCCTTGTAGCCATGGGGAAAGCTCTGCACATTGCCATGGTCGGTAATGGCGACAGCCTTGTGGCCCCACTTAGCTGCTGTTGCAATGATTTCCTCGACCTCAGGCAGGGCATCCATAGTAGACATATTGGTATGGGCGTGAAATTCAACCCGCTTCTGTCCCTCAGGCATCAAGTCCTTGCGCTCATAGTGGGTGACTTCCTGCACATCCTGCACATTCATGGTCAGGTCACGGGTGAAGTTATTCATCTCCACATTTCCGCGCACGCGTAGCCAAGCACCTTTCTTAATCATGTCAAACTTCTTAGCTTCTTCTTCGTTTTTCATCCATTTTTGCAAGGAGAAGCTGGAAGTATAGTCTGTCATCTTGAAGTTGAGCAAGACCCGGCCGGTCCGAGTGACTTTCTGCTCTAGGTCAAAGACCATTCCCTCGAAAACCAGACGGTTTTCCTCAGTCTGAACTTCGATCATAGGGGTAATTTCTGCTTTGTCTAGATTGGGCTTTGCTGCAGCCTTGCGAGCTTGGAAATCATAAGTCGGCTTTTCCTCTGGTGGTGGTGCCATCTGCTGTAGGGATTCCATGGCTTTGAGCGCCTCTTCATTGGCCGCTTGGACAATCTTGTCATTCTCCGCCTGGAAATTCTCCGCTTGCTGCTGGGTCAGCTCATCGCTATGCTGAACCTGACAGGTCAGATGAGGAAAGCCGTACTTGACTAGCTGGCGACTAAGGTTTGGCAGGTGGTTCTTGCGAAAATGCTCCGTATCAATGGTTGAAGCTCCCTCAATCAGCAGTTTCTCCCCATCCAAATGAACCCGCAAATCCTGATACAGACTCTTAAAACCATGGCTAGCACAAGGTCCTTCCTCAAAGGCCAGCTGGTAATAAGCCTGCAAGAGCTCATCTGATAGCTGAGAATTCTGACAGTGAATTTCAAAAATGGCCTGATTGCCCGTCTTAGAAAACTCCTGAGCTAGGCGCTTCTGCAATTCCCGAAAAATTTCAATGGGCAGAATATTCGCAAAAGAAAAATGAAACTCCCAGACCCGACTGACCTTGTGGACCAGAACCTTCTCAATTTCTGCATTCAAAAAGGCCTCTGAATTTCGCATTTCCAGTGGCATATCCAGCTGATTCATTAAAATTTCAAACTTGTTTGACATGACATTTCCTCGTACAGTAGTGACCCTATTTTACCATAAATCAGCACTTTTTTCGATAGAAAAAGAGCGGAGTAAAGTTGTTGATGCCTATATATTTATATATTTTCTTGTCTTAAAACTAAGTTATGATATAATAGAAAAAACATTTATCAAAAGGAGTCTTAACTGTGAAGAAAATTTTACTAGCCAGCATCTGTCTGCTGACTTTGACTGCCTGCAGCATGCCTAAGCAAACTAAGCACGAAAACAAACCCAACCAAAGTCAGAGCCAAAGCAAGCCAAAAAAAGAAGAGAAAGTAAAAACCAAGACTTTTGCTTACAACATGCCTAACGGATACAATAATAAAATTGTTACTTATTATCAAAAAGATAAGATTCGAGCCTTCGATTTTATGGCTACGAAACCGACTCAAGAGGACGAGCAAGGTAAGAGTCCTGAAGAAATCAGCAACATTTATCAAGAAGAATTAAAAGCTGGTGACTTTTATGATAAATTCAGCAAGTTAGATGGAGTCACACTTGAAATCAAAGTTTCAGAGGACAAGAAAACCGTTGCACAAGTTGCCCACTTTGATCTCAGCAAAGCAAAAGAAAAACAAGTCATGGCTGCTTTAGGGGAAACAACTAAAGATAACCTATTCAAAAAGCTTAAGGAAAAGCCCGAAGATTTCTTTGCTTTTCTGCTATCTCAAGGATTCACAGAAGAATGAAATCTTTTCTGACTTATTTTTTACTTTAGAAACTATCCTGTCTTGCTAGCCAACTCCTTAGTTCGCCAGCAAGAAAAAACTTAGAAAATATTTTTTAGAGCAAGCTATTGGCTTTCACTTCTCCAATAGCATGATTTTCAAGGAGTTTTTATGCGCTTAACTAAAAAAACTGTTTTTATTGGTATCGCTTCTCTTCTTATCGTGGGCTTAGCTGCATGGGGAGTAAATGTATTTCTCGTTATGAACAACGCTCAGAAAAGCTTTGATAAAAATTTTATTCACTTTCAAGCTAAAAGTGATGACAACGAAACTTTTTTTACTCAAGGCATCGGAAAAAAAGAAGCCTATAATTTATCCTACTCTCCTGCTAAGAAGACCATTGAAATAAGCAAATCGACTAAAAATGGAGATATCTATTCTTCCGATTCCATTTACGGAGCAGTAAAAGTCTATGATATAAAACAAAACGCTAATCGCTATGTCTTTTTAACAGCTGCAAAACCAATAATCGTTGACTTTGGAATAACTTCAGTCAAGGTAACTTATGACGGAGGTCATTTTGAAACTCCATACTCTGAGCTGCATTTCGGTGAAACTTTCCCTAGTGAAGACAACTAGATAGGAAGTATTCCAGATCATCAAACTTTATTTATGAACTAACCAAGCTAATAAGCTATGGTTAGTTTTTGTTTGCAAAAAAAGCGGTTAAAACCGCTTTTTATCTCAATACTGCTTCTGCCAGCGCTTTTTGGATGGCAATGACACTTCTATCACTTCGGAAGGTCAGAGTTTCAGCTGGTTCCTCAGCACTGGAAACCCAGATTTTCAGCTCAGCGTCTAGGTCAAAATGGCCAGCCGTTTCCACTGAAAAGCGAGAAATGGAGCGATACGGATAAGACTTATAAGCCGTTTTCTTGCCTGTCACTCCCTGCTTGTCCACCAAGATCAAGCGCTTATCTGTAAAGACAATCAAGTCGCGAATAAGACTGAATGCCAGCTCTACATTTTCTGCTGGCGTCAGAATGTTCTCCAATTCTCTTTCTGTTTTTTCAATATCTTTCTGAGAAGCATTGCCCAATAAACCGCTGAATAATCCCATTATTCGGTCCTCCTTTCCATTTTCCCTACTATAGCATTTTCAAGGCCAATAAGCAAAAGAAAGAGAGTGGGACAAAAGTCCTAGCCTCTCAATTGTCTTTGGATTGTCGAGCAAGACGCAGTGGTTGAGTGGGCTCTATTACGCTGATTTCATCAGCTTTTATAGCCCTACTCAACTGTGCGGAGGTGGGACGACGAAATCGAATTTTAACGAATTACCGATTTCTGTCCCACTCTCTGCTTTTATTTTGTCAAAATAGACAGAGTTTCGAGCAGATTATCAGCGTGGACTTCAATGGTATCGCCAGTAGCTTTGATCTTGACTTCGACGATGCCTTCTGCAGCTTTCTTACCAACTGTCACACGGATTGGGAGACCAATCAAATCGCTGTCGCTGAACTTAACACCAGCACGCTCATTGCGGTCATCCACCAAGACTTCATAACCAGCACTTAGCAAGTTAGCCTCGATTTGATCAGTCAGAGCCAAAGCTTCCTCGTCCTTGACATTGACCGGAATCAAGTGCACATCAAATGGTGCCAGCTCTTTCGGGAAGTTGATGCCCCAAGCATAGCGGAATTCACCCTTAGGAGTTTTATTGACAAAGAGGCGAGCGTGTTGCTCCATAACAGCAGAGAGGAGACGACTGACACCGATACCGTAGCAACCCATAATCATCGGTACTGCTCGGCCATTTTCATCCAAGACATTGGCATTCATGCTGTCAGAGTAGCGAGTTCCCAGCTTGAAGATATGCCCAATCTCAATCCCACGGGCAAATTTGAGGATACCTTGACCATCCGGAGACACTTCACCTTCACGAACTTCGCGGATATCCACATACTCAGGGCTAAAGTCACGGCCTGGATTAACACCAGTCAGGTGGTAGCCATCTTCATTGGCTCCTGCCACAGCGTTAGAAAGGTCTTGGACTCTACGGTCTGCGATAATAGTCACACCTTCAGGCAGATTGACTGGGCCTAGTGAGCCAAATCCTGCGCCCAAGAGTTGACGGACTTGATCTTCACTCGCCACATCAAAGAAATCTGCACCCAAGTGGTTTTTCAGCTTGACTTCGTTGAGCTGGTCATTGCCGACAAGGAGGGCTACGACAGGCTTGTCATCAGCCATGTAAACCAAGGTCTTGATTGTTTCTTCTGTATCAACTTGTAGGAAAGCTGCTACCTCATCAATGGTCTTGCAGTCAGGAGTTTCTACACGCACCAACTCTGCTTCCGTCACTACCTTTTTGTTTGGTTTGTAAGCATTGGTTGCCATTTCTAAGTTAGCTGCATAGCTAGATTCGCTAGAGTAGGCAATGGTGTCTTCACCAGAGACCATCCATTTAAGCAATTCTGCCTTGATTTCTTCTTGCACTTCTGCAGGAATCTCATCAAATGACGCAACTGACTTGTCCAAAACGACCCAACGGTCAAGGTCTGTACGAGCAGGCGTGATCGCCATAAATTCCTGACTATCCTTACCCCCCATAGCGCCACCGTCACCGATAATGGCTTTGAAATCTAGCTCACTGCGAGTGAAGATTTTCTCATAAGCAGATTTGTACTCATCATAAGTTACATCCAAACTATCATAGTTAGCGTGGAAGCTATAGCCGTCTTTCATGATAAATTCACGGGTACGAAGAAGACCGTTACGTGGACGCTTTTCATCACGGTACTTAGGCTGGATTTGATAAAGATTGAGTGGCAATTGCTTGTAAGACTTAACAGAATCACGGACAATGGAAGTGAAAGTCTCTTCGTGTGTCGGACCTAGGATAAAGTCTGATTTTTCACGATTTTTCAGCTTGTAGAGGTCTTCACCGTATGTCTCGTAACGACCTGACTCGCGCCAGAGATCTGCACTGAGCAGGGCTGGCGCCAGCATTTCAACCGCACCAATCTTATCAAACTCTTCCCGCATGATTTTTTTAGCTTTTTCAATGACACGGTTAGCCAGTGGCAGATAAGAGTAAACTCCCGCAGAAACTTGGCGAACATAGCCAGCTCGCAACATAAGGGCATGGCTGATAACCTGAGCATCGCTTGGCATTTCGCGCAGCGTTGGAATTAGCATTTTACTTTGTTTCATAAAAACAAAACTCCTTCATAGAATATTTTTCAATCTTTTAAAATGTTAGAAGAACAATTTCATAATATCATTCCAAGTCACAGCAATCATAAGGACAACCATGACAGCTACCCCTGCAAGGGTAACATAGCTTTCTGTTTCGCGTTTCAAGGGTTTGCGACGGATGGCCTCAAGGATATTGAGGACAATTTTTCCACCGTCCAAGGCTGGAATCGGAATTAGATTAAAGATCCCGATATTAAGAGACAGCATGGCTAAGAGACTCAGAATAGCCGGCAAGCCCTGTTGAGCAGCCTGACTGCTGACATTATAAATAGCAACTGGGCCACCTAATTTATTTAAATTAAAGTTAAAAATCAAATCTTTCAAGGCTGTCAAAATCCGACCTGTAGTCGTCCAAGTAGCGGTAAAGCCTCCGATCACCTTGTCCCAAAAACCAGTCTTGATAGCAGGTGAAACGCCCAATAGATAGCGATCCCCCTCTTTTTTGGGTTTAATGTCCACCTTGTGAGTCTGACCCTCGCTCTTATAAGTGATGGTCAATTTTGGTACATCTGCCTTATCTTTAGTCGCTGCTGACACTGCTTTGGTTAGGTCATCCCAGTTTGCAATCTCATAATTGTTGACTTTCAGAATCTGGTCATCGCTTTTCACCCCTGCCTTGGCAACAGCACCACCTTCCAGCACCTGAAAATGATTGCTGTTTTCATCTTGGACACCGCCTTGCAGAAAAGCCAAGAACATAAAAACTAGAATACTCAAAATGAAATTGTTCATGGGACCAGCAAAATTGGTGATGAGACGTCCCCAGATAGTCGCATTTTGATACTGAACATCCAGCGGAGCAATCCGAACTTCCGTTCCGTCCTCCTCAACAATAGTCGCATCGTGGTCAACAGAATAAGTCCTGGTCTCATCCAAGACCAGCCCTGTAATCTCCAGCTTTTCTTCAAAATCAAAACTGGTCACATTCATAGGTAGAGCCGTCTGATCGATTTTCTTACCAGACAGATTGATACGGACGACTTTTCCATCTTCATTCAAGGTCAGACTAGCTGGCGTACCTGTTTTGATTTCTGTCGAATCCTCGCCCCAGCCAGCCATGCGGACATAACCACCGAGCGGTAAGATCCGAATCGTATAGGCTGTTCCATCCTTGCCAATATGAGCAAAGATTTTCGGGCCCATCCCAATGGCAAACTCACGAACTAGAATGCCTGATTTTTTGGCAAAGTAGAAATGTCCAAACTCATGAACCACCACGATGATCCCAAAAATAATAATAAATGTAATAATCTGCATAAGTCTAATCTTTCTCTTAAGATTGTTCATTAAGCCAAGAAGGCTTTCGAGTGCTTAGCCACCAAACTCCTTAGAACAGGCCAAAGAGGTGCATCAGTGGAAAGACAAAAAGCAAGCTATCAAAGCGATCCAAAACGCCGCCATGCCCAGGAATAAACTTCCCTGAGTCTTTCACACCAAAGTGACGCTTAATAGCGCTCTCTACCAAGTCGCCGAATTGGCCAGCAATACTAAAGACAACAGTCAAGAGCAGCATGGTCACAAAGCTATACGGATTGGCAACTTGCGGACGGACAGACATAAAAATCGCAGAAACCAGCACCGCTGAGATAACTCCTCCTAAACTGCCTTCAATGGTTTTATTTGGCGATACCTTTGGCAATAATTTTCTCCGCCCGTAGCGGGTACCGACCAGATAGGCCCCACTATCTGTCGCCCAGACGATAAAGAGGGCCAGCAAAACCTTGTCCACATTCACCAAACGGGCATCGATCAAAGCATTAAAACCTAGACCAACATAAAAACTAGAAGCAATCGGATAAGCCGCATCTTCAAAGCTATAAGAGGAACCTAAAACAGTCGCTCCTAGCAAGACAAAAACGACCAAGCCATAAGCCATCACATTGCCGTCCACAGGTAAAAATTTCAGGTAGTTCTCAAGTGGCAGGGTTAAGACAAAAGCTGCCAGCATAGCCAATCCACCCTCTAAGGTCGCTGTCGGAAGCCCCTTCATCTTAAGCAATTCATGTACTGCCAGCATGGCTAGAAGACCAACGCTGATCTGGAAGGGAATCCCTCCCATCTTCACTAAAGGAATAAAAATAGCTAGAGCAATTCCTCCAAAAAGAAGACGTCTTTGTAAATCTAAACTCATCTTTTTCTCCCTCCTTTATACACCGCCGAAGCGTCGATTGCGACGATTATATTCTACAACCGCATCCTTCAAAGCCTTCTCATCGAAATCCGGCCAAAGAATATCTGTAAAATACAACTCGCTGTATGCTGTCTGCCAAGGCAGGAAATTACTAAGGCGCAGCTCGCCGCTCGTACGAATGACCAAGTCAGGATCCCGTAAACTTGCGGGCAGACTGCTGGTGTAGAGATAATCTCCAAGCATTTCCTCTGTAATAGCCGCTGGTTGAACTTTCGCATCTAAAACATCTTGGGCAAGCTTCTGAACCGCTTGATTGATCTCAGCTCGTCCGCCGTAGTTCAGGGCGAAATTCAAAATCAAACCCGTATTCAAGCGAGTCAGCTCCTCAGCCTTCTCCAAAGCCTCAAAAGTAGCTTTAGGAAGGCGCTTCGTATCGCCAATCATTTGAATTTTTACATTGTTTCTGTGCAATTCTGGCACATAGCGATCATAAAACTCAACCGGCAAATTCATAATGAAGGACACTTCTTTTTCTGGTCGCGTCCAGTTTTCCGTTGAAAAGGCATAGACTGTCAAGACCTGCACACCCATCTCCTTGGCTGCAATCGTCACTTCTTGCAAGGCTTCCATACCTGCCTTATGACCAAAGACGCGCGGCTGCATACGTTTTTTAGCCCAACGGCCATTGCCATCCATGATAATGCCTATATGCTTGGGAACAAGCAAGGCCTCATCGAGCTTTTCTTTTTTCTTAAAACTAAACATATTTTTTATCCTATTTAAAGTTTTATCATTTCATTATATCATAAATCCTTTAAATGTGGGCAGGAGAGCTGATTTTTCGTCTATCAGAGCTGATGATGAATAGCCGGTAGTGTATGCAGGCAGGTTTCGCTTGTATCGCACAACTATAATATTGTAAAAGATGAGCTTACAAATGTCCTTAAAATAAAAAAGACAGCCTCTCGACTGCCCTATATCCTATTCTTCAATTGCGGTATCTTCATCAGACACAGCGATATCGCCTTCCACTCCCGTAGCGGCTGGGATGCCTTCTGTCAATGGCAAAACCGTCTTAATGGCTGCCAATTCAAATGTCAAGAAAACACCGTCTACGTCCAAGACAACAGTCTTACGCTCTGAATCAACTTCGTCAACAGTTCCGTAAAGGCCACCAATGGTAATGACCTCATAGCCTTTTTGCAGTTTATTAAGGCTTTCCATCCGTTTTTCAGCTTGCTTTTTCTGTGTCCGTACTTGGAAATACATCATTCCTACTAGTACAACAAAAAAAATAATCATCATTGTTGGATTCATTTCTCTTCTCCTTTGGAATTCATCTACTAATTACTATAGCAGATTTTGGCCATTTTGACAAGGCAGGAAAATGATTTCCAAAAGAGAGTGGGACAGAAATCGGTAATTCGTTAGAATTCGATTTCGTCGTCCCACCTCCGCACAGTTGAGTAGGGCTGTAAAAGCTGATGAAATCAGCGTAGTAGAGCCCACTCAACCACTGCGTCTTGCTCGACAATCTAAAGACAATTGAGAGGCTAGGACTTTTGTCCCAGCCTCTATGTCTTTTTATTTAAGATTTTTAACAACTTCTGCTACGTGCTCAATTGTAAAGCCGTATTCTTCCAGAACCTTGCTTGCTGGAGCAGATGCACCGAACTGGTCGATTCCGATAACTGCGCCGTCCAGACCGACATACTTGTACCAAGGCTGGCTAGCTGCCATCTCGATCGCTACGCGACGACGAACTGCATTTGGCAGAATTTCTTCTTTGTAGGCTGCATCTTGAGCATCAAAAAGCTCTGTTGATGGCACACTGACCACGCGGATTTTAGTTCCTTCTGCTGCAAGTGCCTTAGCAGCTGCAACAGCCAAATTAACCTCAGAACCAGAAGCCAATAAGATGGTATCGAAATCTGCTCCTGTTTCGTAAACGACATAAGCTCCTTTAGCTACCTTGTCAAAGTTTGTGCCGTCTTCAACTGTCAGATTTTGACGGGTCAAGACCAGAGCAGTCGGAGTAGATTGGCTCTTAAGGGCTAGGTACCAAGCAGCCTGAGTTTCACGCGCATCTGCTGGGCGAAGAACAGTCAGGTTTGGAATCGCACGCAGACCAGCCAAATGCTCAATCGGTTCGTGAGTTGGGCCGTCTTCACCTACTGCAATAGAATCGTGTGTGAAGACATAAGTCACTGGCAAACCTTGAAGGGCAGACAGACGGACAGCTGCCTTAACATAGTCTGAGAATACGAAGAAGGTACCACCGTAGACGCGAAGACCGCCATGAAGCGCCATACCGTTGAGAATTGTTCCCATAGCAAACTCGCGCACACCAAATTGGATATTGCGGTTGAGACGGTGGGCATCATCCTGCAGACCGTCTTCCTTGATGTAGGTCATATTGGAGTGAGCCAGGTCAGCAGATCCGCCTAAGAAAGTCGGAAGCACCTTAGCTGCTGCATTGAGGGCATCCTGACTAGAATTACGGGTTGCTTGAGAGAAGCCATTTTCAAGCACTGGAAAATCTTCTGGCTTGATCTCCACTGGATCCTGACCAGCAATGATAGCTGCTACTTCTGCTGCCAATTCTGGATGGGCTTGCTTGTAGTCCTCTACTAGCTGTTTCCAAGCATCGTAGGCTGCTGCACCACGCTCTGCTACATTTGTGCGGTAGTCTGCATAGACTTCCTCAGGAATCTCAAATGGCGCATAGTCCCAGCCCAAGGCTTGACGAGTAGCTTCTGCTTCTTCTGCTCCCAGAGGCGCACCGTGAACTGCATTCGTTCCTTGCTTGTTTGGAGAACCGTAACCAATAACGGTCTTCACTTCAATCAAAGATGGCTTGCCAGAAGCTTTCGCCTCATTGATAGCTGCATCAATGGCTGCTAGGTCTGTGCCGTCTTCCACCAAGGCAATATGCCAACCGTAGGCTTCATAGCGGGCACGAACATTTTCTGTAAAGGAATCCTTGGTTTCCCCGTCCAAGTTGATATCATTTGAATCATAGAGGACAACCAGCTTGTCCAGCTTTTGCAGGCCAGCGTAAGAAGCCGCCTCAGCTGAAACTCCCTCCATCAAATCGCCATCACCACAGATGACGTAAGTGTAATGGTCGAAAATTGGATAGCCATCACGGTTGTACTTGGCAGCCAAGAAACGCTCTGCCTGAGCAAAACCAGTCGCTGTAGAAATCCCTTGTCCCAATGGTCCAGTCGTCGCATCAACTCCAGCCGTATGACCAAACTCTGGGTGACCTGGTGTCTTAGAACCCCATTGGCGGAAATTTTTGATTTCTTCCATGCTGACATCTTTAAAGCCAGACAGATGGAGCAAGGCATAAAGCAACATAGAGCCGTGGCCTGCAGACAGAACGAAGCGATCGCGGTTAATCCAATTTGGCTCTTCTGGATTGATACGCAATTGTTTAGTAAACAGATCATAAGCCATCGGCGCAGCGCCCATCACGACACCAGGGTGGCCTGACTTAGACTTTTCAATCGCGTCAATTCCTAAAAAGCGAATGGCATTAACAGATAATTGTGACATTGAATTCTCCTTATAAAAAATTTAGCGGGCTGCTACAACCAGCAGACATTCCTACGCTCATTTTTCTTATTTCCATTATATGAAATTTTTGTCTTTCCTGCAATAATGGGAAGGTCATTCTTTTCTTCAAAAAAGAACCCCACAAGCAAGCACTCGTAGAATTCTATATTTTGATATATTTCTCCATAATACTCGGCAGCTTATTGAATGGTAATGCCGTATTTTTCATGATTTTCTTCATACCAATTAATCAGAGCAATAGCCGTTTGATAAGTAATATTCTTAATCTTGCTGCTACCTTTGACCAGTGTCAAGATGCTCATTTTGCTAATGTTGGCATCTGTCGCCACACGATAGCTGGTCAAAACTCCATCGATTAGTAATTGAATAACAGCTTCTACCTTTTTATAATCAGACATTGTAGTAATATCCAATTTCTCCATTTTGCATTCCTTCCATAACATTTATCTTTTCCTAACCATTATACACTTTTCTATGGTATTTACATATATAAATGCTTGGAGCGTTAGAAAAGAGGAGATTGGCTGATTATTTCTGTCTAGTTTAGCTAGATTTTGAAAAGGTTGACAAGCGACAAAAGTGAGTATTAGTCCATATAGGATAGCAGGTAGCCGTAGCCTTCCTCTTCCATTTGCTCTCTAGGAATAAATCGCAGGGCCGCTGAGTTGATGCAATAGCGCAAGCCACCTAATTCCTGCGGACCGTCGGTAAAGACGTGACCCAGATGGGCATTTCCTGAACGACTCCGTACTTCGATTCGCTCCATGCCATGACTCAAATCTTGATAATATTTGATAACCTCGCGAGCGATAGGACGAGCAAAGCTAGGCCAGCCGCAACCCGATTCAAACTTGTCAGCCGCAAAAAAGAGTGGTTCGCCAGTTGTCACATCCACATAAATCCCTGCCTCAAAAGTCGCGTTGTAAGCATTATGGAAAGGGCGCTCCGTTGCGCTCTGCTGGGTCACCTGATACTGCTCCTCACTTAGCACTGCTTTGAGTTGCTGCTGGCTAGGTTTAGGATAATGGCCCGCATCTACCAAGGGCTGCTCAGCATCCTTGACATTGATATGGCAATAACCCGTCGGATTTTTCTTGAGATAGTCCTGATGATAATCCTCGGCCAAGATATAATGGCGCAAAGGCTCTAGCTCTACAGCCAACTTTTGTCCTAATTGCTCCTCCTGTTCAGCAAAAACCTGCTCGATAGTGGCGCGATCTTCCTCACGGACATAGTAAACACCTGTCCGATACTGACGGCCTATATCATTACCCTGTTTGTTGATAGATAAGGGGTCAATGACTCGGAAATAGTAGAGCAAAATTTCTCGTAGGCTGATGTTTTCTTCGTCATAAATTAAGTGCACCGTCTCCGCATGGTCGGTCTGGTGAATGAGCTGGTAGTTGGTGGACTCCACTTGCCCATTGGCATAGCCTACTGTCGTCTCCTCAACGCCTTCAATCCGAGAAAAATATTCCTCCAAGCCCCAGAAACAGCCGCCTGCTAGATAAATTTCTGCCATAAACATCCCTCCAATCTTTTCCTCTATTTTCTCATAAAAAGAGAAACTTTTATAGGATTTTGATTGGGACTTTCTTAGAAATCATATCAAATACTGCGCCCCTATGGATTAGCCAAATTCAATTGTTTCAGCAAAATATAAAAAGACAGGAAATTTCCCGTCTTTGACTAAAGATTTAGTTCTTTGTATTCCGTTCGGTAACCAACTTGTACAATCCGATCATTTTGGACTAGCAGTGGTCGCTTAATCAGCATGCCATCGGTCGCCAAAAGTGCGGCTGCCTCCTCAGCAGAAAACTGAGGCACCTTATCCTTGAGCCCCAATTCTCGGTACTTGATACCACTGGTATTAAAGAAAGACTTAATCTCCAAATCAGAATGAGTCATCCATTGCAAAAGTTGCTCTTGGCTAGGCGTTTCCTTGACAATATCCACCGCTTCGAAGTCCAGTCCTAATTGATTGAGCTCAGCCTTGGCCTTGCGGCAAGTAGAGCATTTTGGGTATTCAATAAATTGTAACATTGTTTTTCCTCCGTCCCTATGATAGCCCAGCTAGCTCCTCCTTGTCAAGCCGAGACTCATTAGAAAAAGCAGACAAGCGAAAGGCTCATCGGCAGGCACAGACGCATTCCATGAAGAAACACCGTCTATTTCTTGGTTATTTTTTAATCAAACGCACGCGCACAATATTGTCGCTATTCTCAAATTTATCCACCAGCTCCTGAATCTTGCCTTCGTCCGACTCATCCAGATCCAGCAGAGTATAGGCGTAATCACCTTTAGAGCGATTGATGATATTGTCGATATTGATATTCAAATCACTGACCGCTGTTGAAATCCGAGCCACAATATTCGGCACATTTTTGTTAATCAAGGTAATCCGGTAAGGAGCTGAGAGCGACTGACGAACATTAGGGAAATTCACAGAGTTGATAATCTCGCCCGTTTTCATGAAGCGTCGGATGGTTTTCCCAGCCATAATGGCACAGTTGAGCTCAGCTTCCTCTGTCGAGCCACCCAGATGTGGAAAGACAGTAATCTGCGGATGACGGAGCAGCTCTTCTACACCAAAGTCTGTGATATAGCGCTTGACTACACCAGCTTCTAAGGCCTCAAAGAGGGCCGCATTGTCCACCAGCTCACCCCGAGCGAAATTGATAATTGTGGTACCTTTTTGCATGGCTTCAAAAGCCGCTTGATCAAAGGTAGCACGAGTATCCTCAGTCAGAGGGACGTGGATAGTGATATAATCACTCTTCTCAAAGATTTCCTTGATGTCCGCTACCCGCTTGACATGGCTAGAGATATTCCAGGCCGTTTCAATGGATACATAAGGATCATAGCCAAGGACGTTCATCCCCAGACGATAGGCATCGTTAGCAATACGACCGCCGATAGCTCCCAGACCAATGACTCCCAAAGTCTTCTCTGCAATCTCTGTCCCAGCAAACTGTTTCTTGCCAGCTTCCACTTGCTTGGGAACATCGTCTCCGGAGAGACCGTTGACCCAGCTATTAGCTGCGATATAGTCACGGGCAGACAAGAGAATCGAAGCCAAGACCGCTTCTTTCACCGCATTGGCATTGGCTCCAGGCGTATTGAAGACCACGATTCCCTGAGCTGTTGCCTGGTCAACAGGAATATTATTAGTTCCTGCACCTGCCCTTGCAATAGCTTTTAGATTACTTGGAAATTCCTGTCCATGCAGGTTTTGACTGCGCAGGATATAAGCATCAGGATTGTCAGACTTGTCTCCGTCAATCTGAAAAGCATTGCCCAGCTCCTTGAGCCCGATTTGATTGATATTGTTAAAGGTTTTGACACTAAAGACCATAGATACCCTCCCTTAAGAATTTTCTTCTTCAAATTTCTGCATAAAGGCAATCAAGTCCTTGACTCCTTGGAGCGGAAAGGCATTGTAGAGGCTAGCTCTCATGCCGCCTACGCTGCGGTGTCCCTTGATATTCTTGAAGCCTGCCGCTGCAGCCTCCTTGTTAAACTTGGTATCCAGCTCTGGGCTAGGAGACACAAAGGGAATATTGGCCACAGAGCGCTGCTCCTTATAACGGACTGGACTGCGGTAAAAGTCTGACTGCTCAATGAAGTCGTACAAGAGACCTGATTTTTCGCGATTGCGCTTTTCCATTTCTGCTACGCCACCCAGCTCCTTGACCCATTCAAAGACCAGCTTGGCTATATAGATGGCAAAAGTCGGTGGTGTATTGTAGAGAGAGTCATTGTCCGCCTGAATACGGTAGTCCAGCATACTAGATAGAACTGGCTCTTCATTGAGCAAATCCTCACGAATGATGACCACTGTCACACCGGCAGGTCCGATATTCTTCTGAGCCCCAGCATAAATCAAACCGAAATCCTCTACTCGGTACTGAGCAGCCAGGATATTAGAAGACATGTCCGCCACAATCGGCACGCCATTGGTTACTGGCAGGTCATAAATAGCCGTTCCTTCGATGGTATTATTGGTGGTCAGGTGCACATAAGCCGCCTGCGGATCAATCTCCTTTTCATCAAAAGAAGGAATTTCCGCATAGTTCAAGTCCTCTGACGAAGCCAAGAGAATAGGTTCAAAAGGCACTGCCTTAGCCAGCTTAACTGCTTCTGTGTAGGCTTTCTTGCCCCAAGATCCAGCTACTAGGTAGTAGGCCTTGCCGCCCTTAGCGAGATTGAGCGGAATCATACTAAACTGGGTAGAAGCCCCCCCCTGCAGAAATAGCACGCGGTAATTGTCTGGAATAGCCATGAGCTCACGCAGCAAGCTCTCAGCTTCTTTGATAATATCGTCAAATTCTTTGGATCGGTGGGATAGCTCCATCACGCTCATGCCGCTTTGGGCATAGTCTAAAAACTCGGCCTGAGCTTTTTTCAAGACTTCCTTGGGCAATACTGCCGGTCCAGCAGAAAAATTGTAAATGGTCATATCCTACCTCCAAAAATGTATTTTGTCTATCATATCACAATGTTCAGAAAATTTCTATAATTCTTTCAAATATATTTTACCTTGTGGGGAATTCCCGAACAAAAGGAGGGTTTTTAACAAAAAAACTAGTCGAATAGGACTAGTTTCTGTCTTCTTCATGATAAAGAGCATAGAGCTGACTCTTATTGCGTCCGTATTTTTTGGCTACTTCTTTGATGGCCTGATTTTTCTTGCTACCGGATTGGACCAAGCTGTCAATTTCAGCCAAAAGATCCGCATCCACTTTGTCTTCCTTCTCCAGACTTGCACCAGCCACAATCAGGAGGCACTCGCCCTTGAGTGCATTCTCTGACAGAGAGTCTATCAACTCAGAAATCCTTCCTCTTTGGTATTCTTCGTAGATTTTGGTGAGCTCCCGAACCAAGACTACCGAGCGGTCGCCATAGACTTCCAGCATATTTTCCAGCGTAGCCCTGACCCTGTGAGGAGATTCGTAAAAGATCTGTGTCTCTGGATAGGATTTTTTACTCTCAAAAAATTCCTTCTGCTGACCAGCCTTGCGAGGCAAGAAACCATAAAAAATATGAGGCTGAGGCGCTAAACCACTGGCAATCAGAGCGGAAATCCCAGCGCTGGGACCCGGAACCGTCACCACAGCAATGCCCTCAGCAATAGCCGCTTTGACCAAATCATGCCCTGGATCCGAAATGCTTGGCAAGCCAGCATCCGATACCTGAGCCAGATTTTGTCCTGACTTGAGCAAGTCCAGCAAGACCGGTATCTTTTCCTGAGCATTGTGCTCATGAAAGCTGATTTGCCGAGTCTCAATCCCAAAGTGCTTGAGCAAAAGTCCTGTATTTCGGGTATCTTCGGCCGCAATGACATCCACTTCCTTGAGGGTATTGACCATGCGAATGCTCATATCATCCATATTTCCAATGGGAGTCGCCACCAAATACAGCTTACCGTAGGGCGACTGTCCCTTAAAACTCTTTTGAATCTGCATTTCTACTCCCTGAATAACAACTCATCACAGAACATGCACTCCGCATCATTTTCTCGGCGCTGACCATAGAAATCTGTACACACATGAAAGCCATCGTAGTACAATTTGCGGAGATTGTCCCGATTTTTATTGATTTTAACCGGTGCTGCTTGCTCTACCTCACCTAGTCGCTCTCTCAGCTTGTCATTTTCTAGCTGGAGGACGATATTTTCCTCCACGACACTCTTAAGATTTTTCTTGATAGCCTCTACCTCGGCAAGGGTCACTAAAAGCGTCTGAGAAAAATCATCCAAGGCATCAAATAGTTCTTTTTTATTCATTTTCTGCTCCTATCTTGCTTGGGCACTGGCTTTTAAAATCATGTATTCCAGAGCATTTTGAAAAGACACATTGGCTCGCCACATCTTCTTTGCTTCTAAGAGATCTTCTAGTTTCTTGCGACCTGCCTCGCTTCCAAGTTCCTTGGCCAGCAAGACCTCCAAGATTTTAAGGGCCTGCTCCTGTTTATCTTTGTCCTCAGCCAATTTAGCTAGCTTAGCCACTTGGAGATAAACCTGATTCTCATTGGTCAGAGCAGCTTTAACAAATCGCTGACTCTCACTGACTAGCTCAAAGAAAGGCTTGTTAGAAACCAACTGATCGGCCTCTTCCTGGGTTTGGCTATATGCAGCCAGCAACTCAGCCTGACTTTTGATTAAGCCAGCCTCTTCCAGCTGGTGCTGGAGAGCAGCCTGATTCTTCCGAAAGTGAAAAATCTGTGTTCGGCTCTTGATGGTCGGCAAAATCAGATGCTCATCGGCTGTCAAAAGAAAGATATAAATCTCACTCTGGGGCTCTTCGATGACCTTGAGGAGAGAATTAGCGGCATTGACGTGCATCTTATCCGCATCACAGATGATAAAGACCTGTCTGTTGCCCTCCATACCGCTCTGGGAGAAATTTCTCACTAACTCACGAATGCGCTCCGTTTTGATAATGCCATTCACTGGCCGGACAACCGTCACATCTGAGAAATCCTCACTCTCAATCAAGCGACAAGCTCTACAAGTACCGCAGGGCCAAACTCCCTGACGACTCTCACAAAAGAGACTCTGGGATAAGGTCAAAGCCATAGCAAAACTGGAAAAATTCCCTGAAAATAAATAAGCATGATTGAGTCGCCCTGCTTCTAATATTTGCTGAAAAGTTTCTGTAAGCTGAGGCTGGGCCTGACATAATTCTTCTACTGTCATTTTTCTTTGATAAAACGTTCTTTGATAGCTGCCAAACTGTCGGCCACTACTTGCTCCAGCGGCTGACTAGCATCTATCTTTACGACACGTTCTGGTTCCTTTTCTAAAATAGTCAGATAGCCTTGACGCACGCGCTCATGCAGATCTAGACCTTCCAGATCCAAACGATTGACTTCACGCTCCTTATTTCGAGCAATGCGAGCCAGCCCTTCCTTGACATCAATATCGAAATAAAGGGTCAAATCTGGCTTGAGGCCATCTGTTGCAAACTGATTGAGCCATTCCACATCGTCAACTGCCAAGCCCCGTCCATAGCCTTGATAAGCCACTGAGCTATCAATAAAACGATCTTGCAAGACCCATGTCCCTTGCTCCAAGGCAGGCAGAACCTTCTCCGCCAAATGCTGACGTCGGCTGGCAATATAAAGCAGCAGCTCCGTCTTAGCATCCATGGCTGTATGCCCCTTATCCAAAATCACCTCGCGGATTTTTTCAGAAATAGCGACACCGCCAGGCTCTCTAGTCTTCAGCAATTCATAGCCCATCTCTTTCAGCTGAGGAAGCAAAGCCTCTAAAACACTGGTTTTCCCAGCACCTTCTGGGCCTTCTAGCGATATAAAAACACCTTTTTTCATTGTTTTCCTTTTACATTCATTCTGCCAATGGCTACAGAAATTCCTATTTTAGTCTATGCTTTATTGTACCAAAAAATATCCCAAAAGCCCATAGAAGAATTTCTCGAAAACTATTTCATATTATTTTCAAAAATGAAAACTTTTGATAAAATAGAGTCAGAAAATTCTTAGGAGTGTCTGATGTTTAAATTTAAAAATATACTGGCCATCATTCTGGGGGCTGGAATTTTTTCTTTTGGGATTCATTATTTGGTGATTCCTTTTCACTTGTATGAAGGCGGAGCAACGGGGATCACCTTGATTGTCTACTACCTCTTCAAGATTCCTGTATCAACCACCAATTTGGTCATCAATATTCCACTCTTTATTCTCGCTTGGAAATTACTGGGAAATCGCACCCTTTACCTTAGTATTTTAGGGACTTTCTCTGTATCAGCTTGGCTTAAACTATTCGAATTGCTACCTTCTTCCAAACATTTACAAGACTATTTCTTTTCTTCCTTAGATGGCGACGTCTTACTAGCCTGCCTTGGAACGGGAATTATTCTTGGAGTTGGTCTAGGAATCATTTTCAATGCTGGAGGGACGACTGGTGGGACCGATATTGTAGCTCGTATCTTCAATAAATATACCAGCATCTCCATGGGCCGCCTCATGCTGACAGTGGACTTTATCGTGATCTCTCTGGTTCTTTTAGTCTTCAAAGATCTACGCATGGTTTCTTATACACTCATGTTTGTCTTTATCACCTCTCGTGTTATTGACTTGATTGCTGAGGGTGGCTTCGCTGGCAAAGGCTTCCTGATTGTCACTAGCAAACCAATAGAACTAGCTGAAGCCATCAATGAAAAACTTGGAAGAGGGATTACCTATCTGCAAGGACAAGGCTTCTATAGCAAGCAAAATTTGCAAATCGTTTATTGCGTCGTTTCTCGTAACGAAATGCAGCAAATGAAGAAACTCATCAATGACATCGATCCATTTGCCTTTACAACTATTACAGAAGCCCATGAAATCTTAGGAGAAGGCTTTACCTTAGACTCTAATAAACAGCCTATCGTCAAATAGTGTTATCATACACAAAAAGAGGCTGGGACAGAAGTCTGACCTCAAATATAAAAAGCGAACAAAACGGAGTTATCTGACACTCAGAATTCTGTCTTGTTCGCTTTTTTGTCTAATCTATCGATTTTAAAAATTTATAATAAAGAATTCCTAAAATCAAAATCTTTTTGTCCCAGCCTCCTCAATTGTCTTTGGATTGTCGAGCAAGACGCAGTAGTTTAGTGGGCTCTACTAGGCTGATTTCATCAGCTTTTACAGCCCTATTCAACTGTGCGGAGGTGGGACGACGAAATCGAATTCTAACGAATTACCGATTTCTTTCCCACTCTCTTTTTTAGTCTAAGTTATTCAATAATTGAATGAGAGTTTCAGCTGAGCGCTTGCCTGCTTCTAGGATAAATTCATCAAAAGTGATATTGGCATCATGGCTGGCTGTATCGCTCATTGCGCGAATGACCATAAAAGGCAAACCAAGAGAATGCGCGGCTTGAGCAATAGCTGCTCCCTCCATCTCGACTGCCAAAACATCAGGAAAATGTTGTTTAATTTGGTCAATCTTGTCCTGTCCAGCGATAAAACTATCTCCCGTCGCAATCAAGCCAACTCGGCTCGTCTGCTGGGTCTTTTCCAACACTGCTTTCATCTCCTCAACCAAGTAGCGACTGGCTTCATAGTAGAGGGGCTGCCGTGCCATTTGACCGTAATCATAGCCAAAAGCTGTTACATCCACATCATGGTAAACCAAACGATCTGCCACCACTACATCTCCGATTTCTAAGCCCGAGGCCACTGCGCCAGCAGAACCTGTATTGATGACCGCTGTTACCTTAAAGTCATTGACTAAGACAGCCACACTCATGGCCGACATAACTTTGCCGATTCCACTTTCTACCAGTACAACCTCATGATGCTTGATACGACCAGTATAGTAAACATGCCCTAGGCGCTGGTGTTTTTCAGCCATTTCCAGATGCTCTACCAGCAGCTTCAACTCCTCAGGCATAGCCGCAATAATTCCGATTTTCATGATTCATTCTTTCCTTCTTTACATTAAAAAGAGGGAGAGAAAGCAGAGTTTCATCTTCTCGTTTCCCTCACTCCCCTCTTTATCATAGCCAAATAATGGCCGCAATTAATCCAATCAAGAGAAGCACAATCCAGAATAGGATTTTGTTTAATTTAGCCTGAAAAATACTTCGTTTTTGATTTTCGATTCGACGACTTTTGATAACTGTCGGTTCAACTTCAATCTGCAGAGTATCCTGAGTGACAGCTTGCCGTGGAGCAGCATAGCCGAAAGTTCCTTTTCTAGCAATAGAAATGACCTTAGTTTCTTCATCGTCCATCAGCAAGGGACCATCAATATGTTCTCCGCGATTGGCCCGCTCAATGATTTCATCTGTTAATAAAGCTTTTCCCATTGATCTACGTTCCTATTTATTCAGATTTTTTTGTTGCCAGTACTGAAGAGCCATGATGGTCTTGGCATCGCAGATATCACCGTTTTTCAGCAACTGATGTGCCTCCTCCAGACTGACTTCAAAAAGTTCTAATGTTTCATCCTCGTCTTGAGGACGAGGGTTTTCGACCTTTGTTAAATGGCTGGCGCTGTAGAGTTTGATTTTCTCATTGCAAAAACCGATAGCAGAGTAAAAATCATAAACCAGCTCCAACTGGCCAGTGTAGCCCGTCTCTTCTTCCAATTCACGCAGGGCAGCTGCATGAGGATCTGCGTTCTCTCCTACTTCTAGCTTACCAGCTGGAATCTCATAAGAAGTCGCTTCAATGGCCTTGCGGTACTGCTTAACCAAAATCATTTTGTTTTCCGGAGTGATGGCAATCACAGCCACCGCGCCATTATGGAAAATCAAATCTCGTTGAGCTTGACCCTTACCATCTGGCAGTTCCACCTGATCCTGAACCACTTTGAAAATCGGTCCTTGATAAATCTCCGTCCGTTGGACGGTTTTTTCTTCAAATTCCATGACTACACCTACTTATTTTGAGGGTGATGAGGGAGACGCTTGGCGTATTCTGCCATGTTGGTCTGGCGACCACGTCCTAGAGCGATAGCATCTGCTGGAACACTCTTTGTAATAGTCGAGCCTGCACCAACCAAGGAATTGTCACCCAACTCTACTGGAGCAACGATAGTTGAGTTAGAGCCGACAAAAACATTATTCCCAATCAGCGTCTTATACTTATTCTGCCCATCGTAATTGGCCGTAATTGTACCAGCCCCAATATTGACATTGGCTCCTAAATCAGCGTTTCCCAGATAGGCTAAATGGCCAGCTTTAGTGTTTTCACCTAGCGAAGACGCCTTGACTTCAACGAAATTACCGACATGGACATCCTTGGCCAGACTAGAACCTGGACGGATATGAGCATATGGCCCGACCGTCACGCCATCTGCCAAGCTAGACTCTTCAATCATCGAGTTTGTAATGACCGCTCGCTGACCAATTTCTGAGTCTACAATATAAGTCCCATTGGTCAGAATAGTCTCCGCCCCAATCTTGGTTTGACCCTTCAGAGTCACATTGGCTTCGATTTGAACTTCAGGCGCGATTTCTACATTAATATCTATATAAGTCGCATCTGGATTGACAAAGCTGACACCGTTAATCATGTGCTGCTGGTTAATCCGGCGGCGCATAATGCTTTCAGCTGTCGCCAAAGCCACGCGGTCATTGACACCGAGACTTTCGTCAAAGTCTTTCAGCGTATAAGCACCGACTTTTTCCCCATTTTCACGGAAAATTCCAATCACATCTGTGATATAGTATTCTCCCTGCGCATTGTTGGTATTGATATTTTTGAGAGCCTCAAAGAGACGAGCATTGTCAAAGACATAGGTCCCTGTATTGATTTCCTTGATTTGCTGCTCAAAATCAGAAGCATCTTTTTGCTCAACGATTTTGATGACTTCTCCGTGCTGATTGCGCACGATCCGGCCATAGCCAAAAGGATTGTCCGCTTCAGCAGTCAGGATTGTCGCAACATTCTTGTGATTGATATGAAAATCAATCAGGTTTTTCAGGCTTTCTCCCGTAATCAGGGGAGTATCGCCAGCAATAACTAAGGTTTGACCAGTTAGATTTTCCAAAACAGGCTCAGCCATCATGACCGCATGGCCAGTTCCTAGCTGCTCGGTCTGACAGACAAACTCGGTCTGATCTGCCAAGACTTGCTCAACCAGCTCCGCCTTGTGCCCGATAACAGTAACAGTCTTCTCAGGCTCAATCGCACTGACACTACGGAAAACGTGCTCTAGCATGGAAATTCCTGCCACCTTGTGCAAGACCTTTGGTAAATCTGATTTCATGCGAGTACCCTTACCCGCAGCCAAAATAACGGCATAATTTGTCATAAATGAACTCTTTTCTCTAAGATATTACCCTTATTATACCACTAAAAGAGATTTTTTTAAAATGCAAATTGCAGAAGCAGAAACTAGCGCTTAGAAAATAAACTTCAAGCCATTGAGCGAAGCACTGTCTTAATCCGCAATCCACTCCATCCAGATCAATTCTTTAACGTCTTTTTGCGGGTTTAAAAATGATTTTTTCGTTCGTTTATATTGATTTTGATAGCAGCGAATGACCAGCAAATTGTTCTCCTTAAACACTATAGGTCTATTGTTTCTATTATCAAAATTTTGACAGCGATTAGACACTTAAAATTGATATTCAAAAAAATATTTGCTATAATGACCTAAGAACGAATGTTCGCTCCTACCTTATGAAGTACAGAAAACTCTACAAATCTGCTGGGACAATACTATTGTGACCCATTTTGGGATGATACAATCCAAGGTTTGTAAGCTCCACTGTCTAGTTTTCTTGTTTTTATCTGGCTAATTATATATTTAAAATTGTAAGGAGATCTTCGTTATGATATTTACTAGAAATCGCAAGAAGAGAGATGAATACTACCAACAGATTGACAGGATCTATAATAACGATAGTATCATCATTAGCTCAAAGTTACGGGAAGAGCTCCTAAATAGTGCCAAAGGGCTACAGAAGGGGGACCAAATCAGTTATTTGGCATTTAAGTTGTATCCTTTTGTATGTGACGAGGTGCTCAAGAATAAGTCTAACGAATTGATCGCATTCAAAAAATACCTTGAAAAAACAAGATGGAAATATTATTGGGGAAGTGTGCTCATTCGTTAGGGCATAAGTTGCAACTGGCACTTTTGAAAGCATTCAAGATGAATACGCAAATCATCTTCCAATATGGTATGATGATCAAAAACTCATAGAATCTCATAGTGGAGCTGGTGGGCTAGCAACTTACAGTTCACACTAGTTGAGGCTCTGTGAGTTTTTTTCTTGTACCATATCTATAATGTAGCCATAAAAAAGAGGCTGGGACTCTTTTGTCCCAACCTCTTGAATGTAGACACTGTTAGCTCACTAAAGTGGGCTAGAGTCCCATATAAATATTTTGTGACCAGCTGCAATCTAAGCTCTCACAGAGATAAATGGTGAGCCTTCTGTATTATCTTCAGGCGCTCCGCTCTTTGAACCAAAGATATAATCCACTGAGTACCAACCGTTATTATTAGCATTATAAGGATCATAGACCTGGGTTTGGCCATTTTGATAGCCTCTCAAGACTATCTCATGGGTAACAGGATAGCTAGCAAATACGCTATTACCAACAGCCGCCATGACATGATGACCTGCTGCCAAAGCTTCTTTAAGGGCTGCTGATGAATGCAAGACATCTGTGGTCAGTCCCCAGTTCTGTGCCCCTTGGACAATCCCCTTACTTGACGTTCCAAATAGACTATTTTTGTTAAAGGAGTCTGTGTGATGATAAAGGTAGTCCGCTACGGTTGTTGGTAAAACAGTTTGACCTGTAATACCAGAAATAGCCATTGCTAATGTAGTAGGAACACAGCCAGTAGCTGCTAAATTATATTTCCCATAATATAAACCAGCCCATCTAGGATCACGTTGTGAATAATATGGCGTATCATAAACTCCTCTGCTGACTGTTGTAGTCGTTCCACCAACGCCTACCAAACTACCATCATTTTGAACATAGTAGAGGTGAATATTGTATTCTCCCGTAGAATATTTATGGCTAGAGGTGCGTACCAAGGCCTTATAACTACCATCGGCTTGCCTTTGAGCCCGATACCAAACAATGTCATCCTGACCATTGACACTTGACCAAGTTGGCAATTTGACTTCCTTGACTCCTTTTGGACTATAAACATTGGTCACTACAACTTCGAAAGTGCCTAATCGAGGATTATTATTTTTAATGGTGATTTGACCCGTTGGCTTAATGTGTTCTGAAGCTACATTCGCTGTTATCTTCGTGCCTCCAACCCCGACCATACGGCCATCATTCTGAACATAGTAGAGGTGGATATTGTATTCGCCTGTAGAATACTTGTGGTCACGTAGATTGACCTGTGCCTTGTAAGTACCATCGGCTTGCTTGACTGCTGTATACCAAATAATGTCGTCCTGACCGTTAGCACTTGACCAGGTTGGCAATTTAACTTCCTTGACACCATAAGCATTCTCAACTTCAGAAACTACCACTTCAAAGGTACCTGTCTGTTGATTATTATTCTGGATAGTCAACTTACCTTTGGGAGTTCCTAGAGATACGGTCGTCTTGGTCCCTCCAACTCCGACCAACTGGCCATTATTCCCTACATAATAGAGATGGACATTGTACTCACCTGTAGAATATTTATGGTCGCTCGCCTTAATATTCATCTTGTAGCTACCATCAGCCTGCTTGGCAGCTCGATACCAAATAATATCATCCTGACCATTGGCGCTTGACCAAGTTGGCAGAAGCACTTCACGAACTCCCTCTGGACTACTCACCCCGCTCACGACAACATCAAAACTACCTGTTGTTGGGTTGTTATTGGCAATCGTGAGAGTTCCCTTTGGTTTAGCGACAGAAACAGTGGTTGTTGTGCCACTAACCCCAATCATCTGGCCATTATCTTGAAGGTAGTAGAGGTGGATATGATACTCACCTGTGGACATTTTATGATTATGAGCTTGAATGCTAGCCCTGTAGGTGCCATCGGACTGCTTGGTCGCTGTATACCAAACAATATCATCTTGACCTTTATCACTAGACCAAATCGGCAGATGCACGCTCTTGACGCCAAAAGGACTGACAACATCAGACACAACAACATCGAAGCTGCCCGTATCCGGATTATTGTTCTCAATTTTCAAAGTCCCTTTAGGCTTGGCTGCTAAACTGAACTGGGTGCCTGCTACACCGACTAATTGACCGTCATCTTGGATATAGTAAAGATGAATAGTATAGTCTCCCAAAGAATATTTGTGATCGCGAGCCTGAATACGAGCTCGATAAGTACCATCAGACTGTTTGATTGCTGTATGCCAGACTAGATCATCTTGACCTTTATCGTTAGACCAAGTCGGCAACTTGACTTCCTTAACACCAAAAGGATTGGAAACGTTAGAGACAACGACATCAAAGCTACCAGTAGCTGGATCGTTGTTTTCAATTTTCAAGGTTCCTTTAGGTTGAGATAGGCTAACTGTTGTTCGAGTGCCACCTACACCAACCAGCTGACCGTCATCTTGAATATAGTAAAGATGAACATTGTATTCGCCTGTTGATTTCTTATGATTTACTGCTTTGACGGTTGCCCGATAGGTACCATCCGCCTGCTTGACTGCTGTGTACCAGATCAGGTCATCTTGACCTTTATCACTGGACCAGGTCGGTAACTTGACTTCCTTGACGCCATAAGGACTAGAAACACCAGAAACAACAACATCAAAGCTGCCCGTATCCGGATTATTGTTTTCAATTTTCAGCGTTCCTTTAGGCTGAGCCTTAGAAACTGTAGTCCTTGTACCACCTACACCGACCAACTGGCCATTATCCTGAACATAATAGAGATGGATATTGTACTCACCTAGAGAGTTCTTGTGGTGGGAAGCTTTGACTGTGACAGTGTAGTTGCCATTGGTCTGGCGCTGCGCCTCATACCAAACTAGATCGTCTTGTCCATTGACACTAGACCAGACTGGAACAACAACTTTTTTCACACCATAAGGATTAGAAACTCCTGAGACAACAACATCGAAACTGCCTGTATCTGGATTATTATTGACAATATCAATTTTTCCTTGTAGTTTGCCGATGGTAACAGTTGTTTTTGTACCGCCTACACCGACCAACTGATTATCTTCCAACAGATAATAGAGGTGGATATTGTACTCACCTGTGGACATCTTATGGTCACGAGCTGTAACACTAATTTTATAGGTGCCATCCACTTGTCGTTTAGCATCGTACCAGATAATATCATCCTGACCATTCACGCTGGACCAAGTTGGTAGGGCGACTTTTTTGATGGGCTTAGGGGATGAGATATTGGTTACATGCACATCGAAAGTACCAGCATTTGGATCCACATTTGTAATATTGATAGTGCCTTGAGGCTTGTCATCAGCTGCCCGAGAAACTCTCGCTTTTGGCTCTGATTCTGCTCTTGTTTCTGCTTCTTGTGGCTCATCAGAAGAAGCTGTCACAGATCTAAATGAAGATCTCCCTGAAGAAATGTTTTCAGAAGGGACTGATGCCAAATCGTTCTTAGGCTGTTCAATTGACGAGTTACCCTCCTTTTCAGAGGAAGTTGAAGCGACTTTTTCGTCTTTGCCTAAAGAAGCCTCAGATACACCACTATCTTTCTTTGTCTCAGAATCTACTTCTGAAGACTTGCCAGCTAGATCCGCCTGTTTAGAAGTATCTCGATTGGTCACAGCAACTGAAGGTTCCGTTTGCTGTCTATCATTTGCTGCTTGATTTGTTTCGTCAGCAAAAACGCTATTAGCACTGGCTGCTAATAAAATAGCTGTACTAGCTAGATAAACTAATCCTTTTGTTTTCATACGCTTTCTCCATCCTTTTTAGAGTTGCACACCTTTATTGTAGCATAATAGGACAATTATTACAAATTGGTAACAAATTTGTTTTGCTTAATCCAAAACTGAATCGAAACCTATTCTTTCCATTATGTAATTCGTAAACAAAAATAAAAAAAGAGCTGGGACAGACCAAAAAATGAATCATTTTTTGATCTTATCCCAACCTCTTCCTCTTTAATGTTCTGTGATGTATTTATAAACTTCTTGGCCTGCGACTGCTCCGTCTCCAACGGCTGTGGTGATTTGGCGCAGGTCTTTCTGACGGACATCACCAATAGCATAAATGCCGTCAATAGCTGTTTTCATATGTTGATCCGTCACAATCCAGCCAGCTTCATCGCAAATACCCAGATCTTTGACAAAGTCGCTAACAGGATCTAGGCCGACATAAATAAAGACGCCACCAAAGTCTGACTCGCTGATTTGCCCCGTTTTTACATTTTCAAAAACCACACTGGTTACCCTGCGGTCGTCTCCTTTGATTTCTTTTACGACGGAATCCCAGATAAAGCTGATTTTTTCATTGGCAAAGGCCCGCTCCTGCAAGAGCTTTTGCGCCCGCAATTGGTCACGACGGTGAACAATGGTCACAGACTTGGCAAAGCGCGTGAGGAAAATCGCTTCTTCAACGGCAGAATCGCCGCCTCCGACCACTAAGAGATCTTCATCACGGAAAAAAGCACCATCGCAGACCGCACAGTAGGAAACACCGCGGCTATTGTATTCTT
Source organism: Streptococcus sp. Marseille-P6264 (assembly GCF_902460355.1). Taxonomy (GTDB): domain Bacteria; phylum Bacillota; class Bacilli; order Lactobacillales; family Streptococcaceae; genus Streptococcus. The sequence continues at coordinate 66,856 of NZ_CABPTO010000005.1, forward strand.
CCTCGCCAGGAACTCCTAGATGACGATGGTTGGCGCCAGGAGCTAAAATCACTGTCTTGGTTTCAAAGGCTTCATCCTCAGTAATGATTTTCTTAAAGTCGCCATGGTCTTCAATCTTTTCAACCTGACCAAATAGATGCTCTACTCCTAGATTTTCTAAGGGTTCAAACATCTTTTCAGCCAGCTCTGGTCCGCTGATACGAGCATAACCGGGATAATTTTCAATCTCCGCAGTATTATTCATCTGGCCGCCGTAAATACCGCGTTCAAGTAGGGCCACTTTTAAGTTGCTTCTAGCTGCGTATAGGGCTGCTGTCATTCCCGCAGGACCAGCTCCAATAATCATTGTATCGTACATCATCTTTTTCCTTTCTCTTTGTTGTAACTACTGTTATTCTAACAGACTAGCGCATCTTTTACAAGTATTTAAGCTTTAAGAACAACCAGTAAGCCAAAAATCGCAAAAGACAAAATTGGAATCGTCATAATTGTAATCAAAAGAAGATCGTAAATTTGGCTTTGGCCTACCGCAAGAGTTCGATCCTTGCGACCAAGTCTCTGCAATAGAAGCCAGAAGCCATCGGCAAGTCCTACCAGAATCGTCGTATAGATGAGACTTTGGATATAGAGAGAAAAAATCTTAATTAACATGTCAGCTCCTCAATAATCAGTTGCCTTAAAAAGGTTTTAGTCGAAAACAAACCCAGCTGGTCTAGCCAACTGAGCTTTCACTTTCTCTATTATATCAAATATAAGTCCGTTTGTAACTAGCAAAGAATTCTTTGGTTCTAGCTTCCTTGGGATGATTGATAATCTCCTCCGGACTGCCTGACTCGATAATATGGCCCTTATCCAAGAAAAGCACCCGATCTGCTACCTGAGAAACAAAAGATATATCATGGCTGACCAGAATCATGGTTTGTCCTGCTTTGGCAGCGTCAGCAATGGATTTCTCTACCTCACCGACTAGCTCTGGGTCAAGGGCTGAGGTCGGCTCATCTAGCAAGAGAACATCTGGCTTCATGGCCAAGGCTCGCGCTAAAGCCACCCGCTGTTTTTGACCGCCTGATAAATGCTTGGGATAATGATTCTCACGATCAGACAGACCCACCTTTGCCAACTCTTTCTTGGCAATTTTAGTCGCTTCTTGGTCAGACAAATTTTTAACTACCAGCAAACCTTCCTTGACATTTTCCAGAGCTGTCCGACGGGAAAATAAATTAAACTGTTGGAAAACCATGGCCAATTTTCGACGCAGCGTCAAGATTTCATCTGGTGAAATAGTTGAAAAATCCACCTTGAAGTTATCAATTTCAATCCTTCCGCTGTCTGGCTGTTCCAGATAATTAAGACTGCGCAGGAAGGTTGATTTACCAGCACCTGAGGAGCCTATTAGAGCAATGACTTCTCCTTTTTGAATTTCCAAACTCAGGTTATCCAAGACCTTTTGGCCAGAAAATTCCTTACTTAACTGGGAAATTTTAATCATCAAATCCTACCTCCTTGCGCTTGCTCCGTTTTTTCCAGATTAGCTGGCACCTTGATATCCATGGCCTTTTCAATCGCACGACCGATTTGCTCAATCACGATATTGACAATCCAGTAAATAATGGAAACGGAAATGAAGCGCTCAAAATAACGATAATCCGCCCCACCGATAGCCTGAGCCTTGGCAAAGACTTCTACGACGCCCGCACTAAAGGCCAGAGATGTTCCCTTGGTCAAGCCAATAAGGGAGTTGATCAGAGTAGGTGTTGCCACAACTGCTGCATTTGGAATGATGACCCGCAGATAGACTTGGCGATTGGTCATTCCCAGACTGCGAGCCGCCTCAATCTCACCCGCATCCACTGAAAGAATGGCTGCCCGAATCGTCTCGCTGGCATAGGCCGCTTCATTGAAGGCAAAGGCAATAATTGCAAAGACTGAGGCAGGGATGGCATTGATATTAAAAGCCGTCCCATACTTTTGATTGATGGCTTTCAGCAGGAGCGGAATCCCAAAATAGGTCAGCATGAGCTGAACCAAAAGGGGCGTCCCACGGAGGAAGCTCACAAAGAGAGCCTGAATGGGATACAGAATTCTTGTGCGGTTAATCTTGACTACCGCGAAAATCATGGCCAAGATAATGCCGAAAAATGCCCCACCCAGCGTCAACAAAAGTGTGACAGGCAAGGTTTTCAAAATCGCTGGAATGGCATCAAAAACAGCCCGTAAACTAAATAATTTGCCGTCTGGAAGGAGCTTCAAGAGCTCTTCATACCAGTTTGCAGCTAGGATATAAGTTGTAAACATTTTAATTACTTCTCTTTCTCGATAATGCATTATTCTATCATAATTTGACCCAGATGCAAACTATTTGGCATCAAGAATAGATAATCTTTAAATCTTTAATAGCTAAGTGGGAAATGACAATAAAATAGACCAGTAATCCTAGTCTATCATAGTTTCACTGGTCTTTAAAATATAATTTTTCTATATCGTCCATAAAAAGAATTTATGGCTAGAATGTCTGGCGCTTAGCCTTGCGTTCTGCTCGACCACGTGCACGATTTTCAGCTCGCTTGGTCTTGCGGCGCTTCTCATTAACCGCCCATTGGATTTTCTTCTTATAGCCTGGCTTGATTTTTTTCTTTTTCTTCTTGACCAGACCAATCATTTCTGTGTCCAGCTTTTCCTTGGTCTTCTCCCGATTAGCACGGCGATCTCGGTCGTAGGTATCTTGAAATTCCCCATTTTTGATCATCTTAGGAGTAAACTTGATGCCCAGCTTTTCCAACTCTCGAATATCTGAATCGTCACTCGGTTGATAAAGGGTAATGGCTGTGCCGGGAAGGCCATTTCGTCCAGTCCGACCAACACGATGGACAAAGAAAGACAAATCCTGCGGAATGGCATCATTGATGACATGACTGACCCCCTCGATGTCAATCCCCCGAGCCGCCAAGTCCGTTGCAACAATGTACTCAAAATCAAGATTCTTGACCTGATTCATGATACGCTTGCGCTCCCGCGGCGGGATATCACCGTGAATCTTGGCCACTTTTAGACCTTGCGCAGTTAGATAGGCTTGCAATTCATCCGCTCGAGTCTTAGTATTGACGAAAATCATCGCCAGATAAGGCTGGAGGAGCTGACTAATCTCATAAATCTGGGCATTCTTATCTCGCCCTTTGGTTGACAAGAGCCAGTTATCAATGGTATCGGCAATCACCGTCTTGATCTTAATCTGCTCCATGACCGGATTAGATAGGTATTTTTTCAAGAAAGGTTGAAGCTTCTGCGGAATAGTAGCCGAGAAAACTAAAAACTGCAGGTCTTTAGGCAAGCGAGCCGCAATCCGGTCGACCGTCTCCAAAAAGCCCATGTCAAGCGTCATGTCAGCCTCGTCCACAACAAAGGTGTGGGCCTTGTGGATAGCCAAATCGCCTGACTCAACCAAGTCATAAATCCGCCCTGGTGTTCCAATGACGATATGGGGCTGGCTGGACTCTAGCTTGCCAATCTGACGAGCCTTGTCAGTTCCGCCGACATAGTTGGCCACTCGAATCTCTTGCTCCGAAAAGCTAGCCAGTTGACGGGCAGCCTGATAGATCTGGGTTGCTAATTCTCGGCTGGGTGCTGTAATCACCGCTTGGACACTGTCCGCCTCTTCATCTAATTGCTGGAAGATAGGCAGCAAGAAGGTATGGGTCTTGCCTGATCCTGTTTTGGACTCTCCAACCAAGTCTCGGCCAGATAACACCACCGGAATCAGCTTTTCTTGAACCTCTGTTGCTTCCACAAAGTTCAGGTCCTTGAGGGCTTCCTGAATATAATCTTTAAAGTTAAATTCTGTAAATTTCATTTTTTCCTCTGTTTACTCTTAATCTTATCTATTATACCAGAAAAATATCTTTTCTGCTCGGCTCAGGACAAGAAAAGGCGGGCTTACACCCACCTTCATATTACAAATATAGAATGGCCAAAGTCAGCAAGCTAGCTAAGAGGCCTACGCCCCAGAAGAAGAAGTCGACCTTCCATTCGCTCCAAGGCTGGCCATGACCAGAAAAGCCACCAAGCTCAAAGTGGTGATGTACTGGCGTCATACGGAAAATCCGCTTGCCACCTGTCAGCTTGAAATAAGTCACCTGCATCATAACAGAAGTCGTTTCAAAGACATAGACGATTCCGATGAGAAGCAAGGTCCACTCTTGGTGCAAGGCAATGGAGAGGGCAGCAAGCATACCACCCAAGGCAAGACTTCCCACATCCCCCATAAAGATTTTAGCTGGCTTGTGGTTAAAGACAAAGAAGCCTAGCAAACCACCAATCATGCTGATAATGACAATCAGAAGGTCAAAGCGCTTCTGCTCCAGAGCAATGACCCCGTAAGCCACCAAGCTAATCGCAACGGAGATACTAGCCAAGCCATCAATTCCATCGGTCAGATTGACAGCGTTGGAGAAACCAACCAGCCAAAAGAGGACGAAGAAGATATAGAGAAAGCCTAGCTGCACTGGAATCGTAAAGACATTGAGAGAGTCTCCTGCCCCGTGCTGATTGTAGAAGAAATAAAAGATAACTCCCCCTACCAGCTGCAGAGCTAGTTTCTGTTTAGGATTCAGGCCTTCATTAATCTTACGGAAGACCTTGAGGAAATCATCCAAAAAGCCAACAATGCCGTAGAGAACCAAGATAAAGAGAATCATAACCAAGCCGTTGGACAGCTGTTGGGAAAGCAAAGCTGTCACAAAACTAGCCAAAACAGAAGCAACCAGAAAGACGGTTCCCCCCATTGTCGGCGTTCCAGCCTTGGCCTGATGCTGCTTGACATCCTCATGCATCTGCTGACCTGATATATGAGCCTTGTGATAAAAACGGATAAAGGCAGGAATCCCAACAAGGGTTAGGATAAAGGTCAGAATTCCTGCAATAATTGCTGTTAACATGCTAGTCTCCCAATGTAACGGTTATTTTTTTCAATTTTTTCAGGTCTGTATTGACCTTCTCCTTCTGCTTGACAACCTTTGAGCCTTTGCCTTTAAAATTGACTTCCAGCCCTTGCCATTCAGCAAATTGCTCCACATTTTCCTTGGTCCAGCCATACATATCTGGCAAATCTTCAAAGTTATCACTTAAAATCAAAATCTGTTGATTGGCTTTTAGTTCTTGCCCTTCTTTTACAGAAATCTTCTTGATTTCACTGCCTGTTCCTAAAATAACGGGCTGTACTAGATTGCGGCGAAGCTCATCAGCCAAGCCTCCTGGGCTAATTTGATTTTTTAACTTCAGTTGTTTGGTCAAACCATCGATAGATGGCATTTTATAGGTTGTTTCTTTTTCAACCAATTCCAAAGCAGGACTATCACCACTCAGATTCAAGCTGTCTTTAAGTGCCACAGCTTCTTCCAAGACTGGATTGACAACTTCCTGCCAGAAAAGTGGTGAAAATTTAACTTCAGGCTGCTGAACAGTGACATACATAATGAAATCTGGACTTTCTGCCGGCGTCATGGCTACCACGGAGTAAATGTTATTATTCTCCCCTTCCAAATAGCCCTTAGCTGTCGCAATTTGGGCTGTTCCGGATTTCACGGCCACATCTTGCCCAGAAACCTTGATAACCGGTTCTCCGCCGATATTCAGTGTTCCATAATAAGGGACCGTTCCAACCTGAATCATATAGTCCCGAGTCGTTTTCGCTGCTTTTCCTGAAACTGGATGACCAACGATTTCTGGCTGGGATTTGCGGGCACTACCCGTTCGTGAATCATAAATAGCAGAGATAAATTTCGGCTCTAACATAACACCATCATTTGAAATAGCCGAAAAGGCACGTAACATCTGCACTTGGGTTACCCCAATTCCTTGTCCAAAGGAACTCATAGCAATGGTTACAGCATTGTCTGTAGGCAAGGCACCATATTCTTCATATCCCATCCCAAAACGAGTCGGTAAGCCAAATTTGAATTTTGATAGATAGTCTATCCACTTGGCATCTCCCATGTCTTGCTCAATACGTGTCATCCCAACATTACTAGAGTATATAAAACCTTGAGCATAGGTCAGGACTTGTCCTGTTGATAACCCCATGTTTACATCCCAGTCGCGGATGGTAGCATCTGCAATCTTATATTCCGAGTTATCGTATGTTCCGGTTGGATTAAAGGATCCATTATCAATCGCTGAGGCTAGAGTCATAACTTTCATCGTTGATCCAGGCTCATACTGCGTCTGGTAAAGGAAGTTATTCCAAGTTTTCAAATGCTCAGCATTCAATCCATCTTTGGTATCCGCATTATAAGTCGGACGCTGGGTCGTTGCTAAAATTTCACCTGTCTTAGCACTGACCAAAGTCGCACTGACAAATTTACCCTTCGCTTTTTCTTGGAAGGCATCCATCCGCGTTTCCAAGTAGGTCTGTAGCTGGGCAGAGAGGGTTGTATATACATCTTTTCCGTCTTCTGTCTTAACAGAAACTTCCTCTGAACCTGGGATGATGTTTCCTTTGCTGTCTTTTTCATAGGTAACCAGACCATTCTGACCGCCCAAGATACGGTCTAGCGACTGCTCCATACCTGAGGTTCCCACAAGTGTTTTATTACCTTCTTTATCCTCTTGCATCTGAGCCTGACCGATAAATTGCGAAGCAAAGATACCGTTACTATAGCTGCGGTTAGGGCTAGTTGTAAAATCAATCCCCTCTATCTTTTCCTTCTCCATCGCTTGCCGGATAGAGCTCATGGTGCTATAGGTAATCCCATTTCCTTGAGAACCAAAAGAAACCTGTTTTAAATCCTTTTGCGCAAGCTGCTGCTTAACATAGTCCTTGTCTATTCCTAGATGTTGATTAAGAATCTCAGCAACCTTTTCATACTGAGACTCCTCCACATAGAGGACCTTGCCAGCAGCGGATTTGTATTTTTTATCAATAACAGCATAAATGTTATAGGTTGTTGCATCTTCAGCGATCGGGACACCGTTGCGGTCATAGATCGTTCCTCGCTTGGCAGCGACAACAACTGTCTTTTGGTGTACTTGCTTGGCACCTTTTGACAAATTAACACCAAATTTCTGATCTGTCCCGATAATGGTCGCAAAATTAATCAAGAAAATGAAAAAAAGAAAGACGGCCAAGGCACTCATACTTTTTCCAACTTTTCGTCGATTGTATTCTGGGCTTTGTCTATTTTTTAAAGCATATCGCTGAATATTTTTTAAAAATCTATTACTCATTGGTTGTACTCACTGTCTTACGATTTCCCTTTTGGAGTTTCATATCCTGAGAGCTGGCCAACTGGGACAGCCTTTCATAACGTGTCAATTCATTCACTTCTTGCTTAATATTATCCAATTCAGCCTGCTCTGACTCAATCTGAGCATTAACTTCAGTCAAATCATGGTTGACCTGCAATAGCTTGGTCTGCATAAACACAATACTGACTGCAAGGATAATCGCTGTTAAAATAATGGAGCCATAGAAGGCTTTTTCGACTCGAGAAAATTTCCGAATCCGTTTTTGAATAGGGTGTTGCTTTCTTTCTGCCATGAAACTTACTCATGCACCTTCCTAGCCACGCGCAACTTCGCAGAATGGGCGCGATTATTGGCTTCTAATTCTTCTTTGCTTGGTAAAATAGGTTTGCGTGAAACTAACTCCAGCTTGGGCTGCAAAACATCTGGAATGAAAGGCAGACCTTTGGGAACATCTACGGTTGAAGCTTCTTTAAACAGTTGCTTGGTCAGACGATCCTCCAGCGAATGAAAAGTAATCACTGAAATACGGCCACCTACAGCCAACAAGTCAATGGCCTGCTGAATGGATTCATCGGCCGCTCCCAACTCGTCATTGACCTCAATCCGAATAGCCTGAAAAATCTGCTTAGCTGGATGACCTTTTTTCTTCAGTTCCTTAGCAGGTTTGGCTGATTTGATAATTTCGGCCAGCTCTGTCGTCGTTTCGATAGGCTTGATTTCTCTCGCTTGCTCGATCTTACGGGCAATCTGCTTGGAAAACTTATCTTCACCATATTTGAAAAAAATACGGACTAAATCGTTGTAAGGATATTGATTTACAACTTGGTAAGCTGTCAAGGCAGCTTCTTGATTCATCCGCATATCCAAAGGAGCGTCCTGCTTATAAGAAAAACCACGCTCCCGCTCATCTAGCTGCGGACTAGATACGCCCAAGTCGTAACAAATTCCATCAATCTTCTCAACCCCTACCTCATTTAAACGAGTCTTGAGATTGCGGAAATTATCCTTGATAAAGGTCACCATGCCCCGCTCAATATAGGGAGCCAGGCGTTTTTTAGCATTGTCAATCGCAGTCTGATCCTGGTCAAAAGCATACAAATGCCCCTTGTCTCCCAGCTTGCTCAAAAGATACTCGCTGTGACCAGCTCCGCCCAAGGTTGCATCAACATAAATGCCATCTGGCTGAACATCAAGCTGGTCAATCGTTTCATGAAGAAGTACGGTAATGTGATGAAATTCTTTTGTCATATCCTATCTATTATATCACATTCATGTATAAAAAAAATTTAAAAGAATATGTCAGTTTTTGATAGGTTGACTTATAGCTTTTGCAAGTCACTTTCAGATATTTACTACTTGGCCTACAAGCTTCTACCAGTCAGCGAAAAGCCCTTGCGGGCATGCCACATTTTGCTATAATCATAACTACCAATGCATTGCGAGTTGGAATTCCTTCACATTCCGAAATTGATTCATCCCAAAGGAGATTTATTATGAAACTTGCTTTAAGAAATAGGCTATTTGCCTTTATCAGTCTGTCACGGATATTTAATATCTTAGGTTCTTCTATCTATAATATCGTTTTTATCGTATTTGCTTCTAGCATGCCCCAGCCCAAGTTTGCAGTCGGTATTGCCAATTTTATCGTTCTTGTTCCTACCTTTTTCACGGTCTTTGTCGGTATGCAAGCTGACAAAACCCGTCAAAAGGCTCGCCGGCTTATCCATCTAGGTTATCTGCAAGCCTTCCTCTTCATTCTAGTCGCCCTCCTGACCAAGTCTGCCTCCTACCTAGCCTTTGCTACTGTCTGCTTTCTCAATATCTTTTCTGACATTATCAGCGACTATCGCAGTGGCCTACAAATGCCTATCTTACAGAAAAATGTAGAAGAAAAAGATTTGATGGAGGCTTACTTCTTCACTCAACTTCTCACATTTTTGGGAAATTTTGCTGGGCAAGCCTTAGGAGTCTGGTTGCTTAGTATCAGCCAGCAGAATTTCGCTATGGTCGCCCTCATCAACGCCCTCTGCTTCCTACTCTCCTCAAGTACCCTCTATTTGATCCGCCAAAAACTCACCCATGACGCCCCAGCCATTGCAGAGAAAAAACTCCCTTTCAAGACTCAGATGAAAGATCTTTACCAGAATGTCCAAATGATTTTTGAACAAGAAAAAATCGGAAACTTCCTGCTAGTGCTGCTTCAAGTCCTCCTCTTAAACGCATTGGCCGGCTCTATCATGGGACTCTACAATCTCTATTTATTGGATCACCCGTTTTGGGGGCTAAACCTGAGCCAGTCTCTACTAGTCATCGAGTCCTGCACAGTGGTTGGGATTATCTCTGCCAGTGCCTTCTCAAATGATTATTTTTCTAAGCTCTCCCTGATGCGGCTCGTCGTTTGGTGCTCGCTAGCTCTCCTCCTCTTAGGCATCAGCAATTTACTCCAAGCTCCTGCTCTCTTGGGAATTTTCTTTCTGACCTTTCTCATGTACATCTCTGGAAAAATCAATCCTAAAATCAACAGTATGCTGCTGAGTAAACTTCCTCCAGAAGTATTAGCCCAAACCTCCAACTTTCTCACCATGCTCTTTACCTTTTCCATTCCGCTGGGAAGCATGATTTTTACCAGCCTTGGTCTGTGGAATATGGGAAGCGCTTGGTTGGTCTTCTCTCTGCTTGGTGGTGTCTGCCTTCTACTCAGTCTCAAAAATAACTAGAGTTAAAAATCGTCATAATTTAATGCAAAAAAGAAGGAAGCCTAGGCTTCCTTATTACATATTTTTCAATCTTTCTATCCGATCAGAAATTGGTGGGTGAGTATAAAAGAGCTTTTGTAAGCCCCCCTTTTTCTTCGGGTCATTGATATAGAGCGCTGCACTAGCATCATCTACATGGTGCTCCATAGGCTGGCTGTTGTCTAACTTCAGCAGGGCATTGATCATGCCCTTAGGATTGCGGGTCAACTCAACACTTGAAGCGTCTGCCAAATACTCACGTTGACGAGAAATGGCCAACTGCACCAATGTTGCAGCAAGCGGCGCCAAGAGAAGAGCCAACAGAGAGACAATCATCAAAATAATTCCTAAGCCATTGTCATTGTCCCGATCGTTTCTTCGACGGCCACCACCGCCATACCACATCATGCGCCCAGCCATGCTAGATAGCATCGTGACAGCACTTGTAAGTGCCACGGCGATTGTCGAAATGCGAATATCATAATTGCGAATGTGACTGACTTCATGCCCCATTACACTTTCAAGCTCCTCTCGATTCATGAGAGCAAGTAATCCAGTTGTCGCAGCCACGGCCGCATTCTCAGGCTTTGAGCCCGTCGCAAAGGCATTGGGCGAGGCATCTTCTACGATGTAGACCCGAGGCATAGGAATCTGTGCCACCATGGCCATATCCTGCACAACATGATAGAGTTCAGGCGCTTCCTGCTCGGAAACTTCCCTCGCACCGTTCATCGACATGACAATCTCTGTGGACTGAAAAATCATACTGACAGCATAAATACCACCGATGATAAAGGCCATGGCCATCCCACCAAAGGGAGAATCGAGCCAAAGATAGCCGACAGCTGCTCCAATCAAAGCTAAAAGAGCAAAGAAGGCGACGAGGAGAACCCAAGTACGCCTTTTATTGCTGGCAATTTGGTCAAACAACATAGTCGCCACCTACCCCAAATCGCTAAAATGCACTTTAGGAACAGCCTTTTCTTCCTCTGGTGTCTCCAAGAAGTCTGCTGCTTTAAAGCCAAACATACCTGCAATGATATTGCTTGGGAAAGTTTCCATTTTGACATTATAGTTGCTGGTTACTGAATTGTAAAGCTGACGAGAATAAGCAATCTTATTTTCTGTATTCGTCAACTCTTCCTGAAGTTTCAAGTAGTTTGTATTTGCCTTAAGGTCTGGGTAATTTTCAGCAACCGCAAAGATACCAGAAATTGAACGAGTCAGGGCATCACTAGCCTGCATAGCTTGGGCAGGAGATGAGGCAGCTGCTACTTGGTTACGCAACTGGGTAACATTTTCCAAGGTTGATTTCTCATATTTTCCATAACCTTTAACCGTCTCCAAAAGGTTGGGAATCAGGTCATTTCGGCGCTTGAGCTGAACATCAATCTGGCTCCAAGCTTCCTGAGTCTGCATACGGCTTTTAACAAGACCATTGTAAACAGAAATCACGAAAATAGCTACAACTGCCACAACTGCAATAATAATTAAAAACATAGACATAATAAAGATACTCCTTATGATTTGATTTCACCTATTATAACAAAAAAAGCTCAACCTGTCTTTCTTGACATGTCATCTAATAAAATAGCTTTAGCTTGAGTAATATCCAAACGCTAAAATAGTCAGAAATCTAGAAAAAACTTTTTCACTTTTCTAGAAAACAAATTCTGGAAATCAAGGCAAGTCAGTATCTAATTCTTGGAAAGACAAGAAGCCAATCGTCAGAAACACCTTGCCACGTTTTATGATATAATAGAGTGAATACTGACAAACAAGGATGAAACTATGACACCGCAAGAATTTTACCAGCTCTTGAGCCAGCAGGGAATTGAGCTGACCGAGCGCCAGAAAGACCAGTTTGAGCGTTATTTTGAACTTTTGGTCGAATGGAACGAAAAAATCAATCTGACAGCTATCACAGAGAAAAACGAAGTCTATCTCAAGCATTTCTATGATTCAATTGCGCCCGTTTTGCAAGGCCTGATTGACAATCAAGAGATTAAGCTGCTGGATATCGGAGCCGGCGCTGGCTTTCCCAGCCTCCCTATGAAAATCATCTGCCCTCAGCTGGATGTGACTATCATTGACTCGCTCAACAAACGAATCAACTTCCTCAAACTGCTGGCAGAGGAGCTAGCGTTGGACAAGGTTCACTTCTACCATGGCCGCGCAGAAGACTTTGCTCAGGACAAGGCTTTTCGGGCTCGATTTGATCTGGTCACTGCCCGTGCAGTCGCTCGGATGCAGGTCCTATCTGAACTGACCATTCCTTACCTAAAAGTTGGCGGGAAGCTCCTAGCGCTCAAGGCTTCCAACGCCCCCGAGGAGCTAGAGGAAGCAAAAAATGCCCTCAATTTACTCTTTAGCAAGGTTCAGGATAACCTTAGCTATGCTCTACCAAACGGTGACCCCCGCTTTATCACAGTGGTGGAAAAGAAGAAAGAAACTCCCAACAAATACCCCCGCAAAGCCGGTATGCCAAATAAAAGACCATTATAAGAAGAGAGTGGGACAGAAATCGGTAATTCGTTAGAATTCGATTTCGTCGTCCCACCTCCGCACAGTTGAGTAGGGCTGTAAAAGCTGATAAAATCAGCCTAGTAGAGCCCACTCAACCACTGCGTCTTACTCGACAATCCAAAGACAATTGAGAGGCTAGGACTTTTGTCCCAGCCTCTTTATGTTTGTTAGACCATACTATTTTTCCACAGCTTCATTATAGATTCGAATCCAAGGAGCAACTTGATTCATCACATCTAAAAACTGCAATAAGTCAATATATTTTTGATCCGTATAAGGCCCAAAAGCCAGACGAATATCTTTGTTAGAACTCATTGGATTGTAATACAGATACAGGTAATGAATTTTTAGATGATTTGTTTGTTCCACTTCCTCAATCTTAATGGTCACATCAGCTAAATCAGAAAGCCTGAGAAATTGGAAATAACCATCCACCCGTATGATAGCATCCTTGTAAAGATAGAGAGATAGACTGTCACGCGCATAACGAGAGTCACTATAAAGCAGTTGAAAATCCTTTTCAAGCTCTGGAAAGTGAGAATAAAGTTCTTGACAGCGTCGCAGACTCTTTTCTTTATTGACCAAAGCAAGGCAAGTAAAGAGACCGCTCATCCCTATTAGCAAGATGATTGAAATCAGGGTCATTCTCCCCCCGACTTCATCTGTCTGTGACAAAGCCAAGAGCAAAACGAAAGCCCCTAGACCACAAAAAATAGGAAAAATTAACTCCTTATAAAATTTAACATTTATTTTTTCTTGCACCAATTATCCTCTCAATCCAAACCCGGCTAGTTTTCCACCTCGATCCTAGCCCCAAGGATTATAAAACCGTCCTTGATTGACAAGGAAAAGAAGAAGGCTGAGGGCTAGTAGAAGGACGGACACCAGGATTACAAGTTTGTCTAGTTTTCCGAAGGCTTGCTGGGTGTACCAGGTCCGCTTTTTATTTTTTCCAAAGCGGCGCAACTCCATGGCCGTCGCGATCGTATTGATTCGCTCGAGCGAGCTGAAAATCAGGGGAATGACAATTTGCAGATTGCCCTTGACTCGTTTGCTGAGGGGAGCCTTTTTGGATAATTCTTGTCCACGCGCCTCTTGAGACATCTTGATGAGGTAAAATTCCTCCTGTAAATCTGGGATATAACGCAGGGTCAGACTGACCGCATAAGCAATCTTATAAGAAAGGCCGATTTGATTCAGACTGGAAGCAAATTGACTGGGATGGGTGGTCATGAGAAAGATCACCGCTAGAGGAATCGTTGAGAAATACTTGAGCAAAAGATTCAAGAGATAAAAGAGTTCCTGAAGCGTGAGATTATAAGCTCCCCATCCTGTCCAGATCAGATCCTTGGCTCCATAAATCTCCACCCCATACTGAGGAGCAAAGAGATAGACCATGAGAATATTCAGCGCTGCAAAGGTTCCCGCAAAAGCCAGAACGAAAGAAATATCTTTCAGCCGAATCTCAGACACTCGAAATAACATCAGGGAAGCCAGAGCCACAAGAAAGAGGAAACGTGTATCGTAGCTCATCATGGCTGCCACCGAAACCAGGATAAAAAAGATGAGTTTGCTGGCACCAGAAAGAGCATGGAGAAAAGTCTTTCCGGCATGGTAGCCAATCAATTTTTGTTGATTAAACATGACTTTCCTCCTTTTTTTGCATGTAAAATTGAGTCAGAGCTAGCGGATCCACTCCCAGCTTCTCAGCTAGGCTAAAAATCGAAGTCTCCTTTAGATTAGCCGCTGCAATCAACTCATGATTGGACAAAATCTGAGCAGGCGACTGGTCTGCTAAACTCTGGCCGTCCACCACCACGATGGCCCGATCAGAATAATCCAGCATGAGCTGCATATCATGGGTAATCATGATAATCGTGTGTCCCTGCTGGTTTAGCTCATCAAGAAAGTCCATCATCTCTGTATAATGGCGCTGATCCTGACCAGCTGTCGGCTCATCCAAAAGGATAATCTCTGGATTTAGCACCAAGATAGAAGCAATAGTCACTCGCTTCTTCTGACCAAAAGACAGGGCTGAGATTGGCCAACTGCGGAATTCATAGAGACCGCAAGTTTTGAGAACAGCATGAACTCTTTCTCCAATCTCTGCTTCTGCCAAACCACGCAACCGTAGCCCCAGAGCCACTTCATCAAAAATCATGGTGGTCGAAATCATCTGATTGGGATTTTGCAAGACATAGCCAATCCGCTCTGCTCGCTCCTTGATAGAGTCGCCCTTGATATCCTGTCCCTGCCAACGATGCTCCCCTTCTGTATCAATAAAACGACAAAGAGCCTTGGCTAGCGTAGACTTGCCAGCACCATTTTTCCCAACGATTGCTATCCGCTCACCCTTGAAAATCTTCAGACTGATATCCCGCAAAATAGGTCGATCGCTCTGATAGGCAAAGGAAACATGGTCGAGTTCTAAAAGAGCTTCATGCCTACTGTCAATCTGCTCTGTTTTTTGTTCGGTCAGATTCTGTGAGAGTCCTGTAAGTTCCAGCTTGCTCAAATCAGCTAGATAAGTCGCGCTTACCACATCAAAACCAAGCTGCCGCAAGGCTGTGATATAGAGAGGTTCTCGAATCCCATTTTCTGCTAAGAGATCCGTCTTAAGCAAATCATCCGGCGCGCCGTTAAAGAGGATCTGCCCATCATTGACAAGGACAACTCGGTCAACAGGTCGATAAAGAACGTCTTCCAAGCGATGCTCGATGATGATGGTCGTGGTTGCAGCTTCTCTATGAATCTGATCAATCAAGTCAATCGTATCCTGACCAGACTTGGGATCGAGATTGGCCAAAGGCTCATCAAACAGCAAAATTGGACTCTCATCGATCAAGACACCCGCCAGACTGACCCGTTGCTTCTGCCCGCCAGACAAGTCTTGAGGACGATGATCCAAAAGCTGCTCTAAGTCTAGCTGCTTTGCCCAACGCAGAACTTTCTCCCGCATCAAGGGCAAGTCCACCATATCATTTTCCAGAGCAAAGGCCAGATCCTCTGCTACACTGAGCCCGATAAACTGCCCATCCGTGTCCTGCAAAACCGTGCTAACAAGATTGGACTTGTCATAAATACTGCTATCAAAGGCTGGCTGCCCCTTAATCAAGAGTTGTCCACTGGCCTGACCCTTGTAAATATTGGGAATAATACCGTTGAGGCACTGACCTAGGGTTGACTTACCAGAGCCAGACGGCCCAATCAGCAGCACCTTTTCCCCTTCATAAATGGTCAGATTGATATGCTTCAAAGTCGGCTCCGACTGAGCCTGGTATTGAAAACTAAAATCTTCAAATTGAATAATTGGTTTTTTCATGTTTTTCTATAAGGCCAGAGCGATCTGAATCGCCAGATTGGCCACCTTGTCTTTCTCGTCTAAGTCCGCATGATTAGCCAGATTGCGCATGTCCCAAGCCTCCTCAGACAGATGGTCCGCCGCATAAAAGAACTGGCAAACTTGAACGCCACGAAAGGCCGCCAAAGCTGCTACAGCCGAGCACTCCATATCCACACAGATAGCTCCCGCCTCTTTTCTCCTGCGTAGCTTGTCCACAGTCTCTCGGAAAATGCCGTCGGTCGTCCAAACCTTGCCCAAGCTATGGGAAATCCCTCGCCGCTCAAGGAAATTTACCAAAAAATCCTGCAAGCCAACATTGACCGCTATCTCCGAACTAGCCGGCTGATAATGATAGCTAGTCCCCTCATCACGCAAAGCTGCTGTCGGAATAATGACAGATGTTGCTTTGATATCCTCGTCCAGCACACCACAAGTCCCAAAGAGAACCAGCTTCTTCATACCAAAAGCAATCAAATCCTCCAGAATAGCCACACAAGCAGAAGCCCCAACTGGAGCGTTGAAAAGAGCTAGCTCCTGACCATCCGCAAAGACCCGATAAATAGGAATTTCAATGTTGGCCATAGATGTCGTCGTAATCAACTCATGATCAAAATCCGCCAGCATTCGGGCAAAGGTCTCCCGAGCAAAGCAGGACACTGCCGTCTCCGGAAATCCTTCAATAGGCTCTATCAAATCCTCTGGATTAATGATGGCCTTACGATTTTGATCAAATTCTTCAAGAATCATTGGCTTATTTTGTCCCTTTCGTTAGCATGAAATAGCCAGTTAATCTCCACTGACTCTATCCTATTATTGTATCATAAAAAGGCTGTCTACTGACTATCACCAGCATATTTTCTAGCTAGCCAAGGATATAGGCAGACTCTATAGCAAGAACAGGTTCAAGCGCATTTCAAAACAAAAAAGATTGGGATAAGCCCCAATCGATACATCACTATATCCTACTATTCTTCAACCTCTTCTATGTACTTCTTCGCTTCTTGAACATAGAAGAGTTCTGGATTTTCATTTGTAATACTCTCAAATAGGGCTCGTGTGCGAACTTTGTCACCTTTCAATTGCGCATTAAGCGCACCGTAATAAGAAAACATAATTCGAGATAGTTTGTTTTTAGGTTCTGTTTCATCAAAATAGTCATTAGTTTTTTTCTCACAAATAATATCAAAGGTTGCTTGCAAAAATGAAATATCTTTTATCTTTTGATTCATTTGAGATTTATATGAACCTGATAATGTGTCCATTTCTTTTAACAATTCTTGTGCCTCAGACGATCTTTTAGAATGCACTAAATCCAATATTTTATAATAATAGCAACTAAATATGTAATAAAAACTATTTCTTTTTTTCAAATTACTATTTTTTATTTCATCCAAATAAAGCAGGCTTTCTTGAAAATTTCCTTTATGAAAAGAAACCGTCGCACTCGCTAATAGCTTAGATAAGAGTTGTGTTTTCTTATTGTAAGAACTTAAATGGGCTTTGTTAATTATATCCAAATATTTATTCAACTCAATATTGTTATTCAATAGCTCAAACAAAATAAGATCTAATAAAATTTTTGAGAATAAAATAACAAACAAAATGATTATAAGTAAAAACGTTATTCCCTTGGTAAACAGCGTAGATGGATGATTAAAAAGATAAATATAGAAAATTATTGTTGAAAATATTAGTATAAAAAAACAATATTTCCAAATAACTTTTAAAAAAATGAATTCTATTTTTTCAACTGGCCAACTCAAAATGCTAGCAATAATTTTTTTCATAAAATACTCCTTATTTATGAAATAACCTCTTCTAAAGTCTGTATAAAATACAGATATAGATTCTTCCATCCTCATATATAATAAGTCTTACCTTATTATATATGAGGACCTTATCTCGCAACTTCTAAATACTTCTTCGCTTCCTGAACATAGAAAAGTGCTGGATTTTCATTTGTAATACTCTCAAATAAGGCGCGTGTGCGTTCCTTATCACCTTTCAACTGAGCGTTAAGCGCACCGTAATAAGAAAACATTATTCGAGACAGTTTGTTATGAGGTTCTGTTGTATCAAAATAATCATTCACTTCCTGATTGAACACAATATCCTTGATTGCCTCTGCTTGAGAAACCAAGGCTCCCTTAGTATTTTTCCAGTCAGATGCTTTCAATAATTTTTCTTCAAAGTAGACTATTGTCTTTTTGTCTTGTAAATGAATAGAGATGAGAAGTTGATAATATAATTGAATTAATACGTAGCTAGCTCTATATTTTAAAGCTATGTTTGTAAGATCAATATTTGATAAATATGATTGTGCTAATAAAAAATTCCCTTTTAAAACAGATATCTCACCTTTTACAAACTCAAGACTAGTTATATATAGCTTATTGTCCGCCCTACGAG
Organism: Streptococcus sp. Marseille-P6264; assembly: GCF_902460355.1. Lineage (GTDB taxonomy): Bacteria > Bacillota > Bacilli > Lactobacillales > Streptococcaceae > Streptococcus. The sequence continues at coordinate 85,108 of NZ_CABPTO010000005.1, forward strand.
AATGTTCTGCAGCATATTCATAGAATAACTGATATTTATTTAAGTCAATACCTACTTCTTTCCAATATTTTATTACATTACCTATTAACCTTTTCAAAAAATAGGCATTGAATAAAAATAGCACAGATAAAAATAAGAGGATACGAACTGCAACTATACTTTGTTTTATTAATAAAGAGAAGCCTATACTAGCTAAAAATACTGATAATACTGCTGAAAATATTGATATTCTATCAAGAAGCAAAAAGTTTATTTTGATATTATTATTTGCTAACTTCGCGGTTAGTTTTTTCATTTTCTTTCTCCGTATTATGATTATCGTTATTAAATAATGTAGCAACCTCCTTTACAAAAAGAGATTTGATACCATTTTTAGACTTATAGAAAATCTTCTTTATTAAGATACTCTTTAGTACTCACAGTATTATAATAATTATAGCATAAAGATTTTTCACTTTATATGTATAATTGCAGCACCCTTCTTAGACTATCGCAAAATAAAAACTTTAGACACTATCCGCCTAAAGTTTTTTATCTTCACAATCAATTACTGAGCTACCATTGTCTCCAAGATTTCTCCAATCGCAGCCAAACGCTCTATCACTTCATTTTTGCGTCAACTCCTGATTGTATGACAAGGCTAGCTTGATCCAGTAAGACAGTTCCTTTTGTCCCTCGCTATCTAAATCAATATATCCATGATAAAGCCTGCCCTTCATTAACGTCACACTAGCACCATTTTTAGGAAGAATCTGCTTTTCCATTTCCTTACCAATGCGGACCATGACAAGCTCTTTACTTCTCGAACTCACAGTAACGGTCATCTTACCTCGGACCATAAAAGCCAAACCACCAAACATCTTCTTCTCTTCTACCTCTTCTTCAAAAACATGAGGGGGAAGTTCAGTAGCTAAAATGGCACGGACTTGCTGGGCTAAGGATTCACTATAAGCCATCCTTCTGCCTCATTTCATCACATCCCAGCCGATACCAAAACGGTCAATTAAGCGGGCATAAAACTTAGCAAAACCTTGATTCTCTAAAGCATAGAGAATCTGTCCACCTTCAGCAAGCTTGGTAAAAAGCTCATCGGCTTCTTCTCTACTGCCTGGGCTCAGAACTAACCATTGATTGGGCTGGTGATTACTAGGAATAGATAGGTCGTTAAAAATGCCTACATCCTCACCATTCAGGGTTAAGTTTTCCGTATCTAAGGCAATCCAGGCAATCTTATCCCGTTTTTCTGCAGGAAGGTCTGCTGGATCCAACATCTCACTGGCTCGGACAAGTCCCTTTATCTCTGTCTGAAAAAGATCTGCATAAAAACGAAAAGCTTCTTCGGCCTGACCATTAAAACTTAAAAACACGTCTAATTTCATTATCGTTCCTCCAATTTTTTATATCTGAGAATAAATCTCTAGTATCAGTTTATCAATTAGGATAAAAATTTTCTTATTCTCAATTGCGCTTGTTTGGCTAGGGAACGCATGATTAAAACTGGAAGATTAACTGTAATAGGGGGATCGCTGGGCAAAGGCCTGCGCATGCTGATTTCCTCTTGATAGATACTATCGCCTGAAAAAGTGAGAGGCTCATCGCTGCCCCAGCGAAAGTTATGCTTCAAGACATAGTTTTTAGTTAGGCGTAAATCCTCCAGCAATTCACAGGCCAAAAGATAGTAGCGACCATCGGGTACATTTTCAAAAGTAAACCGTTTCTCCTGACTCAGTGCTACTCCAATAACTGGCTCTTCTTTAGGTATGCGGGTTTTAAAAAGCCCGACACAACTAATGCGTGGTTCATACCCCTCAGGATAAGATAGCGCCACAGTCAACCGATTGCCACTTTTACAGTCGGGATCCTGATGCAACAAAGCGCCCTTCTCATCCAGCTGTTTGACCATAAAATCATAAGCCTTGGTTGATTCCTGATAGTATTTTTTAGGCGAAAGTCCAGTATGCCGCTTAAACGTATTGGAGAAGCTGCCTAGGCTATCATAACCAGCTTCCATAGAGGTCTCGGTCACATTTTGCCGACCTTCTACAATCTCCTGAATCCCTTTTTCCATCTTAAGAGCTTCCACATATTGCTTGATAGAAAAGCCCATCTTTTTCTTGAAAGTTCTGGATAGATGGGAAGGACTATAATGGAAATGCTCAGCCAAATCAGTCAGACTCAGCTCTTCATCTGCATGCTGACGCAGATAGGCTGCCACTTTTTCCATGATAGCTTTAGACATAGACTTGCTCCTTTCCTATTTATTTAAGCTCATTATACCACATCAAAAAGAAGGGACAAAACATCGAAACCTGAATAATGAAAAGCTAAGCTACAACTAAATAATGAAAAAACTTTAGACGCTATCCGCCTAAAGTTTTTTATCTTCACGATTAAATTACTGAGCTACCACTGTTTCCAAGCTTTCTCCGATTGCAGCCAAACGTTCCATCACTTCTGCTTGGCTCAGACCCTTTTCAGTCACATAGCGGTTGCGAGGGTGAACGCGGCATTCATGAGAGCAGCCACGGAGGTACTTGTCTTCATTTTCTTCTGAAGTCAAGATGCGGCGGTTACATTCTGGATTGCCGCAGTTGACATAGCGCTCGCAAGGAGTACCGTCAAACCAGTCTTTCCCAATCACAACTGGATCAACATGGTTGATATCAACCGAGATACGCTCATCAAAGACATACATCTTGCCGTCCCAAAGCTCACCTTGAACTTCTGGATCCTTGCCGTAAGTCGCAATTCCTCCGTGCAATTGACCGACATCCTTGTAGCCTTCACGTACCATCCAGCCTGAGAATTTCTCACAGCGAACGCCACCTGTACAGTAAACCACTACACGCTTGTCCATGAATTTTTCCTTGTTGTCACGGACCCATTGTGGCAACTCACGGAAGTTGCGGATGTCTGGGCGAATAGCTCCACGGAAGTGTCCTAGGTCGTACTCATAATCGTTACGTGTGTCAAGGACAACGGTATCTTCGTCAAGAAGGGCTTCTTTGAACTCTTTTGGAGACAAGTAAGCACCCGTTGTTTCAAGTGGGTTGATGTCATTGTCAAAATCATTGTCTTCCAAGCCCAAGTGGACGATTTCTTTCTTGTAGCGAACAAACATTTTCTTGAAGGCTTGTTCGTTTTCTTCGTCAATCTTGAACCAAAGGTCTTCCATGCCTGGAAGGGAATGCACATAATCCATGTATTTTTGAGTGGTTTCATAGTCACCAGAAACCGTTCCATTGATTCCCTCATCTGCCACCAAGATACGGCCTTTAAGACCAATAGATTTACAGAAGGCCAGATGATCAGCTGCAAATTTCTCAGCATTCTCAATGGGAACATATTTGTAGTAAAGTAGGACGCGAATATCTTTTGCCATAAGATTTCAACTCTCTTTTCTTTATAAAATTTTCTGAATTTTTAATTCATCTATTTATTATAACCTGATTGAAAAAACTGGGCAAAAAATTTGTTTGGAAAATAGCAGAGCGGGAATCTCTATGCAGAAAAGAAGGTTAGCCCTCTTTCTCCAAGTCTTCCAAATACTTTTCAAAGCGCTTTTTCTGCCACTTGCTGAGACTCTCCAAGATAATATTGACCAGCAGCATGAAAGGAAAGTGAATGACAAAAGTAATGAAAATAACAAATAGGAACATAGGATGAAAAACACTGTTATGATAAATAGCGTGATTGAGCTGGAAATTCTGGCAGGCAATCAAAAGAGTCAGAAAGCCTGTTGCGGCTAGCACACCCCAGATAGTCAGACTGAAACTATTGTAATAATTGGCTCCCAGATACTGAGTGCGACACATGAAATAAAAACTGCTGATGAGAATCAGAAGCAAGAAGGGCTGGTAGTGAACGACTCCCCCATTCATTGCTACAGAACCCATATATAAAGCGAAACTGCCACATAGCATGAGGCTGAAACTCTCCATACCAGCCTTGTTGACCAGTTGTTCTTCGCGTTCGTCTAAGATTTGACGTTTGATAAGTTTCATTTTCATTTCAAGCTCCTATACTTCTACTCCAAAAATAGGGATTAACAACATAAGAATGGCAGGAAGTCCGTTATTTATCATGTGAACTGCAATACTGACTTCCAAGCGCCGAATTCGACAAGCCAGCAAGGTCAAAATTACAGAAGCACCACCATAAATCACAAAAGACATGATATTGGTTGGGCCATGAAAAATCGCAAAGAGCAGTCCGCCTATGATATAGCCCCAGCTTTCATAGCCTTTAAAGATTTTTAGAGGGATGATGCCACGGAAAATAATTTCTTCTGCGATAGGCGCTAAAACACCAAGCATGATGGCCAACAACATCGCATCTCCCCTTCGGAACTCCTCCATCAAAGATGCCTGATTAGCTGTTGTCACCTCGCCATGCAGCCACCGGAGTAATACCGTCCCAAGGACAGATATGAGCAACATGCCTAAGAGGCCTAGAGCAATTCGCTTCCCGTCTCCTTTTTGAAAGATTTTTCCAGACTGGGATAAGATTCCAGTTTTCTTTGCTACTACGACAAAGACCAGCAAAACTAGGAAAATCAGCAAAATACCAAGACCAAGGGTCCACTGTTTGGGAAATTGATAAGTTATTACTAGCTGCTGAAACAGCAGAGGGAGAATATACAGGGCCAAGGCTAAAAAAGCGCAGCCAACCCAGATCAATCGTTTCCACCAAGTCATTCTTCATCCTCCAATTCCTGATCGAGCTTTGCCTGACCTTTACCGTTTAGGTAAAGACTGATCTTGTCCATGGTCAAACTTCCAAGCATAAACAGTATCATTGCAAGAGCCAGCTTAAGCAGATACAAAAGGTTCAACATGCTAGCCAGATTTTCTCGCTGACCAAAGAAATCAATGCCTATAACGATGAGAACAAAGACAATGCCACCGCCAAAACGCTCTGGCCATTTTTCCTCTCTCACCATATCACCAACATCAACGCCTAGGCTTACGCGACGAAGCAAGGCATATAGACCTACTAGGGTAAGCAGGATACCTTCTGGCAGATAGGCCAGCAAGCTTAGATGGAGGATATAGGCTTTGAAAAATACAGAGATAGCTAAGAAGAGAAACATTCCTAGCACTAGTTCTCCCGCAACTTTGCCGTCCAATTTCTCTGTTCGTTCATCTTTTATAACAGGCTGCTTCTTCATTTTCTTTCTCACTTTCTTATTTATAAGTTGAAGATTCACTGATTCTAATTCTCATCATTTTCTAATTCTTGGTCCAATAAAACCTGTCTCTTCTGATAAAAATGATCGACCAACTGATCAAATATACTAGAAAAGGCAGTTAGCAAAGCTAAAATAAAAATAAATTGCAAAATTGGATGATGGCGAAAAAATGGTCGAAGAGCTGAATTTCCACTCCACATCTGAACAGCCACAATTACAATTGCTAAGATAGCCCCGTTAGCCAAACGACTTCTGAAACTCTTAAGCCCAGTAGATGGCTTGTAGCGTCTGATATCAAGTCCCAATTGCCAGCTACGAATTCCAGCATAGATCTCCATACCCAAAATAATCAGAATTTCTGGTAAGTAGCCTTCTACTGGCTCATGCCAAAGAGTAATTTTGACAAAAATAGAAATAACGAGCAAAATGATCGCAAAAAATGCAACTTCATTTCCTAATTTTCGCTCAAGTTGTAGAGTCCGCTCGTCTGTATAGACTTTTTGTGGTTTGTCCTTCATCCTTTTTCTCACTTTCTTCCTATTCTTCCCAAAACAACTGATCCAGCGTTTTATTGAGGCATTTGCAAATGGCCAAGCATAGACTAAGGCTGGGATTGTACTTGCCTGCCTCAATCAGGCCAATGGTCTGACGGGTCACGCCAATAGCATCAGCCAAGTCACCTTGGGTCATGTCATGCTCAACCCGTGCCATCTTGAGCTTAAGATTTTTTGCCATGGTCACCATCCTTATCGTCATTTTTTTGCCCGCCTATGGTGTAGAAAGTACAGCCGAGGGCAACATCAGCACAAGCGAGTATGATAAAGGTTTGATTCTTCCGAATCATGCCCACAACTAGTAAAATTGTGGCTGATACAAGACAAATAAGCAGTATAAGCAGATCATTCACTTTTTTATTCATATCTACGCTCCTTTCATCTTCATAAGTCCATTATACAATATATTTTAAATAATGCAATATATATATTGCATAAAGTTATGTTTTATTTGCAAATTATGGCTGGAGCTATTTTATAGACCTAAGAAAAAAGAGAGTGGGACAGAAATCGAATTCTAACGAATTACCGATTTCTGTCCCACTCTCCGTAATATCTAGTTGGATTAATCTTTCTTAAGGCTGCCTGAGCGAGTCTGAGTACGGGCGTAGGCTAGTAAGAGCAGGGTTCCTGCTACGGCAACTGTCACTCCATTGGACAGAGTTGCTACAAAGCCTTGCACAAAGACCTTATTGACTGGCTCGCTATAAATCAAGATATCGCCAATCGGAGCGATCAAGAGCCAGACAAAAGCATTGGCCAAAAGCTGGAAGATATTGAAGTTGACGATGTCCTTCACTTCAAAAACACCTTCTGCTGCACGAATGCGATTTTTAAACAAACCAAGAATGAAACCAAAGAAGGCACTAGCGATAATCCATGACCACCAGAGACCGTAGCCAGCCATAGCGTCTTTGATAACGTGGCCAATCAAGCCCATCAGGAAACCGACAAAAGGCCCGAAAACAACACTGAAGAGGGCCTGAACCGCATATTGCAGCTGAATGCTAGTATTTGGAACAGGTGTTGGAATGCTAATCATCCCAATGACTACAAAAAGCGCAGCCCCAATCCCCGTTGCAACGACTTCTTTAATAGTAAACTTTGTATCTAAAAATTTCTTTTTCATAATATTCTCCTTTAATTTTCTATACGTTTAATCTCAATATGCCATTGAGCACCAACACCAACATTATAGGCCTTGGCAAAGGAACCTTGGTTAATAGCTAAGCCCACCCGATAGAGGGAATTGATGTACAAAATCGGCTGACCGATGCGGACATCCGCAAAGGACTTGCCATAGGTCACCTGGTTTTGATAGACCAGCATATCATTGTTGTAGATAGTGACTTCAAAGCGGTCGCCAAAGTTGGGCTCTAAGGTGCAGAATTCCTCGCGCGTAATCGAAGTCCAAAGCGAGCCAAAGCGAACATCCAAAATATCAATGGCTCCGCTGACAAAATTATCCCCCAGTCTTGTTTCCACAACAGGGATTTCAACAATTTCTTCGACACTCAGCTCTGGGCCAACTTCCTCAAAACTGATATGGCCGCTGGCTAGCTTGGCACCTGTGTAGGCATAGACATCTCGCCCATGGAAGGTATAAGAATGCTCGGTATTCTTGCGACGATTTTCCACTTCTGAAATCTCACGAATAGCTACGATACCGACATGCTTTTTGATAAAGGACAGAGTACCATTGTCAGGTGTCACGATATATTGATTTTTACTGGTCTTAGCAACCACGCTTTTCCGCTTAGAACCCACTCCCGGATCCACGACTGAAACAAAAGTCGTTCCCTCTGGCCAATAATCTACCGTTTGAAAGAGACGATAACTACCCTCAAAGATATTGTAAGGGGTGATGTCATGGGTCAAATGATGGATTTTCAGCGTTGGTGATTCCTCCAAAGCCACTCCAATCATAGCCGACACTGCTCCATCTACCAGACCGAAGTCCGACTGCAGTACTAATATGTTGTTCATCTTAATCCTCCCAGGACTTGAGCCTGATATTCTCCAAGTCTTCTAATCTTACCAAAATTAGGCTCTTTTCGCTAGAGCTGGAGGCATAGGATTTTTTTATAACTGTCTATTTTTCAAAGATATAGCATGCAAGCTAGGGCATTTTTCTGGATCAAACTTATGTCAGAACAATTCCTTGAGTAGGCTAAGATAGGAAAGTCCCACCTTTCGTCTGGCTTGACTTTTTATGACTGAGAGGCAGCTTTTGCACTGCGCTTTTTTACCAGATATTGACCCAGCAGGCCACCGATTAAAGCACCTGCCATTACCATCACGATAAAACTAGCGATGGTCGGAAAATCCAACGGCAGCAAAATCCGATTGATGTATTCTGCTGTCTTACCACGCGCTACCAAGCTATCAATATAAGCTTGACGCGCTAGCCACATGAGGATAATAGGCCCCGAATTGACAAAAGAGAAACAAACAAAGGAAAGCAGATTCAAAAATTTATTTTCGTATTTGCCCAAGCCTGTAATCGTGTCAGCTAAAAGACCGAACACCAAACCTGGCAGGCCAGCAATCATAAAATGACCAGACAAGAGGAAAAAGCCTCCCATCACCACGCCCAGTAAGCTAATCGCTCCGAACTTTTTAATCTTGCTTTGCAGGCACATATAAACGCTTCCGCCAAAAACTGCAGCAAAGACTGGAGCATAGAACATATTGCCAGCATTGTCAAAAAAGTGACCTACTAGTACTCCTAGTCCGACACAGAGAAAGTAGAGTAGAGCAAAGAGTCCCGTCCATTTCAACTCTTTAAGTGTTAACGATGTCATCATCGATTCCTTTCTAATTCTGAAGTCAAAACTTCATGAAACTATTGATAGCTATATCCTTGATAAGTGAAAAGGCTCATTTCATGCCTTGCCATCCTTCCTGCAAAATGAGATTTTAGCAAGGTTTCCAGATCTAGCATCCTTGATATGCTTGCTTCCCTCAGCATGGGCAAAATCTAGCGCTAGCAAGAAGCAATTTATTATGCTATTTTTCCATACTTATCTTTATTTATTATAGCATTATGAAAATAGAATGTAAATTAAATTTTCAGACTTTTCAAAGGATGATAGCTGACAAAAGAGGCTGGGACAAAAGTCCTAGCCTCCTCAATTGTCTTTGGATTGTCGAGCAAGACGCAGTGGTTGAGTGGGCTCTACTACGTTGATTTCATCAATTTTTACAGCCCTACGCAACTGTGCGGAGGTGGGACAACGAAATCGAATTCTAACGAATTACCGATTTCTGTCCCACTCTCTGTCTAGCGATGACTGATTTTTCTGGTTAAGAAATCGCCCAAAAACTGGATAAAGAAAATGAGGAGCAAGAGCAAAACAGTCGCTAAAATGGTCACGTCTTGGTTGAAACGTTGATAACCGTAGGCAATTGCTACGTTTCCAAGGCCGCCTGCACCGATCGCTCCTGCCATGGCTGTTTCCCCAACTAGCGAGATTAGGGTCACTGTTGTCACCCGAATCAAGTCTGGCAAGCCTTCACGCAAGTAAACACCGATGATATCCCATGAGTTGGCACCAACTGCCTGGGCTGCTTCAATCACACCGCGGTCTAATTCTGATAGAACCACCTGCACCTGACGAGCAAAGAAAGGAAAGACTGCCAAAGATAGTGGCACCAAAGCTGCCGTTGGACCAATCCCTGTCCCTACAATCATCCGTGTGAAAGGATTGATCAAAGCTAGGAGAATGATAAAGGGAATTGCCCGAAAGATGGACGTGACCTTATCCAAGATGAAAAAGGCTGTTTTATTTTCTAAAATACCTCCTGGCGCTGTCAATACTAGGAAAAGTCCAGCGATCAAGCCTAGAATGCCACCGATCAGGAAAGAAATAATCGTCATATAAAGGGTCAGATAAATCGCTGTTCCCCAGCCAGCCTGACCAGCCCAGCCCATCTTATAGACGTTAGGCAAAAATGTTTTAATCAAGTCTACCAATCTAAATTCCTCCCTTAAGCACCTTTAATTCTACGCCAGCAGCTTGCAAATTGCTCTGAGTTGCCGCAAGATTTTCTGCATTTCCTGACAAAATAACCACCATCTCCCCGACTGGTACATGATCTAAAATCTCAATGTTGGCATGTAAAATATTGGCCGAAACCTGATACTGCTTGTAGATATCGTTGATAATAGCTGTATCTGTCACCGTACCAGCATACTTCAAATGCGCCAAGACAGAATCCGCTGGCAAATCTTGCACAATCTTCTGCTGATTGATTTTAACCATCGCTTCAGTGATACCTGTTGCCGTTGTGATAAAGTCTTGGGTCAATTCGTTCTGTGGATTGGTAAAGATATCCAAAACCGAGCCTTCCTCGATCAATTTCCCATTCTGCATAACAGCCACACGATTAGCAATATCTTTGACAATCTGCATTTCGTGCGTGATGAGTACAATCGTCAGCCCCAACTTTTGATTCAAATCCTGAAGCAAGGCCAAAATTTGCTTAGTTGTTTTAGGGTCCAAAGCTGAAGTCGCTTCATCTGAAATTAAGATTTTCGGGTCATTAGCCAAGGCTCTAGCAATCGCCACGCGCTGCTTCTGCCCACCAGATAGTTGAGAAGGATAATTATCCGCTCGATCTTCCAGACCAACCAGTTCTAAAAGTTTGCGAACCTTCTCCTCTTTTTCAGCAGCAGACAGAAAGGAGTGCTTCAAGGCAAACGCGACATTTTCCTTGGCCGTCATCTGAGCCATCAGATTGAAATGTTGGAAAATCATGCCAATATCCTTGCGCTTTTCCCGCAGTTGAGCCGCATTCAGCTGGACACTGCCCTTGTCATATAGAACTGTTCCATCCACAGTGATGCGACCAGCAGATGGCTTCTGCAGAAGGTTAATAACCCGCACCAAAGTTGACTTTCCGGCACCAGAATAACCCACGATCCCGTAAATATCTCCCTGATTGATGTGAATGGTCACATCCTCAACCGCCTTGATGACACGATTTTTCTGTGTAAATGTGACATCAATACGGTCTAATTTGATAATTTCATTGCTCATAACTTCTGATTAACTCCTTGATTAATTCAATATGGGTATAATAATCGGCAATCTTGACATTTTCATCGCCACCATGATCTCGACTGTTGGCATTTCCCAAGCCAAAGGCAGCCATCGGAACTTCCAAAGCTTCAAAGACTGTGTGCATGGGTCCTGTTCCTGCCGAGGTCGGAAGCACTGAGATGCCTTCTGGATAAAAATCCTTGGCCAGTTCAATCACATTCAGGATAGAAGGGGCACTCATATCGCTACGATAGCTCATTTCTCCCAATGTATAAGTTAATTCTACCCTATCATAGCCATTTTTGTCCAGTTGCTTGCGAATCTTGTCTAAGACATCATGAGGCTCTAAGCCTGGCACCAAGCGCACTTCCATCTTGGCAGATGCATATGCTGGGAGGATGGTTTTAACCCCTTGCCCCTGATAGCCCGAACCGAAACCTTCAATGTTAATGGCTGGCTCAAAATAGAAGCGACGGAGAAATTCCTGCCTGTCCTCCTTCAAGACTGGGAGCTGGAGACCGTAAATTTCCTTCAACTCTTCTGGTGTCTTCAGAGCATACTGGGCAATCAAAGCCAGCTCTCGCTCATTGGGCTCCTGTACTTGCTCATAGATGCCCTCCACCAAAATCCGACCGTCAGCACTACGCAGACTAGAAATGGCATCCATCAAGTACCAAGAAGCTGAATTAATGATACCGCCATAGCTAGAATGGATATCGACTTCTGCACTACGAACAGACATATCAAAGGTGACAATGCCCTTATTTCCACCAGAAATTTCAAGCTGGCCTAGATTATTACGCGTGCCCTGCTCCCAGACCAGCAAATCTGCTCCCCGCAAATGTTTCTTATGCTTGGCCAGATATTTATCCAAGTCTGTTGAAGCCGACTCCTCTGCTCCCTCCATCATGAAAATGATATTGACTGGCAGCGAACCGTGCTCTCGAATATACTTACGCACCGCTGTCAAACGAGCAGTAATGTGGCCTTTGTCATCATCGACCCCACGACCATACATAACACCGTAGTGGACAGACAGAGTAAAGGGATCGTTGGTCCAAGGCTGGTCATTATCAGCTGGTACCGTATCATAGTGGTGGTAGAAAATGATGGTCTTGGCTTCAGGATTGTCCGACTGAAACTCTGCCAATACAAAGGGAGCCGTGTAACTGTCATCAATCATCACTTTAGCACCTGCGGCAGTGAAAATTTCTCCCAGATAGGTAGCTACCTCCTTGAGCCCAATTTGCTGGGCAAAGATAGATTTTTTAGAAATCAAGGTCCGCAACACCTCAAAATAGTGTTGGGCCACCTCATCATTTTCAAACTTTTTAATTTGTTCACTCTCAGTTGAGAAAGGCATGTGTAACTCCTACTAATCGCATCTGTTTAAAGATTGTCTGCTATGATTCACGAAAGAACAAAGACTGACCGTACTGTGATTCCTTGACTCTGCTTTTAAAAATGGCCAAATCATCTCTGCCAATAGAAACTCTAACTAATAGCAGATAAAGGGCTGGAGAAATCCATTCCCCGCCCTTTCTATCTTCAATTATTTTCTATAAAATCTTACCAAACTGGTTGATCCATACCATCTGAAGATTCTTCAATGACTTTTTTAACTTCGTCAGTATGGTAAGCCTTGATGATTTTCTTGATGGCATCTGCCTTGTCAGATTTTTCCCAATCTTTCTTAGCAGCAATCAGGTTGTACCAAAGTTTAGAATTTTCATCTGTCTTTTCTTTGTAAAGAGCGCTCTTGTAGTCAATACCAGCTTCACGAACGAAGGTATTGTTGACAACCGCTGCATCTACAGAAGTAAGAGAAGCTGCTGTTTGAGAAGCATCCAATTCAGAAATTTTCAAGTTTTTCTTGTTTTCTTTGATGTTAGCAACAGTCGCAAGTTTAGTTGAATCCACGTCCAACTTGATCAAACCAGCTGCTTGAAGAAGGTTCAAAGCACGACTTTCGTTTGTTGGGTCATTTGGTACGGCAATGCTTCCGTTTTCTGGAATGTCTTTCACATCAGTATATTTGTTTTTGCCATCTTTAGTACCAGAGTAAAGGCGGATTGGTGCAATATAAGTATCTGCTACAGACACCAAATCAGCATTGTTTTCTTTATTCCAGTTTTTCAGATAGTAGTAGTGCTGGAAGGCATTGATGTCTACATCACCATCGCGAACTGCTTGGTTAGGTTGAGAATAGTCTGTAAATTGGGTGAACTCCAATTTAACACCTGCTTTATCCTTATCAAGGATTTCCTGAACCTTGTTCCAACGTGCTTCTTCTGTATCGCTGAGGCTCATCACACCAACTTTTACAGTCACTGTTGCACTGTCTGCTGACTTAGCGTTTTTTGATGTTGAAGACGAGCAAGCTGCCAAACCAAATGCTGCTACAGCTAAGAGTGCTGTTGCGCCAAACCATTTTTTCAATTTCATGAGATAATCTCCTTATAAAATATATTTTTCTTAATGAAAGGGTTGTAAGTTATTTCCGATTGCTTAGGGCAAAGAAAATCAGAACTTACTTGATATCCTTGGCATCTGGCAAGTAAGTGCCGCCAAAGAATTCTTTTGATAATTTTTCAAGTGTGCCATCCTCGTAGAGTTCCTTGATCCGCTTGTTCATGAAGGTTTGAAGCTCTTCTTGTCCTGAAGCAAGGATTGGATAGACATACGGTTGTTGGTCACTTGGAAGTTCAATCACTTCGACATTATCTAAACCTTGGTCTTTGATGATGGTATCTACTGTGATACGCTCAAAGATCTTGTAGTCTGAACGGCCATCATTCAAATTAGCCAAGATTTGCTGGATTGTACCATCTGTATAGTTGATAGTTGTTGGGTTTGAACTGTGCTCTTCATTGTACTTTTCCAACTGCTTAGCTGTTGAAGTACCTTGAACAACTTCAGTAGACTTGCCTCCGATATCGTCCAGCGACTTGATATTTACTCCTTTACGAACCACCAAGACGGTTGGGTTTTTAGCGTAAGGGTTGGTATAGAGGTATTTACCAGCACGGTCTTCTGAATAACTGATGTTATTGGCACCGATTTGGTAGCGGTCACTGTCCAAGCCAGAGAAAACAGAAGCCCATTTGGTCTTGTTGAAGTTGACTTCGTACTTATCTGAACCTTTGAAGATTTCACGAAGCACTTCAATTTCGTAACCAGTTAGTTTTCCATCCTTATCTTCATAAGAGAAAGGCTTAGTTGTTCCAACCGTTCCGACTTCAATCGTCTTTTTCTTTGTAGCACTATCTTTACTTGCAGAAGACGAGCAGGCTACAAGCAGCCCAACTGCAAGACTTCCTACCACAGCAGTGGCAGTGTATTTCAATATCTTTTTAATATTCATATCTCTATCTCCTCCTAAAGAGCATGTTTCTATCATACCAAAAGTCGAAAATCCTGACCATTATATATTTTTTATCAAGGTGATAGATTTTCTTTATCACTGATTCGATTATTCAAACTATTTGAAAATATCGAAATCTTGTTTTTCTATGATAACAAAAGAAGAGAAGCTTGCCTAGTTCTTATTTTCTATGAAAGACTATAGTTATTTCTTATAGTGCTTGAGGAGAAAGAGGGCGTTTTCGACATAGTAAGGCACAGAGACCTGAAAGGCTGCATCGTCAATCGTCATGCTGTCATGGTGCAGATCAGACGCATCTGCTGCACCATTTGAGCCGATAAAAGCAAAGACACCAGGGATTCTTTCTTGATAAAAGGCAAAGTCTTCGCCAGCTGAAGATGGCTGGGCAGGCAGTAGCTCCCCGATATTCTGGGAGTTTTCAAAAATAAGCTCGGCCAATTCTGGATCATTATAGGTCACTGGCGGAGTCTGATCCCAGAAGATAGTGACCTTAGCACCGAAATTCTCCGCCGTATGCTCCACAATACGGATAAAATCTACCTTCAAACGCTTTTGCAACTCAGAATTAAAACAACGAATCGTGCCTTCAAAAAAGCCATTTTGCGGCAGAACATTCCAAGTCGCCCCAGCCTCAATGTGGGTCACAGACAAAACAACTGGCTCAAAGGGCGAGACAGTCCGAGAAACCAGAGCCTGAAGATTTTGAATCATGCTGGTCAGAGTCAGCACCGTATCCACTCCCAAATCTGGCCTAGCCGCATGGCTGCTGACTCCCTCAACAGTCACCTGAAACTTCTCTACGCCTGCCATCATGGCTCCCGCCTTCAAGGCTATTTGCCCAGCTTTTAACTGGGGCATATTGTGAAAACCGATAATCGCAACTACATCGTCCAGCAAACCCGTAGCCAGAACTTGACTGGCTCCTTGGGAGGTTTCCTCAGCTGGCTGAAAAATCAGGCGAATAGTCCCCTGTATATCTTCTTCCATAGCCTTGAGCAACTCTGCCGCTCCCAGAAGACTAGTCTGATGAAAATCATGACCGCAGGCATGCATGACACCAGGATTTTGGCTAGCGTAAGGCAGACCTGTCTGCTCTAAAATGGGCAGGGCATCAATATCTGCTCTCAAGGCGATAACTGGTTCTCCCTGACCGATTTCGGCAATCAAGCCCGTCTCTAAACCGGAATCCAAAATTTCAATTCCTAAGTCTTGCAAATAACGGCTTAGAAAGGACGTTGTTTCATATTCTTGGCCAGACAGCTCTGGATGCTGATGGAGATGATGACGCGTTTTTACTAATTTATCATAGAATTTTTTCATGGTAGACTCCTTTACTCTACATATCTACCCTCCAGTATAGCACAAAGCTAAGCTAGGAAACAAAATAAAATAGAGAGCAGAATGAAGCATCTGCCCTCTCATCTTGCTATTAAGATATATCGCCTTCAAAAGCTCTGACGATAGATTCATAAGAATAATCACGCTCTAGAACCCATTTGCCATCTGTTTTGACAAATTTCAACTGATAATCTCGTTCTGGCGTAAGAAGAGGACGTGAATCCATTCCAGCCATCATATCATTAGCATAGCTCTTATCGGTAGCTTTATAGACGTCACTCAGGCTTCCATATTCAGAGCGATGCTTGTCATAAAAATCTTGACGGTAGGTATACATGGTTTTATTTAGACTGACCGTTCTCGGTTTGATCTTGATAACGATTGAATTTGGCATGTACTGGGCTACTGTGTAATCAATTTCTGAGCGTTTGGCATTACTTTTCACATAAGCATCAATGAAAGCATTGATTTCATCATCACTAAAGGGATAGTCATGCAATTTACGTGTGAAATCTGCTGCAAAAGCTGCTCTATAATCTTTTTTATCTTGCTCCAAATCACCACCTAAAACTAAATCGCCTTTGTCTTTAGAAGATTTTGTCTTTGCTTCTCCTCCCAAGAAAACAGCATTGAGGTAATCAGAAGCTAATTTCTTTGATTCATCAACGTGATTAGGATATTTCGCAGGATCAACCTTTAGTTTGATGGCTTCTGCTTTTTCATCGGAGCCATAGGTTTTCTTCTCATAGTGAAGTTCATATTTCTTGCCATCTTCAACCTTAAAGACCAGATTACCAGAAAGAGTTTTTCCTTCCGCTAAATCTTCATAGCTCAGTGTTTTGAAGTTTTCTTTGTCATCATAGACTCCGACTGGCTGGATTTTTTCACCCTCTGAATCATAAAAAGCAATATCTGAGGAGGAAATCATGATTTTATCATTTGTTTTATTTTTAATTTCCAAAGACAAGGCCAAGTATTTGGCATCAGCTGATCCGTTGCTTGGCATAATAAACTGACCTTCTTTAATCTGGATATCAACCTGCCCATTGCTGGCTGATTTTTTGACAGTTGTCTCCTGACTTGGCTTACCAGAATGTTTTTTATTTGGACTTGGAAGCAAGGCACAGGCTGTTAAGCTCACACCTGCCACAAGCAAGGCTGTGTATTTAAATACTTTTTTCATCATTGTCTCCTTAATTTCTTAATGCTGTGACTTTTCTATTTTATCATACTTGGCTAAACTGGTAAATAGCATTTGAAATTATCAATATATATAAATGCAACATTACAATCGCTCGAATGACCAAGCATCTGAAAAAACTTGAAAAGTGAAGGCTTAAATAAAACATGCAAAATTTCTAACTCCCATATAAGGAATTGCTTACAAAAAAGCACAGCCTAAGCTGTGCTATTTTGATAGTAGAATATTCCATTGCTATCCTTAAGCTACTTCACCTTCCTCAAACTGACTGTTGTAAAGATCCGCATAGAAGCCATTCTGATCCATGAGTTCATCGTGGTTGCCCTGCTCGATGATATTTCCATCGCGCATGACCAAGATAAGGTCTGCATTTCGGATAGTGGATAGGCGGTGGGCAATGACAAAGGAAGTCCGGCCTTCCATGAGTTTGTCCATGGCCTTTTGAATTAGTTCCTCCGTCCGCGTATCAACTGACGAAGTTGCCTCATCCAATATCAAGAGCGGTGCATCTTTCAGCAGAGCACGAGCAATTGTCAGCAGCTGCTTCTGACCGACCGATAAGTTGACCGTGTCATCCAGCACCGTATCATAGCCCTGCGGCAGAGTCATGATAAAGTGATGAACACCGACCGCCTTCGCTGCAGCTATAACTGCTTCATCTGTCACATGTTCCTGATTATAAATCAAGTTCTCCCGGATAGTTCCTTCAAAGAGCCAGGTATCCTGTAAGACCATTGAAAAGGTATCGTGAACCTCAGAGCGTTTCATATCCTTAATATCTATACCATCAATGCTGATACGCCCTTTGTCAATTTCATAGAACTTCATGAGCAGATTAACAATAGTCGTCTTACCAGCACCCGTCGGACCGACAATGGCAATCTTCTGTCCGGCTTTGGCCTGGGCTGAGAAATCATGAATAATCGTCTGGTCTGGCTTGTATCCAAAGAAGACCTCTTCAAAGGCAACATCTCCTTTGACAGCAGTAAGCTGCTGATCTTTATGCTGCTCGTCTTCCATCTCAGGCTCAGCTAGAAATTCAAAGACACGAACCAGTGCTGCACCAGCCTGCTGCAAAACAGTGCTGCCTTGGGCAATCTGTGATAAAGGCTGAGAGAAGGTCCGCACATAAACCATAAAGGCAACAATAATCCCGATGCTAATAGAACCATTAATCGCCAGAGCAGCACCGACCAAAATAACCAGCACATAGGCAAAATTCCCTGTAAAGAACATGAGCGGCATCATCATGCCAGAGATAAATTGAGACTTCCAAATACTGTTATAGAGATTGTGATTGAGAACTGCAAAGCGCTCCTTAGACTGCTCAATGGCATTGTAGCTGATAACGACATTATGCCCCGAGTACATCTCCTCCACATAGCCGTTAACAGCAGCTAAATCATTTTGTTGGGCAGTGAAATAGCCCTGAGACTTGCCCATGATGAGGCCGACAAAGACAAAACCGACTACAGTAGCCAAAATGGTCACCAAAGCTAAAATCCAGTTCATAAAGAACATAGTCAAAACCACAGCCACCAAAAGCAAGCTAGAAGAAATAACACTTCCTAAACTCTGGTTGAGAGATTGGCCGACCGTATCCACATCGTTGGTCACGCGCGACAGCGTATCTCCCTGAGAATGACCATCGAAATAGCTCAATGGAAGCTTGTTAATTTTCTCCGCAATGGCCGTCCGTAGTCGCTTAGAGAAATACTGGACAACCGTACTGATGATAAAGGACTGACCATAGTTGAGCAGGGCTCCGACTGCATAGAGCACGGTTAGCAGAAGGGCAATCTGAGACACAGCTTTTAAATCAATATTGGTAGCCAAACCTTCAGAGATGAGATTGGTAATTTCTTTTAATTTATTTGGCCCATAGACCGTGATAATGTTTGACAAGACAGCTCCCACAAATGCCAAAGCAAGAGGAAGCTGTAAGCCTTTGAGATAAGGCCGTATCTGGCTAAATAATGAAGGCTTCTTATTTTCCATTTTCTAATTCCTCCTTGGATAGTTGTGAGTAGGCAATTTCTTGATAAACCGCGTTATTTTCCAAAAGCTCTCGGTGGGTACCTTGACCGACTACCTTACCAGCATCCAAGACCAAGATTTGATCCGCATCCATGATGGTAGAAATCCGCTGTGCCACGATTAGCTTGGTCATATCCTGCGTCCGCTCAGCCAGTTCCTTGCGCAAAATGCGGTCTGTCTTATAGTCTAGGGCTGAGAAAGAATCGTCAAAGATGAGAATTTCTGGCTTACGGGCCAAGGCTCTGGCAATGGCCAAACGCTGACGCTGGCCACCAGAAAAGTTGGTCCCGCTTTGAGCCACTTCAGCTTTCAGCCCCTTTTCCTTCTCTTGGACAAAGGGCTTAGCCTGTGCCAGGTCAAGAGCTTCCCACATTCCCTGCTCATCCAGCGGACTTGCTTTACTTTGACCAAAGTCCAGATTGCTCTCGATATCACCAGAGAAAAGCACCGCCTTTTGCGGGATGTAGCCAACCTTATTGCGTAGGTCTTCTAGCTGGTAATCTTGAACATTGACACCATCTACCAGAATCTCCCCTTCTGTCACATCGTAGAAACGAGGGATGAGATTGACCAGCGTGGATTTCCCTGAACCGGTTGAACCGATAAAGGCTACGGTATTACCAGCCTGCGCTGTAAAGCTAACATGCTCAATGACCGCTTCTGAATTCTTGGAATAGCGGAAGGACACATCTCGAAAGACCACTTCTCCCTTGCTATCCGCTGCTGTCTTAGGCTTTTCTGGACTGGTGATAGAAGAATGCAGGTCCAGAACTTCATTAATCCGGCCAGCCGATACAATGGTCCGAGGCAGAACGATGAAGAGGGCACCCATGAGCAAGAAGCCCATCACAACCTGCATAGCATAGGACATAAAGACGACCATATCACTGAAGAGTGGGAGACGCTCCTGCAGTCCAGCCTCCTGAATCAAATAAGCACCAATCCAGTAAATCGCCAGTGTCAAACCGCTAGAAATCCCCATCATAACTGGATTCATCATAGTCATCAGACGACCAATGAAAAGATTGAGCCGGGTTACTTCATCATTGGCAGCCGCAAATTTCTCATCCTGATAATCTTCAGCATTGTAAGCTCGGACTACGCGAATCCCAGTCAGACTCTCTCTAGTGACGCTGTTTAGCTTATCGACCAAGCGCTGCGCCACTGACTGCTTAGGAAAGGCCAGTGTAACTAAAACTACTGTCATCAGGATATTAACAAGAACGGCAATGAGAACAGCAATCAGCCAGTTCTCGGACTTGCCGATAATCTTGGTCATGGCCCAAATCGCCATAATCGGTCCCCTAGTCACGACCTGAAGCCCCATGGTAATTAAGGTCTGTACTTGAGTAATGTCGTTCGTTGTCCGGGTTAGCAAACTAGGAATCGAAAATTTCTTAATCTCCGTCTGCGAATAGTCTAGCACACGGTTGAAAATATCACTCCGCAAACTATGGGTAAAGCTAGCTGCTGTACGAGCGGCAAGATAACCAACCACGATGGCTGACAGCAAACTAGCAAAGGATAAGCCAAGCATTTTCAATCCCGGCTCCCACAAATCTGCTAAAGCTGTTCCTGGCGTTTGTAGTAGCTCTGTAATCGTTGAAATATAGGTTGGAACTTCTAATTCCAAATATACCGTCAGGAATGTGAAGAGTACACCGAGAACAATCATGCTCACTTCCCTTACCGTCAGCCGTTTAAATAGCTTAATCATCTTTCCCTCCATTTTCTAAACTTTCGATATTCTGATAAAACTTGGCCATGACTTGTGAAAAAATCAACAGCTCCTGCTCAGAAACACCATTCAAAATAGACCGATCTATTTCACCAAAAAAGTCACGGATTTTCTTCATTCTTTCCTGCGACTGCGGAGTGAGACGGATGTACTTAGCCCGTTTGTCTGCCTTGCTGGCTTCCAGCTGGATAAAGCCATTCTTCTCCATCCTTTTCATTAAGTTAGAGGCCACCGATTTGGAAATATCCAACTCCTGCTCAATATCCTTGATAAGCGTGTCCTTGCCTTCTTCCGCTCGATGGGCAACAATATGCAAGACCTGCCCCTGCGGCCCAGCCATGGACTCAATCCCTTGCTCCTTAGCAAGTTTCTCTACCATGAGATGAATCTTTCGGCTAAAACGCTTCATTTCTAATAAAGGCTTTTCCATTAATCCTTCCTTTCTAAATTAATTCTCACGAGAACTAATTAGTTTTCATGAGAACTATTTTAACACATAAAAAGCAGATGTCAAGAAAAAAGTTTCTATGAGAACTATTTTTTGACGAAAAATAAACTGGAACCAAGAGTCCCAGTTCTACCAATTAAAAGTTTTTTTAATCTTAATATTTTTAACCTAAAATAAGAGTAGTAAATCCCTGCTCTAGAATAATCTCCCTCGTCATTCATTTCTATGGAAAGAGCCACTTGATATGCGGAGCAAGTTGGGAAATTTCTTGATGAAGTTCATTGAAGCTAGTATTTTTCACATCATCCAAGTCTAAAGAGACAGCACTCTCCTCTTGATTTTTAGGATAGAAATATAAAATTCGACTAGGCGGTTCTGCAGTTCTTGTCCTAGATCGATAGATATCGTACTCAATTTGCTCAATCTCCTGCCACAAGAAGTACTTCTCTCTTTTAGCAGATAAGCCTCTCACCCTTATTCCCATCTCATCCATCTCTAAAATTGGTGGTTTATGATTCGAAATATAGCCTAGAACGATCATAAAAATAGCGGTTATGCCCATTCCCCAATAGACTGGATTGAAGATATTGTTACTTTCTTCAGTAGTCTGCCTGCTTCTTTGGTCTTCTTTGCTGATAGAAGTCCTATGAACCAGTTGATTGGCACTATTTTGACTTGTTGACTCAAGGGAGGCCTTATCCATAGAGGCAAAAGCCATGATAAAAAAGATAGCAAAGAGTAAGAAAAAGCCTATGGCATAAAATTTTGCTCCATCGCGCTTGTATACTTTCATTCTATTCCTATCCTTTCCAGATACATTTCCTATATGAGAACTCCTTCCAAATGATCCAATTCATGCTGGCAGATTTGCGCTGGAAAATCCTCTAAAGTGATAGTCTTCTTCAGCCAGTTCTGATCCAGATATTCGACCGTGATTTTCTGATAGCGAATGGTTGACCGACTGCCTGTCAAGGACAGACAGCCTTCTTCCGTTTCATAAGGGCCAGACTTCTGAATGAGAACTGGATTAAACATGACCATGGGCAGCATGCCATACA
Source organism: Streptococcus sp. Marseille-P6264 (assembly GCF_902460355.1). GTDB lineage: Bacteria > Bacillota > Bacilli > Lactobacillales > Streptococcaceae > Streptococcus. The sequence goes on from NZ_CABPTO010000005.1 coordinate 107,103, forward strand.
TAAAAATAATCACCCGCTTTTGGGAACCAATCATATTCGCAGCAAGGCCGACACAAGACTCTCTATGGGCCAACAAGGTATCCTGCAAATCCTGAGCCAAGAATAGATCAGCTTTCGTGGCAGGGACTGATTTTTGCTGTAAAAAGAAAGGATCTTTCACAATTGCTTTTTGCATCTTTCACCTCAAATGGAAGAGGCTGGATTCCCCTATCTCAGCCTCCTTAGTTTATTTGAACACTCTCAACGCCTTGTTTACTTATTTTGCATAGCGTTCACTAATATCTTTTGCGAGGACAAAATTTCCTAGTGTGGCTGAACCATTTCCTGCGACAGCCGGTGTGACAATGTAGTCACGCACATCTGGCACTGGCAGATAACCGTTGAGCAGGACAGTGAATTTCTCACGAACACGGTCCAACATATGCTGCTGTGCCATCACACCACCACCAAAGACAATGACATCTGGACGGAACGTCACCGTTGCTTGAATGGCCGCCTGCGCAATATAGTAAGCCTGAATATCCCAGACAGAATTATTGAGCTCGATGTTTTCACCACGCACACCAGTCCGCGCTTCTAGACTAGGACCAGCTGCTAAGCCTTCCAAACAGCCCTTGTGGAAAGGACAAACGCCATTAAAGCCTTTTTCCACATCCATTGGGTGCTGAGCTACATAGTAGTGCCCCATCTCTGGATGGCCTGTCCCCCCAACAAATTCACCACGTTGGATAGCACCAGCACCAATCCCTGTTCCAATCGTATAATAAACCAGATTTTCAATGCGACCACCAGCATTGTTACGGGCTACAACTTCACCATAGGCTGAGCTGTTGACATCTGTCGTAAAGTAGATTGGCACATTCAAAGCACGACGAAGCGCTCCCACGATATCCACATTGGCCCAATGTGGTTTTGGAGTTGTTGTGATGTAGCCATATGTTTTTGAATTAGGATCAATATCAATAGGACCGAAAGAGCCGACTGCCAGACCAGCTAGATTGTCAAAACGAGAGAAGAACTCAATCGTTTTATCCAGTGTCTCAATCGGTGTAGTCGTAGGAAATTGTGTCTTTTCTACAACATTAAGATTTTCATCGCCCACAGCACAGATAAATTTCGTTCCACCAGCTTCTAAACTTCCGTACAATTTTGTCATTTCAAACACCTCTTGTATTCTTTATACTCCATTATAGCATATTTCCATATTGGAAATGGCTCTATATTTTAGATTTTCCTCTGTAAATCTTAGCACTCAAGTAAAAAGAGAGTGGGACAGAAATCGGTAATTCGTTAGAATTCGATTTCGTCGTCCCACCTCCGCACAGTTGAGTAGTGCTCTAAAAGCTGATGAAACCAGCGTAGTAGAGCCCACTCAACCACTGCGTCTTGCTCGACAATACAAAGACAATTGAGAGGCTAGGACTTTTGTCCCAGCCTCTTTCCTTTGTTGACTTTCTATAGCTAAGATTAAGCTTTCACTTCAATAATCGCATCGCCTTTAGCAACAGTTCCTTCTGCTACTGGAGTCACAGATGCGTAGTCAGCTGTGTTAGTCACGATAACCATAGTCGTGTCATCCAGACCAGCTGCTGCGATTTTAGCTGAATCAAAAGTTCCAATAATATCGCCAGCTTTGACTTTAGAACCTTGAGAAACTTTTTGATCAAATCCTTCGCCATTCATAGACACTGTGTCAATACCAACGTGGATCAGGATTTCAGCACCATTAGCTGTCTTCAAACCATAAGCATGGCCTGTCGCAAAAGCGATCGTCACTTCTGCATCGGCTGGGGCATAAACAACACCTTCAGTTGGTTTAATCGCAATCCCTTGACCCATAGCTCCGCTTGAGAAAACAGGATCATTTACATCGCTCAAAGCTACTACACTACCAACGATTGGAGAAATGATTGTTTCATCTTGGAGAGCTGCTGGAACATTACCAGTTGTTTCTTCTTCGACAAGGCGCTCTGTAGTAGCATTTGTAGCAACTTCAGCTTCATCTTCGTAACCAAACATGTAAGTAAGGGCAAAACCAAGAGCGAATGATACAGCTACCATGAAGAGATATTGGAAGAGTTGTCCATTACCGATGTAAAGCATGGTACCTGGGATGATAGTGATACCATTACCAGTACCAGCAAGACCAAGGATAGAAGCCAAGCCACCACCGACAGCACCAGCGATCAATGAAAGGAAGAATGGTTTTCGGTAACGCAAGTTAACCCCGAAGATAGCTGGCTCTGTAATACCAAGGAAGGCAGAAAGAGCAGCTGGGAATGCAAGAGTTTTAAGTTTAGGATTTTTAGTTTTGACACCAACAGCAACGGTCGCAGCACCTTGAGCTGTCATAGCTGCAGTGATGATAGCGTTGAATGGGTTAGCATGGTCAGCTGCGAGCAATTGTACTTCAAGCAAGTTGAAGATATGGTGAACACCTGATACGACAATCAATTGGTGAACTCCACCGATCAGCAAACCACCTAGACCGAATGGCAAACCAAGAATAGCTTTTGTACCAATAAGGATGTAGTTTTCAACAACGTGGAAGACTGGTCCGATCACGAAAAGTCCAAGAATTGACATCACCAAAAGGGTTACAAATGGTGTGACCAAAAGATCCAAGACATCTGGCACAACCTTACGGACAGCTTTTTCAAACTTAGCTCCGACAACCCCGATAATGAAGGCTGGAAGAACAGAACCTTGCAAACCAACGACTGGGATGAAGCCGAAGAATTTCATTGCAGTCACTTCACCACCAGAAGCAACAGCCCAAGCATTTGGAAGTGAGCCTGAAACAAGCATCATACCAAGAACGATACCAACGGCTGGATTTCCACCGAATACACGGAAGGTTGACCAAACCACCAAACCTGGTAGGATAATGAAGGCTGTATCTGTTAAGATTTGAGTATAGGTCGTTACATCATCTGGAAGTGTCATTCCAAGAGCGTTCAAGAGACCACGAACACCCATGAAGAGACCAGTTGCTACGATAACTGGGATGATTGGTACAAAGACATCACCGAATGTACGGATAGCACGTTGGAACCAGTTTCCTTGTTTAGCAGCTTCTGCTTTCATGTCATCTTTTGATGAAGTTGGCAAGCCTAAGGCTACAACTTAGTCATAGATTTTATTAACCGTACCGGTACCAAAGATGATTTGGTATTGGCCTGAGTTAAAGAAAGCACCCTGAACTTTTTCTAGATTCTCGACAGTATTTTTGTCGATCTTTCCTTCATCTTTAACCATGACGCGCAGACGAGTCGCACAGTGGGCAACACTGTTAACGTTCTCACGTCCACCCAAGGCTTCGATGACCTTTTTTGCAATTTCAGTATTGTTCATTTGCAAAAATCTCCTTATAAAAATATTGTAAAACTTTTTGAAAGCGATTTTATCACCTTTACGAATATTATTTTACCATGATTCAGAGATATGTCAAGCGTTTTGCAGAAAAAATATTTTTTTACTGTTAAATGTTGATTTTTCAGCAGAAAACGTTTACTATAGTAATAAGAAATAATATGATTCGGAGGACAAAAGATTGGCTTGGACGACTGAAAAACGCTACAAACATTATGAAGACTGGACTCAGGAAGAGGTACAGCAGATCAAAGAAAACATCGCTAGATCTCCTTGGCGGGCCAGCTATCATGTGGAGCCTCAAACTGGTCTGCTCAATGACCCCAATGGCTTTTCTTACTTTGACGGCAAGTGGGTGGTTTTCTATCAAAACTTTCCTTTTGGGGCTGCCCATGGTCTCAAATGCTGGGTTCAATTAGAAAGTGATGACCTAGTTCACTTCACTGAAACTGGCCTTCGGGTGCTGCCAGATACTGCTCTAGACAGCCACGGTGCCTACTCAGGCTCTGCCATGCAGTTTGGCGACAAGCTCTTCCTCTTCTACACTGGTAACGTTCGTGATAAGAATTGGGTGCGTCACCCTTATCAAATCGGTGCCTTATTAGATAAAGCAGGCAATCTTGAAAAAATTGACAAGGTCTTGATTGAGCAACCTGCTGAAGCGACCGACCACTTTCGTGATCCGCAGATTTTCAACCACAAAGGGCAATTCTATGCCATTGTCGGCGGGCAAAATCTGGATAAGCAAGGCTATGTCAAGCTTTACAAGGCTGTTGATAATGACTATACCAACTGGGAAGTCGTCGGTGATTTAGACTTCGCCAATGACAAGACAGCCTATATGATGGAGTGTCCTAATCTAGTCTTTATCAACGACCAACCAGTCCTGCTCTATTGCCCTCAAGGCTTGTCCAAGGAGGTGCTGGACTATGGCAACATTTATCCAAATATGTATAAAATAGGTCAATCGTTTGACACAAACAAAGCTGGTATGACTGATCCTAGCCCTATCCAAAACCTGGACTACGGCTTCGACTGCTACGCCACCCAAGCCTTCAACGCACCTGACGGTCGCGCACTGGCTGTCAGCTGGCTAGGCTTGCCTGATGTGGAATACCCATCTGACCGCTTCGACCATCAAGGAACCTTCTCACTCGTCAAGGAATTAACCCTGAAAGACGGTAAGCTCTACCAATACCCAGTCGCAGCCATCAAGAATTTACGAGCGGAGGCTCAGCCTTTCACTGCGCTGGATAAGAGCAAGAATAGCTACGAGCTGGAGCTGAATCTCGCTGCAGACACTGAGCACGAAATCGTCCTCTTTGCAGACAAGGATGGCAAGGGGTTACGCATCAACTTCGACCTCAAGGCAGGCCAAGTGACCGTTGACCGCAGTCAGGCAGGGGAACAATATGCCCTAGACTTCGGAAGCAGCCGCAGTACCAGTCTTGACACTAAAGATACAACTGCCAATATCTTCATCGATAAATCGATTTTTGAAATTTTCATCAATAAAGGAGAGAAAGTATTTTCCGGCCGTGTCTTCCCGAGAGAAGACCAGACAGGCATTGCCATTACCAAGGGCAATCCAACCGGTACTTACTATGAATTAGAATATGGTCGCAAAGCTAACTGATGTAGCAAAACTAGCAGGAGTCAGCCCCACAACTGTTTCCCGCGTCATCAACAGAAAAGGCTACTTATCCGACAAAACGATTTCTAAGGTTGAAGCAGCCATGCGAGAATTGGCCTACAAGCCCAACAATCTGGCGCGAAGTCTCCAAGGTAAGTCAGCCAAGCTAATTGGACTTATTTTCCCTAATATCAGCAATGTCTTTTATGCAGAATTGATTGGCAAGCTAGAGCACGAGCTCTTTAAACAGGGCTATAAAACTATCATCTGCAATAGTGAGCATGATTCAGACAAGGAGCGTGAATACCTTGAGATGCTGGAGGCCAATCAGGTGGACGGCATCATTTCTGGTAGCCACAATCTAGGAATCGAGGACTACAATCGCGTGACTGCTCCCATCATTTCCTTTGACCGCAATCTTTCGCCAGATATTCCAGTTGTCTCCTCAGACAACTATGGCGGCGGAGTGCTGGCGGCTCAGACCTTGCTCAAGGCTGGCGCGCAAAACATCATCATGATTACTGGCAATGACAATTCCAACTCGCCGACCGGCCTGCGCCATGCTGGATTCGCCTCTGTTCTACCAGACGCTCCTATTATCAATGTGTCCAGCGACTTTTCTCCAGTCCGAAAGGAAATGGAAATCAAGCACATTTTGACTCACAAGAAGCCAGATGCCATCTTCGCATCAGATGATTTGACAGCCATTTTAATTATGAAAGTCGCTCAGGAGCTAGGCATCCAGATTCCCGAAGATTTAAAAATCATCGGCTACGACGGCACCTACTTTGTGGAGAACTATTATCCTCAACTAGCTACTATTAAACAGCCACTGAAAGAGATTGCCAAACTTCTGGTCGATTTACTGCTACAAAAAATTGACAAGCAAGAAGTCACAACGACTGGCTACTTCCTGCCAGTGAACCTCTTGCCAGGCAAAAGTGTGTAATTTTCATTCAACCCCTACTAAATAAGAAAAAGAGGATGGGACAAAAAGATTTCAATTTTTAAAAATTTTAATTATTAAGCCCTTCAAATCTATAGTTAAATGCGAAAAGCGAACAAAGCAGAATTCTGATTACCAGAAAACTAGTTTTGTTCGCTTTTTATATTTGAGGTCGGACTTTTGTCCCAGACTCCTCAGTTGTCTTTGGATTGTCGAGCAAGACGCAGTGGTTGAGTAGGCTCTACTAGGCTGATTTCATCAGCTTTTACAGCCCTACTTAACTGTGCGGAGGTGAGACGACGAAATCGAATTCTAACCAATTACCGATTGCTGTCCCACTCTCATTTTTATCTATCATGGCTGAGAAATATGGATTTCTACAACTGCTAGAGGAGAGTATTCTCTTCTATTATTGCTTCTTTCTAGAAGCGAGCAAACCAGCAAAGAAAGCAAGAGTAGCACCTAAAAGTGCAAGCAGAGAAGTTTCTGTGCCAGTTTTAGGCAAGACTTTTTCTGTCGAAGCAGTCTCACTAGGACTTACTTTGTCCTGCTGTGGCTCTGCAGCAAGTGGTTTTTTACTCTCTGACGATGGAGATGTAGATGGAACTTGAACAAGCTTATTCGACAAGCTAGGGCTTTGTTCTTTTTGAAGCTCCTTAACACTGCCTTGAGACGGATTTTGCTGGATATCTTTACTTGCATCTTGAGGTTTTTCTTCTTGAGCTGGACTCGCCTTTTTAATCCGCAAAATTGTAGCTGTCAGCGGAGCTAGAGTCAAGCCATTGCTGTTTCTGGTGACACCTGCTGGATCTGAAATAGCAGAAACTCCTGCGGTATTGCCATCAGCCACAACCTCTGCGCCTGCTAGATGTTTGTAGGCTTCACCAAAGTTGAAATTTCGCTCCTTTTTGTCTGCATTGACAAAGACTGCATAAATATCGCCATTTGAAGCAACCACTTGGTAGCCAAGGACCAGATCTTCTTTCTCAACACCATCCTTGCCAGGCTGGGTAATGAGGGTCACATTTTGATCCACTTCTGCTTTGGAACTACGAGTGAAGGCGTCCGTTGATTTCCGCAGACTAATCAAGCCCTTCATATAAGCACGGCTCTTGGCATTTTCAGGGAATTTCTCCGAATCAGTCGCCTTGGTCCAGTCAAAATGGTTGACCGCGTCACTTGAATCATAAGAATCATGAATGAAATACGGGTATTCAAACGGTGTGCCGTCCTCATTGGTCAACAAATGCGCTTTGTTTGGAACTTTGTCTTCAGAGACAGGATATTTATAGGCAGGATCGCGGAATTGCTTGGTCCGGCCGTACTCTTGACCAGAGTGGATGAATGGAGTTCCTTGCGAAGTCAGCATCATCAGATTTCCTAGGCGCAGACGGCGATGAATCTCTTGATTATTGGCAGCGACTGCTGGATCTTTCTTAATCGACTGGGCAATAATATCAAAGAGGGTCAGATTATCATGGGCCGCAATGTATTGGATCACATCCCCTGGGCTATCTGCCTCAAAATTGGTTGGCTGCGCCTTGATATTCTTGAAAACATCTTCTACATTGCGTTTACCACCAGTGATAAAGGCTGGCGTTCCCTCATTTGGATAACCCGATTTCAAGGTGTTGCGAATGTCATCTGAGAAGACAGCCACCGTGTCTGTTGACTTCATCCAAGTCTGATCAGCAGGCTGGACTGCTTTATTTTCATCACCTGCATAAGTCTTCCAGCCCTCACCCAGCATAATGAGATTTGGATTGAGCTTTCTAGCTTCTTCAAAGGCTTTTTGGATGGACTCAGCATCGTGATCCCCCATCATATCAAAGCGGAAACCATCTACCTTGTACTGCTCTGTCAAGTACTTGATCGAATCCACCAAGATCCGTCTGCTCATATAGTGAGTAGTACCCAAGCGACCGCCACCAAAGCTGGTTCTCGGTGTACCATCCGCATCCATAAAGTGGTAGTAATTCGGCTCCAAATCTTCAAAGATAGAGGTCTTGGCTGTGTGATTATAGACCACGTCCATGATAACGCCCATGCCACGCTTATGAATTTCGTTGACAAGATTTTTGAATTCCTCAATGCGCTTGGCTGGATCTGTCGGTGTGCTGGAGTACATACCTGTCAGCGAGAAGTAGTTTTGCGGGTCATAACCCCAGTTATAGTTGCTGTTGCTGGAAGCATACTTGTCCATGCGCTCAGCATTTTTCAGCTCATTTACAAAGTAATAACTTAGAACTGGCAAGAGCTGAACATGCGTCACTCCCAAGTCTTTCAAATAATCCAATTTCTCAATGAAAGCTGAGAAGGTCCCAAATTGAGATTTCAAATCCTTTGAAATAGCTGGATCTGAAGTGAAATCACGAACGTGCGCCTCATAGATCAAGGCATCTTCCCGCTTCTTGAAGTTTGGAATATTGGCATAGGTTAAGTCTTTCGGTCCATATTCACTTGGATCTACAAAGGCCGCCTTAGCAATCTTGTAAGCATCCCCCTTGTCCGCATCTTCACTATTCCAAGCTGCCAAAGACTTGGCATAAGGATCCAGCACAAGGACTTTTTTGCCGCCACGGCTAATTTCATAATGATAGAAATATCCACGATAGTCAGAAAGACCTAGCCCGCTCTCAGGCGTCAAGCTGCTAGTCCATGTACCAGACTCACCCCTCTGCATAGCTATGCGCCCAAGGACCTTGTTCTGATCTTCCTTGTCATAGACCACCAAATCGACTTGGTCCGCACTTGGTGACCAGAAGGTCAGGTCCACTTGTTTGCCCGCTTGAGAAACACGCGCGCCCAAATCACCATCATACTTGTAAAGACTATCCTTCAGCTGCCAGTTCATGCTGGTTTTGAATTGGTCATTGCCATATTTGATAAGGTAAGGTGACTGAGCTTGATTAAAATCACCAATCAATTTTGCGCTTTTATTCTTTGCGTCCAGAACCACATCTTTAACAGCGACTTCTCCGCCATCTTTGTTGGTAATTTTTAGGTTTTTCAGAATGTCTTCTTTTTTAGCGTTTTCCAAAGTAGAGAAGGTCGCCTCAATCTCTGTCAAACTAACATGCTGGGCTCCTGTCATGCGAATATCATTGACAAAGTATGGGTTGGTATAAACTGTTGGATCCGCATCACGTAAGAAAATCTGGCTAGTCTTACCCAAATTTGCAAAATTATAATCCTGTTTTTGAATCTTCACATCATCTCCCGACTTGCTTTCATCTAAAAGCAGGAAACCAACCATCTTTGCAGCCTCTTTCAGAGGAACATCTACGTAGCGACCGTATTTTCCAGTCTTCTCAAAGTCCACGCCATCAGGCCAATTTTGACCTGGATTTTGCACATCTCCCCAGAGCCAGAGGGATTTCTTATCATACTGACCATCTGTGCGATAATAATTGATCCGAAGCATTCCTTCTTTTAAAGGCTCGGAGGTATGAGGATTATAATCTTTGTCAAACCAAACTTCATTCATCTGAGGGCTGAGCAGCTCAACCGTCTTATCACCCGTAATATTTTGACCTGCTGTATTGTTGATTAAGAGACTAACCTTGCTTCTTTTCTCTGCCATCTTGACATCAAGGTAATAGCCATAATCATCTTTTTTAGCTGTCGCAAAACTAGTCGCACCAGTCGGCCAACCTCCCTTTTGACCAGAAGGCGTTTCAACATCATCCCAAGTCCATAAACCTAAGCTATCCAGATTCTCGGATGGTAGATTTTTGAAATGGAAACGCATATGGCCATCTGCGATAGCATCCTTTGTCGATGTCTCCGACTGACTAGTTGACGCTGGTTTTTCTTTCTCGTCAGATGCAGCTGTCTCCTTTGCTTCTTTCCCAGCTGCTTCTGGAGTCGCACTAGAGTCTGCCCCCTCTGTAGGCTGGGTAGCTTGACTTACTACTGCTTCAGGCTGGGCGCTTTTCTCGATATCTCCTTTTTGTTCGCTTTCTTTTTGCGCTGAACTATCCACTTCCTCAGCTTTTGCTTCATCTGCTGGCTTAGGCAAAACTTCTGAATTAGCAACTGATACTGTTTCCGTTGCTGGGCTAGTCGTAGTCTTTGTCTCATCCGCTTTGGCTAACTGAGCACCTCCAAAGAGGAAGCCAGATGCAATCACGACAGATGCTACTCCGACTTTTAAGCGACGAATCCCAAAATAATGACGCTTTTCACTGGTCCGAGACTGTAGATGATAGTTTCTTTTCATAAATAAAAAAACTCCTTTATTTTTTCCTATAGAAAATACGTATGCAAACGTTTTCTGTATTTATTATACAGATTATCTATCGAAATGTAAAGGTTTTCATAGATCATTTTTTATTCCAAAGCTTTATGTATGATTTCTGATTTAGTTTTATACGGAATCCACCAGCTCTCTCTTTGTTGTTTAAGTTAATGAAACTAAATATTTCTTTAAACTCATCAAAAAGAGAGTGGGACAGAAATCGGTAATTCGTTAGAATTCGATTTCGTCGTCCCACCTCCGCACAGTTGAGTAGGGCTGTAAAAGCTGATGAAATCAGCCTAGTAGAGCCCACTCAACCACTGCGTCTTACTCGACAATCCAAAGACAATTGAGAGGCTAGGACTTTTGTCCCAGACTCTTCTTTTAAAGTTTTTTTCATGTGGTTCAACCCCTGATTACCTTTTGGTGTTAGAATCACTACCGCTTTTCTTAGGCTATCACCTGCATTTCAATAGCACTGTCCGTTTTTTTAGAAAGATAAGATTTTCCCAAACTTTAAAGAAAATCGAACTAATCTACATAAAAAAATCTTCTATAAATTCGAGCAATTGTTAAAACAATGATTAAAAGTATAGCTATTATAGACAATACTATTTTCCCAAAACTTATTTCCGAACGGATTATAAAAATGTGAAAGAGAGGTGCCAATCCTACACCTATAGCAATTAGATAACTAACAAGGTTTATTGCACCAAGACCTGCAAAAAAATGTTTCATTTTAAATACCCAACTTTTTAACTTTCATTTTCTAGTGACTCTCTCTAAATCAATTTCATTGCTTACTTCTCGCCTTTTCAAAGAAATTTGATAGTAAATGTACTCCACTGAAGGCTATCACTATGTCAATTGGTAAGAAATAGTAATCCCATATAAAATGAGACAAACTCAATAATAGAAATAGAATACAATCAATATAACTATTCTTAAAATGTTCTGCGATTTTATGATATAGAAATGCAGTAATAACTGAAATCAAAACAATCGTCATACTTATCCTCTTGTAATCTGCAAATAATCCATGTATTCACCTGCTCTAAACTCTTCCTCCTCTTGGAATTTTTCAAGTAGCTTAAAGCTTTTAATAATACAATCTATTAGATACTCCCTCAGTCCTATTATAGCAATTATGATTTAGTCCATAAAGTTTTTATGTATAAATACCATACAAAAACAGACAGGAACTTTTTCAACATTATCAAGTTTACTAACAAGTTAAATTTCCCATATAGCCGTATTCAAATAGTTATTAAATCCAAAGATCCCCCTCAAAAACTCTCTTCTAAAGAATTGCTCTTTAGGAGATTTTCTATTATCTCTTTCTTTTCTTACTTAGACTGACTAGACCATTCCTCATCTCTAAAAGACCTAGTAAAAATTGTAAGAAACGAAAGCGATTTGGCCTATAAACAGATATGAAAAGAGCGTTCGAGGTCTAGAATACCATGAATTTATAGGGAAAGTGACCAACCGAGATCTAAGTTACCACGAATCTATAGGAAAAGTAACCAGCCGAGGCCTAAGTTGCCATGAATCTATAGGAAAAGTGATCAGCCGAGACCTAAATTGCCATGAATTTATAGGAAAAGTAACCAGCCGAGACCTAGGTTGCCATGAATCTATAGGAAAAGTAACCAGCCGAGACCTAGGTCGCCGTTAAGATACAGCAAGCTAGACTGGTTCAGCTTTATACCTCTATCAGGGAAACTTCCTATGATTTTTCAGCGACTACAACTAGCAAGATGCCAAAAAAGAGGCTGGGACAAAGGTCCTAGCCTCTCAATTATCTTTGGATTGTCGAACAAGACGCAGTGGTTGAGTGGGCTCTACTAGGCTGATTTCATCAGCTTTTACAACCCTACTCAACTGTGCGGAGGTGGGACGACGAAATCGAATTCTAACGAATTACCGATTTCTGTCCAACTCTCCTATTCTTCTGTTATAAATTGACTCAAAATCCCATTGATAAACTTACTTGATTTTTCATCTGAGAATTGCTTGGAGAGTTCAATGGCTTCATTGACCGCTACTCGCTGGGGAGTATCAAACTCTGTGATTTCAAAGATGCCTAATCGCAGGATATTCTTTTCCACTAAGGTCAGACGCTCAACTGTCCAGCCTGCTTTCAAGTGCTGGGCGATTTTCTTATCTAACTCTTCCTTGGATTGAGATACTCCTGTGACCAAGTTGAGTAGAAAAGCTGGGATATTGACCTCAGTATCTGTCTGCTCTTCGTCCTTATCATAAGTATAGGCAAAGCGACAAGACTCAATGGCATCCCCTTCATACTCTAGGCTCATCAAGGCCTGAAACGCCCGCTGGCGTAGCTCTCTTCTAGATTCTAACAAAACATCAGTCATTGAGGAAATCCTCATCAAACAGATCTTTCAAATCTGGTTTTGGTGATTTTTCTGGAACAATACCTGCCACGTGGATATTGACAGCAGACAGCTCTACTTCAGCCATATCGTTCACAGCACTTTTGACCGCCTTTTGGATTGCAACTGCAACTGTTGGCACACTAATACCGTACTCCAGATAGAGGTAGATATCAACTGATATGTCGCCACTTTCATCCGTATGCAGCGCAACACCGCGTCCAAGCGTACGCATAGAAAGGCTATCTGACATGCTTTTATTTGCAAAAGAATGAACGCCCTCTACCTTAGCCGTAGCAATGGCAATAATTTTTTCCAAGACTCGTGGCGCAATAACGATTTCGCCTAATTGTTCGTTTGCCATAAGAATTCCTTTCTATATGAAAGATTGAAATTACGCACGAGAAACGTAAGTTCCTTCTGCTGTATTGATGACCAATTTTTGTCCAACTTCGATGAAGTCTGGTACGTTGACAACAAGACCTGTTTCAAGAGTTGCTGGTTTACCAGAACCTGTTACAGTAGCACCTTTGATAGATGGTTGTGTTTCTGTTACCACCAATTCAACAGTTGTAGGTACTGTTACACCGATCACTTCTGATCCGTAGAATTGGATTTTCACATCTGAGTTTTCAAGGATGAATTTCAACTCGTCCTCTACATTAACGACTGGGATTTCGTATTGGTCATAAGTCTCAGTATTCATAAAATACGCAGTACCATCCATTTGGTACAAGTATTGTGCTGGTACTGTTTCGATGATAGCTTGTTCAAATTTTTCTTCTGGACGGTAGCTAGTCTCAAATGTAGAACCAGTACGAACATCACGCAATTTCATACGCATGATAGTATTTCCCTTACCTGGTTTGTGGTGGCTTGCTTCCAACACGCGGATCAATTTACCATCTGCAGTTTCAAAAGTCATTCCAGCTCTCAGCTTGCTTGCTTCAATCATTTGTTTTTTACCTCTTTAATAAATAATTTACTCTTTATTCTACCATAAAGCTTGATAATTCTCAAATCACAATCAATTCTTTTGGAGCGAGGGTCAAGACCTCACAACCAGTCTCTGTAATCAGAAGATCATCTTCGATCCGAACGCCGTATTTGCCATCCAGATAGATGCCCGGCTCATCGGTCAAGACCATGCCAGCCTTGATTGGCTCTTCTGACTTGCCAAAGTAAGGAATCTCATGGATATCCAGACCAATCCCGTGGCCAATCCCGTGGCTGAAGTAAGGTCCGTAGCCTGCATCGTTGATAATTTGACGAGGAATCCGGTCAAAATCAATACAGCTGAGTCCAGCTTTAGCCGCTTCTATTAAGGCTTGATTGCTGCGCAGGACAATATCATAAATTTCCCGCTCTTCATCTGTCACCTGCCCCACATGAACAGTCCGTGTCATATCGCTGACATAGTGATTGTAGTAGCAACCAAAGTCCATAGTCAGGGTTTCACCATTTTGGATGACCTTGTCACTAGCCACGCCATGTGGCATAGCAGAGCGGTAGCCCGAAGCGATGATAAAGTCAAAGGACGCGCCTGAAGCACCTAACTGGCGCATGCGGGCATCCAAAAAGTTCATGACAGCCAGCTCTGTCGTCTGACCAGGCTTAATAAAGTCCAGCACGTCTAGGAAGGCTTGGTCAGAAATCTGGCAGGCCTTGCGAATGGTCGCGATTTCTTGCTCATCCTTGATCATGCGCAACTTTTCAATAAAACCTGTCATCGGCACCAGCTCATGACCAGCAAACACACTTTCCAGCATCTTGAAGTAAGCATAGGAAATCTCATCATCAAAACCGATCTTTTGCAGCTTGTCGTCCGCAATGATTTTAGCAATTTCACCAACCGCATCCCTCGTTTCCACAATGTCAAAGCCCTCAACCACGCCCTTGGCAATCAAGGTATAACGAGAATCCGTCAGGAAAATCCGTCGTGACTTGCTAATGAAAACTGTCGCCTCTGTCCCGCTGAAACCAGTCAGATAGTAAATATTCTTCAGATTAGTTACTAGGACAGCATCACACTCCGTCTGAGCCAAGGCTGCTTCAAATTTTTCAACTCTTGATAACATGAGGTACCTCCGTAAAATATTTCATTTGATTATCGTAAAATAAAATTCTGCCGACAAAGAGCCGTTACTCCTCGTCCTTTGTTTCTTTTTGCGCCTTTTCCACATTGCGCTGATAGGCCTGAATCTGGCGCTCCAACTCCCGTTCGATCGCTGGTTCTGGCGCATATTTCTCTTCCCAGTCATCTGGTTTTAGGATTTTATGAGTCACGGGATCAAAATGCGCTTTTCCATCTGGGAAAATTTTCCCCATATTGGCCTGATGGACAATATCAAAAATCCGCTCGGGATCGACTCCCATCAAGACAAAGCTACCATATGTAAAGTAGAGCATGTCGATCAGGGCATCGACTTGCCCAACCAAGGAAATTTCGGCCTCTCGCTTGCTTCGTACCTTGGCAGCAGCCTTATCTAAAGCCTCGTGCATTCTAGCCATCGACTGATCAAATTCTTCCTCTGAAGAGCTGGCAGCTCTGAGAAATTCAACTACCTCTTCCAACTTGAAGTCAGCACGATGCCGAGCTTCCTCTGGTGTCCAAGCGATGGGTTCTTCCTGCGTAGACTCATCCATGACACCATGGAAGGTCTTGACCTTATTGAAGTGGTGATCGCGGGATACAAAGACTTTCTCGCTGGCCAAAATACCGAAATGTTCCAGCGCCCGATGAATCCCATCCTGACTATTGCTGCTGGTCGTATGCTTGGCTACTTCCTTGACAGAGCTGGTGCCATTTCCCATGGCAATAGACAAGCCAACTCCTGACAGCATTTCCAAGTCATTGTCTGAATCTCCGAAGGCCATGACCTGATGGATATCAAAGCCGTATTCTTGACCAACTAGACGAATCCCCTCCAGCTTGGACATCCCTTGATTGATAATGTCCGCTGCATAGGGGCTCGAACGAGTAAATTTCAAATGGGGAAAATTCGCTTCAATTTTTTCACTCTCAGCCGGATTCGCCAAAATCAACACTTGATAAATGGGCTCTTGGATCAATTTCAACAGGTCTTCTTCATGCTGAGGCAAGGCCTTGCTCACAATCTTGTTAAAACCATGGCTCACCGTCCGAGTCATGCTCCTAGGGATAAACTGGGTAGCCCACTGAGAAAAGGAACTCATACCAAAGGTCATTATTTTTGAACCTTGCATGGCCTGTTCTGTTCCCAAGGAAATCTCTTTCCGGTGCTCCTTGGCATAGGCAATCAAATCGCGCAGGCTCTGCTTATCAATCGGTGTGGCAGAAATAACCCTGTCCTTTGAAAAAATATACTGACCATTGTAGGTGACAGCAAAGTCTAAATCCAGCTTATCCATAAAAGGCTTGACAAAGAAGGGGCCACGGCCTGTTGCTAAACCGACCAAAATCCCTTGTTCTTGCAAACTCTTAATGGCGGCCTCTGTCGATTTCAAGACGGTTCGGCTGTCATTAATCAAGGTTCCATCTATATCAAAAAAGACGGCTTTTATTTCCATTGATTTTCTCATTCTTTCCTTTTATGATACAATAAATTATAACACAATTCACGGAGAAGCACATCTATGAATAAGCAGATTTTAGTTTTACATACTGGTGGAACCATTTCCATGCAGGCTGACGGAAGTGGTACCGTCAATAGCAGCCAAGACAATCCCATGAATCATGTGGCTGTTCCCTTAGATGGTATTGAAGTGACGGTAGTTGATTTCTTCAACGTTCCCAGTCCTCACATCACTCCCCAGCACATGCTAGAACTCTACCAAAAAATCAAGTCTGTTGCTGAGCACTACGACGGAGTAGTCATTACCCACGGAACCGATACTCTAGAGGAAACAGCCTACTTCCTTGATACTATGGATATGCCTGATATCCCTGTCGTTTTGACCGGAGCTATGAGAAGTTCAAATGAACTCGGCAGTGACGGAGTTTATAACTACCTGACTGCTTTGCGGGTAGCCAGTGACGAGAAGAGTCGAGGCAAGGGCGTTCTCGTCGTTATGAATGATGAAGTGCATGCTGCCAAATATGTCACTAAAACCCACACCACCAATGTCAGCACCTTTCAAACTCCGACGCACGGTCCTCTAGGCCTGGTCATGAAGCAGGAAATTCTTTATTTTAAAACAGCAGAGCCTCGCGTCCGCTTTGATCTGACTAGCATTTCGGGACTGGTACCCATCATTTCAGCCTATGCCGGTATGAAAACAGAACTGCTTGATATGCTGGATTGGCAAAAGTTGGATGGCCTCATCATCGAAGCCTTTGGCGCAGGCAATCTGCCAAAAGAAACTGCGGAAACATTAACAGCGATGGCAGAAGCTGGCCTCCCCATCGCTCTCGTTTCACGCTGTTTCAACGGCATTGCTGAGCCTGTCTACGCCTACGAAGGTGGCGGTGTCAAGCTACACCAAGCCGGAATCATGTTTGTCAAAGAGCTCAATGCACCGAAGGCTCGCATCAAGTTGCTGATTGCCCTCAATGTCGGCCTAAGTGGTCAAGCATTAAGAGACTATATAGAAGGATAAAAAACCAAGCTTGTCTACTCGCTTGCTAGGCATTATTTCTTGATTTTCCTTTATAAATGCTGTATCCCTCGATATAAAGTTCCAAGTTCATAATTATTCTTAACCTCAAGCGAAGTTATAAATTCAAAAAAGGAGTTTGGGACAAAAGTCCAACCTCAAATATAAAAAGCGAACAAAACTAGTTTTCTGGTAATCAGAATTCTGCTTTGTTCGCTTTTCGCATTTAATTATAGATTTGAAGGCCTTAATAATTAAGATTTTTAAAAATTGAAATCTTTTTGTCCCAGACTCCTCAATTGTCTTTGGATTGTCGAGCAAGACGCAGTGGTTGAGTGGGCTCTACTACGCTGATTTCATCAGCTTTTACAGCCCTACTCAACTTTGCGGAGGTGGGACGACGAAATCGAATTCTAACGAATTACCGATTTCTGTCCCACTCTCTCTTTTTCTTGTTGTTATGAATTTGGATCATCCAGACTGCGGCCATGAAGACCTTTCTCACGCTGGATTTGACGGAGCTTTTCAGGCGTCACATCATTGCCATCCTCGTCAACTATCTTGATACCTTCAATGTGATGGCGAACAGAGCGACGGTAGCCCTCAATATACTCTTCACGAAGCTTGGCTTGTTCCACTTTTTCCTCAGCAGTTAAGCCTTCCGTTTTTTTCTTTTTAGCCAGTTCGTTGATACGTTCAATTTTTTTAGGATCCATGATTCTCCCTCTCTTACCTGTTATTTGGTATTAATCTGATTAAATTGCGCCATTTGTCCAGCCTTGGCCATCAAAGAAGCTAGAAGAGCTAGGCGGTTATTGCGCACGGCCTCATCTTCTGCCATGACCATGGTATGGTCAAAGAAAGCATCAATAACTGGACTGAGGGCAAAGAGTTGGTCCAAATTGGCAGCTAAGTCAGCAGTCAACTCCACTTTTTCAATGGCCACAGCCAAGTCTTTTTCCTCTTGATTTTCAAAGAGAGCTGGATTGACAGTTGTCTGCCCTTGGGCTTTCTCAGCTAGATTGAAGACCCGAGACAGGCTTTCCACTGCCGACTTGAAGTTATCTTGCTTAGCTTTTTCTGCCAGGAGCGCAGCTGTTTCTATCAAATCGCGTACGACAAAGTGAGTGCTTTGAAGAACAGCCATCACGATGTCTTTTGGAATGCTGCGATCCATCATCTTCTCAACACGGGCACGGAAGAAGTCTAGCACGGCCTCTTGATTGTCATAGCTTAGACTATCAAACTTCAGTTCGTAAAGTCGGCTAACCAGCTGAGCTAAGTCAATGTTCCAGCCAAACTTGTCCAAGATACGCACAACACCCTGAGTCGCACGGCGTAGTGCATACGGGTCATTGGAACCGCTTGGAATCAAGCCAACTGAGAAGAAGGACAAAATCGTATCCAGCTTATCAGCCAGAGCCAAGACCGCTCCGACCTTGGTGTCAGGCAATTCGCCATCGGCTGAAGTCGGCATATAGTGCTCCCGAATGGCAGCTGCCACTGCTGCATTCTCACCAGCCAGCAGAGCATACTTCTCACCCATGATACCTTGCAGCTCATCAAACTCACCCACCATGCCAGTCAGCAAATCAAACTTATAAATAGCCGCTGCACGAGCCAAGTCAGCTGTCTCAGCAGCATCCAAGCCTGCCTCTTGTGCCAAGAGAGCAGCAATCTTACCAGTCCGCTCCATATGCTCTGCTAGAGAGCCAATCTTTTCGTGGAAGGTCACATTGCTCAGCTTTTCAACCAAGTCGGCAATAGCTAGTTTTTGGTCTTCCCGCCAGAAGAATTCCCCGTCTTCCAGACGAGCCACCAAGACTTTTTCATTCCCTTTGATGACATTTTCCAGATGCTCTGCATTTCCGTTGCGGACAGAGATGAAGTGCGGTAAAAGTTTGCCTTCAGCATCGCGCACAACAAAGTAACGCTGGTGCTCTTTCATAGAAGTCACCAGTACTTCCTCAGGAACTTCTAAGTATTTAGCATCAAAATTACCCAGGAAAGCAGTTGGATATTCTACCAGATTCAACACTTCATTGAGCAGGTCTTCGTCAATCTCGATAGAAACACCGTGCTTCTGCTCTAACGCTCGAATCTGTTCGACAATCATATTTTCCCGTTCAATAGGATTGGTAATGACAAACTGAGCACGCAGGTCATCTTCATAGGAATCCGCTGAAGCAATCTGCGTTTCTTGACCCAAGAATCGATGTCCACGGCTAGTGCGACTGCTCTTGATATCTAAGAAATCTACATCAAAGGCCTGCTCATCTAAGAGTACAGTCAAGGTGTGGACCGGGCGGATATATTCAAAGGTGTTGTTGGCCCAGTGCATGCTGACAGGGAAAGTCAAAGCTTGCAGAACTTCCGTCACTGCTGGGATAATTTCCTCTACCGGGCGACCGACTTCTTCCTTGGTCACATAGACATATTCTTCGCCCTTGATTTCACGGAAAGTGATGTCCTCAACCGTCAAGCCCTTGCCACGGACAAAACCTTCGGCAGCCTTGGTAAAGTTACCATCTGCATCCAGAGCGATTTTCTTAGAAGGGCCTTTGAAATCTTCGGTCAAATCAGACTGCTTGTCCGCCAAGCCAACCACGCGCACCGCCAGACGACGCGGTGTTGAGAACATTTCAATTTTCTCAAAGGTCAGACGATGGTCTGTCAGGAAGGCTCCCATCTTGTCGCGCAGCTGCTTCATGCTCGGTGTCACGACATAGGCTGGCATTTCTTCCAAACCTAATTCAACTAATAAATTTTTTACCATGATTATTCTCCCTCCTCTGCCAAGAGTTTCTCACGAGTCTCTGCATCCAAAAGTGGGTAGCCCAGACGCTTGCGCTCAGCAACAAAGGTCTTGGCCACAACACGAGCCAGATTACGAATACGAGCGATATAACCAGCCCGCTCTGTCACAGATACAGCGCCACGAGCATCCAAAAGGTTAAAGGTATGCGAGCACTTGAGAACATAGTCATAGGCTGGGTGCACCAGATGCTCGTCCAGACAGCGCTTGGCTTCTGCTTCAAACTTCTCAAAATTCTCCAAAAGTAAGTCTTGGTCGCTGACCTCAAAGCTGTACTTGGAATGTTCATA
The DNA here is from genome assembly GCF_902460355.1 of Streptococcus sp. Marseille-P6264. Classification (GTDB taxonomy): domain Bacteria; phylum Bacillota; class Bacilli; order Lactobacillales; family Streptococcaceae; genus Streptococcus. Next base: position 127,370 of record NZ_CABPTO010000005.1, read on the forward strand.
CTCAGGATGCGTGAAAATTTCACCGTACTTGACGCCATCAGCCCACTCAATGTCGTAGACAGAGTCCACTTCTTGGATATATGAAGCCAGACGCTCCAGACCATAAGTCACCTCAGCAGTTACCGGTTGAGTTGGCAGACCTCCGACCTGTTGGAAGTAAGTGAACTGAGTGATTTCCATCCCATCCAGCCAGACTTCCCAACCCAGACCAGCCGATCCAGTTGACGGATTTTCCCAGTTGTCCTCGACAAAGCGGATATCATGTTCCAGCGGATTGATGCCCAAGAGCTCCAAAGACTGCAAATAAAGTTCTTGGATATTGCTTGGAGACGGCTTCATGACTACCTGAAATTGATGGTGCTGATAAAGACGGTTAGGATTTTCCCCATAACGGCCATCCGCTGGCCGACGAGACGGCTCTACATAGGCCGCATTCCACGGCTCTGGCCCAATAGCACGAAGGAAGGTATAGGGACTCATGGTTCCCGCACCCTTTTCATTATCATAAGCCTGCATGAGCATACAGCCCTGGTCATTCCAGAATTGCTGTAAAGTCAAGATAATTTCTTGAAATGTTAATTTCTTAGACATTTGTTACTCCTTTAATTTCTTGAGATTCTTGCGAAGCGTTCAAAAGGGAACGATCATTTCCCTTTTGAAAAGCTAGTACATCGCCTAGACAAACCGCCCATAGCGGTTGTCGTTAGTCAATCAAACCCTTAGGTTCGCAATTGACTTTGGCGAGGTGAAATGTTAACTTTTTAGACATTTTCTACTCCTTTAGTTTGTTTATATCTCTTTGTCTATTATTTTCTGCTGTATGAACCAATCCAACAAGGGAAGTGCTTTATCTGTATTTTCCCAACGATGATAAGAATTAAAGACCGCTTGCACACTGCCTAGATTTTCTACTAACTTGTCAACTGTCAAAAAACTGCGCCAGTATTCGTAAAAAATACTAGCATAATTCCCTTGATAAGTCGAAGTACCGAAATCATTCAATGAGTGCCAATCGTGCTTTTTCTGAAAGAGCTTTACAAGAGACTGATTACATGCTTTTTCTGCTCGAAATTCTTCATCTGTAAAGAAATACTTGCGACTAATATACTCAGCCATACCTTCTTCAAACCAGATATAGGCACCGTATTCATCAAAGTCATCTGAAAAATGCTCTGACCAATGAGCCAACTCATGGCCTACAATCTGTAAGAGGGAATTTCCTGACAAAGACTTATAGTGGCTTTCTATTGCTCGAGTTTGGTGAGAGATCTCGTAATTCTCCAACTGAAGGAGATACAACTCTTTCCAAACCGGCAACTCGGGAGTCATAACCATTCGCTTATCATTTGTATAAGCCGGCACAGGACTTTCACGAATGATCTGCGTAGCAGAATCAAAATCGGACCAAATGATGGCTTGCGGCAAGTCATAAACCGCAAACTCGTCTTTTAAAAAAGCCAGATAATCCTGCAACTTTGCAGCATTCTTTGCAACGAAATCTCGAAAAGCTACTAATTGATTCTCATCTTTTACAAGATAAAGGTTCTCCATGAATCTCCTTTCTTTCGAACAATAGACTCAGTACGCAAAAGAACCACATCCGACAGTCCTAGGCTATGCGACCTAGGGGCGTCAAGACGCGGTTCCACCCTAATTTATTACTTCATTACTTTTGAAATTAATACCGAAAGCGCCATCTGCACTGCTTCCCTATCCGGCTCACACTATCCCGAACTCGCTAAAAAGTAGACAATGAGAATTCTTCCTAAAAAAGATTATAACAGAAAATAGATGCTTTGTAAAATACTTCTTGAGCTTCAGCTATAAATTCTTCCTATACAGATTTGCTTTCTATCAATCTAGTAGATAAGCATTTTCATAGAAATTTTCAACAATTTTCATATATTAACCTAGTTATATTGATAATCTAATCTTCATCTAATTATTTAGTGAGAAGAAAGGATAAAAAAAGACTGATATAACAGCGTTTTTCACTAGAAATAGAATTTGAAAATCTTTGTTGCTTTGACTCAGGTACTTGCATTTTTCATGAAAACGTTTTATAATAATAGTTAGCCTTAAAGTTTTCTTAAACTTAAGTCAAACATTTTATAAGGAGGAAAAACAATAATGAGTATTGGAATCATTATTGCCAGCCACGGTGAATTTGCTGCCGGCATTCATCAGTCAGGTTCTATGATTTTTGGTGAGCAAGAAAAAGTTCAAGTTGTAACTTTCATGCCAAACGAAGGTCCTGATGATCTGTATGCAAAATTCAATGACGCAGTGGCTTCGTTTGATGCGGACGATGAGGTATTGGTCTTGGCTGACCTTTGGAGCGGGTCTCCATTTAACCAAGCTAGCCGTGTCATGGGTGAAAATCCAGACCGCAAGTTCGCGATTATTACAGGTTTGAACCTGCCTATGCTAATTCAAGCCTACACAGAGCGCATGATGGATGCAAACGCTGGCGTAGATGCTGTCGTTGCAAATATCATCAAGGAAGCTAAGGAAGGCGTAAAAGCACTTCCAGAAGAGCTGAATCCAGTCCTAGAAAGCGCTGCTCCTGCTGCTGCACCAGTTACTCAATCAGCTATCCCAGAAGGAACTGTTATCGGAGACGGCAAGCTCAAAATCAACCTTGCTCGTATCGATACTCGTTTGTTGCACGGACAAGTTGCAACAGCTTGGACTCCAGATTCAAAAGCAGACCGTATCATCGTTGCTTCTGACTCAGTAGCTAAAGATGAACTTCGTAAAGAGCTCATCAAACAAGCTGCACCTGGTAATGTTAAAGCAAACGTTGTTCCAATTGATAAGCTGATTGCTGTTTCAAAAGATCCACGCTTTGGTAATACGCACGCTCTTATCTTATTTGAAACTCCACAAGATGCCCTACGCGCTATCGAAGGCGGTGTGCCAATCAAGACTCTCAACGTCGGCTCAATGGCTCACTCAACTGGTAAGACAATGGTCAACAACGTTCTGTCAATGGACAAGGACGACGTAGCTACTTACGAAAAATTGCGTGATCTCGGAGTTGAATTCGACGTACGTAAAGTACCAAATGACTCTAAGAAAGATTTGTTTGACTTAATTAACAAAGCCAACGTTCAATAATCTTAAACGTTTCGCTCTCATATTATTATGAAAGGATTTAAAACATGTCTATTATTTCTATGGTTTTAGTAGTCTTTGTTGCCTTCTTAGCTGGTCTAGAAGGTATCTTGGACCAATTCCAATTCCACCAACCGCTGGTTGCTTGTACCTTGATTGGACTGGTAACTGGTAATTTGGCAGCCGGTGTTATGCTTGGTGGCTCTCTCCAGCTGATCGCTCTTGGCTGGGCTAATATCGGAGCTGCTGTAGCACCTGATGCTGCCCTCGCTTCTGTTGCCGCTGCTATCATCATGGTACTGGGTGGAGACTTCTCAAGCAAAGGAATTGCTGTAGCACAAGGTGTTGCAATTCCACTTGCTGTTGCTGGTCTCTTCTTAACTATGATTGTCCGTACTTTGTCAGTCGGTTTGGTTCACGGTGCAGATGCTGCTGCGAAAAAAGGAGACATCAAAGGCGTTGAACGCGCTCACTTTATCGCTCTCTTCATGCAAGGAGCACGTATTGCTATCCCTGCAGCACTTCTTTTGATGATTCCTGCTGAGTCCGTTAAAGCTGCTCTTGAAGCTATGCCAGCTTGGCTATCAGAAGGGATGCAAATTGGTGGTGGTATGGTCGTAGCTGTTGGTTATGCCATGGTTATCAACATGATGGCAACTCGTGAAGTATGGCCATTCTTCGCTATTGGTTTCGCTTTAGCTGCTGTCAGCGAACTCACTCTGATTGCTCTTGGTGCAATTGGTGTCGCTATCGCTCTCATCTACCTTACCCTGTCTAAAAAAGGCGGAAATGGTGGCGGTGGAGCAACAGCTTCATCTAACGATCCAATCGGCGATATCCTAGAAGACTACTAAGAAAGGAGACACACTATCATGACAGAATTAAATACTGTAAAACCTGATGAGTCAGGAAAATTGACTCTTTCAAAGGCTGACCGTCAAAAAGTTTGGTGGCGTTCTACTTTCTTGCAAGGTTCTTGGAACTACGAACGTATGCAAAACTTGGGCTGGGCTTATTCACTGATTCCAGCTATTAAGAAGCTTTATACTAAAAAAGAAGATCAAGCTGCTGCTCTTGAGCGTCACTTGGAATTCTTCAACACTCACCCATATGTTGCAGCTCCAATCATCGGAGTTACACTTGCGCTTGAAGAAGAAAAAGCAAATGGTGCAGCAATTGACGATGCGGCTATCCAAGGGGTTAAAATCGGTATGATGGGACCTCTGGCTGGTATCGGAGACCCTGTCTTCTGGTTCACAGTTCGTCCTATCCTTGGAGCACTTGGGGCATCTCTTGCTTTGACTGGAAATATCATTGGCCCACTTATCTTCTTCTTAGCTTGGAATGCTATCCGGATGGCTTTCCTCTGGTACACACAAGAATTGGGCTACAAGGCTGGTTCTGAAATCACTAAGGACATGTCTGGTGGTATCCTCCAAGACATTACCAAAGGTGCTTCAATTCTAGGTATGTTTATCTTGGCTGTTCTGGTTGAGCGCTGGGTATCTATTAAGTTTGTCTTTAACGTTTCATCTGTTAAGCTAGATGATAAAGCATATATTCATTGGGACAAATTGTCTAGTGGCTATAAGGGTATCCAAGAAGCCTTTGCTCAAGTAGGGCAAGGACTATCTCAAACCCCTGAAAAAGTTACAACTTTCCAACAAAACTTGGATTCTTTGATTCCTGGTTTGATGGGACTGCTTCTAACTTTCGCTTGTATGTGGTTGCTTAAGAAGAAAGTATCCCCTATCACTATCATCATCGCCCTCTTTGTAGTTGGTGTGCTAGCTCACGTTGCTGGTTTGATGTAATTAAAAAGAAGGTTTCGGCCTTCTTTTTATTGTGGTATAATAGCTATAGTATTTAAAAGGGAGATGTTTTATGGCGCAATCGCAAAATAAATCGATTGAATTTCAAACGACAGGGGTTTCCTATCTGGGTTTGGGTGGCAAGGTTGGGAAGTTTTTGATCGGTGATGTCGCACTGGAATTCTACGCTGACGCCAATGTAGAAGACTATATCCAGCTACCTTGGTCTAGCATCCAGCAAATCGGTGCCAATGTCTCTGGGAAAAATATCAGTCGCCATTTCGAAGTTTTTACAGACAAGGGTAAGTTTCTCTTTGCTTCTAAGGATACTGGAAAGATTCTCAAAATTGCACGGCAACATATCGGAAATGAAAAAGTCGTCAAATTGCCTACCTTGATCCAAACAATTGGCCAATTCTTTAAAAATCTATTTGCAAAAAAATAGAAAATCCTGTATAATCTAGGAAACGGATAAGTAAGACTATCGCTTCTTTCAGAAAGTCTGCGGGTGCTGCGAGCAGATAGGAGCCTAGTGTGAAATTCTACCGTTGCAATACAACTACATACATAATCAAGTGCACACCTGTGAAGTTGGATGGAACCGCGGTCTAGCCGCTCCAACAGTTTCCACGGTGTGCTTTTATTTTTGGAGGTCTTATGTTAGATTTAAAACGTATTCGGACAGACTTTGATGCTGTCGCAGAGAAATTAGCTACCCGTGGCGTAGCAGCTGATGTGCTCAATCAAATGAAGGAAATTGATGAGCAACGACGTGATTTGTTGGTGAAAGTAGAAAATCTCAAGGCAGAGCGCAATACTGTTTCTGCTGAGATTGCCCAAGCTAAGCGCAACAAAGAAAATGCAGATGACAAGATTGCAGCCATGCAAAAACTATCTGCCCAAGTCAAGGACTTGGATGCTACTTTGGCTGAATTGGATGCTAAATTGACCGAGTTCACCACAACCCTGCCAAACATTCCGCACGATAGCGTGCCAGTCGGGGCAGACGAGGATGACAATGTAGAAGTCCGCCGTTGGGGTACACCTCGCCACTTTGACTTTGAAGCTAAGGCTCACTGGGATTTAGGCGAAGACTTGGATATCCTGGACTGGGAGCGTGGTGCAAAAGTCACTGGAGCCCGCTTCCTCTTCTACAAGGGCTTGGGAGCTCGTTTGGAACGCGCTATCTACAACTTCATGCTAGACGAGCATGGCAAAGAAGGCTATACGGAGGTCATCACTCCCTATATGGTCAACCATGACTCTATGTTTGGTACTGGACAATATCCTAAGTTCAAAGAAGATACCTTTGAGCTAAGCGATACCAACTTCGTTCTGATTCCGACTGCTGAAGTTCCGCTGACCAACTATTATCGAGACGAAATTCTAGACGGTAAAGAATTGCCAATCTACTTCACAGCTATGAGCCCATCATTCCGCTCTGAAGCTGGTTCTGCTGGTCGTGACACGCGCGGTCTGATCCGCCTGCACCAATTCCACAAGGTTGAAATGGTAAAATTTGCCAAGCCAGAAGAATCTTATGAAGAGCTAGAAAAGATGACTGCCAATGCAGAAAACATCCTGCAAAAGCTCAATCTGCCTTACCGCGTTGTTGCCCTTTCTACTGGCGACATGGGCTTCTCAGCTGCTAAGACTTATGACTTGGAAGTTTGGATTCCTGCTCAGAACACCTACCGTGAAATCTCTAGCTGCTCTAACACAGAAGATTTCCAAGCTCGTCGAGCCCAAATCCGCTACCGTGACGAAGCAGATGGCAAGGTCAAACTCCTCCACACTCTCAACGGGTCTGGACTGGCTGTCGGACGCACAGTCGCTGCTATCTTGGAAAATTACCAAAATGAAGATGGTTCTGTGACCATTCCTGAAGTCCTACGTCCTTACATGGGCGGCTTGGAAGTCATCGCACCAAAATAAGCAATGAAAGGTCCGAAACAAATCGGACCTTTTCTTATTCTACTTGAGGAGAAATCCAACAGTTCAAAAAAATAAACGAAATATAGGATTTTCTACTTTAAAAGAGAGTGGGACAGAAATCGGTAATTCGTTAGAATTCGATTTCGTCGTCCCACCTCCGCACAGTTGAGTAGGGCTGTGAAAGCTGATGAAATCAGCGTAGTAGAGCCCACTCAACCACTGCGTCTTGCTCGACAATCCAAAGACAATTGAGAGGCTAGGACTTTTGTCCCAGCCTCTTTTCTTTTACTTAACGTGACTTACTAACTCTTCTTGAGCTTTTTTATTTGATTCTTCTTTTTCTTTTTCCCATTTTTTCAAAGCTTTTTGATAATCAGCTACTGTCAGAACCTTATCTTGAAGTTCCATTCCCTTAAATACATAGCTATCACCCTTGATACCTACATAAGAGTAGGCTTTGGTAAATGGTACGACCTTTTGAACCATTGGTGAAGCACCTGCAGAAATAGATGGGATCACAATAGAACTATCTGTTAACCAAGCCTGCGCTGCCGCATATTTCGTATAGCGAGCATTGGTATCTTGCTTTTCTGCATCTGCCTGATCCAAAAGCGCTTTGTAGTCCGTTAAACCAACCTTAGAAGCAAGGTCTTGGTTTTGGCCTTTTGTCAGACCAATATTGTCCAAAATATCCCCTGTCTCTGGGTTAAAGATATTCAGATAAGTCACTGGATCTTGATAGTCTGCTGACCAACCAGACATATTGAGGTCATAGTCCTTTTGGGCAGCTGTTTCTGCAAAGTAAGTAGAGTTATCAAAATCGTCTGATGACATTTGATGCACGTCAATCACAACGTTTTCTTGGCCTAGAGCTGCCTCAACAGATTGTTTGAAGGAATTGGTCCGCTGCACCATGATTTTATCAGTTTGGTCAACTGGTACATCTAGATGAATTGGGAATTCAACTCCTTGTGCTTGCAAAGCTTCTTTTGCCTTAGTAAATTCTGCCTTGGCCTTTTCTGGGTTGTAAATGCTGTCTTGGGCATCAGCTAATTTGACACCTTTCCATTCATCCCCATAAGAAGCTAACTGAGATTCAACAACATCCGAGAAGTCCTTGCCATCTACTTGCACAAAACTAGGAGGTACAAGTAGGCTTCTGATGATCTTCGTTGCTCCTTCATTACCATTCATCTGGGCACCAAAGGATTTACGGTCAAAAGCAAAGTTGACTGCTTGGCGGAAGTCTTTATTTTGGATCGCTTCTTTGCTGGCAGCTTTTTGGGCATCTGTCTTAGAAGTGTGGCTATAAGCCTGACGATTCAAGTTAAAGGCATAGAAATAGCTAGTTGAGTTTTGTGGAGTAAAGATGATGTTGTCTTTATATTTCTTTTCTACTGATGCATAGTTTGAGCTAGTCGGATAGAGACGAGCTTGTGTGTAAGCACCATCAGTAAAGTTACGGATCAATGACTCTTGGTCAGAACCATCGTAGTAAGTCAACTTGACATCTTCGATCTTCACATTGTCCTTGTCCCAATAGTTTGGGTTTTTAGAATATTCGATAACAGACTTAGAAGTAAATGATTTTAATACATATGGGCCATTGTAGAGGATACCGGAAGTTTTCACGGTACCAAAGTCTTTGCCTTCTTTCTTCAGAAATTCTTCGTTAATCGGGAAGAGAATGCCCATCGTTGTCTTAGAATTCCAGTAGCTTTCTGGCTGATTCAAGGTATATTGAACTGTATAATCGTCGATTGCCTTGACACCGACAGTAGAGAAATCATTGCTTTCTCCTTTGATATAAGCATCTAATCCCTTGATAGAGTTTTGCACGATTGGTAATGCTTCTGATTTTTCATCTGCAGCGTGCTTGAGCCCTGTTACAAAGTCTTGTGCCTTGACAGCAGCATATTCTTCACCTTCTGCTGTGTACCATTTAGCGTCCTTACGCAACTTATAAGTATAAGTCAGGCCATCTTTGGACACAGTCCAGTCTTCAGCCAATGAAGGGATAAGATTCCCATATTGATCATTTTCTAAAAGACCGTCGACCAAATTGGCAATAACGTCAGAAGTGGAGGCGCGATTGGAATTTACATAATCCAATGTATCTGGATCTGTATTATAGACATAAGAATATGTCTTTGCCGAGCTGGCGCTTGACTTGCCACAAGCAGCTAAGAATAGCGCTGATGCTGCAACCAAACCAGTAATAGCCAACCATTTAGATTTTTTCATAAGCAAATCTCCTTCTTTGGATTATGTATTATTATACATCATTTCCAGACAAAAACAAGTCTTATTTAAGAAAATTTTAAAATTCTATACATTTTTCTTATTTTTATTGAAACAAAGTATAGGAAAATTTTTATGCATTTTCATATATTTTCATAAACATGCAGAAAATCTTATAAATAAAAATTTGTTCAATATTTTACAAGGATTCTTGAATAGGATTATCAAAAATATCGGCTTTTTTATGTTACAATAGATTTATTACTAATCTAGGGGAAAGAAATGAAAAAACTTTTTGTATTCCTACTGCTATTCTTTGGTCTGATTGCCAAGCCCGTTCTGGCGGATGACTATGAAATTGCCGCTAAAAGCGCTATTGCTGTCGATGCAAACTCAGGGAAAATCCTCTATGAAAAGGAGGCTACAAGCCCACTAGAAGTCGGTGCTATTACTAACATTTTGACTACTTATCTGGTTTACGAGGCCATTGCCGAAGGCAAACTGAGCTTAGAAACTGAAGTTGATATTTCTGATTATGCTTATCATCTGACAGTAAATCCATCTATTGCAAATCTTCCTCTGGAAGCGCGACGCTACAAGGTAAAGGACTTGCTGAATGCTTCTCTTTTAGCAAGCGCCAACAGCGCCACCATTGCTCTGGCAGAACAAGTTGCTGGAAGTGAAGAAAATTTTGTCAAAATGATGAAAGCCAAACTCAAGGAATGGAATATTTCTGATGCAACCATTGTAAATGCTACTGGTACAGATATTCGTTTACTAGATGGTTCGCTAGAAACTACCAATACCGAAGGGGAGTCCGCAGAGAATTCTAAAAGCAAGAAAAAACAAGAGACTGTCAATAAGTTCAGTGCTTATGATATAGCCGTGATTGCTTCACATCTGATTGATGACTACCCAGAAGTACTTGGCATCACTTCCAAATCTCATGTAAATTTTGCAGGAATCCAACTAGAAAATCCCAACTTAATGTTGGAAGGTTCTCCTAGTTTTCGAACAGGAGTGAAGGGTTTGAAGACAGGAGGATCTGAGCAGAATGGTGTTTCATTTGTCGGTGTGACAAGTGAAAAAGGGATGCGATTGATCACAGTCGTTTTAGGGGTCGCACAGGAAGATAACGACCCTAATACCCGTTTTGGCGTTACATCTAGCCTAATGACCTACGTTACGCAAAATTTTTCTCCGACGGTCTTGGTCAAAAAAGGCGAACGATATAATAACTCACAAGTAGCCATTAGAGACAGCCAAGAGGATAAGGTCGCTGCAGTTGCTAGTGAGGACCTGGTAATTCTAGAACGGATAGCCAATCAGGCTGAACATAAAGTCACCTTTACTCCAAGTCCACAGGAGCTGCAGGCACCCTTGAAAAAAGGTAGTGTAGTGGGTACCCTCACTTATACAGATTCTGAGCCAATCGGCCAGGGCTACATCGAAAACAAGAAAACTTCTGTTTCTATGGTCACAGAAAAAAACATTGAAAAAGCGATTATTTTTAAAGTCTGGTGGAACGACTTCATCCGCTTCGTCAATGAGAAGTTATAAAAGAAATACCGCGAATCAATTGATTCGCGGTATTTCTATAGTTTGTAAACGTTTAACGTAATCAAAAAAAGTTCTTTGAGGGTTAACTAGCAATCGAGTATTCCGCTACTGTTTAACAGGTCCTCTAAATCTTTTAAACTTTGCTTAAGCAAAGATTTATTCACAATTAAAAAGAGGTCAACGCCTCTTTTTATCCAACAGATCCTTCCATTTCATAGCTAATCAAGCGGTTCAGCTCAACAGCGTATTCCATAGGCAGTTCTTTGGTAAAAGGCTCGACAAAGCCCATGACAATCATTTCTGTTGCTTCGGATTCAGATAGGCCACGGCTCATGAGATAGTAGAGCTGCTCCTCTGAAATCTTAGAAACTTTAGCTTCATGCTCCAAAGCTACCTGTGAGTTGTGGATTTCATTAAATGGAATGGTGTCTGATGCAGACAAATCGTCCATGATAATGGTATCACATTCGATATGGCTGACAGATTTCTTAGAATTGCGAGCAAAGGTCACTTGGCCACGGTAGTCTACCTTACCTCCGCCCTTGGCAATGGACTTGGAAACAATAGATGAGCTAGTATGTGGCGCATTGTGAATCATCTTAGCCCCTGTATCCTGGTGCTGACCAGCATTGGCAAAGGCGATAGAAAGCATGGTTCCACGCGCCCCTTCTCCATCAAGGTAAACAGATGGGTACTTCATGGTTGTTTTGGCACCCAAATTTCCATCAATCCACTCAACCGTCGCATCTTTCATAGCCCGCGCTCGTTTGGTTACCAAGTTATAAACATTATCAGACCAGTTTTGAATGGTCGTATAGCGCATATAGGCGCCGTCCAGGGCAAAGATTTCAACAATCGCTGCATGCAAGCTGTTACTTGAATAAGTAGGCGCTGTACATCCTTCTACGTAGTGGACACTTGCTCCTTCATCAACGATAATCAAGGTCCGTTCAAACTGACCGGAATTTTCATTGTTGATACGGAAGTAGGTTTGAAGTGGAATGTCTACCTTAACACCTTTTGGAACATAGATAAAGGTACCACCAGACCAAACTGCAGAGTTAAGGGCAGCCAACTTGTTGTCTGTCGGCGGAACCAACTTAGCAAAATACTGCTTGAAAAGCTCTGGGTATTCCTTAAGAGCTGAGTCGGTATCCGTAAAGACGATCCCAAGCTTTTGGAACTCTTCCTTCATATTGTGGTAGACCACTTCGGACTCATACTGGGCAGCTGCACCAGCAAGGTAAGCTCGCTCCGCTTCTGGGATCCCAATCCGCTCAAAGGTTTCCTTGATCTTCTCAGGCACTTCATCCCAGCTTCTAGCTGGCTTATCAGAGGCCTTTTGGTAATAAATCAAGTCATCAAAATTAATTTCTGACAAATCTGGACCCCAAGTCTGCATCGGCATTTTCTTGAAAACCTCGTAGGACTTAAGGCGGAAATCCAACATCCACTCTGGTTCACCCTTGGCTGCAGAGAGCTCGCGAATAACCGCTTCATTCAGCCCTTTCCCTGTTGAGAGAACAGGCTCAACATCGTCATGGAAACCAAACTTGTACTCACCAAGATCAATCGGTTTTGGTTCTACTCTTTCTTCTGACATAATTTCCTTTCACATTCTTACTTTTTATCTTCTTCAATTGCTCGCTTGAGGGCATTCCAACCCAAGGTCGCACACTTAATCCTCTGTGGGAATTTGGCAACGCCAGCTAAAAAGGCTCCATCTCCCAATTCTTTCTGGCGACTGTCTTCCTGGCCCTGAACCATCTGCGAGAAAACTTCTGCTAATTCCAGCACCTGCTCTTTTGTCTTGCCCAACACCGCATCCGTCATCATGCTGGCCGAAGCCGTTGAGATGGTACAGCCGGAATTCACAAAGGCAATATCCTCAATCTGATTTTCCTCATTAAACTTCACAGACAGGCTGATAACATCGCCACATGTCGGATTATTAAGGACTACCTGCTCCACATCTTCCAGCTTCCCATGATGATGGGGGTGAGCCGAGTGATCAGTCACAACCGCCTTATAAAGACTGTCTAACTTAGAAAGCGCCATTGAAAAACTCCTTTGTCTTTTCTAAAGCATCTACCAGCTTGTCACAATCCGCATAGGTATTGTAGATGTAAAAGCTGGCCCGTACAGTCGCGGGTACCTGCAGATAGGTTAGCAAGGGCTGAGCACAATGGTGACCTGCCCGAACAGCCACTCCTTCGTAGTCCAGAGCCGTCGCGACATCATGCGGATGGATACCATCCATATTAAAGGCAATCACACCTGACCGCTGGGCCAAATCCTGAGAGCCATAAATGGTCAACCCTTCTACTGCCTGCAGCTTTGGAAATACGTAGGCAATTAGGTCCTGCTCATGCTGGGCAATGGCATCCATACCTAAGTCTTCCAAATAATCAATGGCCGCCGCAAGACCAATTGCTCCGGCCATATTCGGCGTTCCAGCCTCAAACTTCCACGGAAGCTCCTTCCAAGTCGCTTCCTGCTCATAGACAAAATCAATCATTTCACCGCCGAACTCAACTGGCGACATCTGCTCTAGCAGCTCTTCTTTGCCATAGAGAACTCCAATACCAGTCGGGCCTGCCATCTTATGCCCAGAAAAGGCGAAGAAGTCCACATCCAAATCCTGTACATCAATCTTCATGTGCGGAATGGATTGAGCACCATCTACCACCAAAAGCGAACCTTGCTTATGAACCAACTGGGCAATCTCTTTGATGGGATTGATAACCCCAAGGACGTTAGAGGCATGAGCCAGAGAAACAAACTTGGTTCGCTCATTGAGCTTGGTACGGAAATCCTCCATATCCAGAGCACCATCTTTGAGATAGACATAGACCAGCTTGGCTCCAGTCTTCCTACAAGCTTCCTGCCAAGGAATAACATTGGAATGGTGCTCCATGATAGAAATCATCACTTCATCACCAGACTGCAGCCTTTCAGCCGCAAACTGAGCCACCCAATTGAGACTCGTCGTGGTTCCTCGTGTAAAGAGGACTTCTCTGCTAGAAGCCGCATTGATAAAAGAACGAACTCTTTCTCTAGCTGCTTCGTAGGCTGCTGTCGCCCGCTCGGCTAGCGTATGCACACCGCGGTGGACATTGGCATTGTCTCTAAGATAGTAGTTCTCGATAGCCGCCAGCACCTGCTTGGGTTTCTGGGTTGTCGCCGCATTGTCCAAATAAACCAAAGGCTCATCATTGACAATTTGGTCCAAAATGGGAAAATCTTGCTTGATTGCTTCTGCATTAAATCCAGACATGAAGACTCCTATCTACTTACACGGGACAAGGCCCAGCTTTTTATCTTTTTGCGAGAATAATATCGATATTTTCAATCATTTCATCACGGACTTCTTTAACAGGGATTTCTACAATCACTGAGCCTAAGAAGCCACGCACGACCAAGCGTTCAGCCGTCGCCTTATCAAGACCTCGACTCATGAGGTAGTACATATCTTCTGGATCCACCTGGCCGATAGAAGCCGCGTGACCAGCTGTCACATCGTTCTCATCAATCAAGAGGATCGGGTTAGCATCCGAGCGAGCCTGGTCAGACAGCATGAGAACTCGGCTTTCCTGCTGGGCATCTGCTCCTTTAGCCCCCTTGATAATATGACCGATACCATTGAAGGTCAAGGTTCCTTTTTCCAGGATAACTCCGTGCTGCAGGATATTTCCGATAGAGTTGCAGCCATAGTTAGTTACGCGGGTATCAATTCCCTGAACTTGCTTACCGCTGGAAAGAGCCACCACTTTCATATCCGCATGGCTGCCCTTACCATAAAGGTCGCCATCAAAGTCAGCCACGACATTGCCTTCGTTCATAACGCCGATGGCCCAGTCAATCATGGCATCATTATCCAGCTTGCCACGGCGGCTGATATAGGCTGTTACATTTTCGCCTAGGCGGTCAATGGCTGAAAACTTAATCTGGGCACCTGCTTGGGCAATGACTTCGACAGTGATATTAGCTGTTACTGGAACAGAGCCCTCGCCGTAAGTTTCCAAGCGTTCCAAGTAGTTAACCTTGGAATGCTTGCCCGCGATAATCAAAATATGCTTGTTAAAAGGAACATCGCTTTCGCTGTCCTGATAAAAAATTCCTTCAATCGGCTGGTCAATCTCAACATTGTCCGGCACATAAAGCACCGCACCGCTATTGAAAAAAGCCGTATGGTAAGCTGCCAATTTATCCTCGTCATACTTGACTGCGGACATAAAATGCTTCTCTACCAACTCTGGAATCTCTTCCAAAGCAGAGTGGAAATCAGTGAAGACCACACCTTGGGCTGCCAAATCTGCTGGCAGCTGCTCAAGGACTGTTTGAGTTCCCATTTGGATAAACTTGAGATTGTCTCCAAGAGCCGTAAAATCTGGCACACTGGTCAAAGGCTCGCTATCAGAAATCCGTCCGTCTCCCAGATTCCAGCGGTGAAATTTAACCCGCTCAATAACTGGAAAATCCAGTTGGTCCATCTTGTCAAAAGCCTGCTGACGGAGATTAGCCAACCATGCTGGTTCTGCGTGAAGCTGTGAAAATTCGTGAATTAATTCTTTCGTCATGTCATTCTCCTATCTTTTATCAAAGTCAAAAGAATGTTTGACTAAGCTTCCTCAGTGTAGTTGAAGCCCAACTCTTCAGCCAACTTAGCATAACCCTCTTTCTCCAAGCGGATTGCCAATTCTGGACCGCCAGAAAGAACAACTTTCCCCTCCATCATGACATGAACTACATCTGGAGTGATATAGTTGAGCAGGCGTTGGTAGTGGGTGATAATCATCGCACCAAAACCTTCACCACGCATAGCGTTGACCCCTTTAGAAACGACCTTAAGCGCATCGATATCCAGACCTGAGTCAATCTCATCCAAAAGCGCAAAAGTTGGCTCTAGCATAAGCAACTGCAGGATTTCATTGCGTTTTTTCTCACCACCTGAGAAGCCTTCATTGAGGTAGCGCTCAGCCATTTCTTCTTTCATGTTGAGCAGTTCCATCTTTTCATCTAGTTTAGTAATGAAGTCACGGACAGAGATTTTTTCATCGTCTTCCTTGCCAGCATTCATGGCCGCACGGAGAAACTCTGCATTGGTAATGCCAGGAATTTCACTAGGATACTGCATCGCAAGGAAGAGTCCCATACGAGCACGCTCGTCTACTTCCAGCTCCAAGATATTAACCCCATCAAAAAGCACCTCTCCTTGAGTTACTTCGTAGTTAGGATTGCCCATGATGGCTGCAGATAGTGTAGACTTCCCTGTTCCATTTGGTCCCATGATCGCTGCAACTTCTCCTGTTTTCAGCGTCAAGTTGACTCCCTTAAGAATTTTCTTCCCTTCAATTTCAACATGAAGGTCTTTGATTTCCAATACAGACATGATTGTTTTCCTTTCCTTTTTGGCAATTTATGCTTTCTTTAGTATACCAAAAAAAAGCCCAAAAGGCTTTTATTTTGTTTAGAACTATTCTTGTTTGTGTTTCTTTTGGTATCTTTTCTCTCGGACTTCTTCTCGATAAGAAGAGTTCCCGATAAAACGCAAAATATTGAGCAAGGGCGTCCTCTGCGGCCCTAGAACACCTATTAGTTCTACTAAGAGTTCAACACCTAGCAGAAGGCCAATCACGAGGAGGAGTCCGCCGATACGAGTCGATACATTTAACAGGAGGGAAATCATTGAGAAAATCATCGAAATCCCATAGATAACCAGAACTGTTCCCCGATGTGTCAGCCCCAAAGATAAGAGCCTATGGTGAAGGTGGTGACGGTCAGGCTGGTAAAATTTCTGGCCAGACAAAGTCCGACGAACGATTGCTAAAAAGGTATCGGTAATCGGCACACCCAAGATAATCATAGGCGTGACAATCGCTACTGCCGTTGCATTCTTCAAGCCTTGTAGAGACAGGACCGAAATCATAAAACCGATGAAAAGAGCGCCCGTATCCCCGCCATATATAATGGCTGGATGATAATTGTAAGGAAAGAAGCCAGCAATAGAGGCCACTAAAACCAAGATGGTCAGGGTCAGGAATAAATTATGACCCGGTAAGAAAAAGTAGGAAACAATGCCCATGGTCAGCAAGGAAATAATGGAGACTCCGCTGACAAGACCGTCCAAACCATCCATGAGATTGACCGCATTGGTAATGGAGACAATCCAGAGAATAGTCAAAATGAAAGATAGCCAAGGTGGGAAAAAGAGATGGGGACCTCCAAAAGGAATCTTAAAATCATCCAAGCGGAAATCCGTCAGCCACCAAATCAGGCAGGCAGCCAGCACAATCCCCCCTAACTTCATCAGGGGACTTAATTCTTTAATATCATCGATAAGCCCCGTCAGGGCAACAATCAAGCCCCCCAGCACCACCGGCCAAATATAGTCAAAATAAGTCTGTTCAAAAAAAGTGATGCCAACAATCTGCGGCATGAAGACCAAAGTCGCCAAGGTAAAAGCTGCCACAACCGCCAGTCCGCCTGCACTTGGCATGGGCTTTTTATTGATTCGTCGAGCATTAGGATAGTCGACTGCATCCATTTTAAAAGCCAAGAGCCGAACTAGGGGAGTCAGCAAAACTCCGACAAAAAATGTCGCTAGCAGCACCAAAATGAACTTCAATGGAAAAGCAATCATACGCATTCAACTTTCTGCAACTGTTGGATGGCTTCTGTCACCAAAAGCAGACGTCCGTGTTCTTGTAGGACAGAACGTGTAATATCTGTATCCTCAGCAAATTCACGCATTTTAGCCAGTAACCAAGCTGGATAAAGCTCTGGTTGCTCTTCCAAATCTACCAAAATAGTTAGGTAGTAGGCAGAGTCATATTTATAGAGTTCTGACAGGTCTATCGGATAGTCAACCGTTTTGGCGAAAGAAACTGCACTCTGCAAATCAGTAAATGACAAAATATAGTAGACATAACGGTCTAGATTCTCTTCCCTATCTTCTGAAGAATCTACAGAGGCCTCCTGATCAGCCTCTGCTGCCTCTAAAGATTTGACCGCCTCAAGGTCATCCTTACTCTTTTCAAAGATATTTTTCTCTAAAGTCTTTAAGAACTCATCTGGAGACATCTGGCTGAGCTCATCCATGTCTGGTAGATTGCCCAAATCCTCAAAATTTAAATTCTTATCAATCTTCGATCTCGTCACAAAGACATCCAGCTTGTCTGGCTTAGGCGTCACTCGAAAGCTCAGCATGCCACTGTCTAAAAAGCTTTCCGGCATTTCCAGCTCATCCAAGATGGTATAGAAAAATTCTTCTGTTTTTTCTTGGGGAACTAGGAAATCTGCAATTTCCATTCCGTGTTCTTCCAAATCTTCCAACTGGATGGTGATTTTAATCGTCGAATCATTAATCTGTTTCACTTCCATCTCATTAACCTCATACTTTCATAGTCTTTCTATTATACTAAAATTCTAAACTTATTTCAAAAAAATAACTGGTCAAATAAGAAAAGAGAGTGGGACAGAAATCGGTAATTCGTTAGAATTCGATTTCGTCGTCCCACCTCCGCACAGTTGAGTAGGGCCGTAAAAGCTGATGAAATCAGCGTAGTAGAGCCCACTCAACCACTGCGTCTTGCTCTACAATCCAAAGACAATTGAGAGGCTAGGACTTTTGTCCCAGCCTCTTGATTAGCCAATAATAACCTTGATCAGACCGTAAACCAACAACAGGGCTCCGAGGCCGATCCGATATTTACCAAAGATTGTAAAGTCATGATTCTTGACATAGTCTGTTAGGAAGCGAATCACGTAAAGACTGACTCCGAAAGCCACTCCCATAGCTACCAACAAAAGGAATAATTGGTCGAAGCCTAAAGAATTGCCCTTGATGATAAATTTCAGGATTTTCAGCCCACTTGCGCCAAACATGATTGGAATACCCAAGTAGAAAGTAAACTCTGTTACAACAGATCGGCTGACACCATTCAAGAGACCACCGACAATGGTCGCACCTGAACGGCTAGTTCCTGGAAAGAGGGACAAGACTTGGAAAAGACCGATATAAAGAGCTGTTTGATAAGGAAGTCTACTCAATTCTGTAACGGTCGGTTCCACCTGCTCTCGTTTTTCTAGATAGATAAAGGCTACCCCGTAGATAATCAACATGATCGCAACGGATACCAGATTATAAAAATGTGCTTCAAACCAATCGTCTAGGAAAAGACCGATGATTGCGGCTGGCAAAGCAGCAACGACTACCTTGGCCCAGAGCTGCCATGTCAGCTGAATTTGACGAGCTGTTTTCCCTGGTTTAAAAGGATTGAGCTTATCAAAATAAATCACCACAACCGCCAAGATTGCTCCCAGCTGAATGACAACATTGAACATTTCCATGAAGGCCGGATTTTCATTTTTATACTTAATAAAATCTTGAATCAGAATCAAGTGGCCAGTACTCGAAATGGGTAGCCACTCTGTAATTCCTTCAACAATTCCATAAATAATGGACTTTAAAATTTCAATAATAAACATAGATAACTCCTAAAACAACTTTAGCATTTATTATACCACATATTGGAGGAGAGGAAAAGCTTTCTCAAGGGCTTTAGCAAGCTTTTTATCAAAAGGCTCCGCCCCCGCCGCCTCCACCGCCACCAGAGAAGCCACCTCCTGCTCCGCCGCCCGATGAAACAGAAAAATGACTGGCCGTCGAGGCAATGTGTCCATAATTTGAAAAACTATGGGAACTTGCGTAGAAAATAGGATGAAGATTGTATTGTATATAAGTATTCATAGACGCGTTTTCCAAGGAAATCTGACGCAGCTTCATGACCCGACTAACACGATCTGCATAGCCAAATAGGGTAGCATAGACCAAAAGCCGGTTCCACAGGACAATGCCCTCCACCTCGGTATCGTATAGGCGAGCGATGTAGCGTAGCATATTCGCAAAGCTATTCCAGAGATAGAAATCATGGGCTCCCTCATCGCTCAAGACACCATCCCGCTGATATAACTGCAAGGCTCTGCCCAGCAGAACGGTCAACACCGAAGCGACAACTGCAAGCGGAAGATAGGACCAAATAAAACCGTCTAGCTTGATCAAATAGACAAAAAATGTCAAGAGAGACAAGACGAAAGCAAGGAAACTTGCCATTAGAGCCAACCAGAAGAGAAGCTTTTCTCCTCGTTTCAAAGGACGATAGTGATCCAGCAAGTTTAGCTCCCGAATCTCCTTTAATACTTGTTCAGACAAAAGGTTTAAATCAGTTGAAAAGCGATTTTTTATTCGATTGCCTATTTGGCGGATTCGTGCTTCATCTGTTGATTTTTTATTTTTATAAAGGTCTTCTGAAATCTGATAAGATTCAAACAAGTCTGCTACAGCTGCCTGTTTATGGTCGCCAAATGCCATCTGTAGGAATTGACCTTCAAACTCTGACAAACCTTTTTTAGAAGTTGGTTTCAAGATTGGCTTGTCTGCAGTTCCTAAAAGCTCGATATAGCCTCGATCCATCAAATCCAGCAAGGTTGCCTGCACTAGATCTTCAAATTTTAAATGCGCCCGTCCGCCACTGGTCGGATCGACTTCTCTCATATCCACAGCAAAGATATTAGCCGCTACAATGAGGGGAGCCAGATCTTGCGGAGCTTCATAGAGGCGAGCATCTTTTGGAAATGCTTGGCTAGGACGAATCTTAATCCGAAAGATCAGATAAAATATTCCCGAAAGCATCAGCAAGAACAAGGCCAAAAGAGGCAGATAAACTTCTCCCAAGCGATGATAAAACTGGTTCTTGGCTACAATCTCTTCCTCAACGGCTTGAAAAGTCTGTAGATAGTCGGTCGCTCTCGGATCCTCTGCTGCCTGATGCAGAGCTTGACGATGCCAATATCCATGCAGTTCAACCTTCTTCCTGCTAGGCAAATGAGATAGCTGAATCTGATAAACACCACGATTTTCATCTATAGTGGCCGATTGGCCAAAATAACCTGTATGGACATACATGTCCGTTAAGGTCCAAGTTCCCAGACCCCAAACCTTAATCGTCACATTTTGCAGCTCTTCTTCCCAATCACTGATCGGCGTCCATTTGAGCTCTGCAATATCTTTATGGAGAAACAGAAGATTGGTCAGGTTCCATGTGACTGTTACTTTGACCGTGTCGCCTTCTTTACCCGCATTGTAAATCTTAACCTCGTAGCCATCTCCTAAATCCGTGACTCGTGGCTCAAAGTCATATTTTACGACTCCATTCGTTTTCACGGAAACTTTTGGATCTGAATCAATAGCAAAGCCTTCTGGCATCTTTCCCGCTGAGCCTAAGGAGACCATCTGGCCATTGTAATCATCATCAAAATGATAGGTCACCTCTTCTGTATAGGTGGCTGTATTATCGGCGTGGATCTCCAAATCTCCTTGATACGACTGGATTTGATAGTCTAAAGCTGACACCGTTCCAGCAAAAAATAAACTCAAAAAAAGAATAAAAATCCCTGACAAGTACCTTTTCATAAACCAAAGTCCTTTTCTAAATCTTTATCCTATTATAGCATTTTTCTCAAGTAAGGGCTTACCGGGATTGAAAAGTCGAATATTTTTCGGTAGAATAGAAAGAACTATTTTAGAAGGACTAGGAGAGAATATGAAAAAATTCATTTTAACCTTATTGACAGCCCTCCTCGTCTGTCTGGGAACCTTTACCGTAGCCCAGGCAGATGATTACCTTAGAATTGGGATGGAAGCGGCCTATGCCCCTTTCAACTGGACCCAAGATGATGATTCGAATGGCGCTGTCAAAATCGAAGGAACAAATCAGTATGCTAATGGCTACGATGTCCAAGTTGCCAAAAAGATTGCTCAGGAAATGGGCAAAGAACCTCTAGTTGTGAAAACTTCTTGGAACGGACTGATTCCAGCCTTGACCTCTGGTAAAATCGATATGATTATCGCTGGCATGAGTCCAACAGCTGAACGGAAAAAAGAAATCGCCTTTTCTAACAGCTACTACACCAGTGAGCCTGTTATGCTGGTTCGAAAAGACGGCAACTACGCCAATGCCAAGACCCTCAAGGACTTTAAAGATGCTAAAATCACCTCCCAGCAAGGTGTCTATCTTTACAATCTGATTTCTCAACTGCCAGGTGCCAAGCAAGAAACGGCAATGGGAGATTTTGCCCAAATGCGTCAAGCTCTAGAATCTGGTGTTATTGACGGATACATCTCTGAACGTCCCGAAGCTCTAACAGCTGAAGCTGCCAACTCTAAGTTCAAAATGATTCAATTCAAAGAGGGCTTTAAAGTTGGCGAAGAAGATGCCTCCATCGCCGTCGGCATGCGTAAAGACGACAGTCGAATCGAGCAAGCGAATGCAGCTATCGCTAAACTCTCAACGGATGACCAAACGCAACTGATGGATCAGATGATTAAAAATCAGCCTGTAGATACTGACACCGACGATGCAGAAGATACATTCTTCAACAAAGTTTTTAAGATTTGGAAGGAGAATTGGCCGCAGTTCTTACGCGGAGCTGGTTTGACCTTGCTCATTTCCATTACAGGGACAATCGCTGGCCTCCTCATCGGTTTGCTGATTGGGGTTTATCGGACAGCACCGATTTCAAAAAACAAGGCTTTAGCCTTCCTACAAAAACTATTCGGTTGGTTCCTCAATGTTTACATTGAAATCTTCCGTGGTACTCCTATGATTGTACAATCCATGGTTATCTACTATGGAACAGCTCAGGCTTTTGGTATTTCGATTGACCGGACAGCTGCAGCCATCTTTATCGTTTCTATCAATACTGGTGCTTACATGAGTGAAATTGTCCGCGGTGGTATCTTTGCCGTTGACAAGGGACAATTTGAAGCGGCTACTGCGCTAGGAATGACCCACGGTCAAACCATGCGCAAGGTTGTCCTGCCACAGGTAGTCCGCAACATTTTGCCTGCAACGGGTAATGAATTTGTCATCAATATCAAGGATACCTCTGTCCTCAATGTTATCTCCGTGGTGGAGCTTTACTTCTCAGGAAATACCATTGCAACTCAGACCTATCAGTACTTCCAAACCTTCACCATTATCGCAGTCATTTACTTCGTCTTGACCTTTACCATCACTCGAATCCTACGTTTCATCGAGCGGAAGTTTGACACAGATCATTACACAACAGGTGCCAATCAAATGCAGACGGGAGAATTGAAACAATGACCGAAACAATTTTAGAAATTAAAAATCTCAAAAAATCCTATGGAGAGAACCAAGTCTTGAAAGACATTTCTCTGACTGTCCACAAGGGCGAAGTTATCTCCATTATCGGAAGTTCAGGTAGCGGGAAATCAACTTTTCTCCGCTCCATCAACCTCCTCGAAACACCTACTGCTGGCGAAATTCTCTACCGTGGCAAAAATGTCTTGGATGAAAATTACGACCTGACTCACTACCGCGAAAAATTAGGTATGGTGTTCCAAAGTTTCAATCTTTTTGAAAATCTCAATGTGCTAGAAAACACCATCGTAGCTCAGACAACCGTACTCAAAAGAGAGCGTGCTGAAGCAGAAAAGATTGCCAAAGAAAATCTAGAAAAGGTCGGTATGGGTGAGCTCTACTGGCAAGCCAAACCTAAACAACTTTCAGGTGGACAAAAACAGCGGGTTGCCATTGCGCGTGCGCTTTCTATGAACCCTGACGCTATCCTTTTCGATGAGCCAACTTCAGCTCTTGACCCAGAAATGGTCGGTGAAGTCCTGAAAATCATGAAGGAATTAGCTAAAGAAGGTCTGACCATGATTGTCGTGACCCACGAAATGGAATTTGCCCGCGATGTTTCCAGCCGTGTTATCTTTATGGATAAGGGCGTCATCGCAGAAGAAGGCACTCCACAAGAATTCTTTACCAATCCTAAAGAAGAACGAACCAAGGAATTCCTACATCGCTTCTTGAAATAAACAACCAATCAAACAAACAAGACGGAAAAAGATACATCCGCCTTGTTTTTTTATTCGCAAAATAAAAAAGCGGGTTTCCCCACTTTTTGAAGATTAGTCTTCAAACTTTTCGTGATTCTTATCGTAGAAATCAATCAAGCCAAGAGCTGTTTCAAAAGAAATATTCTTTACTTTTGCACGTCCTTGAGCAAGAGCAATAATTGACATTTCACGCGCGTTTGTTTCTTTACTAATACGGTAACCTGTAATTTTTTTGTCACGAACCCATCCAACGACTGACTCTACTTTTTCAAAATTTGATTTAGCCATTTCTTACTCCTCTCTAACTTATTTCGAATACTAATATAATGGTTTTTATACAGTTTGTCAACTTAGAAAAACCAAAACAAACAAATTAAATAATTCTGAATATTCTATATTTATTTAGCTTTGAGGGCTGAAAGGATCTGGGTGCGAATACTCTCCACTCCATCAGGATTTGCTGGAAGGAAGATCGTGTTATTTCCTTGCTTATCTGCAAAATTATTCAAGGTATCTAGATATTGGTTGGTCAAGAGAATGGACATGATTTGCTCTTCTGTCAGTTCAACATTGGCCCCTTTAAGTTCTTTGATGGAGTCAGCTAAACCATCTACAATCGCCTTCCGCTGCTCTGCAATACCGACCCCGTGAAGGCGGTCTTTCTCAGCCTCGGCCTCTGCTGCAGTTACAATTTTAATCTTATCTGCTTCTGCCAATTCCTGAGCTGCCACCCGTTTGCGTTGAGCCGCGTTGATTTCGTTCATAGACTGTTTAACTTCTGCATCTGGCTCAACCTTAGTAATCAAGGTCTTGACAATGATGTAGCCATAAGTCGACATTTCTTCTGCCACCTGTTTTTGAACTTCCAGGGCAATCTCATCTTTCTTTTCAAAGAGCTCGTCCAAGGTCAGTTTAGGAACAGAAGAACGCAGGGCATCTTCGATATAGGACTTGATCTGCGCTTCTGGTCGCATGAGTTTATAGTAGGCATCTGTGACATTGTGTTCATTTACGCGATACTGGGTCGCAACATTCATGGTCACAAAGACATTATCCTGAGTCTTGGTCTCGACAATAATCTCGCTCTGCAGCAAACGCAACTGGACACGAGCAGCAATTTTGTCAATTCCCAAAGGCAAACGAACATTCATCCCACTTGTACTAGTCTTGTGGTAGCGGCCGAAACGCTCAATGATGGCAACAGACTGCTGGCGCACGACATAGAGCGAGCTAAATGCTGCTAAAACACAAAGAATGATAAAAAAGAGAAAGAAGAAAAAGAAGAAATTAAAAAACATAAGATCATCTCCTTGATTTAATATATTATATTCTAGCACAGTCCTCAATCGCTTGCAATCAAAAAGCGGACTTTTGCTAAAATATTTTTAGGATCAGACTAACATGTTGTAAAGCGTTTCATTTCCGTTTAGATTGATGAAGGAAGGATCAAAATGCTCGATTCGATTGATCAGACCTGCATAGTCATGCTTATTGGCCAAGGCAATCCCAATCAGGACCGGTCCGGTTCCTTTGCTGGCCCGCTTGATGTATTCAAATCGAGTAATGTCATCATTTGGCCCTAAGATATCATTTACAAATTCACGTAAGGCACCTGGCCGCTGCGGGAAATTTACTACAAAATAATGCTTGATGCCATCATAGATAAGGGCACGCTCTTCCATTTCAGGCATACGGTTAATGTCATTATTTCCTCCCGAAATGATACAGCAGACAGTTTTTCCTTTGATATATTCTCGCAACACTTCCAAGGCTGCCACGCTAGCTGCACCAGCAGGCTCTGCGATGATTCCTTGTTTAGAATAAAGATCAATCAAGGTTTCTGAAATCAATCCTTCATCAACCCCGATAAGTGTTTCTACATTCTTCTTCGTTGCTTCATAAGTAGAAGCCCCTACCTTTTGGACTGCGATACCGTCCGCAAATTTGTCAATTTCATTGAGTTTTACAGGACCGCCTGCTTCAAAAGCCGCTCTCATACTGCGGGCCCCATTCGCCTCTACCCCGATCACTTCAATTTGTGGCTGACTTTCCTTGATGTAAGTGGATACTCCTGCGATGAGACCGCCGCCTCCTACTGGTACCAAGACCAAGTCTAAATCGATGGACTCCCGAGCTGCACTATCTAGGATTTCATAAGCAACCGTTCCCTGACCAGCTTGGACATATACATCATCAAAGGGATCAATAAAGGTCCGATTCTCCACTCGTGTGAATTCCATAGCTGCCCGAGCAGAAGCGTCGAAAGTATCTCCTACCAACTTGATGGTCACAAAGTCACCGCCAAAGAAGCGAACCTGCCCAATTTTTTGCTGGGGAGTCGTGATGGGCATAAAAATGGTCGCTGGAATTTTCATCTCATTACAAGTGTAAGCGACCCCTTGAGCATGATTGCCCGCAGAAGCACAGACAACCCCACGTTCACGTTCTTCCTCGCTCAACTGAGAAATGGCATAATAGGCACCACGGATTTTGAAAGAACGGACACTTTGGGCATTTTCTTTTTTAAGATAGACCTTTGCCCCATACTTCTCTGACAAGTAATGATCATAATCAAGCGGTGTATTGACGACAACATCTTTTAATACCTTATGAGCACGGACGATATCTTTTGCTGTTAACATTCCTTTTCCTTTCCAAATGAGGTAAACAAACTCAGCTGGGATACCAGCTGAGTTTTCCACACAATCTTAGTTGTAGATCTTGAAAGCATCATCGTCGTTTTTACCAACGAATGGCATTGCTTTACGCAATTCTGCACCGACTTTTTCAATTTCAAGGTTAGCTGCTTGTTCACGGTAAGCAGTGAGTTTTGGACGTCCAGCTTTATAGTCATTTACAAAGTCATTTGCAAATTTACCATTTTGGATATCTGCAAGAACTGCTTTCATGTTTTCTTTGACTTGATCAGTAATCACACGTGGACCTGATACATAGTCACCGTATTCAGCAGTGTTTGAAATAGATTGACGCATTTTCTTGAATCCACCTTCATAGATTAAGTCCACAATCAGTTTCATTTCGTGCAGCACTTCAAAGTAAGCTAATTCTGGTGCATAGCCTGCTTCGGTCAAGACTTCAAATCCTGCTTCGATAAGAGCTGTCAAGCCACCGCAGAGAACGGCTTGTTCACCAAAGAGATCTTCTTCTGTTTCTTCTTTATAAGTTGTTTCAAGCAAACCAACACGAGCTGCACCAACACCTTTACACCAGTCCATCGCGATATCTTTGGCATTGCCAGTCGCATCCTGATATACCGCGTAAAGAGCTGGAACACCGAAGCCTTCTTCAAAAGTACGGCGAACCAAGTGACCAGGACCTTTTGGTGCACACATGAAGACATCTACATCTGCAGGAACTTTGATAAATTCAAAATGGATATTGAAACCATGAGCAAAGCCAACTGCGTTACCAGCTTCCAAGTTAGGAGCGATTTCTGTTTCGTAAAGTTCTTGTTGGATTTCATCTGGAGCCAAGATCATGATAACATCAGCCAATTTAGCAGCTTCTGCTACTGTGTATGTAGCAAAACCATCTTCTTTAGCCTTGTCAAATGACTTACCTGGACGAACACCGATAATCACATCGTGGCCTGTATCACGCAAGTTTTGTGCATGAGCATGACCTTGTGAACCATAACCGATAACGGCGATCTTTTTACCGTCAAGTGCTGCTACTTTTACATCTTTTTCGTATTCCATTGTTACTGCCATAATGTTTACTCTCTTTTCTATTTTTATTGCCTCTTAGGCGGTTTTAACAAATTAAAGATTTCGTTTAATCACGGGTAAAGCCAGTTGCCCCAGTCCGTGCGATATTGCGAATGCCGTAAGGACGGATGACTCGTAAGAGGGCCTCGCTCTTTTCTGCATCGCCCGTCATCTGGATAGTGATCGAGCTTGGCGCCACATCGACTACCGTTGCCCGGAAAGGCTGGATAATGGCCAAGATTTCTGCACGCTTAGCAACCGGTGCTGATACCTTGATCAAAATAACTTCTCGCTCTAGGTGAGGATGATCTGTAATATCTCGCACCCGAATCACATCAATCTGGCGATTAAGCTGCTTGATAATCTGCTCCACTTCATTGAGGGAATTTACATCAATGATAATGGTGATCCGAGAAACATTTTCATCCTCGGTCGCACCTACAGAGATACTTTCGATATTGACCTGACGTCTGGAAAGCACACCAGTGAAGCGGTTCAGAACACCCGAACGATTTTGGAGTTTAGCTGTCAACATTCTACGCATGGAACTTCACCCCCAACATCTCATGATTGCTCTTGCCAGCTGGCACCATTGGAAGCACATGCTCCTTGCGAGAAATATCTACCTCGATAAACATCGGTATATCTTCCTTTAGGACTTCCAAATCTTGAGCAATGGTCTCGGGATTATCAAATTTATAGGATTTGACACCATAAGCCTGAGCCATGAGCTGAAAATCTGGCAAACTGTCAAAGACTGACTCGGAGGTCCGACCATCATAGAAGGCTTCCTGCCACTGACGAACCATCCCCAACGAATGATTATTGAGCATGATAACCTTAATCGGAATCTTGTAGATATTTAGGATAGCCATCTCTTGATTGGTCATCTGGTAGCCGCCATCTCCAACGAAGAGAACTACTTCCTTATCTGGATTGGCAATCTTGGCTCCAATCGCTGCTGGAACACCAAAGCCCATGGTTCCCAGACCACCAGACGTAACTAGCTGACGCTCGTTGCGATAAGGATAATACTGGGCTGTCCACATTTGGTGCTGGCCAACGTCCGTTACCACAATAGCGTCTCCCTTGGTCAACTCACCCACGCGCTCAATAACAGCCTGAGGTTGGACAACTCGTTCCTTCTTATCATAGGAGCGCACCCGCTCCTTGTTTCGTGTCACCTTTTCTATCCACTTGCTGGTATTGTTGTGCACCTGCTCTTCTTCAAGCAACATTTGCAAAGCTTTCTTGGCATCTCCTACAATAGGAATATCCACGCTGATGATTTTACCAATCTCTGCTGGATCGATATCAATGTGGGCTACCTTAGCACTTTTAGCAAAGGTCTTAGGATTACCAGTCAGACGGTCATCAAAACGACATCCAATGCTAATCATGAAGTCTGCTTCCGTCATAGCAATATTAGCCGCGAAAGAACCATGCATGCCACCCATACCTAAGAACAAAGGATGATCTGTCGCAATCGTTCCCTGACCCAACAATGAGGTCACTACTGGAATCTGATACCGCTCTGCAAAAGCAACCATCTCCGCTGCTGCTCCTGCATAGCTAATACCGCCACCAGAAAGAAGAACGGGTTTTTTAGCCTTAGAAAGCTGTTTAAGAATCTTCTTAATTTGTAATTCATTAGGCTCAATTGTTGGTTGATAGCTTGGCAGATGCAACTGAGTGTCATAGATAAAGGCCGTATCTAGAGCTGAGACATCCTTTGGCAAATCAATAACGACTGGCCCTGGACGACCTGTGGTCGCAATATGAATGGCCTCCGTAATGATTCTTGGTATATCTGCCGTCTCCCGTACCTGATAATTGTACTTAGTGATGGGAGTAGTAATACCAACAATGTCGGCTTCTTGAAAGGCATCCTTACCAATGCCTGGCGTCGCTACCTGCCCAGTAAAAACCAAAAGGGGAACACTGTCACTCATCGCATCGGCGATCCCAGTAATGGCATTGGTTGCCCCCGGACCACTAGTTACAACGGCCACACCAATTTTCCCAGTAGACTTAGCGTAGCCTTCTGCTTCATGAACACACCCCTGCTCATGGCGACCAAGAATATGGCGGATACCTTTAAAGCTATAAATAGCATCATAGAGGGGCAAGACTGCACCACCAGGATAGCCAAAAATAGTATCAACACCAAGATTCTTCAAGGTTTCCAAGACCAGCTGCGAGCCGGACTTAGGAGTTTCTAATTGGATTCTTTCCATATTTCCCCTTTCATTTATTTACAATTTTCTAAAAATTCAAAAAGCTTTCTACTATGATAACATTTTTGAAAAAAATTGCAAGTATCGCGGATGTTTTTTTTCATTCTGATTGAAAAAGATAAGAAAATCCCGCTAAATCCGAATGTAGCGAGATAATTATTTTATATCCATCCTTGTTCTTGAGCAATCCGGACAGCTTCTGTGCGATTGTCTGCTGCTAGCTTGGTCAGGATGGTCGACATATAGTTACGAATAGTGCCATTTGATAAATAGAGTTTTTCAGCAATTTCTTTATTAGAAAGCCCAGTTGCTGCTGCCTCTAAGACTAGAAGCTCCTGATGGGAGAGGGGATTTTTATGAGTCATCAGCACTTCCATGAGTTCAGGTGAGTATTCTTTTTGCCCAGCTAAGACAGTGTGGATAGTCTTCATCAGGTCTGCAATGCTCCGCTCCTTGAGTACATAGGCATCAACATCCGCCTTGACAGCCCGCTCAAAATAGCCTGGCCGCTTAAAAGTTGTCACAATGATGACCTTGACAACTGGCTGGTGTTCCTTGATCCATTCTAGGACGTCCAGTCCCGTCTGATAGGGCATTTCCACATCCAAGATGGCCACATCGACTGGATTGGTCTTGAGCAGCTCAATAGCTTCACGACCATCTGCCGCTTGATAAACTACTTCAACATCCGGTTGCAACTGCAAGAGCTGGCTAAGGGCATCCCGCAGCATACTCTGGTCTTCTGCTAATAATAACTTCATCGCTCGTCTCCTCTAATCCTATATGGCAAGTGCACGCGAATAATGGTTGGCTTGTGATTGCTGATGACCTCCACGCTACCGTCAAGTCCCTCCAAGCGCTCACGTACCGAATGCAAGTCTTGGTCCGTCACTTGCTTAAAGCCTCGGCCGTCATCTTCAACTTCCAAGATCAAATCTTGATCCTGACTATACAAATTAATTCTGGACTTCTTGGCCTCCGCATGCTTGATAATATTAGTTGCTAATTCCAATAAAATCATACTAATGGTAAACTGCATTTCTGTAGGAATGCTAGCAACATTGAGCTGATTATGAAGCTCCAAGTCAATATCGCTCATTTCCAGCATGGTTCGGATTGTTGCTAATTCTTCATCCAGCGTCCGCGTCTTGAGATTCTCTACAATCCGTCGAACATCTGCCATGGCCTGCTTACTGATTCGTCGTACTTCCTCCATCTCTTTCTCCGCCTGCCCGTAGGCCTCCATTTGCAGGAATTGCTGGGCCAGCTCTGTCTTGACGCTGAGCATGGCAAAGGTATGGCCCAAACTATCATGTAAATCCCGTCCGATTCGATTGCGCTCATTTTCCGCCAAGAAAAGATTGAGCTGGGCATTTTGCTTACTTTTTTCTTCCTTGAGCTGTTCAGCAACTTGGATGCGATGCAGACCCAAGGTCAAGAAATCCGAAAAGAGGAAAGTCGTCGAGAAAAAGACCAGATAGCCTGTGCTAAATTGCTGCTGCATATACAGCCCGACCAGAAGAGCCGGTTGGACAGCCAAGAAACTCCAAAAGCGCCAAGATTTAAGGGAAATCTCATTGTAATGATAAACAAGAAGGTTGGACAAATAAAAAATATACCACACAAAGCCCACATTCAGCCAAATGGGAGTGTAAAAAATGTAAGCAAGCATGCCCCACCAGGACAGAGCCTGGTAGAAAGGCTTTTTCTCCGTGAGGATGGTGTAATAGGCCCCGATAAACAATGCTGTCCAAAGCAAAGTCAAAAGCGGGTATTCACCACTGATGACACCCGCTATCGGAAAGATGATAAAGACCAGAGAAATATGAAACATATGATGTATGTTTTTGAACTTTTCCCACATAGAATTATTTAACCTCAATCCGTTTTTTGAGCTGAAGGACTAAAATGCTAAAGAAAATGGTGTAGGCTAGAACGATTAGCATGGCAGAGACATTCCAGTTATGGTGTTCCAAATAGCCAGAAACCACCTGCATGAGCTGATAGCTTGGCGTTAACTTGCCGATAGATTGCAACCAGTCTGGGAACATGGTCAGAGGAAACCAAAGCCCACCCAAGACTGCTAAAGCCATATAAACGATATTGCCTACGACCGACATGAGCTGGGCACTGGGCAGGAGACTAACCAAGACGCCCATGGCGATAAAGACCATACTGCCAACCAAAAGAATTAGGGCAATCACTAGCCAGTCCATCATGGGCATATTGACTCCACGAACGAAATGTCCAACAGAGAAGACCACGATGATGGAAAGCAGAAAGGTCAGTAAAGTACTGAAAAGCTTTGATATATAATATTCTACCATAGAAACGGGCGAATGCTGAATCAATTTTTGCCAGTTATTGGTCTTGTCCGACTGCAAGGTGCTAGGAATGCTAAAAAAGGCACTAGACATGATACTAAAAAGTGTCATAGAAAAGAGATAGGTTCGGAGCACAAGCGCCGGTATATCAGAACCTGACATTATTCCTGAAAAGATCAGATAGAAAACGCTGGGTAGCCCGATAGAGAGCAGGTAGTAGGCCGCCTGCCGCTTCATCAAAATTAGCTCCATTTTCATTAAACTTGCCATATTTTTCATGATGCTGCTCCTTTACTCTTGTGTCGTCTCAAAAATACTATCCAGCAGGGTGCGATTGCGGACTTCGATTTCTTCAATCGTACAGCCATGCTCCTGCAGAATTTGCCAGACCTGACTGGCGTCCTTGGTCGCAAAGGATAAGGCCTTTTGCTTGATTTCAATCTCTGTCACACCAGCTATCTTTTCCACAACTTCTTTATAGGAAAGGGGCAGGGTGAAGTGTTTTTCCTGCTCTTCCTTGCGCATGGCATAAGGCGTGGTGTCGCGGATCAGCTCTCCCTTATGAAGCACCAAAATCCTGTCAGCTGTATGCTCCACTTCTTCAATGTAGTGGGAAGAATAGACAATAGTCACGCCTTGCTTCTTGAGCTGATCCACAATTTCCCAGAAATGCTGGCGGGTCGAGGTATCCATAGCCGAAGTCGGTTCATCCAAGAAAAGAATCTTCGGACGGCCAATCAAGGCTAAGATAAAGGAGAAGAGGCGTTTTTGACCACCAGAGAGCTTGGAAGCTAGCTGGTTCTTCTGCTTGTCAGAAAAGCCCAACAAGGCATCGATTTCCTCTTCGGACAGGCTGTTAGGATAGATAGAGCGAAAGAAAGCAAGGAGTTCCTTGACTTTCAAATCTCCCACCACTGTATTTTCCTGAGGCAAAATGGCAACCATCTCTTTTAATCGATTATCTGTTGGTTTTAGCCCTTGAACCAGCGCTTGGCCAGAAGTCAGGAATTTATCGCCTAGGAGACAGTCCATCAGAGTTGTTTTGCCAGCTCCGTTGGGGCCAATCAAAGCCATACAATCCCCTTCTTCAATGTCAAAGGAAATGTGGCGCAAAATCTCCTTCCCCCGAATACTTTTAGATAACTTTTTCACTTCAATCAATTTCATGATCTTCCTCCTTAATAAAATCATAGATGAGCGGCCAGATGACAAAGACAACTAGAATCACTCCCCATACTCCTATATAAAATTGCCGGGGTAGAAATTCCAACAGAAAACCCGGTATCATCTGAAAACACCATACACCCATTGCAACTCCAATGAATAAGAGGGGCAAGCGCTTTTTCATTTCTACTTTCCCCTTTTGCTTAACTTAGCCACTTCCTTTAGGACATAGCTAGCCATTCCCAAGCTAGCAAAAATCTCCCAAGGAAAGCGGTAAAGACCTACTCCGCTCATTCTTGCTAACTGGTAAAACATCATCCCAACAAGACTCAAGACTGCTACCTTTATCAACCATATTTTCATGTAACTACTCCCTATTTCTTCATTTCTTACTTGTATTATAAAACTTCCTGCCTCTTCCGACTAGATGATTTTGTCACTAGACCATATGACAAATGTCATGGTTTCTAGACAGCAAAAAAAGACGAGATGACTCGCCTTTTAAATATTCTTATTCTTCTTTCAAGCCGCCTAATTTCATACCTAAAATAAACATTGAAGGGGAGGCGTCTTTTATGTCATTAAGTCCCAATTCTTTAAAGAAAGATAGACTTGCTGCTTTCGCTATATCCATTTTCTCAAAATCCAGATCAACTATGGCCTGTAATTTCTTATCAGCTGTTACGGAGTATTCAATCGTCACTCCCTCCATATTCTTAGCTTCCACGTAGTTTGGTTCTGATTCCATTCCTTCTCGAATGATAACTGTCATTTCCTCTGGGCTCATAGTAGCTGCAGCACCACTGGCTTCTTCTGGCAAATTACTCAATAGCTCCATTCGAAGTTTCAAGAGTTTGTCTCCTCGATAGGTCACCGTGTCGCGATGATGGATACCTTTAAGGTCTCCAACCAAGGTTTTAGAAACAATCTCTTTGCTTTCAGAAAGTGAGTAAGAAGATGAAGCACTAGAGCTGGAGCTTGAACTCGTTTCAGCAACTCTTGATTCTGCTGGAGCCTTTGGACGATGCTTGCCAAATTTCGGAACTACACATCCTGTCAATAATACAGAAGCAGAAATAACTAGAATAAATAACTTTTTCATAGTACACCTTTTCTTTTTATTTTTTCCAGTATACCATAATGCCACTATCTTGTCTAAATCTTGCATATAAAAAAATCAAAGAGGCTGGGACAAAAGTCCTAGCCTCTCAATTGTCTTTGGATTGTCGAGCAAGACGCGGTGGTTGAGTGGGCTCTACTACGCTGATTTCATCAGCTTTTACAGCCCTACTTAACTGTGCGGAGGTGGGACGACGAAATCGAATTCTAACGAATGACCGATTTCTGCCCCACTCCCAAATAAATTATTCTACACTAAAAATATATGGATAAACTGGCTGATTTCCTTGGTGGATCTCAACTTCTAGATCTTCATATTCTTCCATCAGATCTTGAGCCAAGCCATTTGCTAATTCCTCGTCACCATCTTCACCGATATAGATGGAAACAATTTCACTGTCCTCATCCAACATCTTCGCAAAGGTTGCCTTCAGAGTTGTTAACATATCTGGATTTGACACAAGAATTTTGCCATCCACCATGCCCAAGTTATCATTTTCATGGATTTCGAGGCCATCAATGGTCGTATCACGAACTGCAGTCGTAATGCTACCGCTGACCACATCGCTCAAAGCCGCTGTCATTCTCTCATGGTTCTCTTCAATTGTTTTTCCACTATCAAAGGCCAAAAGGCTTGTCAAACCTTGAGGAAGTGTGCGTGTTTCAATCACTGTCGTCGGTTGCTCAAGCACTTCTGCTGCAGATTGAGCTGCCATGAAGATATTTTTATTGTTTGGCAAGAAAATGATATTGCGCGCATTCACCTGGTCAACAGCCTTGATAAAGTCCTCTGTAGAAGGGTTCATAGTCTGACCGCCAGAAATGATATAGTCCACACCCTGAGCCTTGAAGATTTCAGCAAGACCGTCACCAGCTACTACGGCGATAATAGCGTATTCTTTTTCTTCAGCTGGCTTGGTAGCTTTTTCTTCCTTCTCAAGCTGGGCTTCGTGCTGGTTACGCATGTTGTCCACTTTTACCTTGACAAGGCTACCATACTTCAGGCCTTCTTGCATAACAAGACCTGGATCTTCTGTATGAACGTGCACTTTCACGATTTCATCATCATTAACTACCAGCAAGGAATCCCCAAGCTCATTCAAATAATTACGGAATTCATCATAGTCAAAGTCCTTGACATAGGTTGGTCCTTGCTTCAAGGCAACCATGATTTCTGTACAATAACCAAAAGTGATGTCTTCTGTTGCCACATGACCTGCTACAGATTTGTGGTGTTCAGCATTGATCATCTGGCTCATCGTAGCTGGAGTCGCTTGGAAATCTTCTGATGCGATGTATTCGCCAGTCAGGGCAGAAAGGAAACCTTCATAGATAAAGACCAAACCTTGACCACCAGAGTCCACAACACCAACTTCCTTGAGAACTGGCAACATATCTGGCGTTTTAGCAAGGGCAGCCTTTGCTCCTTCAAGAGCCGCTTTCATAACTTCGACAGCATCATTTGTCGCTTCAGCTTTCTTTTTAGCACCGATAGCCGCACCGCGGGAAACGGTCAAAATCGTTCCCTCAACTGGCTTCATAACAGCCTTATAGGCCACTTCTACACCAGACTGGAAGGCAAGAGCCAAAGCTTGTCCATCAAGCTCATCTTTTCCTTTCACGCTTTGTGAAAAACCACGAAAGAGCTGAGACGTGATAACACCAGAGTTCCCACGCGCACCCATCAAGAGTCCCTTGGCAAAGATAGCGGCCACTTCACCAACTGTTGAAGCTGACTTATCCGCTACTTCTTTGGCACCATTTTCAATGGTCATGCCCATATTCGTTCCTGTGTCACCATCTGGAACTGGGAAAACATTTAAAGAATTGACATATTCAGCCTGTTTATTTAAACGAGTTGATGCCGCCTGCACCATTTCTTGAAATAAACTAGTAGTAATATTTGACACGATTATTCTCCTACAACTTTAATATTTTGGATATAGACATTCACTGTGTGGGCAGTGATCCCAAGTTGATTTTCCAAACTAAACTTAACGCGTTCTTGGATATTTTTGGAAACTTCACTAATTTTAATGCCGTAGCTCAAAACGGTATAAACATCAACTGCAATACCACCATCCTCAGACGTTTTTACTACCACACCCTTGGCATAGTTTTCTTTACCCAAAAGAGCTTGAAAGTTATCTTTAATTGCATTTTTGCTGGCCATTCCAACCACACCAAAAATTTCGGTTGCTGCGCCGCCAACGATTGTCGCAATCACGTCATCAGTCAGCTCAATTTGACCATCTTTTGTATTGATTTTTACAGTCATCACTTGTACCTCAAAAGTATTTTATAGTTTATTTTACCATATTTTAGACAGGGTGTAAAAGAGGAAGGACAGAAATAAACTGTCTAGTCTGAAAATTCAACAACAAAAAAGGGAAGGAATAAATCTTTCCAATCCCTTTCATGTATTAAACGCGTTCAACTTTACCTGACTTAAGCGCGCGAGCTGAAGCCCAAACTTTTTTAGGTTTTCCGTCGATCAAAACAGTAACTTTTTGAAGATTTGGTTTAACAGCGCGTTTTGTTTGGTTCATCGCGTGAGAGCGGTTGTTTCCAGATACAGTCTTACGACCTGTAAAGTAACATACTTTAGCCATTAGTGTGTTTCCTCCTATTAGATCTAATATTACGGATGTGCTAGCACCACATACCGTACTATATTATCAAAAAACTTGACGTTTGGCAAGTACATTTTCCCAAACTTTACAATTTCTAACCAATAATCCGTTTTCTTAAATGTAAACAATCTTCAAAGCTCCAAAGGCGACATCCCCGCGCACATATAAAGTCTTGTCTTTTTCATTACCATTATGCGGATTGACAACCGTACCGAAAGCATTGTCCACATTTAGCTCTACTCGCCAGTTGCTTGGAATGTAAAGCACCGCACTACCGAAGGATACTTCCACATCAAAACTAGCAGAATCGCCTAAAATTCTGGCATTATCAAAATATACAGTTGCGCTACCAAAAACACATTCTACTTTATCATGGACGAAATTCTCCGAATTGATATAGCGAGTGCCGCTGCCAAAAGAAATCTCTCCTTCCGTTGTAGACAAGCCCTTTCTAGACAAATAACGAACACCCCAGATCCTTCTTGGCTTGAAAATCATATTGAGCCCAATGCAGGCCAAAATACCACCCATGATCAAGGTACCTGTGGAGATAGCCAAAAAGTGATAGGCAGAATTGGCAATCATCAGAGCAATAATCGTCATAATCAAACCAGTCCCAAAATCTCGCTCCAAGAAATTTTCCAAAGCAAAATACGCAAACATGCCGACCAAAAGCAGGGGCCAGATATTAAAATTGAACATAGGAATACCAAAGTTTCCCTGAAGCAAAACCCAGCCGGCTAAAACCAA
The DNA here is from genome assembly GCF_902460355.1 of Streptococcus sp. Marseille-P6264. GTDB lineage: Bacteria > Bacillota > Bacilli > Lactobacillales > Streptococcaceae > Streptococcus. The sequence goes on from NZ_CABPTO010000005.1 coordinate 164,917, forward strand.
AAAACCGATGCCTAGAATTGTTTTTTTCATGATGATTACCTCACTTCACTTAACTTTTCTTTTAGTAGTTGATAATAATGCCTTGAAACATGCACTTTCTTATGCGTTTCAGAAAACTGGACGGAACTAGTACCCGAGAAAGACTTTTCTAAAGAATAGATCGCCCTAGCATTAGCAATGGTTGACTTGGAAATTCTGCAAAAATAACGGGGCAGTAAGTCCTCCAATTCGTAGAGTTTCAACTTGACCTCATAGGCATCATTGCGCGCGTGAGCAAAGATTTTGGCTCCATCGGTCTCGAAAAAGAGAATCTCCGCCAAGTCCACAAAATACTCACTATTTTCCTTATAAAAGAGAATAGCTGGAGCAGTCGCTTCATTCAAAGCCTCTTGAATCTTCTGAATCCTCTCATCAATCCGCGATACTCGAATCACCAATTCTGTATCAGCCAAACGATCGTCTAGCTCAATCCGAACCTTCATAAGCACTCCTCCCCTCTTTCTATCTTCATTATAACAATTTCTTGAAAAGAAACAAGGGACTTTCAGTAAGTGGTCAATTTGGAGCAGTAAGTGGTTGTTTTAAAAGATTAAAATGAAATAAAAAATCTTGAATTTCCCATACTGGCTTATGTCTCATTTGACAATTTTTTCCGTTTTGATATAATGGACGCTCAGGAGGTATCGTATGTCAAAACAAAAAATTAATCGTTTTGTCGGATCTATTGGAGCTTTTATTGGAATTCTTGTATTCGTCGCTTATATTCCACAAATTATCGCAAACTTACAAGGATCCAAAGCTCAACCTTTCCAACCACTATTCGCAGCAGTTTCTTGCCTGATTTGGGTTATCTACGGTTGGACAAAAGAACCTAAAAAAGACTGGATCCTCATTATTCCCAATGCTGCGGGGGTGATATTAGGTGGCCTAACTTTTCTTACTTCTTTATAAGAATTATATAAACAAAACCAGCAACCCCATAAAAAAGGTGCTGGTTTTCTTTTTGCCGATTGCAGGGTTCGAACCTGTGACCTACGCGTTACGAGTGCGTTGCTCTACCAACTGAGCTAAATCGGCCTCTACCTGTCTCTTATTCTAGCACTCTGAAGGATTTTGTCAAGCTTTATTAGCAGTTTCAAAACTCGAATGAAGTGAAATATTCTACTTAGGAATATATAGCTTCCATCTTTCAAACAAGTTCTAGAAAACTTTATTTTTTCTATATAAAGCTATTGATGTAGCTGATTAATTGTTTTATAATAGCTTGAATTCAAAAAAAGTGAGGGATCTTATGAAATTCTATTCATATGACTATGTACTGAGTCAGATTAGCCAGCAGAATTGGGTGATGGTGATTGTATCAGCATGCTTGGTTTTGGTAACAGGATTTTTCGCCTTTAAGGCCTATAAAGATAGACGAGGAAGTAAGTTCCGTGAACTGTCCATTATTTCTATTTTGACCCTAGTAGCAACTGTTCTGATTAGCATTACTAATTTCCAAAGTAATCAATCAAATGACAATCAATTCCGTAGCTCCTTGCATTTTATTGAGGTTGTCTCAAAGGAATTAGGCGTTGAGAAGGAAGAAGTCTACGTCAATACTTCAGCTACTACAGATGGCGCAATCATCAAGGTTGGCAAACAATTCTACCGTGCTATTAGCGGAACCGACCAAGATAGCTATTTATTAGAAAAAATGGAACTGTACAAATCAGACGTTGAACTCGTGGAGGTTGAAAAATAATGAGCTTTTTTATTACAATTGCGATTAAGTTAGCTTTGGGACTTGTTTCCCTCGTTTTTGTCATCAATGTGACAGGTAAAGGGAATTTAGCACCAAGCTCTGCAACAGACCAAGTACAAAACTATGTTCTCGGTGGCATTATCGGCGGGGTCATCTACAATAGCTCCATTACTATCCTTCAATATGCAATCATCCTAATCATCTGGACTATTCTGATTTTGCTCTTAAAATGGCTGAACACCAATGTTTCCTACATCAAACACCTGATTGACGGGAAGCCAACTATTATCATCAAAAACGGCAAACTAGATCCTGAAGCCTGCCGTTCAAAAGGCCTATCCGCATCAGACGTCGCTCTGAAATTACGCTCCCAAGGAGTCTTCCAACTGAAAGAAGTCAAAAGAGCTGTCATCGAGCAAAATGGTCAATTGATTATCGTAAGAATTGGCGACGAAAATCCGAAGTATCCAATCATTACGGATGGAGTTGTCCAGCTTGAAATTTTAGAATCTATTGGTAAGTCAGAAGAATGGTTGATGACCGAACTCCAAAAAGAAGGCTTTGAAAATGTCTCCGATATCTTCATTGCAGAATATGACAAAGGCGAAATTAATGTCGTGACTTATTAAAAATGTTTTGTCATTTCGTAGCAGTTATTTGCTTTTTCTTAGTAAAGAGTCTATACTTGTATGTATTATCTCGCTTGAATGAGTATCAAACCGCATCCAACTTAGATAATACATTTAATAAAGGGAGGAAATTTCCATGTCAATCGAAGAAAAATTCAACCAAGCTAAAGGTTCTCTCAAAGAAGGATTGGGAAAACTTACTGGCGATACAAAAACTCAAGCAGAAGGCACTGCTGAAAAACTAGCTTCAAAAGCGAAAGAAGTTGCTGAAGACGCAAAAGGCGCTGTTGAAGGTGCTATCGCAGGCGTTAAAAACATTATCAAAAAAGACGAAGAATAATCATCATCTGTCGTTCTTATAAAAAACACTCTTATCCTATGCTTTTAGCAGAACTAGGGATAAGGGTGTTTTTCTATATTGCTAAGGCATTGACTTTTCAGGAGAGATCAGAAGCATCCCCTGAATGTCAAACTGAGACTTTTTCTACGATCCTTTTATAAACTGAGATACACAGAAGCCATGTTAGCCAAACAAGCTGGAGTTTCACTACAGCCTGTTTCTGGAGCCTTAACTCATAGTGATAAACAGGTAACAAAAGCATATGTAATTACAGCTGATATCGCTAATCAAACAATTCGTGAAAATTGCTTTTATAAATCTCAAAAAATGACTCAGAGAAATTTCCGGGAAACTCTTGACTTTTTAGAAAAAAGAGATCCAGAGAAAATTCTTGAATGTCCGCAAAGATTAACGACTCCATCATTCCTGTCACTAAACTGGAAATGATGATGTTATAGATTCATTATCTCAAATACCGCTGTATGAACCCACTCATTATTCATTTGTAGGTCATTTTCTATGATCCTACTAAAGGTGAAACCATTTTTTAAAAGCACTCTCTTAGAGGCAAGATTATCCGTTGCCGCTCCCGCAATGATTCTATTTAAACCATAAGTATGAAATGCTTTGTCTAAAACGAGTTTAACCGCTTCGCTTGCATAGCCTAAATTAGTAACATTTTCTCCAATCCTATATCCAAGTTCTGCTGTTTTTCTATCGCTCCCTAAAACACTTAAATTGATTCTTCCGACCATCATGCCTTGCGAATCTCTAATAAGATGCATGTAGGTGTCATGATTTTCTTGTTCCATTAACAATTCCGCTGTAATTTTTTTAAAACCTTCTGGATCAAAATAGTTAGCTGGTCTGGGAGGTAAATTTCGCTCAAAATACTCCCGATTTTCTTTTTCAAAAGAATAGACATCTAGACTATTTTCTTCAGACAGCAACTCTAAACCTATTCTGTTCATCGCCCTCAATCCTTGTCTGCTTCATTTTCTTTTACGAGATCGTTTTGTGAATCCTTTTCAGAGAGTTTTTGATCGATATACTTGTTAATGGTTTCATAAAATTCCTTGGTCGTATCACTGTCTAATTTTGTCGAATTATGAACTTGATTGACTTTCAATTGAACAGATTGAATACCGTAAGAGGCTTGTTTTTGGTGGAGCGTTTCTAATTCTTCTTCTGAAATCGGATCTCCAACAACCGTCAAGACCAATTCATTATTCCTTGACTTGTAGACTTGATTAATGACCGTATGATTGGCGAACTCTTTTCCTACAAACTGTTTGATTCCTTCTTTTCGCGCTTGATCTATCGTCAGAGTGACTGCTGAATAGCTGGCTGGAAGAATCAATAATACAATCAAGGATATCAACCCAATTCTCATTTTAATATTTAGCTCTTTAAATGAACTTAAGGGAGATTTTCTCATCATAATTCTTGTTCCAACAATGTTGATTAGCATGATAAAAACACAGTTAATCAAGAAAAGATAGAGAGCCCCCAATAAAAATCGTACATTCCCATTAGCTAAACCATAGCCAGCAGTACAGATAGGCGGCATCAAAGCTGTAGCAATGGCTACTCCTGGCACGATATTGTTTGCTTCTTTTTTCCTTGAACCGATCACACCAGCAATCCCACCAGCAATAGCAATGAGAACATCCCAAATGGTTGGAGAGGTTCGTGCGATCAACTCGCTACTTGCATAAGACAAGGGAGAAATCCAGAAATACAGAGTCGAGACAAGCAAACTGACCAACACTTGAGTCAATAAAACCTCTAGAGATTGCTTGATTAAACGCGTATCAAAAATAGCTAAACCGAATCCCAGTCCAACAATCGGTGTCATGAGAGGTGAAATCAACATGGCTCCTATAATGACAGCTGTTGAATTCATATTTAGTCCGATAGAGGCAATAAAAATTGCACACATCAAAATCGCTGTATCTCTCAATCGAACATGAAGGTCATCGTATAATTTCTCACGGTATTCCCGTGTTGAATAATTGGCAGTCATTTGTCCTCTCCTCTTTCCTTATTTAAATTGGTATAATAATTAAAAATAACAGCTGATAAACAGCCAAAAAATATGAGCCCATAAATCGTCAAGAAGACACTGGTAATCCTTCCAATCAAGGTCACAGCTAGGAGATCCCCGTAGCCGACAGTCGTCGAAGTCACAAAAGCATACCAAAGACCGTCTCCGTAATTTGTGATAGCAGGTTCAACTAGGAAAAGCACGCCTCCTGACCCAAAAACAAAGGTCACAAAACTCAGGGCAAACCGAGTAAAACCCGTAACCTGCATAATATGCCATAACATTTTTAAACGTTTCATTTGTTCTCCTTATTCATACTAGCTCCTGACCGAGCCGTTTTTTTCCAATAATCAAAGTGAAGATAGGACATGATCTCCATCAGAGAAAGATAGACAAACTGATAGATCTGATTTAAGCTGATTATCAACTGATATTGTTTGAAAAATGACTGGAAGAAAGACCAGATATGACTGTCTTGAATCAGTCCCTTCTTAATATCAGACAGGATATTAGCTAAAGCTCCCAAGGACTGAAACGGTAAATCCTTGACATTTATATAGATCCGGTCCACCACATCATTCAGACTGGTATCTTGGATGGCATGAAATTCTCCAAAGAGAACTCCTGCCGCTCCAAGAGTAGAAACAAATTCCACCAAATAATTTCTGAGGAAATTTTCTCAACCTTTTCCCATAATGTGTTTAGTGCCATCCATAACGATCCCAACCAGAAAAAGGAAAGAAAACAAGCAAAGAAATTTTGCCGTAAATCCCAAAAAGCTTCAAGACTTGGTGTTGTTGGTTTTTCTAACTCTAAAACCAAGATGGTCATAATAATTGCTAGAACAGCATCTGTCAATACAATTAATCTGTCTTTCTTCATCGGATTGCATCCCCTTTCTTTTTTGTAACATTCTATCTTATCGCATAATATTGGATATTCTTTCATAATCCGACTACAAACAAAAATAAACCAAAAAGTATGTCCCTATTATACTATATTTAACTCTAGAAGTATTCATCCATCTAATTAATAAATATATCATATTTCACAATAAGTGAATACTATCAAAGATTCATCCCCTTTCACTTCATCATGTAGTGTTGCTTAGATTTATCAAAAACAACCAAATTTGTATTAATTTCAAGTATCACCTAGTTACAAAAATTTGGGGTGAACAGAAAAAGCATCCCGTATTTTTGATACGAAATGCTTTCAATAAGTTTAAATAAGTTTTAACGTTTACTAAATTGTGATGCTTTACGAGCTTTTTTCAAGCCTGGTTTGGAAAGTATGAATTTCAGTTGGACTAAAAACAGCGTAATATCAAGACTTTTCTCCGCTTTTATAAAAGCTTTTTTCCAATCAAATTCAACTAATTTTATCCGAATGGTGTGGATTTTACCCCCAAAATTACAGAGAATGGAGCTGATAAACACTAAACGTTCACACCATTAGTTAAATGATTTTTTGTTCATCATTTTTCTTAGATGATAGAACTTCTAATTTATTTCTTATTCAAGCAAAAACAACCTGCTATAAGTAAGAAAGAGGAAGATACAAGAAAAACACGGCGTAAAAACCGATTCAGTTCATTGTCCTCAATCCTTGTCTGCTTCATTTTCTTTTACGAGATCGTTTTGTGAATCTTTTTCAGAGAGTTTTTGATCAATATACTTGTCAATGTTTTCATAAAATTCCTTGGTCGCTTCACTATCTAATGTTGGCGAGTTCTGAACTTGATTCACTTTCAATTGAACAGATTGAATACCGTAAGAGGCTTGTTTTTGGTGGAGTGTTTCTAATTCTTCTTCTGAAATCGGATCTCCAACAACCGTCAAGACCAATTCATTGTTCCTTGACTTGTAGACTTGATTAATAACCGTATAATTGGCGAACTCTTTTCCTACAAACTGTTTGATCCCTTCTTTGCGCGCTTGTTCTATTGTCAGAGTAACTGCCGAATAGCTAGCTGGAAGAATCAACAATACAATCAAAGATATCAAGCCAATTCTCATTTTAATGCTCAGCTCTTTAAATGAAGTTAAAGGAGATTTTCTCATCAAAATTCTTGTTCCAACAATGTTGGCTAGCATGATAAAGACACAGTTGATCAAGAAAAGATAGAGAGCCCCCAATAAAAATCGTACATTCCCATTAGCTAAACCATAGCCAGCAGTACAGATAGGCGGCATCAGAGCTGTAGCAATGGCTACTCCTGGCACGATATTGTTTGCTTCTTTTTTCCTTGAACCGATCACACCAGCAATCCCACCAGCAATAGCAATGAGGACATCCCAAATGGTTGGAGAGGTTCGTGCAATCAATTCGCTACTTTCATAAGATAAGGGAGAAATCCAGAAATACAGAGCTGAGACAAGCAAGCTGACCAATACTTGGGTAAATAAAACCTCTAGAGATTGCTTGATTAAACGCGTATCAAAAATAGCTAAACCAAACCCCAGTCCAACAATCGGTGTCATAAGAGGGGAAATCAGCATGGCTCCAATAATAACAGCTGTTGAATTCATATTTAGACCGATAGAGGCAATAAAAATTGCACACATCAAAATCGCTGTATCTCTCAATCGAACATGAAGGTCATCGTATAATTTCTCACGGTATTCCCGTGTTGAATAGTTTCCGGACATTGGTTACTCCTTTTATTTAATTTATTTCTGTTTATCCATTGATGAGGGCAGAGTGATTTTCTGTCAAACATTACATATGTATTTAAATTTTCTTAGTTCTCACCTGTAAGTCTTTTGAAAAATATCCCTTTTTACTAGACAAATAAAAAAGTATCTAGCAGTCTATCCTCCATATTATATCAAAAATTTCATGGTCTTTCCCTGAAGAAATCCATCAGTTTAAAAGATTTTTATATCCTTTCCAAGATAGAGAACAGACAAAATTTCAGTTTCCTTATTCTAAGAACAAAAGACTGCATCTCCTATAAAAGAAGATGCAGTTTCATGATTAAGCGTGATGAGTATGTTTCACAATCCATTGCTCCATTTTGATAGTTAACCAGAAGCCATAGATTCCAAACGTGATGATGGTTAGAAGAAACCACTTAATCTAGTTACCGAACAGTTGTGCTCCAGTCCCGTCAAAGTATAGACGTTGACCATCCACTACCGTGTGTTTGGTTTTCCAATTTTGCATCGTGCAAACCGCCCAAGGTGTGGCAATCCCCAAGGTAAGCCCGCAAATTAGGGCTGATAACTCTGTTTGAAGCAGGTTGTTCATAGCTGTTCCAAGAGAAGATTGGAAAAATTCATCAATATCTTACTTTTGGGTTAGGGACTTAACAAGTCTGTGGTAAACTGTGTCATAGGAATAAGTCTCTTTTTAGTAATGTTTCACAACTCTACTATAACGAATTTATTCCTTTTTGTGTTTACACAACTTATTTTACATTACCGTTTTTTCATATCGTTTTTACATTATAACACAAAAGACTATTAACAAAATAATATTCAAGATTAAGGTAAAAATAAGGTGAACTTTGAGGTGAACTTTTTCAAAAAATACGAAAAAAGCACCCATAAGATAAACTTTTGAGTGCTTTGAAATATTGATATAAAGCCGTTCTTAACGTTTTGAGAACTGACTAGCTTTACGAGCTTTCTTAAGACCTGGTTAGGAAAGTATGGGGTTCAGCTGGACTAAAAACAGCGTGATATCAAGGCTATTCAGAACGATATTTACTGATTGATTTCATAAAATTTGAATCAATATTTTTTAAATAGGGGAATTTCTAATTCAGAACCTTCACTCAGACCATAACCCTACTTACCCTAATAAAGTTTGGAGTATTGGAATAACAATTATAAAGAACACTGTACTTAGAGTCACCACATTCGTTGAAAACTCAACATCTCCTTTTCCTTGATTGGCAAGGATTGGAAGAACTGCTAGAGCTGGTGTAGCAGACTGAATCATAAAGGTCTTAAATTCTGCTGTTGCCATATTTGGGGCAAAGAACTTCAATACAAGAAGCATAATCAGAGGAGCTAGGATAAAGCGTCCAACTAAAGTGACAATTGTATCTTTATCAAAAGCAATCGTATTCAAGCCTGCCTTTGCAAGAACAATACCGATATAGACAAGAGATAATGGTGTTGTTAAACTACCAATATAAGTCAAGGTACTTTCCGCAAAACTTGGGACAGGAAGACGGAGCACTAAAAATACGAGGGCTACGAGAAATCCCAATAAAGGTGCTGGGAAGAGCTTCTTCCAATTGAATTTTTGAGCTTGCTTTGAAGCCCCTTCTTTGCTATCCGAGGTCATTAGATAGACACCTAATGTCCAAGTAGATACTGTATTTGTAATATAATACACCAAGAAGTAGGGAAGGGCTTGATTTCCAAACAGAGCTATGTTTAAAGGCAAACCAATAAAAATGGTATTGGCATTCACGAAGGTATTAATCATGGTTCCTCGACGGCCTGGGCGCACTCCAAAAAGTTTCACCGCTATAAATGCCATTAGGTAACCGAGAATGAAGGCGATAAACGTATACAATAAACCGCCAGACAGGCTAATCAATTTATCTAACGTTAAATATTTAAGGACAGAGGTAAAAATTGCCACTGGCATGGCCACATTCATAATGAGTTTAGATAAATCATTTCCAAAACTCTCTTGAAACCAACCACGGACTTGTAAGAAGTAACCTAAAATGATAATGACGATAATAGGTACAATACTCTGAATTGAAGTTAAAAAGATTTCCATAGTCTCCCTTTCTATATGTCATAGCGTATAGTTTAGGGCGTACGAAGCATCCAGTCGCACTCGTACACCCCATTTCCATTTACTTATTTATAGGTTGGATACCATTTCAAATCACGAACTGCTTTAGCCATATCTGTTTCCTTAGCACGTGCAAGACCTTGTTCTTGCGCTTTTTTAGCGACTGCTTCAGCTACTTTAATAGAAACATCTGCTACATACTTGAATGGTGGCAATACAGGAGCTCCTGGTTGGCCTGGATTGACAATACCACTCAACGAATGAGCCGCCGCTCCAATCATTTCATCTGTTAAAAGACTTGCTTCAGAAGCCAGCATACCTAGACCAAGACCAGGGTAAATCAAGGCATTATTGGCTTGACCAATCACATAGTCTACACCTTTATAAGAGACCGTATCAGCAGGAATTCCTGTTGCGACAAAAGCTTTGCCATCTGACCATTCGATCAAATCTTTGGCGCTTGCTTCGGCCAGCTTGGTTGGATTTGATAATGGGAAGATCATTGGACGTTCAGTATTTTCGCACATAGCTTCTACTATTTCTTTAGTGAAGGTATTAGGTTGAGTGGAAGTTCCTACAAGAATGGTTGGCTTCACAGTCTTCACTACTTCAAGCAGGTCAGTCAACTTGTCTGCGTTGCTAAAGTCGGCACGTTTCTTAGCAAACGGTTTTTGTTCAGGAGTTAGGTCATCCATGTCATCAAAGAGAAGACCTTGTTTATCAACCATAAAGAAACGTTTATAAGCTTCTTCTTCGGAAAGACCTTCACTCACCATTTCACGAAGAACACGAGAGGCAATTCCTGCACCCGCAGTACCACCACCATAGCAGAGATAAACTTGATCGGTTAATTTTTCACCACTAATATCCAATGAACCAAAGATACCACCTAAGGTAACAATTCCTGTACCTTGAATATCATCATTAAAGGTCGGAATTTGTTTCCTGTACTTTTCTAGAATATTGGCAGCATTCAAGCGACCGAAGTCTTCCCAGTGAAGGTAGAGTTTAGGAAAGAGACGTTCTGCTGTTTGAACGAATTGGTCAATGAAGTCATAGTAACGATCTCCGCGGACCCGTTCGTGACGATTTCCTAAGTAATTAGGATTGTTACGAAGTTCTTCACGGTTAGTCCCTGCATCAATGACTAAAGGAAGGACCATAGAAGGATCGATTCCAGCAGCGCCAGTATAGACCATCAATTTCCCAACAGAAATATCGACACCATTTGTTCCCCAGTCACCGATTCCAAGGATTCCTTCTGCATCTGTTACTACAATGAGTCGAATCTCACGGTCCCCTGCTGCATTTTTCAAAGTGGCTTCAATGTTTTCAGGATGATTAATATCAAGATATCCCGCATATTGTGGATCTACAAAGAGGTCACTATAGCCTTCAATGGTATCTGCAATGGTTGGGTCATACACGATTGGATTGAATTCTTCCAAATGTTGAGAAAAGAGATAATAGAAAAGAGTCCGGTTGGTATTAAAGATTTCCATTAAGAACAAACGTTTTTCCAGATCATTGACCTTTGTTTGCATTTGTGCATAGGTTTGCGCTGCTTGTTCCTCGATGGTTTGAACGTAAGGTGGCAATAAACCAATAAGGCCTAGTTCCTTTCGCTCCTCTAAGGTAAAGGCAGTTCCCTTATTAAGGAAAGGATTGTTTAAAATATCATGTGCAGTCATAGTGCAACCTCCTTTTTACTAATATTATACCATTAGAATGAATTGTTTACAAAACTTTGTTGTATATAAAATACAATCGTGTACGCATATGTTATAATGAGTTTACGAGAACAATTTTCTAATAAGCTATTTTATACTTAAAACACTATTATTGATGACAATTTAAGTTGTTTTATAAATTTCTGAACTCATCAAACCCTCGACAATTACTCTTTCCTAAAAGTTTCGAGTATAGCAAAATAATCATAGAAATTAGCAATCCTAATCCAAATAAGCATCCTCTAGGTTCTCTATATAATACTTTGTATTTTTTAAGGTGTTTTTTTGTCATACAAAACTTGTATTCTATTTATATGGCAACTAAAAACTATTTACAACAATATATTTCCCAAAAAGTGAAATATTTTCGAACACAAAACAAAATGAGCCAGGAAGAACTTTCGGAACAAGCGGGACTCGGGCTTAAGTATATCAACCAACTCGAAAACCAAAACGTGAATCTGACCATTCGCAGTCTTGAAAAAGTGATTGACGCCCTAGAGATGACCCCAGAGGAATTTTTCAATTTTGATAGTCTTGAATCAACCTCTGATAAGACTGACAATCTTTCTCTCAAAAGAATCAACATGAAGGTTAAACAGCTCCCTGTTGAAAAACGAGAGAAAATGTTAAGCATTTTCGAAAGTATATTAGACAATCTCTGATACTCCTGACTCATCTACATTGTAACTGGTGAAGGTCCGTATAGTCAAATTCAATGATACAGATAAAAATCATTTATCTGGTGATTTTCGCTTTTTTTCCTTCTCCAACTAATGAAAGTGAGCCTATATGAATTTAAAAGATCTACAATATTTTTATGACCTCTGCCAGCTTCAATCCTATACGGAAGTGGCAAAACAACACAATGTCAGCCAACCATCTATTTCTTATGCCATCAAGCGCTTAGAGGAATCTTTTAATTGCAAATTGATTCACCACGATCCCTCACATCGCTCCTTTAAATTAACTACTCAAGGACAAATCCTTCTGAAGCATACAGAACTGATTTTACCTGAGGTCATTTCTACTCACAAAGAAATTAATCGCTCTTTGGCGCATTACACTACTGTAGGATTTCCTCCTATTATCATACAGTATCTCTTTGCTTCTCTAAATGAAGAAAAAGAATTTGATTTTTTAAAAAAAGTACGCCCCATCCGCGGTGGCTCCGTGGAGTTATTAAACCTTCTCCTCAAGGGGGACCTTGATGCAAGCTTACTCGGTTTGATTGAACCACTCAATCATCCTTCAATAGAGACGCATGAACTATTTCATAAAGAACTGTATGTCGTTTTATCTAAGAACCACCCTCTTGCTACTGCTTCTTCCCTCACTTTTCAAGATTTAGTAGATCAATCCTTTATCCTTTTAGACGAACATTTTGTTCACTTGAAAGCTTTTGAACTTCTTAATCAGAAGTATCAAAACAGGGCAGAAATATTCTTCAAGAGTGACGACATTGTCATTCTTAAAGAACTTTTAAAGAAAGGGATTGGCGTTAGTTTACTAGCTGATATCGCACTCTCTGATGAAGATGATGATTTAATAAAAATCCCTCTAATACCGGAGGACCAGATCACATTTACCGTTTATTACGCTCACCTTAAATCAGCTACACTGTCATCAGAAGTAGAGGATTTATTTAATTTTATTAAACTATACAAACCAAAAGAACTTGGCTCTTTGTCAACTGTAGTAGGTTGAAGAAAAGCTAAGCTCGAGAAAGGACGAAATTCGTCCTTTCTTTTTTGATGTTTAGGGCGATAAAATCGCTTATCACTCAATTTACGGCTATCCTGTTGAATGAGCTTCCAGTAACGTTTGATGGCCTTATATTCATGGGATTTTCGTTCAAGCTGATTCATGATTTGAACACGCACACGACTCATAGCACGGATTAAGTGTTGAAGTAAAACAGTCCAGTGGACTGTTTTAGCCTGAGTTCAGAAATATAATAACGAAGGGTGAAAACGATCGAGAACGATTTTAGCACACGGAAAAAGCTGTTTAGCTAAGTCATAATAAGGACTAAACATATCCATAGTAATGATTTTGACGCGACATCGGATGGGTCTATCATATTTAAGAAAGTGATTTTGGATGACAGCTTGTGTTCTTCCCTCAAGAACAGTGATGATATTGAGCTTATCAAAATCTTGCGCAATGAAACTCATCTTCATCTCCCGATTGAAACAGTCACTTCCCTGACTGTTTCAACATCCCAGGATATAATCTCAGGAAGATGCGAAAAATCATGCTTAAAGTGGGAGTCATTGAGCTTTCAAATGACAGTTGAAGTTGAAATGGCCATTTGCTGAGCAATATCGGTCATAGAAGTCTTTTCAACCAACTTTTGAGCAATCTTTTGGTTGATGATACGAGGGATTTGGTGATTCTTCTTGACGATAGAAGTCTCAGCGACCATCATTTTCGAACAATGATAGCACTTAAAACGACGCTTTCCAAGAAGAATTCTAGTAGGCATACCAGTCGTTTCAAGGTAAGGAATCTTAGAAAGTTTTTGAAAGTCATATTTCTTCATTTGATTTCCGCAATCAGGACAAGATGGGGGGCGTCGTAGCCCAGGTTAGCGATGATTTCCTTTTTTGTTATAGATTATATAGGACTTTTTTTCTACAATAGAATAGGCTCTATAATATCCATAGGGGATTTACCCACTACAAATATTATAGAGCCTAAAAAGTAAGCCACCGGCTTACTCTTAATCAAATAGTCGGTGTCTTATTTCTTCTAGAGCCATAATGATAAATGGACAGACGAGCAAATAGAGCCAATCATCAAAACCAATCGGAGCTGTATTAAAGAGAGTGTGGAAAAGAGGTACATAGGACAGGATAATAAAGAGAATGATTTCTAAGATAATCCCCAGACTAATAATCTTATTTGCAAATGGTTTGATTTTGAAAATAGATCCTCTACCTTTGCGACTATTCATAGCCATACCAATCTGCGTGAAGATGATAGCTCCCAAAGTCATGGTTGTTGCCTCTCGATAAAGAGGTCCTGAACTAGCTAGATGATTCAGATGTCCTTGATTAACCCAATAATTAAGGAAGAAGGCACCCATAGCCAAAACAGACTCAATCATACCATACCAAGCAAAGGCTTTTAATAATAATTGCCGATTTAACAAACGATCTGATAGGCGTCTTGGTGGCCTGTCCATAATGCCTTCTTCTGGTGGCTCAACCCCCAGTCCCAAAGCGGGCATCATATCTGTTCCAAGGTCAATCGCTAGGATTTGCATAACTGTTAAGGGAAGAGGAATGCGCCCCAAAGAGAACAAGAAGAAAGTAGAGGGTACAGCTTCAGGAGTATTGGAATTAAAAATATAGGTAAGGAATCTTTGAATATTTCGATAAACGGCACGTCCTTCTTCAACAGCATGGACAATAGAAGCAAAGTGGTCATCCGTTAAAATCATATCAGCAGATTCCTTGGCTACGTCGGTTCCAGATACCCCCATAGCTACACCGATATCAGACTTTTTAAGAGCAGGGGCATCATTAACACCATCACCAGTAACAGCGACAACTTCACCAAGTTCCTGAAGTGCATTGACTACACGATATTTTTGTTCAGGAGCCACACGAGCAAAAACAATCTCGCCTTTAAGAGCTACTTTGAGCTCTTCGTCGGTCATATCTGCCAGTTCAAGCCCTGAAACCACTCGTGCATTGTTACCTTTTACAATTCCAATTTTCTTGGCAATACTAAGAGCTGTCAAACCATAGTCACCTGTGAGCATGATAATGCGAATACTGGCACGGTGACATTGCTCAATTGCTTCACGTACACCTTGACGTGGAGGGTCACTCATGGCAACAAGTCCCACAAAGACCATATCTTCTTCGAGGGTCCGCATATCCCACTTGTCTTCTCTAATATCTTCGCTTTCCAAAGGACGATAAGCAACAGCTAAAACACGTAAGCCGTCACGAGCAAATTGATCGTTAGCAGCAAGAATTGCTTGACGTTCTGTAGCAGTCATAGATTTGATTGCTCCTTGACCATCATAATAGTCTGAGCAAAGTTCCATCACTTCTTTAGGCGCACCCTTAGTGATGGAAATATGGTGACTGCCATCCAGACTTTTTTCGAGACTATGTACCGTTGTCATTCGTTTACGATCCGAATCAAAGGGGATTTCTTTGATACGGGGAGCCCAGTTGTGGTTGTCATTTAAATCAATACCTGCTTTTTCTGCAAGAACATTAAGACAAGCTTCAGTCGGGTCTCCTAAGACCGTATAATTGGGATTGTCAGCACTTGGCGCAACCACTTGAGCATTACTAGCCAAGTGAGAAAAGCGAACCAGACGATTCAGGAGGTCATTTCCCTTCAGAGAAACAGGGTGACCATCCTTCTCAATATGCCCTTCTGGTGCGTAACCTAGCCCAGTCACCTCATAATTACCCGACAAAGTCCATAAATGATTAACTGTCATGGCATTTTGAGTTAGGGTCCCTGTTTTATCTGAGCAAATAACAGAGGTTGCTCCAAGAGTCTCAACAGAAGATAATTTCTTCACTAAAGCATGTTCTTTAGCCATGCGTTGTACAGCCATAGCTAGAGAGAGGGTAACTGTAGGAAGTAACCCCTCAGGGATAAAGGCAACAATCATTCCCAAGGCAAAGATGAAAGCTTGAGAAAGAGGCTGATGGACAAATAGTGTTGCTGCAATCATAAAGAAGAGACCTACAGATACTGCGATAATCGAAATCTGTTTGGTCAAATGGTCTAGTTCCTTTTGCAGTGGGCTCTTTTCCTGAGCTAGGTTTTGTGTCAAGTCTGCAATTTGTCCAAACTCAGTTTCCATACCGATGGCAGATACTATAAAATGTCCTGCCCCAGAGGAAACTGTGGTCCCTGCAAACACCATATTGTCATATTCCAATTCAGTCTTATCAGGAGTCAAATCTGCTTGGTCTGATTTATAAATGGAATTAGACTCACCAGTGAGAGCAGACTGATTTACTTGCAAGTCTGTCACAGCAACCAAACGTCCATCTGCAGAAATACGGTCACCTTCTTCAATGAAAACCAAATCACCTGGCACCAAGTCCTGTGCAAGGATTTTATCTTCCTTTCCATCACGAAGAACTCGGGTATAGGATGGAAGAAGCTTATTCAGTGCTGCCGTGGCTTGACTAGCCTTATATTCTTGAATAAAACTAAAGAGACCATTAATGATATTGACCAGCCAAATCGCAATTCCCAACTCCAAGCTATGGGAAATCACAGCAATAAAGCCACCAACCCACAATAAGAGGGCCATGAGACTGGTAAAATGTTTGACAAAGGTCAACCAAATAGGTTCTTTCTTACTTTCTTTCAACTGGTTAGGACCATAAGTTGCTTGCCTCTTTTTTACTTCTTGTGAGTTTAACCCTTGAGGACTTGTTTGCAACACTTGATAAACCTGATCAGGGGCACAGGTTCCTAATGTAGTCCCCTTCTGTCTAGAATCTCTCATAATCCTTTCCTCGATTCTAAATTATTAAAGCGATTTCATATTTACACCCTCATTATACTCCTTTTTCAGAAAATGTTGAAAGAAACGGCTCTATAATTTCTGTAGTGGGTAAACCACTGTAGGAATTATAGAGCCTCTTTTGTTGTAGAAAAAAAGTCTCATAAGACCTATAATGAAAAGCGACCAAACCATCATTAGAAAGAATCTTATGGAACAGTTAAATTTTATCACAAACTTACTGGGAATAAAAGACCAGAACATTACTATTTGGGATGTTCTAGATGCTGGAACGCATAAAGAAATCATCACGAAGTTGGATTATCCTGCTCCTAAATGCTACAACTGTCATGGTCAGATGGCTAAATATGACTTCCAAAAAGAATCTAAAATCCCCTACCTAGAATGTGCGGGATACAAAACGCTGATTCGGTTGAGAAAACGCCGTTTCCGCTGTCAGGATTGCGGGAAAGTAGCTGTCGCAGAAACCACAGCGACATCTATCATTGGCGAATTGGGAGATATTCGTCGCTTTCAGTCTACCAATCAAATCAACGCTTTTATTAGCATTGACCTGAGACACTATGAATCTGGGAACTTTCTCGC
>NZ_CABPTO010000006.1 GCF_902460355.1 Streptococcus sp. Marseille-P6264
AAGTGCATCAATCAGTGCTAGCCAATCAGCAAGCACAAGCATGAGCAACAGTGTAAGTGCATCAATCAGTGCATCTGAATCAGTAAGCACAAGCATGAGTAATAGCCTATCCGCTTCAATCAGTGCTAGCCAATCAGCAAGCACAAGCATGAGCAACAGCGTAAGTGCTTCAATCAGTGCATCTGAATCAGTAAGCACAAGCATGAGCAACAGCGTGTCTGCTTCAATCAGTGCATCTGAATCAGCAAGCACAAGCTTGAGCAATAGCCTATCCGCATCAATCAGTGCTTCAGTATCAGCAAGCACAAGCATGAGCAACAGTGTAAGTGCATCAATCAGTGCATCTGAATCAGTAAGCACAAGCATGAGTAATAGCCTATCCGCATCAATCAGTGCTTCAGTATCAGCAAGCACAAGCATGAGCAACAGTGTAAGTGCATCAATCAGTGCATCTGAATCAGTAAGCACAAGCATGAGTAATAGCCTATCTGCTTCAATCAGTGCTAGCCAATCAGCAAGCACAAGCATGAGCAACAGCGTAAGTGCATCAATCAGTGCTAGCCAATCAGCAAGCACAAGCATGAGCAACAGTGTAAGTGCATCAATCAGTGCATCTGAATCAGTAAGCACAAGCATGAGTAATAGCCTATCCGCTTCAATCAGTGCTTCAGAATCAGCAAGCACAAGCATGAGCAACAGCGTAAGTGCTTCAATCAGCACAAGCATGAGCAACAGCGCAAGTACCTCAGCTAGCTTGTCTGACAGTGCTTCAATCTCAAGTGCTACAAATCACTCTCAAGCACCTAAGCCACAGCCTGCAGAACCAGGACAAGTCAAAGTTACTCCAAACGCTAAGGCTTTACCAAATACAGGAACTGCAAGTAACCAATTTGCTGGTCTTGGATTAGGAGTAGCTGCTTTGGTAACTGCCTCTCTTCTTGGTAAGAAGAAGAGATCAGCAGCTTCTGAAATGGATTTAGAAGACTAAGTTCCACAAATCGGCTACAATGAAATTTTGTTGATATCATTTTAGCGATGAAAATAAGAACCCCGGATGGCTCAAGGCTATCTGGGGTTTTTGGGCTCTTTTCTATCATTTGTCAAGTCTATCAGGGCTTTAAGTAAAAAAGAGATCAGAGAGTAGCTATTCTGAGGTTACTGTCTTATTTTTAACACTTTTTGATCCATAAAAGGGCATGCTAAAAAACACCTCATCTGGTATTTTTGAAACAAGGTGTTACCATAATACGGCATAAATAGTTTTACCGATTTTGGGTAGAAGTATAATCGTAAAGTTTGTTATGCGTAATGAGGTAATACATTGTTCGAATGAGACGATGTATAGAGGCAATCGTATGTGGCTTAGTTGAAGCTATTGTCGATTGTCTTTTTCGTTTCTCATAAAAGTCAGCGATATGGCAGGGATTGGTATGACTAGCTGAAGCGATGTTGTGAATGCACTTGAACAAGATTTTTCTGGCATAGGGATTACCTCGTTTAGTGATGTGTTCCTTAGCGAGAAAGTTCCCAGATTCATAGTGTCTCAGGTCAATGCCAATAAAAGCGTTGATTTGATTGGTAGACTGAAAGCGACGAATATTTCCCAATTCGCCAATGATAGATGTCGCTATGGTTTCTGCGATGCCAGGAATTGACCGTAAGATGTCATACTCTGGTAAAGGCTGAGCTAGAGCTACCATGTCGTTTAAGACAACTTGTCTGCGTTCAGAAAGACGAAGCAATTCTTGAGCATAGTAACGAACCTCTTCAAGCATTGGAGAGGTTTTCTTTACCGCACAAAAAGATTGTTTAGCGAGTGAGGTAGCTGAGCCTTACCTTGATGAGCATATTGCCCAGCGCTGGTCTGATCTGGTTCGATCGGCTCAGACTAACTAAGTAGGATTCAGAAAGAAAGGCATAACCACTATGATTTGTTTGTTTGACCGCTATGATCAAGCAAGTTTTGATTTGTTACGTTCATTAAAAGCAACAGGACTTGATTGTCCTGTTGTTGTACAAGACGATGGCTATCTTTCACCAGATGTCGAGTCTCCTTACAGTTATTTTACAGGAGATTTGGACACACCAGAAGAAAAGAAATCTTTCCACAATATTGGTTATATTTATGATTACCAGCGTCTTAATAATATGAATCCAGAAGCCTTGATCTTGACCAATAGTGATCAGCTTGAGCAAATAGAGCAGCTCTTGACTCAGCTACCAAATGTACCTTTCCATATAGGAGCCATCACAGAAATGTCTGGCCATTTGATGGGGCTCAATCGTTATCCGAATGTTTCGCTTTATCCAAATATTCGTCCGGCAAAGGTTGCAGAGCTTTTTGAGAGATGTGACTTGTATCTAGATATCAATATCAGCGATGAAATCCTCAATGCATGTCGCACAGCTTTTGAGAACAACATGCTGATTCTCAGTTTCACAAACACTTGTCATAGCCATCGATTTATTGCGGATAATCACATTTATGCGCCAGAAAATGTCTCAGGCATGGTGGATAAGATTCAAAGTGTCCTTGCCCACTCATCAGAGATGGAAGCGGCACTTGCTAAGCAAAAACAGGTGGCGAATCAGGCTGATCTGGAAGCCTACAAGGCAATTTTATAAGCTAAGAAGACAAGGGCTTGCTTTCGATGAAAGCAAATTCCTTTCTATCAACAGAAAAGGAGGAGCAGATGTTCTAATAAGGACAATGGCATTTTACAAGAACATATACGAGAACAGCTAGATAATCGAAAGAAACCCCTAAAAAGGGAGAAGCAAGATTTTAGCATGATTGCCGTGCTGGGCGGAGTTCTCTTTCTTATCACCCTTTTGGTCACAATCATCATGCAGTTGGGACACTTTTTTAGCTCCTGATATTCTAATCAGAATGATGAAAAACAGCAGACTTTCCTGCTGTTTTTTGTTACAATTTATACATGACTAAGAATCAAGAAAAAGGAAGGGAGTGCCACTGTGTTAGCAATTGAAAAAATTAGGAAAATCACTCCCGAAAACCTTCCGCCTTTAACGATTTTGACGGGAGACGACTTGGGGCAATTTGAGCTGTTCAAAGACGAGTTTTTGAAACAGATTCACTACGATCCAGCGGATTTGAATGTCACGTTGTTTGACATGAAAGAAACGTCTTATGCAGATGTGGAGTTAGATCTAGTCAGTCTGCCTTTTTTTGCGGATGAAAAGATTATTATTTTAGATCATTTTGCGGATCTAACGACAGCAAAAAAGCGCTATTTATCGGATGAAGAGCTCAAGTCCTTTGAGCAGTATTTGGAAGCCCCTAGTGGCACGACCAAATTAGTCATTTTTGCGGAAGGTAAGCTGGACAGCAAACGCAGATTAGTCAAGATACTCAAGCGCGACGGACAGATCTTTGAAGCAGCTGAGATTAAAGAAACAGATTTACGTCAGTATTTTACCAAACAGGCCCAGCTTGAAGGTCTGGACTTCGCTCCGAAGGCTTTTGACCACTTGCTGATCAAATCAGGCTTTCATTTTAGCGAAATCAGTAAAAACTTGGCTTTTCTGAAGTCTTATAAGGAGTCAGGACAAATTAGTCTAGAAGACATTGCTGAGGCCATTCCCAAAACCTTGCAGGACAACATTTTTGATTTGACTCAGCTGATTTTACAGAAACAAATTGATGCGGCACGGAGTTTGGTGCGCGATCTGACCTTGCAGGGTGAAGATGAAATCAAGTTGATTGCTATCATGTTAGGTCAATTTCGGATGTTTACTCAGGTTAAAATTTTGGCGGATAATGGCCGATCTGAGAGCCAAATCGTGTCGGACTTATCAGACTATCTAGGCCGCAAGATGAATCCCTTCCAAGTCAAGTTTGCGCTTAAGGATGCGCGTGGGCTTAGCCTCAACTTTCTGAAAAGAACCCTGACCTGCTTGATTGAAACGGACTACCAGATCAAGTCTGGCCTTTATGATAAGGATTACCTTTTTGACCTTGTCTTGCTGAAAATCGCGACAGAAAACTTCTAAAAGATTAGGAAAATTTATAAGCAAAATAGTTGAAAAATGTGCGTTTTTACGTTATGATTTGTATAATAATAAAGAAAATGAGGACAAGTAAATGGCAATTATTTTACCAGATCTACCTTATGCATACGACGCTTTGGAACCTTACATCGATGAGGAAACAATGCACCTTCACCATGACAAGCACCATCAAACTTACGTGAATAACGTAAATGCAGCGCTTGAAAAACATCCTGAAATTGGTGAAGATTTAGAAAAACTGTTGGCAGATGTTGAGTCTATTCCGGCTGATATTCGCCAAGCAGTGATCAACAACGGCGGTGGACACTTGAACCACGCTCTTTTCTGGGAATTGATGACTCCTGAAAAAACTGCTCCATCAGCAGAACTTGCAGCAGCAATCGATGCGACATTTGGTTCATTCGAAGAATTCCAAGCAGCCTTCACAGCAGCAGCAACAACTCGTTTCGGTTCTGGTTGGGCATGGTTGGTTGTCAACAAAGAAGGGAAACTTGAAGTAACTTCAACAGCAAACCAAGATACACCAATCTCAGAAGGCAAGACACCAATCTTAGGCTTGGACGTTTGGGAACATGCTTACTACGTGAAATATCGCAACGTGCGTCCTGACTACATCAAGGCTTTCTTCTCAGTGATCAACTGGAATAAAGTGGATGAACTCTACGCAGCAGCTAAATAATAGAATTATAAAACGGATCGCAATGATTCGTTTTTAAATGCCCTTAAATTGACCTTTCTACTTGTTATTTTAATGAGAATCTTTTATAATACTAAAATATTAGGAGAAAAACTTTGATTAAAAATGACATAAAGAAACTGGCTTGCTGGTTCGGTGGTGTTTTCTTATTTATTTGTTTTTTGGGTCTTTTGGTGGAACCACAGCGAGCTGATAAAAAGATAGCAGAAGCAGGTCAATCAATCGCTTCTTCACAGTCTACAGAAGGAGAGGAAACGAAGTCTGAGGGGACTGCGCGTGCTAGCAAGACAATGGAAGAGAAGCAAGAGGTGATAGAGCAGGATTTTCCGACCATGGAAGCCTTGGGCTTATCTTACGATTATGCGAATATGACCTTGCCACAAGTTGTTCAGGCTTACATGGATGACATGGGAATTGACTCTTCTCAGATTGCTTTTTCTTATAAAGATCTGACAAGTGGGCAAACTTATGCCATGAATGATACCCAGCCTATGACAGCAGGCTCTACTTATAAACTCCCCCTTAATATGTTGGTTGTTGATGAGGTAGCAGCAGGAAAATTATCGCTGGAAGAGCGGTTTGATATTACCAACACCAGCTATGAATACAAGGAAGAGCACGATAACTATGTAGCGGCCTTCAATGGCGCCATGTCTATTCCTGATATGCAGGAGTATTCCTTGGTTTACTCTGAAAATACGCCCGCTTATGCGCTAGCAGAGCGATTAGGTGGTATGGATAAGGCCTACAGCATGTTTGGAAGGTATGGCCGGTCAAAAGCTAAAGTCAAGACGATCAGCAGAGAAAACAAAACAACAACGGATTATTATATTCAAGTTCTAGAGTATCTGTGGAATAACCAAGAAAAATACAAGGATATTCTTTATTTTATCGGTGTTTCCTTCCCTGGTGAATATTACAAACGTTATCTTTATGATTTGACCATCTATCAAAAGCCTGGTTATGTTAGAGAAGCTCTTAATGTTGATGCTATTGTTATGGAGGAGAAGCCTTATATTGTGGCACTTTATACAGCCTATCTAGGTGGCAGTACAGAAGCCAGTGAGGAGATCAGCGGAGTTGGTATTGATCAGGTCGGTCAAATTGCCTATATCATCAATGAGTGGCACCGGGTCAACATGAATTAAAATCGGCCCAGCAACTAGGCTCTGCAATGAACCTGCTGAATGAGGTTTCTTTATAGAAAATAGTTGTAGAATGCGAGATTGATCCTCGCATTTTGTTCTGAATGTGAGTTTTCTGACCAGCCTTTTTAGAGGATTGACATCTGGGAGGAAAAAGGTATAATTCTAGTAAAACTTTTAATAGTTGAGGAGACGATTTCATGCTTCAAACGCATATTTTGATTGCTATGGTGCTGATTTTAGCCGCTGTAGTCATTCCAGTAATTTATTTTAAAAAGACCAAGCAGATTTCCCTGCTTGTTTTCCTCTTGGGAGGGGTCGGATTTTATCTGTCCAGTCAGATTTTTGAAAATCTCCTACATCGCTTGGTTCTACAGCCTCAGGCTGATGGGACAATTGCGCTGATGAAAACTGCTCCCTTACTCTATATTTTATATGGCATTGCAACGGCGGCCATCTTTGAGGAGACGGCGCGCTATGTGATTTTTAGATATTTACAAAAGAAGCGTCCACTGACTATCGGTGATAGTCTGGCCTATGGTTTAGGACACGGCGGGATCGAAGCTCTTTTCATCGGTATTTCAGGTCTCTTGAGTCTGTTTGTCCTCGCTCATCTAGTCAGTCAAGGGGACAGCGCCTTGCTAGCGCAATTACCCCAAACGATGATTTCTTACGTGCAAAGACTACAAGTAGGGCAGATTTACCTACTAGCTTTTGAGCGTATTTTAGCGCTTGCGATTCAAGTATTTCTGACTTTCTGGGTTTGGGCAGCTGTAAAAGACAAAAAAATATTCTATTTTCTTGCGGCTCTGGCCTTTCATGCTTTGATTGATTTGGCTCCTGCTCTGGTTCAAGTTGGATGGCTGACTCAGCCGATTCTGGTTGAAGTGATTATTTTGGTAGAATTTCTTGCTCTGGTATTTCTGACTAAGAAGTTTCTATCGTTATCAATTTTTAATACCAAGAGTAAAAATGCTTAATGAGGCTCAAGTAAAGAAGGTAAGAGTTTAAACGAGTTTGGATAGTAAGGAGAGGTTAGGACAAAAGATTCCTAGCCTCTCTTTTTGTTAGAAAATTAGCAGGAGTATTTTAAAAGTTCTGAGAGAATGTTTAAAACGAATTTTCAAAGCAAGCGAGTAAAGCTCAATCGCTATCGATTTGCTTTCATATTATTAAAATAAACTGGTCTAATAATTTCTGTTTTTGGAAGCGGATTTATGCTATAATACTAATAGCAAGTAAGAAGGGTTATTATGATCAATAAGGAACATTATCAGATTATTAGGCAGCATCCAGCATTTGCACATTTTCCTGTGGAAATTTTTGATAAGATTGCTATTGAGATTCAATTCCGCAAGATCCCCAAGGGACAGATTATCTTCTTTTCAGGGGACCGTAGAGATCGCCTTTTCCTCCTGCATCGAGGCTATGTTCGTATCGAGCAGTACGATTCAACTGATACTTTTTCTTATATGGATTATATTAAAATGAATAGTGTGTTTCCATATGGAGGTATGTTTTTCGATGAGCGTTATCATTATACGGCTAGTGCGGTTACCAATGTCGAGTACTTCAGCATTCCTATGGACTTGTTTGAAGACTATTCAAAAAAGAATGTTGATCAGCTGTTGTTTATCACCAAGCGTTTATCGCAGATTTTAGAATTTCAGGAATTGCGCTTACGGAATGTCGTCTCAGCCAGTGCTACGGATCGCGTGACCCAGTCTCTATCTATTTTGTGCATGGACTTGTGCAAAGAGCAGGATACACTTCCGTTTCCATTGAGTATGAAAGAGTTGGCCAAGCTAGGAGCCACCACACGTGAAACAGTTAATCAGGTTCTAAAAAAACTAAGAGAAGAAGGAGCGATTGAATACGAGCATAAAAAACTGACATTTAAGAATAAAGATTACTTTATGAGGTATTTTGAAGGAAGCTAATCAATCATTTGATTGGCTTTTTTCAAACATTTTTACACATTTAAAAGTTTTTTCTGATCATATTCTAATATTAATTGAACATATATTTTTTACAAAAAAATATATATTCCTAAAAATAATAGAACAATCAAAATATGCAAAGAAAACGCTTTAAAATAAATAAATATTACAATGTTTTATAAAAAACGCAAGGGATTTGGCATTTGTAATGTAAGATTTTAGGTGTAAGCCTTTCCAATTCATGATAGAATAATAACATAAAAGGGATTGGGAAACCAAACCTCAACGAAAAGGAGGACAATAGATGTCTACACATCCAATTCATGTTTTCTCAGAAATTGGAAAACTGAAAAAAGTTATGTTGCACCGTCCGGGCAAAGAGCTGGAAAACTTGCTACCGGACTACCTAGAACGTCTTCTTTTTGATGACATTCCTTTCTTGGAAGATGCTCAAAAAGAACACGATGCATTCGCTCAAGCTCTTCGTGACGAAGGAATTGAAGTTCTTTATCTCGAAAAATTGGCTGCTGAATCCTTGATTTCTCCAGAAATTCGTGAACAGTTCATCGAAGAATATTTGGAAGAAGCAAATATTCGTGGACGCGAAACGAAGAAAGCTATTCGTGAATTGCTGCATGGTATCAAGGACAACCAAGAATTGGTTGAAAAAACAATGGCAGGGGTTCAAAAAGCTGAATTGCCAGAAATTCCTGACGAAGCGAAAGGTCTGACTGACTTGGTAGAATCAGATTATCCATTTGCGATTGATCCAATGCCAAACCTTTACTTCACACGCGATCCATTTGCAACCATTGGTAATGCCGTATCGCTCAACCACATGTTTGCAGATACTCGTAACCGTGAAACTCTCTACGGCAAATACATCTTCAAATATCACCCAGAATACGCTGGAAAAGTGGAATTGGTTTACAACCGTGAAGAAGATACTCGTATCGAAGGTGGGGACGAGCTAGTTCTTTCTAAAGATGTATTGGCAGTTGGTATTTCTCAACGTACAGACGCAGCATCTATCGAAAAACTTTTGGTGAATATCTTCAAGAAGAATGTTGGCTTCAAGAAAGTATTGGCCTTTGAATTTGCTAACAACCGTAAATTCATGCACTTGGATACTGTCTTCACTATGGTTGACTATGACAAGTTTACCATTCACCCAGAAATCGAAGGCGACCTTCGCGTTTACTCCGTTACTTATGAAAACGAAAAACTGAAGATCGTTGAAGAAAAAGGTGACTTGGCTGAACTTCTGGCTCAAAACCTTGGCGTAGAAAAAGTTCATTTGATTCGTTGCGGTGGCGGCAATATCGTAGCAGCTGGACGTGAACAATGGAATGACGGTTCTAACACCTTGACAATCGCTCCTGGTGTGGTAGTGGTGTATGACCGCAATACCGTAACCAACAAGATTTTGGAAGAATACGGGCTTCGCTTGATCAAGATTCGCGGAAGTGAATTGGTTCGGGGCCGTGGTGGACCTCGTTGTATGTCTATGCCATTTGAACGTGAAGAAGTTTAATTCGTGTTCGACAATTTATCAATAGAAATTTAATAACTAGAAAGAGGAAATAACAGAATGACACATTCAGTATTCCAAGGACGTAGCTTCCTTGCAGAAAAAGACTTTACTCGTGCAGAATTAGAATATCTAATCGGACTTTCAGCTCACTTGAAAGACTTGAAGAAACGCAATATTCAGCACCACTATCTTGCTGGTAAGAATATCGCTCTCTTGTTTGAAAAAACATCTACTCGTACGCGTGCAGCCTTTACTACAGCAGCTATCGACCTTGGTGCACATCCAGAATACCTTGGTGCTAATGATATTCAGCTTGGTAAGAAAGAATCTACAGAAGATACAGCTAAAGTATTGGGACGTATGTTTGACGGGATTGAATTCCGCGGTTTCAGCCAACGCATGGTAGAAGAATTGGCAGAATTCTCAGGTGTTCCAGTATGGAATGGTTTGACTGATGAATGGCACCCAACTCAAATGCTTGCTGACTACTTGACAGTTCAAGAAAACTTTGGTCGTTTGGAAGGCTTGACATTGGTTTACTGTGGTGATGGACGTAACAACGTTGCCAACAGCTTGCTGGTAACAGGAGCTATCCTTGGCGTTAACGTTCATATCTTCTCACCAAAAGAACTCTTCCCAGAAAAAGAAATTGTTGAATTGGCAGAAGGCTTTGCTAAAGAAAGCGGCGCACATATCCTCATCACTGAAGATGCAGACGAAGCTGTTAAAGGTGCAGATGTACTTTACACAGACGTTTGGGTATCTATGGGTGAAGAAGATAAATTCGCAGAACGCGTTGCACTTTTGAAACCTTACCAAGTTAACATGGAATTGGTGAAGAAAGCTGACAATGAAGACTTGATCTTCTTGCACTGCTTGCCAGCATTCCACGATACAAATACTGTTTACGGTAAAGATGTCGCTGAAAAATTTGGCGTAGAAGAAATGGAAGTAACAGACGAAGTCTTCCGCAGCAAATATGCTCGCCACTTTGACCAAGCAGAAAACCGTATGCACACAATCAAAGCTGTTATGGCTGCTACACTCGGCAACCTTTACATTCCAAAAGTATAATTTATAAACCGTAATACCAACAGCTATGAGGGCTGCGACTAATAGCTTTAGTCCAGTCCTCTTTTATATGATGGAAATCTGTTATTTCTTATAAAAATTTGAAAAAATATTAAACAGAAATCTAAAGGCATTCAATTGAATGTGATAAAGGAGAATTTATGGCAAATCGTAAAATTGTAGTAGCTTTGGGAGGAAATGCGATTCTTTCTTCTGATCCGTCAGCAAAAGCTCAACAGGAAGCTTTGGTGGAAACAGCTAAGCATCTTGTAAAACTGATCAAAAATGGAGATGATTTGATCATCACTCACGGTAATGGTCCTCAAGTTGGAAATCTTTTGCTCCAACACTTGGCTGCCGATTCTGAAAAGAACCCTGCTTTCCCACTCGATTCACTTGTTGCTATGACAGAAGGTAGCATCGGTTTCTGGCTGCAAAATGCCTTGCAAAATGCTCTCTTGGATGAAGGTATCGAAAAAGATGTTGCTTCAGTTGTGACCCAAGTTGTTGTCGATAAGAATGACCCAGCTTTTGTTAACTTGAGCAAACCAATTGGTCCCTTCTACTCAGAAGAAGAAGCAAAAGCAGAAGCTGAAAAGAGCGGAGCGACTTTCAAAGAGGATGCCGGCCGCGGTTGGCGTAAGGTTGTTGCTTCACCAAAACCTGTTGATATCAAGGAAATCGAAACAATTCGTACCCTCTTGAATGCTGGTCAAGTGGTCGTTGCTGCTGGTGGTGGTGGAATTCCAGTCATCAAGGAAGACAACGGTCATTTGGCTGGTGTGGAAGCTGTTATTGATAAGGACTTTGCTTCTCAACGCTTGGCAGAATTAGTCGAAGCTGACCTCTTCATCGTCTTAACTGGTGTAGACTATGTCTTTGTAAACTACAATAAACCAGACCAAGCAAAATTGGAACATGTGAATGTTGCTCAGCTGGAAGAATATATCAAACAAGACCAATTTGCACCAGGAAGCATGCTTCCAAAAGTAGAAGCAGCTATCGCTTTTGTCAATGGCCGTCCAGAAGGAAAAGCAGTTATTACTTCCCTTGAAAACCTTGGAGCTTTGATTGAATCTGAAAGCGGAACAATTATTGAAAAAGGATAAGTTATTTTACTGGTAAGATGTATTTAATTTCTAACATCTTTATATCAAATTAGGAATATTTCTTGAAAATAAGTGCGATATTTTCAAAAAATACTAGTTTTTTAGACCTTAATGTGGTAAAATAAATATAAATAGAAAGCGTTTTTCTTAAATATTTATTTAAGAAAGTGGTTGGTTTTTTGCACTTTGTTAGACATTAGGAGGAAAAACAATTGAGTGAAAAAGCTAAAAAAGGGTTTAAGATGCCTTCATCTTACACCGTCTTGTTGATAATCATTGCTATTATGGCAGTGTTAACTTGGATCATCCCTGCAGGTGCCTTTGTGGATGGTGTTTACAAAGCCCAACCTCAAAATCCGCAAGGGATTTGGGATGTTCTCATGGCACCGATTCGGGCTATGCTAGGTACTCATCCAGAGGAAGGTTCGCTGATTAAGGAAACAAGTGCAGCGATCGATGTAGCCTTCTTCATCCTCATGGTTGGTGGTTTCCTTGGTGTTGTCAATGAAACTGGTATGCTAGACACTGGTATTGCTTCTATTGTGAAGAAGTACAAGGGCCGCGAAAAGATGTTGATTTTGGTTCTCATGCCTTTGTTTGCCCTCGGTGGTACAACTTATGGTATGGGTGAAGAAACCATGGCCTTCTATCCTCTTCTTGTGCCAGTTATGATGGCTGTTGGATTTGATAGCTTGACTGGGGTTGCCATTATCTTGCTCGGTTCACAAATAGGATGTTTGGCATCTACCTTGAACCCATTTGCGACAGGTATTGCTTCATCAACTGCAGGTGTAGGTCTTGGTGAAGGGATTATCCTTCGTTTGATTTTCTGGTTTGCTTTAACTGGTCTTAGCACTTGGTTCGTTTACAAGTATGCTGATAAGATCCAAAAAGATCCAACTAAGTCTCTTACTTATGCAACACGTGATGAAGATATGAAATTCTTCAATGTTGGTGAAGACGAAGAAAACGTTAATTCAACTCTTACTAAGAAACAAAAACATGTCTTTGTTCTCTTTGTATTGACCTTTGTCTTGATGGTCTTGAGTTTCATTCCATGGAGTGACTTAGGTATTACTCTCTTTGGAGACTTAAATACTTGGTTGACTGGTCTTCCAGTTATCGGTAAGATTGTTGGCTCATCTACAGCTGCTTTGGGTACTTGGTACTTCCCAGAGGGCGCAATGCTCTTCGCCTTTATGGGTATCCTTATCGGTGTTGTTTATGGTCTTAAAGAAGACAAGATTATCTCTGCCTTCATGAATGGTGCTGCTGACTTGCTCAGTGTAGCCTTGATCGTGGCAATTGCCCGTGGTATCCAAGTTATCATGAACGATGGTATGATTACTGATACTATCCTCAACTGGGGTAAAGAAGGCCTGAGCGGTCTGTCTTCACAAGTCTTTATCGTTTTGACTTATATCTTCTATCTGCCTATGTCATTCTTGATCCCATCTTCATCTGGTCTTGCCAGCGCGACTATGGGTATCATGGCTCCGCTCGGAGAATTTGTCAATGTACGTCCTAGCTTGATCATCACTGCTTACCAATCTGCTTCAGGTGTCTTGAACTTGATCGCACCAACATCTGGTATTGTGATGGGAGCTCTTGCGCTTGGACGTATCAACATTGGTACTTGGTGGAAATTCATGGGCAAACTTGTAGTTGCTATCATTGTAGTGACTATCGCCCTTCTTCTCCTTGGAACGTTCATTCCATTCCTATAAAGAGTGAGTGAGGTGATTCCATGAAAACATATTTAACAAATCAAGTTAAAGATGAATTTCTTACATCATTAAAAACCTTGATCTCCTACCCTTCGGTACTCAATGAAGGAGAAAATGGAACACCTTTTGGACAAGCAATTCAAGATGTCCTAGAAAAAACTTTAGAGATTTGTCGAAGTTTAGGTTTCACTACCTATTTTGACCCTAAAGGTTATTACGGATATGCAGAAATCGGTCAGGGAGCAGAGCTCCTGGCCGTTCTCTGTCATTTGGATGTTGTTCCATCAGGTGATGAAGCAGATTGGCAGACACCGCCGTTCGAGGCAACTATCAAAGACGGCTGGATCTTCGGACGTGGTGTCCAAGATGATAAGGGACCATCAATGGCTGCTCTTTACGCAGTCAAGGCTCTGTTAGATAGCGGAGTAAAATTTAAAAAGCGGGTTCGTTTTATCTTTGGTACGGACGAAGAGACACTTTGGCGCTGTATGGGGCGGTATAATGAACTTGAAGAAACAGCGACGCTTGGCTTTGCACCAGATTCTTCCTTCCCTCTGACCTATGCTGAAAAAGGCCTCTTACAGGTCAAGCTGCATGGTCCTGGTTCAGAACAGCTAGAGCTAGAAGCAGGAGAGGCCTTTAATGTTGTGCCTGGCAAGGCTAGCTATCAAGGAGAACTTTTGAAGCAGGTCGTTGCAGGTTTGCAAGCAGCTTCTTTTGACTACGAGCAAAATGACCAGCAAGTCACTGTTCTCGGTCTACCTAAGCATGCTAAGGATGCAGCTGAAGGTATCAATGCTATTGTTCGGCTGGCGACAGTTTTGCAGCCTTTACAAGCTCATCCTGCTCTGGCTTTTATTGCAGAAGCGGTGGGAGAAGATGCGACTGGTTGCCGTTTATTTGGTGACATTTCAGATGAACCGTCTGGCAGACTATCCTTTAACATTGCAGGTCTGACACTGAACTCAGAAAGGTCTGAAATCCGTATTGATATTCGGATTCCTGTCTTAGCGGATAAAGATCAGTTAGTGGCACAACTAGCGGATATTGCTGGGCGCTACCAGCTGGACTATGAAGAGTTTGACTATCTGGCTCCGCTTTATGTACCTAAGGACAGCGAACTGGTCAGCACCCTGATGGCTATCTATCAAGAAAAGACTGGCGATACTAGTCCAGCTATGTCCTCTGGTGGGGCAACCTTTGCTCGGACGATGCCAAATTGTGTGGCCTTTGGCGCTCTTTTCCCAGGAGTAGAGCAGACGGAACATCAAGCCAATGAAAGAGCATCTTTAGATGATCTCTATCGTGCGATGGATATCTATGCTGAGACCATTTACCGCTTGGCAGGAGAGTAAAATTGCTAGGATAGATATCAGTTTTGCTGATTTTTCCAAGTAAAAACTGTGAATCAAAATGAAAAGAGTTGGATTTTCCAACTCTTTTGTCATTTACTAAAGAAAAATGGGGGGGCAAATTCTTTGAGTTTATCAAAGCATTCGATAGCAGCTTGATTATCTTCGCAGATGATCAGGCAGACATCGTCTCCACAGACGGTAGCAACAATCTGGGGCAACTCTAGAGCGTCTAAAATGGCACCAAAGGATTGGGCTAGTCCGGGTAAGGTTTTCATGACGACTTGATGCTGAACGGGGCGGAGCATGACTAGGGCATCTTCCATATAGAAGCGCAGCCTTTTCTCCCAACGAGAAGGGGCGATGCTGTTAATGACATAGTAAGATCTGTCGTTTTCAGTCACCTTGACTAGATTGAGAGTTTTCATGTCACGAGAAAGGGTAGACTGGGTTACAATGACGCCATTTGCTTCCAGTAGTTCTTGGAGTTCCTGCTGGGTATGGACTCTTTTTTCCATGATAAGGGAGCGGATGAGGCGATGCCTACTTTCGATTTTATTCATAGATTCACCTGTATTATTTGATAAACATAGCGTCGCCAAAGCTAAAGAAGCGGTAGCGCTCAGCGATAGCATGCTCATAGGCTTGCAGTGTCAGTTGGCGTCCAGCAAAAGCTGATACTAGCATGACAAGGGTTGATTTTGGCAAATGGAAGTTGGTCGAAAAGGCATCGACAATCTTCCACTGATAGCCTGGCTTGATAAAGATATTGGTCCAGCCAGAGTCGGCTTGGATTTGACCATCGAATTTGCTGCCGATTGTTTCTAAAGTACGAATGGACGTGGTGCCGACAGCAATGATGCGGTGGCCGTTTGCCTTGACTTGACGCAGGGTTTCAGCTGCTTCTTCAGACAAGCTATAAAATTCGGAATGCATCTCATGCTCTTCCAGATTGTCAACTGATACAGGACGGAAGGTTCCGAGTCCGACATGCAGCGTCAGGTAGACGAGTTTAACGCCTTTTTCCGCAATTTTATCCAGCA
Source organism: Streptococcus sp. Marseille-P6264 (assembly GCF_902460355.1). Lineage (GTDB taxonomy): Bacteria > Bacillota > Bacilli > Lactobacillales > Streptococcaceae > Streptococcus. The sequence continues at coordinate 15,651 of NZ_CABPTO010000006.1, forward strand.
ATTCCTCTGTGAAATGGAGGCCAGCGGTAGGAGCGGCAGCAGAGCCGTTTTCTTTGGCATAGACTGTCTGGTAGCGTTCACGGTCTTCTAGCTTCTCGTGGATATAGGGTGGCAGGGGCATTTCACCCAAACTTTCTAGAACTTCTAGGAAAATGCCCTGATAATCAAAGCAAACGATCCGTCCACCGTGCTCCAGCTCTTCTGTAACAGTGGCAGTCAAACGACCATCGCCGAAAGAAACACGCGCTCCGACTCTTAGACGTTTGGCCGGCTTGGCTAGGACTTCCCAGAAGTCTCCTTGTGTATTTTTCAAGAGTAGGAGTTCGATATGACCACCAGTTTCAGGCTTGGTTCCATAAAGGCGGGCTGGCAGGACACGGGTGTTATTCATAACCAAGGCATCACCTGGCTCAAGTTGGTCAATAATATTGTCAAAATGTTGGTCACTAAACTGGCCAGTTTCCCGGTCTACAATGAGCAGGCGAGAAGAGTCTCGCTTCTCCAGAGGAGTTTGAGCAATCAGTTCTTCCGGCAAGTGAAAATCAAAATCAGCAGTATTCATTCTATCTCCTTAAATAGTTCTCATGATCCAAATATAGTAGGCGGCAAGCAAAAAGGGAATACTGATAAAGAAAGTTCCCAGGCATAAAAAAATTAGTTGCCAACCGAGATGTTTTTTTAAGAAAAGCCCAGAGGTAAAAAGGGCAATTTCTAGTAAAAAGATTATAAGCATTGGTAATAGCATTCTTTTATTATACCACGATTTGACGCTAAGTCCTTCAGTAAAATTTGAAAAATTGAGCAGAATCTACTTGACAAAAATTGGTCTATACCATATAATAAAATAAGGAATCAATCAAGAAAAATAGGAGAACAGAATGAAAGTTATTCGTGTTGAGAATCAAGTAGAAGGCGCAAAGGTAGCTTTAGAAATCTTGAAGGAGAAGTTGGCTCAAGGGGCTAAAACACTGGGCTTAGCGACAGGAAGCAGCCCGATTGAGTTTTATAAGCAAATCATTGCTAGTGACCTAGATTTGTCAGAGCTGACCAGTGTAAACTTGGATGAGTATGTTGGACTTTCAGAAGATAATCCTCAGTCTTATCGTTACTTTATGAATGAGCAGCTGTTTAATAAAAAGCCTTTTAAAGAAAGCTTTTTGCCAAATGGTGCAGCAGAAGATGCGGAAACAGAAGTGAAACGCTACAACCAAGTCTTGGCTGACCACCCAGTAGATTTGCAAATTTTGGGAATTGGCACCAATGGTCATATTGGCTTTAATGAGCCAGGAACTAGTTTTGATAGCACTGTCCATATCGTCGATTTGGAGCAGTCAACTATCGAAGCGAACGCTCGCTTCTTTGAGAAGATTGAGGACGTACCAACCCAAGCTATCTCAATGGGTATTCGGAATATCTTAGATGCAAAATCAATCATTCTATTTGCCTATGGCGCTTCTAAAGCTCAAGCCATCGCAGGAACAGTTCGAGGTGAGGTGACAGAAGCTTTGCCAGCTAGCGCCCTTCAAGGCCATGAAGATGTCGTGATTATTGCTGACAAGGAAGCTTTGAGTTCATTAGAAGCCTAATAATCTATTTCCTATCTAATTTTTAGGTAGGATTTTTTATATTTATCAAAAACCTGATTAAAAATATGATATACTAGTTAGGAATGATTTTTTGGAGGATAAATGTGAAGAAGAAGTTTTTGGTGTTTGGATTGATTTTGTCTGCCTTTCTATCACCGCTTTCTGCTGCGGCAGATGAATTGGTAGATATGGCACGAAAAATGTATCCCAATGAAAATGTACAAGCAATCAATCGTCCTAAGTCATCTTTGATGATTGACGGAAATACGGGAGATATCCTGTGGCAGGATAACATTGATGAAATTCGCGATCCAGCCAGCATGAGTAAGATCATGACCTTGTACTTGGTTTTTGAAGCCATTAAAGAGGGAAAACTCAGTTTAGATACGGTAATTAAAGCGACGCCGCAAGATCAAGCTATTGCGGAAATTTATGAAATTTCCAACAATAAAATCGTAGCTGGGGTTAATTATACTGTTTCTGAGCTGATTACCATGACAGTTGTGCCCTCTTCTAACGCAACAACAGTGATGCTGGCAAATTACCTATCAGATAATGATCCTGATGCTTTCTTGGATAAGATGAACGCGAAAGCGCAGGAACTGGGCATGACCAATACCAAATGGTTTAATGCCAGTGGTGCTGCAGCAGTTTCCTTTAAAGGTTACTATACTCCTCAGAGATATAATAACTACGCTAGCAACCAAACAACTGCGCGTGATTTAGGGATTTTAGCTTATAATTTTGTAAAAAACTATCCAGATATTTTAAACTATACCAATCAGGCTAAAGTAACTGTCAAGGCTGGCACACCTTATGAAGAAACATTTGAGACTTATAATTACTCATTGCCGGGTGCTCGCTATGCTCTAGAGGGAGTAGATGGTCTGAAGACGGGCTCAAGCCCAAATGGTGCCTTCAACTACATTGCAACTGTCAAGCGTGGAAATCAGCGCGTGATTGGCGTTATCATGGGCGTTGGCGACTGGTCTGACCAAGACGGTGAATATTACCGTCATCCATTTGGAAATGCCTTGATCGAAAAATCTTATGCTGACTACGAGTACAAGAAACTGTTCTCTAAAGGGAAGCAGGAGATTAATGGAAAAACTTACAATCTGCCAGAAGATTTTTATGCGACAATCAAAAAAGATGCGAAGGCAAAGCCTGTAGTTGAGAATGGTGTCTTGAAGGCTGGAAATGATCTGTACACGCTCTCTCCAAAGATCTCTGATGAGATGAAAGTGGAGGAAGTAGATGCTTCTGTTACCCAGTCTGCCAAAGAAGAAGTAACTAAGAAAGAAAATAATAAAACTTGGTACAGTGACTTGCTAAGCAACCGCTGGTTAATTGCCTTGCCAATTGTCATTATTATCCTGATTTTCTATATTGAGAATCGGAAATCGAGAAAAGCTAAAGCAAAAGCTAGAAAAAAATAAATAAATGATTGCATTTAGCTTGCAAGCTGAAATAAAGCTCAGTTCCTAAAAACTGGGTTTTATTCTATTTTTGGAGAGGTTTTGATGATGGGAAAAAAGTTTTCTAATAGCTATTTGGCTTATTTTTTGATGTATAATTTTTATTTTCTGTCCAATTCATTGTTTTCGACCTTGATATCCGTTTATATGCTGGATAAGGGGTACACGGCTGGTCAAGTATCTATCGTCGTATCAGCTTCTTTCTTTTCTTCCATGCTGGCTCAGCCAATCATGGGGCTGTTAACTGATACACTTGGTATCAAGAGGGTTTCGCTTATCAGTTTTTTCCTGATTATTATGGGAGACATCTTTTTCATGGAGGCTGATAATCTATGGCTTTTAGCCATCTGGTACAGTTTTGTCTTGATGCTCATCAATGGGGTGGGTACCGTGATGGATGTACTGGCAACCCAAAGTCCTTATAAATATGGGAAAATCCGAATTTGGGGAACGATCGGTTACGCCGTCGGTTCACAGCTGGCAGGTTTGATTTATAAGAATATTTCTCCCCAGGCCATCTATCTGGTCTTTATCGGGACTATGCTGCTGAGTATTATAGGGGTTCTTGGCATGAATCCCAAGCGGGATAAATTAACTAAAAAGACTGAAAAACGAGGAAATTCGCTCTTTTCAGCCATTCTTAAAAACAGAACCTATCTTTTTTATCTTTTTCTTGTTGCCCTTTACTCTGGTGTGGGAAATACAGGTCACACTTATATTCCCTCCATGCTAGAATCCAGCGGTTTGAGTGTTGATTGGGCAACAACTGTTGTGGCTGTCTCTGTACTGTGCGAGGCGCCTTTAATCTTTTATTCCTACCTTTTCATGGATAAAATCTCTGTCAAAAAGTTGCTCTATATTTGCTTGGGCATGATGCTCCTCCAGTATGCGGTTTATGCTGTGAACTTTGGCTTATGCTCGAAAATTGCAGTCACCCTGCTTTCTAAACATGCTTCTGGTATGGTACTGACCATGCTTAGTCTGCGCATCGTAGCAAATCTGGTAGATGAAAAATATTTGGTGACAGCCTTTGCGCTGCTCCAGACAGGGAGAAATTTGGGCACGATTTTCATTCAGAATATGTCAGGGTCTATCTTGGATCACTTGGGCTATGATAGGATGAATCTTATGTTGACAGCCATTATCGGCCTAGTACTCTTGCTTGCCCTCTTTTTGAAAGTTCCTGAAAAGAAGAATCAGAATTTATTTGGATAAGGAAAAACGAGTCTGGAATTTTTTCAGCTCGTTTTTCTTTGGGGAAATTAGCAAGAAAGTAGGAAGTGGTTTCTTTGTTCTATGTTCACAAGTTCTCACTTTGGCTTTTTAATTACGAATAAAGATATAAAAGACATTGTTTTGGAAGGGAAATACTCATGTTGCTTGCGAAAAATGAAGAGGGGATTTTGCTGAATGCCATGGAAAATCAGCCGTCTCTAGGCGAACAACTCTTTTGTCCGGCCTGTTCGGGAGCGGTTCGCTTCAAAAAAGGAAGGGTCATGCGACCGCATTTTGCTCATATTTCTCTTGAAAATTGTTCGTTTTATGCGGAAAATGAAAGTGCGGAGCATTTGAACCTGAAAGCTGGACTTTATATCTGGGGGAAGCAAAGCCAAGAGGTTCAGGTGGAGGCCTTTTTGCCTGAGATAAAGCAGATTGCTGATCTTTTGTTGGACGGTCGTATAGCCCTGGAGGTCCAATGCAGTCCACTCAGTCAGGAAAGACTTGAAGAACGAACCCTGTCCTATCGCCAGCATGGCTATCAGGTCCTCTGGCTCTTGGGCAAGAAATTATGGCTAAGACAGTCGTTGACGAGACTGCAAAAGGACTTTCTTTATTTCAGTCAAAATATGGGCTTTCATCTTTGGGAATTGGATGAGAGAAAGCAGGAGCTTCGGCTTAAATATCTCATTCACGAGGACTTACATGGACGAGCTCAGTACAAGGTCAAATCCTTTTCTTTTGGCCAAGGCTGCCTTTTATCCGTCTTGCGCAGCCCCTTTCAGAAGCAAGGGCTAGAAAGTTATCTGGCTCGGCAGGATCCTGAAATTTGTCGCTATGTTCGTCAGCAGCTTTATTACCAGCAGCCTCGCTGGATGAGGCTCCAAGCTCAGCTCTATCAAAAAGGAGACAATCTTCTGACCAAGTCAACCGAGGATTTTTATCCGCAGGTTCGGCCTGTCCAAGCCAGCTCCTTTTGCCAAATAACAAGAGACTTGACGTCCTATTACCAGCACTTTCATCGCTATTATCAGGCTGAAAAAAATAAGCAGCTTCAAATTATCTATCCACCAGTATTTTATGCGAGGATTTCCCCCACTTTTATGATAGAATAGAAGGGATGGAGGAAATTTCTATGGCAAAACAAAGAAATGAAATTGAAGAAAAATATACTTGGGATTTGACAACAATTTTCCCAACAGATGAAGCCTTTGAAGCGGAGTTGGCGCAGGTTTCAGAAGAAGTGAAGAAGGCAGCTAGTTTGGCTGGGCATTTGCTGGATTCGGCTGATAGTCTCTTAAAAACGACTGAAGTGCAGTTGGACTTGATGCGCCGTATTGAGAAACTTTATTCCTATGCTCATATGAAGAACGACCAGGATACTCGCGTGGCCAAGTATCAAGAATATCAGGCTAAGGGGATGACTCTTTATAGTGAATTCGGTCAAAGCTTTGCCTTCTATGAGCCTGAGTTTATGGCGATTACAGAAGAGCAGTACCAAGCTTTCTTGGCTGAGCAGCCAGGTTTGCAACTTTACCAACATTATTTTGACAAGCTTTTGAAAAAGAAAGCCCACATCCTGACCCAGCGCGAAGAGGAGCTATTGGCCGGTGCTGGGGAAATCTTTGGGGCAGCGGGCGAAACCTTTGCTATTTTGGATAATGCAGATATTGTTTTTCCAATGGTGCATGACGAAGATGGAAATGAAGTTCAGCTTAGCCACGGCAACTATATCACCTTGGTCGAGTCTAAGAATCGAGAAGTCCGTAAGGAAGCTTATGAGGCTCTCTACAGCGTCTACGAGCAGTATCAGCACACCTATGCTAAGACTTTGCAGACCAATGTCAAGGTTCACAATTACAATGCGAAAGTCCGCAAGTTTTCATCTGCCCGCGAAGCGGCTTTATCAGCTGACTTTATTCCAGAAAGTGTTTATGATAGCCTAGTTTCAGCTGTCAATAAGCATTTGCCTCTTTTGCAGCGTTATATCGCTTTGCGAGCGAAGATTTTAGGCATTTCTGACTTGAAGATGTATGATATGTATACACCTTTGTCAGAGACAGACTACAAGTTCACTTATGAGGAAGCCTTGGCTAAGTCTGAGGAAGTTCTGGCTATTCTGGGTGAGGATTATTTGAGCCGAGTGAAGACAGCTTTCTCAGAGCGCTGGATTGATGTTTATGAAAATCAAGGCAAGCGCTCAGGAGCATACTCAGGCGGTTCTTACGATACCAACGCCTTTATGTTGCTTAACTGGCAGGACACGCTAGACAATCTTTTTACCTTGGTGCACGAGACGGGTCACAGTATGCACTCTAGCTATACACGTGAGACCCAGCCTTATGTTTACGGAGACTACTCTATCTTCTTAGCTGAGATTGCTTCGACGACTAATGAAAACATCCTGACAGAGAAGCTCTTGGAAGAAGTAGAAGACGACGCTACGCGATTTGCGATTCTCAACCACTTCTTGGATGGCTTTAGAGGTACGGTATTCCGTCAAACCCAGTTCGCAGAGTTTGAGCATGCGATCCACAAGGCTGACCAAGAAGGTCAAGTTTTGACCAGCGAGTTTCTCAATGAACTTTACGCTGACTTGAACGAGAAATACTATGGACTGAAAAAAGAAGACAACCCGCAGATTCAATACGAATGGGCTCGGATTCCGCATTTCTACTACGATTACTATGTTTTCCAATATTCGACAGGATTTTCAGCGGCTTCTGCCTTGGCTGAAAAGATTGTCCATGGTAGTCAAGAAGACAAGGACAAGTATCTGGATTATCTGAAAGCTGGGAACTCTGACTATCCACTCAATGTCATCAAAAAAGCAGGTGTGGATATGGAAAAAGAAGACTACCTAAATGCTGCTTTTGCTGTCTTTGAGCGTCGTCTAGACGAATTCGAGGCCTTGGTAGAGAAGTTGGGACTGGCATAAGATGGTCGAGACTTATAATCAAAACTCCAATCCCAATATGCGTCGGCCAGTGGTCAAAGAAGAAATTGTAGACTTTATGAGACAGCGTCTCCAGCCGGTCACTGGTGGACTCAAGGAACTAGAGGATTTTGCCAGAGCTGAAAATGTACCCGTGATTCCCCATGAGACAGTGGCTTATTTCCGCCTGCTACTCGAAAGCCTGCAGCCAGAGAAGATTTTAGAGATCGGGACGGCTATCGGTTTTTCGGCCCTTTTGATGGCGGAACATGCGCCTCAGGCTCAGATTACGACCATTGACCGCAATCCAGAGATGATTGAGTTGGCCAAGGCTAATTTTGCTAAGTATGATAGCCGCCAGCAGATTACCTTACTGGAAGGTGACGCAATGGATTTGCTTGAGACACTGGAGGATTCTTACGACCTTGTCTTTATGGACTCTGCCAAGTCTAAGTATGTGGTCTTTCTGCCCAAAGTCCTCAAGCGCCTCAATCCTGGTGGTCTGGTTCTCATTGATGATGTTTTCCAAGGTGGAGATGTTGCCAAACCTTTTGAGGAAATTAAGCGTGGCCAGCGGGCTATTTACCGTGGTTTGCATAGTCTTTTTGACGCAACTTTGGACAGTTCAGATTTGACTGCGAGTCTGCTTCCCCTGGGAGATGGACTGCTTATGATTAGAAAAAAATGACATCTTTGATTTTTTCTTAATTTCCAAAAATTTTTAGGAAAAATTAAGATATCAAGTTAGATTTGTGGTACAATAGACAAAGTGAATTTATTGAAGGAGTAGATAAAATAATGAAGAAAAAAATCCTTACAGGAGCAGTAACTCTCTTTTCTGTAGTGGCTTTAGCAGCATGTTCACAAACAGCAAAAGATAAAGATATTGTGACAATGAAAGGTGAGACAATCACCGTTAATGAATTTTACGATCAAGTAAAAAATAATGGTGCCTCTCAGCAAGTTTTGCTTCAAATGGCCATTAAGCAAGTTTTTGAAGAAAAGTATGGCAAAAAAGTGACGGATAAAGAGGTTGAAGAAGCCTTTGAAAAAATGAAATCCGCTTATGGTTCTGCCTTCCAAAATGTTCTTGCTCAAAGCGGAATGACAGAAGAGGCATACAGAGACCAGATCCGCGCAAATAAATTAGTTGAATACGCTGTTAAGAAAGCAGCTGAAAAAGAGTTGACAGATGACAACTACAAGGCTTTCTTTGAAACGTATACCCCAGAAGTAACGGCTCAAATTATCAAGGTGGACAGTGAAGAAAAGGCTAAGGAAGTGCTTGAAAAAGCTAAGGCTGAGGGAGCAGACTTTGGTCAGTTGGCCAAGGAAAACTCAACCGACAAGGACACCAAAGATAAGGGCGGCGAGGTGAAATTCGACTCAACCTCTACAACGATTCCAGATGCCGTTAAAAAAGCTACTTTTGCCTTAGAAGAAAATGGTGTCTCTGATGTGATCACTGTAAGAGGTAGACAGAATTATTCAGCAAGTTACTACATTGTTAAATTGGTGAAGAAGACTCAAAAATCTGCAAAATGGACCGATTACAAGAAGCAACTAAAAGAGGGAATCCTGACTCAAAAACAAAACGATGCAAGCTTTATTCGTTCAGTCATTTCTAAAGAATTGAAGGAAGCGAATCTGAAAGTGAAGGATCCAGCTTTCCAAAATGTCTTTGCCCAATATGTAGAAGGAGATACTTCTAGCTCATCGTCTAAAGAAGAAAGCAAGTCTCAGTCTTCTAGTTCAGAAGAAAAGAAATCACAATCTTCTAGCTCGGAAGAAGCAAAATCTGAGGCTTCAAGCTCAGAAGAAAGCAAGTCAGAAGCTGCTCATACTGAAGAAAAACCAGCTCCTGCAGCAGAATAAGCTTGACGAAAAGTCAAGAAGTCAGTATAATAAAACTATTGAGAATTGATTTTCTAGATCTCAGCTCAGAGAATTGGCGGTGCTGCGAGCCATGTGAGAGGAAAAATCATGCTACTCATGTTTCAAACTAAATAGCTAATGAGAATGACAAGTTCATTGAATGAAGGTGGTACCGCGGTTTTTCGCCCTTCAGACAAGGAACTTGTCTTTTATCTTGACTCTGGAGGTAAAGCGATGAAGACCTATCTTGTCAAACAAAAATTTCGCCTAGGCGGTGAACGTTTTGATATCAAGGATGATCGAGGCAATGTAGCTTATCAGGTGGAAGGGTCATTTTTCCAGATTCCCAAGACCTTTACAATCTATGACGCCTATGGTGAGCAAGTCAGTGAAATCAGCAAAGAATTTTTCACTTTGCTTCCTCGCTTTAATATCCAGTTACGAAACGGTTCAAATTTCGTTATTCGTAAGAAGTTGACCTTCTGGCGAGATAAGTATGAGTTTGATAATCTGGGGCTTCGTATCGAGGGCAATATCTGGGATTTAAATTTTAAATTAATAGATGATCGCAATCAAGTCGTGGCAGAGATCACCAAGGAACTTTTCCATCTGACCTCCACTTATCAGGTGAGTGTCTATGATGAGGCTTACTCAGATTTGGTTATTTCCCTCTGCGTCGCCATTGACTATGTGGAAATGCTGGAAAGTTCATCATAAAAAACATTAAAAAGATTTAAGGAGAAAAATAAAATGAAACAAATGTCAAGTGCTCAAATTCGCCAAATGTGGCTGGATTTCTGGGCAAGCAAAGGCCACTCTGTAGAACCATCAGTTAGCTTGGTTCCTGTAAACGACCCGACTCTTTTGTGGATCAACTCAGGGGTAGCCACTCTTAAGAAATATTTTGACGGGACCATTATCCCTGAAAATCCTCGTATTACCAATGCGCAAAAAGCCATTCGGACCAACGACATTGAAAATGTCGGAAAAACTGCTCGTCACCATACCATGTTTGAGATGTTGGGGAACTTCTCTATCGGGGATTACTTCCGTGATGAAGCTATTACTTGGGCTTATGAACTCTTGACAAGCCCTGAGTGGTTTGACTTCCCAGCTGAAAAACTCTACATGACCTACTATCCAGACGATAAAGATTCTTACAACCGCTGGATTGAAGTAGGAGTGGACCCAAGTCACTTGATTCCAATCGAAGACAACTTCTGGGAAATCGGTGCGGGACCTTCTGGACCAGATACAGAAATTTTCTTTGACCGTGGAGAAGCATTTGACCCAGAAAATATCGGTCTTCGTCTTCTTGCTGAAGATATCGAAAACGACCGTTACATCGAAATCTGGAATATCGTTTTGTCACAATTTAATGCAGACCCAGCTGTACCTCGTAGCGAGTACAAGGAATTGCCACACAAGAACATTGATACGGGCGCTGGTTTGGAGCGTTTGGTGGCGGTTATCCAAGGAGCTAAAACAAACTTTGAGACAGACCTTTTCATGCCGATTATCCGTGAAGTGGAGAAATTGTCAGGTAAGGTCTACGACCAAGATGGCGACAACATGAGCTTCAAGGTCATCGCTGACCATATCCGTTCCCTTTCATTTGCAATCGGTGATGGTGCTCTTCCAGGAAATGAAGGCCGTGGTTATGTCCTTCGTCGTCTGCTTCGCCGTGCTTCTATGCATGGTCAAAAATTGGGCATCAACGAACCTTTCCTCTATAAACTCGTTCCAACAGTTGGAAAAATCATGGAAAGCTACTACCCAGAAGTGCTTGAAAAACGTGACTTTATCGAGAAAATCGTTAAGAGCGAAGAAGAGTCATTTGCTCGTACCCTTCACTCAGGTCAACACTTTGCCCAAGGTATCGTAGCAGACTTGAAAGAAAAAGGTCAATCAGTGATTGCTGGTTCAGATGTCTTCAAACTTTATGATACTTATGGATTTCCAGTGGAATTGACAGAAGAAATCGCAGAAGAAGCTGGGATGACTGTAGACCGTGAAGGTTTTGAAGCAGCCATGAAAGAACAGCAAGAACGTGCGCGTGCATCAGCTGTTAAGGGTGGCTCAATGGGGATGCAAAATGAAACCCTTCAAAACATCACTGTTGAGAGCGTCTTTAACTACAATGCCAGTCAATTGCCTTCTAAACTGGTGGCTATCGTAGCGGACAATGCTGAAGTAGAAGCTGTCTCTGAAGGAACTGCTTCTCTGATCTTTGCAGAGACTCCATTCTACGCTGAGATGGGTGGACAGGTAGCTGACCACGGACAAATCTTGGATGCTGCTGGAAACGTCGTGGCTACTGTAACAGATGTTCAAAAAGCACCAAACGGACAGCCACTTCATACAGTTGAAGTCCATGCTCCGCTTGCCTTGAACCAAGAATATACACTTAGCATCGACAGCAATCGTCGTCTTCGTGTCATGAAAAATCACACAGCGACCCACTTGCTTCACGCTGCCCTTCACAATATCCTTGGAAATCATGCGACACAAGCAGGTTCTCTTAACGAAGTAGAATTCCTTCGCTTTGACTTCACTCACTTCCAAGCTGTAACTCCAGAAGAATTGCGTGCCATTGAACAACAAGTCAATGAGAAAATCTGGGAAGCAATTGCGGTTAAAACGATTGAAACGGACATTGACACTGCTAAAGAAATGGGAGCTATGGCCCTCTTTGGTGAGAAATACGGCAAGGAAGTTCGTGTTGTGACTATCGGCGATTACTCAGTTGAGCTTTGTGGTGGTACGCACGTTGGCAACACTTCTGAGATTGGCCTCTTCAAGATTGTCAAAGAAGAAGGGATCGGATCAGGAACTCGCCGTATCTTGGCCGTGACTGGTAAGGAAGCCTTTGAAGCCTACCGTGAGCAAGAAGACGCCCTTAAAGCTGTCGCAGCTACCTTGAAAGCACCTCAACTCAAGGAAGTACCTCATAAAGTTGAAGGCCTTCAAGAGCAACTTCGTCAACTCCAAAAAGAAAATGCAGAATTGAAAGAAAAAGCCGCAGCCGCAGCTGCTGGCGATGTCTTCAAGGATGTGAAGGAAGTCAATGGCTACCGTTATATTGCGAGCCAAGTTTCTGTATCTGACGCAGGTGCCCTTCGTACCTTTGCAGATAACTGGAAACAAAAAGATTACTCTGACCTTCTTGTCCTAGTGGCAGCTATCGGTGACAAGGTCAATGTCCTTGTAGCTAGCAAGATAAAAGATATCCACGCAGGTAACTTGGTCAAAGAATTGGCTCCAATCGTTGATGGACGTGGTGGTGGTAAACCAGACATGGCCATGGCAGGAGGAAGCAACCAAGCGAAAATCCAAGACTTGTTGGATGCAGTAGCAGGTAAATTGTAAGAAAATAAAGATCTATCCACTGGGGTAGGTCTTTTTGTACGCGCAAAAAAGCTAAATCCGAGTGGACTTAGCTTGATTGTAATAGCTAAAAAAGAAAGTAAAATTTACTATGCTTCTGAATGCAAGTTATAGCTCGTAAGAAAAATTAAAAGGTATGACTCCTATGGAATCATACCTTGCTATCTAGTCCACTGTCTCACTTTTAATTCTAGCTCTCAGAAAGCGCAAATCATTAAAAATATAAATTAGAAGAATGATTTGACAAGAGTAAAATCCCCAATCTAGCCTATAAATATCTCTTTGAATAGTGATAGAAAACAGGGTATACATCATGAAGATAAAACTAGCTATGAAAAGTAGGAAGGATTGTAGGCTTGCTATAAAAGGATAGCCTCTCTTTTTCAAAATGGATTTGAATAAAAGAGCTAGGGCAGGCAAAATGGAAAATAAGGTAAAACAAGTTAAAAAATAAGAATTAATCAAATTTCTAAAATCTTTGCCCCAAAAGATAGAATCCTCGTTTTGAAAAATATAAATTGGATGTGATCTATCGTTTAAAAAGGGTAGGCCAAGGATGACCAGATAAAATACAATCAATAATCCAATTTGCCAAGAGAAACCTTCTTTCCTTCTCTCTTTATTGTCTGACATGTCTATCTCCCTTCTATGATTTTTCCTTGCTTAACCTCAACATAATAATCGATTTTCTCATCAATCGTTCCCAATACATAGGTTCCATCAGGTAAGCTTAATTGTCCTAGCAACTGCTGGATTTGGTCTCTTAGATAAAAATGTTCCTTGTATTTTTCTTCTGGTAAGATAATTTGAACATAAACTGCGCTATGTGATAAGGCATCATTTAAAGGCAAATCGTACAATTCTTCAAGAATAGAATGGTTATTGCTAACAGCATCTTCCATACGATCGCTATACCAGAGCTCACCTTTACCAAATCTATTTTGGTTAGATAGAGTGCTTCTCAGCTTAACAGTTCCCCCTTTTAGGTGTGAAGCCTGATTTAATTTTCTCGTCAAAGATTGTTCCAATTTAGTTCGCTCGGGGTTAATTTCTAAAGCTTTTTCAATAATTGGCGCATATACTCTGATAGATTCATCATATATAGGGTTCCTCCACTTGTCTATATCCATCTTGTCGTAATAAGGCATGACTAATTGTTTGAAGCGGACCGATTTTTTTACAGGGACAGAGATGGTTTTGTCCTTAATTTTTTCAGTATAGGTATAATTGACATCTATGCCCCAATTTTCTTCAGCCCAGGAAAAGCCAGTTATCTTAATCTCTCCCCAAAAATTACGATTGGTGTAAAAGCCTTTGAGATGAGCTTCTAGATTTCGGTAGAAAAACAAAGACGAGACCACTAGAAAGCATATAAGCACCATGAAACTTTTTCTCTTGTCCGTATCAATCTTTAAATTCTTTTTCAATGGCTTCCTCCTTAATGACTTGCTTGCACTCTTCTTCCGTACGGATTAATTCTTCTTCGCCACTCTTTGTATACTTTTTGTTAATGCTCCAGTAAAAAGAGCCGGCATCGGGGAAGAACATTTTTGTTAGGGTGATGCTATCGTTGAGGGTCATGTTTTCTTTTAAAACTACTATATAGCCGTATTTTTTCAATATTGAGAGGAGTAGGCTATCCTCTGGTTTGCGATCACTATCATCAGCATCACTATCCGTTATACGTGATTGGTAATCGTTCTTTTTGTAACTAAACAAAGTAGGCCAATCCGTAGTTACATTTTCGCTATCATACTTATATATCCCTGTGATAAATGATGGACTTGAAAGTACCCGGTAGAGCCCTCCATATCCGAAATGAATCGCCTCTTTGGGCTGTTTTTTTGTTGCTTTTTTACTGGTTAGGTTTACATAGATTTCATCATTATCGTTTATCCGAATTTTTGCATATTCATCTTTTCCATCAGAATACATAAGATTATCCATCTTGCCTTCTATGGTGACATAACCCATATCTTGAACGAGTTTCAAGACATCAATCGTTTGGCCATCCCCTTGCTCCTGACCCAGTTTATAATAACGAATTCGGAAGTATTCTTCCTTGTCCTTTGCTTTCAGTGTTCCCACATACTGCTTTGAATCCTGAAATGCTAAAAATTTCCGTCCAACAGCAAAATCATACGGACTCCACTCGTCGCTCTCTTTAAAAGAAAGAGCAATCATAGGGAATTCTGGCTCGGTCTCACCAATAGTTGTATAATCTGTTAAACGCTGATTCTTTCCTTTATAGACATAAGTTCTTTCTTTGACCACATAAGCAGCTTCTTTTGTGAAAAAGAAAGAACAAGCACCAGCGATAAGAAAAATGACCAGTGTTGCCAAAGCATAAATCTGCCACATTTGCCAAGAGAAATTCTCTAGCTTCTTCATCCTATTCTCCTTTTAGATAGATTATGGACTATTATATCATTTTTTGTAAACTTCCTGCTATAAGCAAAAGAAAAGTATGATAAAATGGTATTATTATAGTTTTATAAGGGAAAAATATGAATCAAGCACGTCTCAAAAAAATCCTGAAAATATCGAGTTTCTTTCTATTCGCTTTTGTGACATATCATGTCTACTATCAATCTCTTGTCCCTCATCTTACAGCCAGGAACGAGGAAGATGCTAGACTGAGCCAGTCCAAATATCAAATCGCCTATGGGCAAGTAAGAGATTTTCAAAAGATCGGAAATTTTGCTTTGGCCATTGATATGTTTGGTGATGTCCAGCAGAAGGAAGGCTACATTATTGCTCAGAATTATCGCATTCCCAAAACTCAGGATCCTTCTGAGGGGCAAGCATTTTATGATAAAGAGAAGTCTGAGTATTTTTATCAAATTGATATTTACAAAGAGGATGAAGGGATTCAGTCACTGAGAAAGATTGATGTAAGAGATATCCTTCTCAAAGAAAAGAAGAAATATAAGATCATCAGTACGGCGAAAATAGATGCTTTTGACTCACCAACCAAGGCTCCCTATTTAGAAATAGGGTTGGAAGAAATTGATGGAGATGCTCGAGAGTTCTCTCTTATCATTGATTTACAGACCTTAGAAAGTCGCATTACTCGCCTTATAGGATCTTCATCTGAGGAAAAAATCACTAGCAGGAGTAATAGGGAATTATCGGTTGTCAGAGCCAATCCTGTCTTTGCAGAGCGCTTGAAGAATCTGAGCTTCGTTATTGATACTGATGATACTATCACAATGCGACCATATCAAGGAGGAGAACTGATCAATCTCTACCAAGAATATCCTCATATTTTTGAAATGGCTAAAAAAGGTAGTTTTACGATCTATCCACAGTTTCAATACAAAGAAGATCTAACTCAACAAGTTTCAAATTTTGCTAATCTTTTCAATTATCCAGGTGAAGCTCCCTTTTGGTCTGCTCAACAGAAACAAGATTACGAGGCAGACCGAGCTTTGAAACAGACAAAAGATTTATCGACTCCCCTTTCATATGATTTTTTCATGGAGAAAGTAAAAGAAGAAGGCAAACTTAATTCGATAGAAGGGATGATTCCTATCGGCTTTGATATCAATACTGGGGAAATAGTTACCGTTGATTTCAAAAAAGGACCTGTTTATCTCCAGAATTTCAACCTAGATGACCATATAAATAGTCTAAGTTTTATAGAGTCCAATTATTCCTATATAAGGGATGTGCGGTTTGATCAAGTTAGTATCGACACAGCCATGTCTTATAAATTAGGTACAAAATCTGTAAGTGATTACAGTAGGATGATTGAGGATTCTAAAATCAATAAACCGAGAGAGACACGCTATATCACCTGGCTTCAATATAAACCAAACAACAATGTACATGAATCCGATATGAATATCGTTAAGGGAATTGTGGATCAAGGAATCTTGTACAAAATCTTCTCTATATTTAGTCTTGAAGAGGGGCAAATGACAGTGAATCAGACTGGGACTAACAGCAATCTTGCAGTAGGGAAGACCAAAATATTAGTACAAAATGGCCATCAACTTCTTGATTCATTACAGTTTGAGACAAATGATGTACCTAGCTTGAATCATGATGAAATGATCAAGTCTGGTCGGATTATATATGTTCTTATCGATGGGCAGCTTCGTCAAGTAAAAGTTCCGGAGGAAAAGTAGGTGCAGAAGATAGTGATAAAAATAAAAAAATGCTTTCAAAATAAAATCTTTTTGAATGTTGCTGGCTATACCTTGGCTTTTACACTTGGTTTATTTTTAGCTTTTTATGTCTCTGAGAGGGAAAAAATGACCATTCAGTCTGAGCAAAGACAGGCTCAAACATCCCAAGAAAAGAAAGCTACAAGAGCGAAAGATGAGGCTGTTCAGATAGAAAAACTTGAAGACAAGATCTATATGGTGAAAAATCCTAACTCTGCTATCTTGTCTGATAAGTATATCTTACAGCAAGAAATGAATTACTCTGATCAATCCTTTCACTTTGACAGTTATCAGGCGTTTACTAAGGACAATAAACATAAGAACCATGTAAAAATTAAGCTATTTAATCAAGTTGAAGCGTTGTATAAAGATTACGATTTAGTCCAATTGGCTCAAAGCCTGCATAGTCAAGCCATACCAGGGAAGGTTAGCCATCAGCTATATCAAGATCCTCAGGATGGGCAATATTATTTTGCTTTTGAAGTCTATCTACCGGGTGGTAAGCAAGAAAATGACTACTCGAACGCTCATGAGGAGAATCCTATCTATACTCTCTATACCAATATTGAAAACGGGCAGACCTTTTATCTAAAAGATTATTTTAAGCCCCTGAGTATCCGTGACAAGTATCCTGTCTATGGCGCTAGTAATCTGGATGATAAACTAGAGAAGTACGGCTTGGTTTTACTCAACAGTCCACATAACTTTACCCTCATTCAAGGGGAAGAAACTTTACAGATCAAAAAGTTGAAGCTAAGCCAGCAATTTCCAAATATAGAGGAAAAACTTGCTAGCGGCTGGAGTTTGGTTGTAACTGGAGAAGATTCTTATGAAACGAGTATCAGACTTCTAGCGTCTGAAGGAGAAACCGATCTCTATACAAACGTCAAACTAGATCGTTCTTATTCATCTGATGACCAAGATCATCTCTTAAAGTCTTATCATGATTTCCTTGAGCTATACAAGGAAAAATAGCAAGTTTCTTTTTATCAAATAAGATCGTTCCATATGAATCTTTCTAATGATGCTTTTCATTGGTTTCATATGGGGCTTTTTTTATGCCTTCAGAAAGTTATTTCGGATTTACCAACTGCACAGCCTTCATGGTATCTTTCTCAAACATTTGTAAAGGATCTAAGTCTTTATGACAAAAATCTTTATTTTTTTGACAAATATACTTGTCAAAAAGAAAAGAATCTGTTACAATGTATTTAAGTTAAGAAGAAAAGATAAAAGGAGGGGCAAATGGAGATACTGTTTTGGTGTCTACTTCCGATATTTTCTGGCTTGTGGCTGATGTCATCCAGTGAATTGAAAAATGTAAAAAGGAAGTTGAAACGTTTAGAGAGAAGTAAAGAAAGGAGTGGAGAAATGTCACGTTTTTTTAAAGAAATGATTGGGAAAAAACCGATCATCATCGGTGAAGTTTTTGGAACGGATGGCTGGATGATTGTTGATGCCGATGACGATTGGGTTAAGTTGAGTAAGACCAATAAAAAAGGTCAAACAAAAATTAAGCTCATGCGTATTGACGATATCAAGTCTGTTGAACTGAAAGAAGACTGAGAGGTGTTGTCATGAAGCTGAAAAATCGACTTAAAGAGCTGAGGGCCAGAGACGGGCTGAATCAAACTGACTTGGCCAAGAAAGCCGGCGTGTCGCGGCAAACGATTAGCTTGCTGGAGCGGGATGAATACACGCCCTCCGTGGTCATTGCTCTCAAAATTGCTCAGATTTTCAACGAAAGTGTCGAAAATGTCTTTCGCCTAGTGGAGGAAGAGTAGGCCGTTAGGAGTAATCAGTTGCTGGAGAAATTTTATGCTAGCCATCTTGTCTTGAAGACTAGTAAGCAAGTTCTGTATCACGGTAGTACTTGAGCTGATCCTGATAAGCTGTGTAAGTATATTAGTGCTTTTCCGCAAGTGACGGAAAGTAAAACAAGGAGAAAAACAATGCAAGAATTTATGGAAAACTTTAAAGTTAACGAAGAACAAGCAAAAATTGCTGGTGTTTGCGCAGGTTTGGCAGATTATTTTGGGATAAAAGTAGCTTATATTCGTCTGATTTTCGCAGTTGTAGTGCTATCGTCAACTGAGCTAGGGATTTTTGTAGCCTTGGGCTATGCCTATCTGGCAGGATGGTTCCAAAAGGATTATTTGTGGAATAAAATGAGCAAAAAAGTCAGAAATCACTTTATTTTTCTGATGACAGTGCTGATTATTTTACCTTTATTTGGCCGTGAAATACTGGAAACTGCCTCTGACTTTATTAGCCAAGTCATGGCTTGGCTGACTGCGCTTATTTAAGAATAGGAGAAAACAATGTCAACAAAGAAAAGAATATTGAGAAATATCGGCATCTTAATTCTTGCTGTTATATTAGGAGGAGTAATTGGCTTTATAATGGCTCATTTTGAGCATTTCTCTTGGCCGACCGTCTTAAATGTTGAACTGCTGAAGAACATTGGTCGAGCGAGTTTATTTATTCTCTATCCCGTAACCTTTTTCTTGCTCTATCAGACGCATAAAGTTCACGGGGCTTACCAGAGAGAAGAAGATGATGATAAAAGCTATGAGCTCTATCGTCAAACTTTTAAAACCCTAGAATATGCGACGATTTTATATAATATTTCGTCTGCTCTGACTCTATTCACCCTCTTTGTAGGAGTGAGCTACCTAGGTCCGCTACTAGGGTCAGACATGACGATTGACATTCCATTTTATGATATTGCACTGTTTCTTGCTTTGATTTTAGGTCAAATTCTTGTATTGAAAACCACTCAGAAGGTTCGTCAATATAAATTATCTGCTATGCCAACCATTGAGGAGATGAAGGACTATGCGCTGTCCTATGATGAAGGAGAGTTGCAGGCTCATTATGAACAAAGCTTTTTAACGCTCTTCAACCTCAATCAACGCCTCATTCCAGGCCTCTATGTCTTACTCTTTATTCTTGGAGTTGGAACACCGATGCAGGTCGTATCTGGCATGATTGTCTTAACCATTATTTTTGTCTATATCAATGCTGAGTCTTATCGAGCAGTTAAGAGATATTTCAAATAGGCTGTTTGTCAGCTAAAAAGGAGTTCACCTGAAATTAGTGAGTTTTATCTTTCCTAGTATCTATATTGGACTGATACCGCTAAATCTTCTATTCCAACTGGATATGATTTTAGCTTGGATTGCGGTATCGGTCATCTATCTTTATGTTACTGTCAGCCAGTACAAAATCGTTAAACCTTATTATAAGTAAGAAAGTGAGAAGAGGTCTTATGTCACAAGTGATTCAAGTAGAGAATATTTCCAAAAGTTTTGGAGATAAAAAAGCTTTAGAACGGATTAATTTTCATATCGATCAAGGAGAAATTTTCGGATTTTTAGGACCATCTGGGTCGGGAAAAACAACCTTAATTAATATCCTGACAGGCCAGCTTGATGCCGACAATGGTCAAAGTAAAATCCTTGGTAAAGCTTCAGATGCTATTAATGCTCAGGATTTGGTGAAGATTGGCCTAGTATCTGATACAAGTGGCTTTTATGAGAAGATGACTCTCTATAAAAACCTGCAGATATATGCGAAATTATACGGTTTAAAAAATGAGCGGATAGATGAAGTTTTAGAGCAGGTTGGTTTGTTAGAAAGCAAAAATATTGTAGCAGAGAAGCTTTCGACAGGTATGAAGCAGCGGATGTTTCTAGCTCGAGCTCTTTTAAATAATCCTGAGGTCTTATTTTTGGATGAGCCAACGAGTGGGCTTGATCCTCGTACTTCCAAGGTGATTCATGAGCTTTTGCTTGAGCTGAAGAAAAAGGGAACAACCATTTTTCTGACGACTCATGATATGCATGAAGCTAGCGCCCTTTGTGATCGACTGGCCTTGCTAAATAAGGGAGTATTAGTAGAATATGGCGAGCCGAAAGCTATTATTCAAAAATATAACACAGCCAAGAAAGTTAAAATTAGCTATGAAAATGGAGAAACCGAGCAAATTTCGTTCTCAGAATTGGCTACAAAAGACCTAAAATTGGCTATTACAGTACATTCTTGCGAACCTACATTAGAAGAAATCTTTATTCAATTAACAGGAGAAAAACTAGATGTATAAAAAAATTAAAGCTCTCACATGGCTGCGTACTCAGATTTTATTGACAAACTCTTCTTTGCTTATGTCCGTCTTGCTGCCCTTTGGCCTCCTCTTTTTGTACAATATGATTTTAAATAAGAATGGCAATGCAGGTCAAGGACTATTGAAGATGATCCTACCTATGACCTTTTCTATGAGTGGCGGCTACATGGTGTCTATTATGATGGCAGAGGACAAGGAGAAGCGCAATTTAAAAACCTTAATGTTGAGCGGGGTTCGTTCTGGCGAATACCTCTTATCCATGTTGGTTTATCCCTTCCTATTTACAGTCTTTGCCTTGCTTTTTTTCCCATATTATTTGCATGTAGATCTCTCCGGCAAATGGCCTATCTATCTTTTGATCAATCTCTTCATTATTGTTATTATCCTTTTAATCAATCTTTTTATTGGTGGTATTTCCAAGACACAATCTCAAGCTCAGGTTTATAGTTTATTTCCGCTGTTGCTGATTAGTTTCGTACCTCTATTTGCTAGTTTTGATAAAACAATACAGCATATTCTGCGGTTTACTTTTATGAATCCATTTATCAACTTCTTTGAAACAGGAGACTATTCATTCAAAATTGAAGATTTCTCTAATTTGGTGATTTGGCTTCTTATTTTTATCAGTGCAAGCACCTATGTCTTGAGTAAAGGTCGAAAATAATGGAGGAGCTTTTATGAAACTTATTAAAAAAATCAACTTTATGGAAGAAAAGAAATATGTAATCGGTCTAAATGTAGCGGGGCTCTTACTGATTTTTCCTTTCTCAATGCTTTTTGCGAAATTGACCCAGCTAATTTTTCGTGCAGACCATTATGATTTTTCGGGTCTAGATCTTGCCTATTTTTTAGTTTTTGCCTTTATCCTTGTCGTCATCCATGAGTACATCCACGGTTTCTTCTTCAAGTTTTTTGGTAAAGGGAAGGCCAAGGTCAAGTTTGGTTTTAAAAATGGGATGGCCTACGCGACTAGTCCAGGAACTTTTTACAATCGTAAGGACTTCTTGGTCATTGGTTTGGCTCCCTTTGTTTTGATTAGCTTGCTTCTGACTTTATTGGCCATGCTGGGCTTGCTCAGTTCAACTCTCTACTTGCCTCTAGCTAGTATTCATGCAGCGGGCTGTGTTGGTGACTTTTACATCGCTTTGCTGCTGTTGGGCCAGACTGATGATATTCTGGTCGAGGATACTGAGGTTGGGATGAACTTTTACCAGAAAGAAGAGCCTAGTCAGGGCTAGCAATCACAAGTGTTATATACTTTTTTTAAAATGTCTATTAAAGAGTAACCGACTTGATAATTAAAGATGTGGAGCAATGTTGATCCTGTCGAAATGGATGGCAGCATGATACTAAGTTTAAATTTAAGACAAATGAAACCCGAAGGACTAGAAGTTCCTTCGGGTTTTGTATATAAGAGAAAAATGATTAGATAAGTTCGTCAATAGAAGTGTAATCGAGGTTCAAGCCTTCTGCAACTGGTCGGCTAGTGATATGGCCGTGATAGGTTGTGACACCTTCACGCAATCCAGCGTCGTCTGCAATAGCTTGTCTGAATCCTTTGCCAGCCAGCGCTTCGATATAAGGAAGGGTGACATTGGTCAGAGCAATAGTAGAAGTACGGGCCACGGCACCAGGGATATTGGCTACCGCATAGTGGAGGACACCGTGTTTCTCATAAACCGGCTCATCATGGGTGGTCACGCGGTCAGCAGTCTCGATAACGCCACCTTGGTCAACGGCCACGTCAACAATAACAGAACCAGGGCGCATTTGCTTCACCATATCGTCAGTCACCAGTTTTGGAGCCTTAGCACCAGGAATGAGCACAGCTCCAATCACGACATCTGCTTCGCGGACGCTTGCCTCGATGTTAAATGGATTGGACATGAGAGTTTGAATTTGGTTGCCAAAGACTTCTTCTAGCACAGATAGACGTTTGGCACTAATATCGAGAATCGTAACTTGAGCACCTAGTCCCAGAGCGATACGGGCTGCATGAGTTCCTACCACACCGCCTCCGATGATGGTGACTTTACCTTTTGGCACACCTGGTACACCACCAAGGAGAACGCCAGATCCGCCTGTTTGCTTGGTTAGGAAATGAGCTCCGATTTGAACCGCCATACGACCAGCAACCTCACTCATAGGTACTAAGAGTGGTAGTTGTCCTTGTCCGTCACGTACAGTCTCGTAGGCTACCCCGGTAGTTTTAGCAGTTACCATAGCTTGGGCTAATTCGGGAGCAGCGGCCATGTGCAGGTAAGTGAAGAGTAGGAGGTCCTCACGCAAGTACTGATATTCAGTTTCCAACGGTTCTTTAACCTTAACAACCAACTCAGCTGCCCAAGCTTCAGCAGCAGTGGCAACGATTTTTGCACCTTGCTTTTCATAGTCTGCATCTGCAAAGCCAGATCCAAGTCCAGCATTTGTCTCGATCAGCACCTGATGACCTTTTCCTACAAGACTGTGCACACCAGCTGGCGTCAGGGCAACGCGATTTTCATTATTTTTAATTTCTCTTGGAATTCCGATTAACATAGAGCCTTACTCCTTTTTCTAACGCTAGGATCTCCGAATACAGGACTACAAAGGAACCTAGGTCAATTATTGTGATGTTTTCATTTTAAAGGAAACTGTCGCAAAAAGCAAGAAAAAAAGGATTGTTTTAGGCAGGGAATTATGCTATTCTGATAAAAAAAATCAGGAGGAAGAGATGGAAAATATCTATGTTAAACTGAGCCAACATTCCAGAATTGAGACGGAACGGTTAATCTTGCGTCCAGTGACTTTGGATGACGCACCAGCCATGTTTGAATATGCTGCGGACGAGGAAAATGTTCGCTATACCTTTGTGACCAACAGAAATCTAGAAGAAACCCGCAATAATATTGCCTTGTTTTACCTAGCTAATCCTTTGGGACGCTGGGGCATCGAGCTGAAGGAGACTGGCGACTTTATCGGGACGATTGACCTGCATAAGATCCGCATGGACTTGAAAACGGCAGCTATCGGTTATATTATCAATAAAAAATACTGGAATCAGGGCTATACGACGGAGGCCAATCGGGCGGTGCTTGAGCTGGCTTTTGAGGAAATCGGGATGAATAAAATTGTAGCGCTGCACGATGCGGATAATCCAGCATCTGGCCGTGTCATGCAAAAGTCAGGTATGATTTTTTCGCACGAAGATCCGTACGCAGCCTTGGACCAGCATGAGGAAGGGCGCATAGTGACGCGGGTGCATTATTATCTGACTAGGGACCAATATTTTGCAAAAAAATGAGAAAGAATATTGACAAGTATCTATCTACGTGATATAGTAGATAGGTAATGCTGATTTAGCTCAGTAGGCAGAGCGCATCCATGGTAAGGATGAGGTCGCCGGTTCGATCCCGGCAATTAGCACTAGATAAAGAGGTTGAGATTTTCTCAGCCTTTTTTGGTTTTAAATCAGGATTTCTCCTAGTTCAAAATGTGTGCTTGAGTCCTCATAGGCGCTCAAATATGGTATAATAAAAGTAATATTAGCAAGGCAGGTAAAATATGTATATCGAAATGGTGGATGAAACCGGTCAGGTTTCTCAAGAAATCATCAAGCAGACTCAGGAAATCTTGGAGTTTGCAGCTAAAAAAACCGGCAAAGAAAATAAGGAAATGGCTGTGACCTTTGTGACCAATGAGCGCAGCCATGAGCTCAATTTGGAGTACCGAGACACCGATCGGCCGACGGATGTCATCAGCTTGGAATACAAGCCGGAGCTGGATATTGCCTTTGACGAGGAAGATTTGGCGGACAATCCTGAGCTGGCTGAGATGCTGGAGGATTTTGATGCTTATATTGGCGAGCTCTTCATTTCTGTGGACAAGGCGCGGGAGCAGGCGGAAGAATATGGCCACAGCTTTGAGCGGGAGATGGGCTTTTTGGCGGTGCATGGTTTTCTGCATATCAACGGCTATGATCATTATACGCCGGAAGAAGAAGCGGAAATGTTTGGCTTACAGGAAGAAATTTTGACAGCTTATGGACTTACAAGACAATAACAATAACAAGCGCAAGTGGAAAAATCGAGATGTCATATCGAGTTTGGAGTTCGCTCTGACGGGGATTTTCACAGCTTTTAAGGAAGAAAAGAATATGCGGAGCCATGTTCTTTCGGCTTTAGCTGCCATCATTGCAGGTTTGATTTTTCGGATTTCAGCGACGGAGTGGCTTTTCTTGCTGCTAAGTATTTTTTTGGTGATCGCTTTTGAAATCATGAATTCAGCCGTTGAAAATGTTGTGGATCTAGCTAGTGACTATCACTTTTCTATGCGGGCTAAGAATGCCAAGGATATGGCAGCTGGTGCAGTTTTGGTGGTTTCTGTTTTTGCAGTTATCACAGGTTTGATTATCTTTCTGCCAAAATTGTGGGATATTATTTTTTAGAGAAGGAATAGAAGAATGACTTTTAAATCAGGCTTTGTAGCCATTTTAGGTCGACCAAATGTCGGCAAATCAACTTTTTTGAATCATGTCATGGGGCAAAAAATTGCCATCATGAGTGACAAGGCTCAGACGACCCGCAACAAGATTATGGGCATTTACACGACGGATAAGGAGCAGATTGTCTTTATCGACACTCCGGGAATCCACAAGCCCAAGACGGCTCTAGGTGATTTTATGGTGGAAGCGGCTTATAGCACGCTGCGTGAGGTAGATACCGTTCTCTTCATGGTGCCGGCTGATGAGCCGCGTGGCAAGGGCGATGACATGATTATCGAGCGCTTGAAAGCGGCTAAGGTGCCAGTTATTTTGGTGGTTAATAAGATTGATAAAGTCCATCCGGATCAGCTCTTGGCGCAAATTGATGATTTCCGTCAGCAGATGGACTTTAAAGAAATCGTTCCGATTTCGGCTCTGCAGGGCAATAATGTTTCCCGTCTGATTGATATCCTTAGTGAAAATCTGGAGGAAGGTTTCCAATATTTCCCAGAAGATCAGATTACCGACCATCCAGAGCGCTTCTTGGTTTCAGAAATGATCCGTGAAAAGGTTCTACACCTGACTCGTGAAGAAATTCCCCATTCAGTCGCGGTAGTTGTTGATAGCATGAAGCGAGACGAGGAGACGGACAAGGTTCATATCCGAGCGACGATCATGGTCGAGCGAGACAGCCAAAAAGGCATTATCATCGGTAAAGGTGGTTCCATGCTCAAGAAAATCGGCTCCATGGCTCGCCGCGATATTGAGCTCATGCTGGGAGACAAGGTCTTCCTCGAAACATGGGTCAAGGTCAAGAAAAACTGGCGGGACAAGAAGCTGGACTTGGCGGACTTTGGCTATAATGAGAAGGAATATTAAAAGAGCAAGAATTTTTCATTTTTGATTATTGATTGAATCGTAGATAGGAAACTTGAATGAATAAAGACTACATTTCCTATATTCGCTCCAAGGTTGGGCATGATAGAGTTATCCTGAATTTTGCTGGTGGAATTCTGGCAGACGAGGAGGGTCGTGTGCTTCTGCAGTTGCGAGGCGATAAGAAAACATGGGCGATTCCTGGTGGAGCTATGGAGCTCGAGGAGACTTCTTTGCAAGCAGCCGTGCGCGAATTTTACGAAGAGACAGGCATTGCTGTTGAAGCCAAGCGCTTGCTGAATGTCTACACTAATTTTGCTGAAACTTATCCTAATGGTGACAAAGTGCAGACAGTTGTCTTTCTGTATGAATTGCAGGCACTGGAGAATGTTGATATTTCCAATTTTCATAATGAGGAAACACTGCGTTTAGGCTTTTTTTCTAAAGAAGAAATAGCAGAGCTGGAAAATGTATCGGATAAACACCGCCTGATGCTGGATGAGTATTTCTCGGATAGCTTTGCTATGGGACATTGAGTTGAGATTGCCATAATCAGTGATTAGTTTAATTTTTTAAGGAGGCAGGGCAATGGAATTTGTAAATCTTTTAGTAGAAAACGTGGAACGAGTCGAGGAGCGTTTTTTATCGGTGCTGGATAATTTATCTGTGGAAGAAGCGAATGCTTTTCCGGTTGCGGATACAGTTCCGTCCATTAAGTCTGTGACTTGGTTGACTTGGCATACGGCGCGGGAGCTGGATTTTCAGATTGCTGATTTAGCAAAGACTAATCCAGTCTGGTTTTCTAAAGGTTGGAAGAAAAAATTTGCTTTGGATTTACCAGATGATACGGAAGATTGGCATCACACTCCTCAAGAAGCGCATAAAGTTGTGGTGACAGATATTGAGTTGCTCAAAGGTTATCTGTCTGATGCGGTTGCGGCAACAATTGCTTATTTATCAGAGGTGAATGAAGACAGTCTGGACGATGTTATTGATGAGAATTGGACTCCAGCTGTTAAGCGTGGGAATCGCTTAGTATCGATCATTGACGATGCTGCTATGCATTCAGGTCAGGCGATCTATGCTCGCCGCCTGCTAGGAAGAGAAGATTGAAAAAGGTAATGGTAGGGGAAATTCGAGTGGTCGAAAAATCTCATCTAGCTGACTGGGCTTACTTTGCTCATTTAGCTTGGAAGACAGAGAAAAAGAAATTACTAGCAGCATTTTCTGAAGGCAAATTTCCTAATGAATTTTTGTACTACATAGAAGGAGAAGCCGTTGCTTGGATCAGCTTATCTATGCGTTCGGAGTATGTGGAAGGAGCAGAGCAACTTCCTATCGCATATATTGAAGGCATAGCGGTAGCACCTGCTTTTCAAAGAAATGGTATTGCTACTCAGCTTCTAGAGTTTGCACAGTCGTGGGCGACAGAAAAAGGAGTATCTCAGCTAGCTTCAGATTGTGATATGGACAATGCAGTCAGTCAAGCTTTTCACAAGAGTGCGGGATTTGAAGAAATAAGTCGAACGGTGCATTACATGTTACATTTGGATAAGAAAGGATAAAGATTTCATGCCTGAATTACCTGAAGTGGAAACGGTTCGGCGCGGTTTGGAGTGTCTGGTTGTTGGCAAGACGATTGAGCAGGTGCGGGTCCGCTATGCCAAGATGATTGGAACGGGAGTGGATGCTTTTGTCCATGACTTGCCAGGTCAGACCATTGAAAAGATTGGCCGTCGGGGTAAGTATTTGCTTTTTTACCTGACGGGTGGAGTGCTGGTTTCCCATCTGCGAATGGAAGGCAAGTACCTTTTTTATCCTGATGCGGTGCCTGAGCGCAAGCATGCTCATGTCTTTTTCGAGATGACGGATGGTGGGACGCTTGTTTATGAGGATGTCCGCAAATTTGGAACCATGGAGCTGCTTAGAAAAGACCAGCTGGAGCCTTATTTTGCTGACAGAAAGCTTGGTCCAGAGCCGACAGAGGCGGACTTTCTTTTGCCACCTTTTGCCGCAGCTTTGAGTCGGTCCAAGAAGCCCATCAAACCCTATTTGCTGGAGCAGACCTTAGTCGTTGGTCTGGGCAATATCTATGTAGATGAGGCCCTTTGGCGGGTGTGGATTCATCCGGCCAGGCCTGCAGCTAGTCTAAAGCCTGCTGAAGTGAAACGGCTGCGTGAGCAGATTATAGAAGTTTTGCAGCTGGGGATTGAAAAGAGAGGATCGACCATTCGGACCTACCGCAATGCTTTGGGCGAAGATGGCACGATGCAGGATTTTCTGCAGGTCTATGGAAAGACTGGTCAACCCTGTGCTAGATGCGGCAGCCCGATTGAAAAAATTAAGCTGGGTGGACGCGGTACTCATCTCTGTCCTCACTGCCAGAAAGCGAGGTAGCTGCCATGGCAAAAATTATCGGTATCACTGGCGGCATTGCCTCGGGTAAGTCAACTGTGACAGAGTTTTTGCGGCAGCAAGGCTACCAAGTCATTGATGCGGATCAAGTGGTGCATGAGCTTCAGGAGCCGGGGGAACGGCTTTATCAAGCTCTTTTATCTACCTTTGGCACAGCTATCTTACAGGAAGATGGGCGCTTGGACCGACCCAAGCTAGGAGCTATGATTTTTGGGAATCCTGATGTCTTGGCGCGGTCCAGCCAGCTTCAGAACAAGATTATCCGCGAGGAACTGGCTCACCGGCGTGACCTACTAGCAGAGACAGAAGATATCTTTTTCATGGATCTTCCCTTGCTGTTTGAGCTAGAATATGATAACTGGTTTGACCAAATCTGGTTGGTGGATGTGAGTGAAGAAACCCAACTCAGTCGCCTTATGAATCGAAATGCTCTGAACCAGGAAGAAGCAGAAAAACGCATAGCAGCTCAGCTATCTCTCCAAGAAAAACGCAAGAGGGCGGACGTTCTGATTGATAATAATGGCTCGCTTGAGGGAACACGACAGCAGATTTGCGATGCTTTGCAGAAATTAGAAAGAAGATGATTCTATCACGATACAAGTAAATTGGAAACATAATCTGAAAATCGCTTGGTTTGGGAACTTCCTGACAGGTGCCAGCATTTCTCTAGTCACTCCTTTCATGCCCCTTTTTGTGGAGCAGCTAGGAGCGCGTGGTCATGAGGTGGAGTATTATGCAGGTCTTGGCATTGCTCTTTCGGCTGTTTCGGCAGCCTTTCTATCTCCTGTCTGGGGTAGTTTGGCAGACCGCTATGGCCGTAAGCCGATGATGATTCGGGCTGCTACGGCTATGGTCTTTACCATGGGCGGCATTGCCTTTGTGCCCAATATTTTTTGGCTCTTAGTCTTGCGCTTTCTCAACGGCGTTTTTGCGGGCTATGTGCCCAACAGTACAGCCTTGATTGCCAGTCAGGTTCCTAAGGAAAAGACTGGTTATGCGCTGGGAACTTTGGCAACAGGTGTTGTTGCGGGCAATCTCATGGGGCCCTTGATTGGTGGAGTGATTGCTGAAGCTTTTGGTATCCGCAATGTTTTTCTACTGATTGGTTTTTTCTTCCTAATTGCGACCTTAATGACGGCTGCTTTTATCAGAGAAGATTTTAGGCCAGTCACCAAGGAAGAGGAGATTGGCTTTGGGGAACTCATTCGCCAGATTAGATATCCCAAGCTCTTGCTCACTCTTTTTCTGACTAGCTTTGTTATCCAGTTTGCAGCCCAGTCTATCGGCCCAATTCTCTCCCTTTACATTCGGGAGTTAGGCCAAACGGACAATTTGATTTTTGTATCTGGCCTGATTGTTTCGAGTATGGGACTGTCCAGTATGCTGAGCTCAAGTATTTTAGGCCGCATGGGGGATCGCATGGGCAATCATCGCCTGCTGGTTTTAGCTCAGTTTTATTCTATTATCATTTACCTGCTCTGTGCTCATGCAGGATCCCCACTCCAACTCGGTTTTTACCGTTTCTTGTTTGGTTTAGGGACCGGAGCTTTGGTGCCGGGGGTCAATGCTCTATTGAGCAAAATCACGCCTAAGTTTGGGATTTCTCGAATTTTTAGCTACAACCAGATTTTCTTTTATCTGGGTGGTGTCATCGGCCCCATGTCAGGCTCGGCTATTGCAGCGACAGCAGGCTATCATTCAGTCTTTTATGCTACAGCAGGCTTAGTGGGATTGAGTCTCCTTAGCAACCTTTTTTGTTTTGGAAATTTATTGAAAAAGAAGGAAATCTAGTGCGCGTTAAAATTCATTTGAAATGCTCCAGTTGCGGCAGTCAGAATTATCTGACTAGTAAGAATAGTAAGACTCATCCTGATAAGATTGAGGTATTGAAGTACTGTCCCAAGGAAAGAAAAGTAACCTTACATCTTGAATCTAAGTAGATTTTATGGTAAAATAGAAAGGATTTTAAGGAGTTTTATTTATGTATAGCCTATTATTAACGATTTTAGTCATTTTATCAGGTTTTATTGTCATTGCTATTTTTATGCAACCAACAAAAAACCAATCTAGTAACGTGTTTGATTCTAGTGCCAACGACCTTTTTGAGCGGTCTAAAGCACGTGGATTTGAAGCTGTAATGCAGCGTCTGACCGGATTTCTTATCTTTGTCTGGTTGCTGATTGCCTTGATTTTGGCAGTATTATCTAGTAAATAAAATGGGCTCTGACTATGTCTTGGCCTTTTTTTAAAGTTTAAAAAGAGGGGAATATCAAGAGCCCCTCATAGTATAGAAAGAAAGTATGAAAGAAGAAATTATAGAATATTTAAAAGACAGGCAGCAAGCTAGCGTACATGAACTGGCAGCTGCTTTGGGGAAAGAGTCTTCCAAGGACTTTAGTGCCTTGGTCAAGACCATCTCCCAGATGGAAAGAAAGCATCAGATTCGCTTTGATGATGAGGGGCGGATTGAGCTTTACGAGAAGAAAAAACAGGAGCGTCTGACGCTCAAGGGTGTTTTTCATGCCCACAAAAATGGCTTTGGTTTTGTCACCTTGAATGAAGAAGAGGATGATCTTTTTGTTAGCCGTAATGATGTCAATCATGCCATTGATGGCGATACGGTGGAAGTGGTCATTACAAAGGTGGCAGACCGGATTAAGGGAACATCAGCTGAGGCTAAGATTATCGATATTTTGGAGCATAGCCTGACGTCGGCAGTTGGCCAGCTGGTTCTAGATGAAGAAAAGCCCAAGTATGCCGGCTATATCCGCTCGAAAAATCAGAAAATCCGTCAGCCTATTTATGTTAAAAAACCAGCCATGGTTTTAGATGGCACAGAGGTACTCAAGGTCGCAATTGACAAATATCCGACCAAGAAACACGATTTCTTCGTGGCCAGTCTGGTAGATGTGGTCGGCCATATCAACGACCCTGGCATAGATGTACTGGAAGTGCTGGAGTCCATGGATATTGTCTCCGAGTTTCCAGAAAAGGTCTTGGAAGAGGCTGAACGCGTTCCGGATGCACTTTCAGAGAGTGATTTGGAAGGGCGTTTGGACCTACGCAATGAGATTACCTTTACCATCGATGGAGCGGATGCCAAAGACTTGGACGATGCTGTCCATATCAAGCGCTTGAAAAATGGGAACTTTGAACTGGGCGTCCATATCGCTGATGTATCCTACTATGTCAAAGAAGGCTCTGAGCTGGACAAGGAAGCCCTCAATCGGGCGACCTCTGTCTATGTGACCGACCGCGTTGTGCCCATGCTGCCGGAGCGCCTGTCCAACGGTATCTGCTCCCTCAATCCCAATGTGGACCGGCTGACCCAGTCGGCTATCATGGAGATAGATGCCAAGGGGCGCGTGCTCAAGCATACCATTACGCAGACAGTCATTAAAACGACCTTTCGCATGACTTATAGCGATGTCAACGACATCATCGCAGGAGATGAGGAAAAGGCTGCGCAGTTCAAGGCCATTGTGCCTAGTATTGACAGTATGGTCCAGCTACATGAGATACTAGAAAACATGCGTTTCAAACGCGGTGCCCTTAACTTTGACACCAACGAAGCCAAAATTATCGTCAACAAGGAAGGACGGCCATTGGATATTGTCTTGCGTCAGCGGGGAATTGCTGAGCGCATGATTGAGTCCTTTATGCTGGTGGCTAATGAGACAGTGGCTGAACATTTTGCTAAGTTAAATCTGCCCTTCATCTATCGGATCCACGAGGAGCCTAAGGCGGAGAAGGTGCAGAAGTTTATTGATTATGCCTCTAGCTTTGGGATTCGGATTTATGGGACAGCTAGCTCTATGAGTCAGCAGGCGCTGCAGGATATTATGGAGGCGGTCAAAGACCAGCCTTACGAAGATGTCCTGTCCATGATGCTTTTGCGCTCCATGCAGCAGGCTCGCTACTCTGAGCACAATCACGGTCACTATGGTCTGGCAGCGGAGTTTTATACGCATTTCACCAGTCCCATTCGCCGCTATCCTGACCTTCTGGTTCACCGAATGGTACGGGATTATGGCAAATCTAAAGAAATAGCAGAGCATTTTGAGCAAGTGATTCCAGAGATTGCTAGTCAGTCTTCCAGCCGAGAGCGTCGGGCTATCGAGGCTGAGCGAGAAGTCGAAGCCATGAAGAAGGCTGAGTACATGGAAGAATTTGTTGGGGAAGAGTTTGACGGCGTGGTCTCAAGCGTGGTCAAGTTTGGACTCTTCGTCGAACTGCCCAATACGGTCGAAGGCTTGATTCATGTTACCAACCTGCCAGAGTTTTACAGCTACAATGAGCGGACTATGACCCTGCAAAGCGAAAAGTCAGGCGTGGTCTTCAAGGTCGGTCAGCAGATTCGCATCAAGTTGGTTCGAGCGGATAAGGCTACGGGCGAGATTGACTTTGAATACCTGCCAAGTGAATTTGACCTGGTAGAAAAGACTAGCAAGACTGGCAGAGGCAAGTCAGGCAGAAAGAAACGTCGTGAGGATGATAAGCGCAGCCATTCTGCCAAAGAAAAAGGCTATAAGAAAGACAAAAAGTCCAAGAAAGGCAAGAGCCAGAAGGCATTTTACAAGGAACTAGTCAAGAAAGGAGCCAAGCATGGCAAAGGGAGAAGGAAAGGTCGTCGCGCAAAATAAAAAGGCCAGACACGACTACACCATCGTAGATACCATTGAGGCCGGCATGGTGCTGACCGGGACGGAGATCAAGAGCGTCCGCGCAGCCCGCATCAATCTCAAAGACGGCTTTGCTCAGATCAAGAATGGCGAAGCCTGGCTCAGCAATGTCCATATTGCCCCTTATGAAGAGGGCAATATCTGGAACCAAGAGCCTGAGCGCCGCAGAAAGCTGCTGCTGCATAAGAAGCAGATCCAAAAGCTGGAGCAGGAGACCAAGGGAACTGGCATGACGCTGGTGCCGCTTAAGGTCTATCTCAAGGACGGCTATGCCAAGCTGCTCCTGGGGCTAGCCAAAGGGAAGCACGACTATGACAAGCGCGAGTCCATCAAACGCCGCGAGCAAAACCGCGACATCGCAAGACAAATGAAGAACTTTAATACAAGATGAAAGACTTCAGGACAAGCTGCCGTATAAGATGCAGGGATATAATTTAGGAAATATAACTTAATGTATGATATGAGCAAGAATTGACTACTGAATCATTTCTTGCTTTTTTGCTAGTGATACCTTGAATATCCTAGCACTTGTCAAGTCCGCTCTTTTCGAGTATGATAAAGACAGTTGAAATTTTGAAATTTGGCTTTCAGAGAAAGGATTTTTTATGACAGAAAAATTGCTAGCCTATAAACGCATGCCAGTGTGGACAGCTGAGACCATGCCCGAATTGGTCAAGAATAAGCACAATACCAAAGAGGGAACTTGGGGCAAAATCACGGTTCTCAAGGGACGCCTTAAGTTTGTTGAGATGTCAGAGGAAGGTGAGGAGTTGGCTGAGCACATCTTTGAGGCGGGTCAGGACAATCCTTTTGTCCAGCCCCAAGCTTGGCATCGGGTTGAAGCTTTGACAGATGATTTGGAGTGGTATTTGGAGTTTTACTGTCGGCTTGAGGATTATTTCCCCAAGAAATACGGCAGCAATCCAGTTCACTCAGAGGTTTTGGAAGCCATGCAGACGGTCCGACCAGGACGGGCCTTAGATCTAGGTTGTGGTCAAGGTCGCAATGCTCTCTTTCTGGCCAAGCAGGGCTTTGAAGTAACGGCTGTAGATCAGAATGAGCTGGCACTGGAAATCTTACGTAGCATTGTCGAGCAGGAAGATTTGGATCTGCCAGTGGGTACCTACGATATCAACTCAGCTAGTCTGACTCAGACTTATGACTTGATCGTCTCTACCGTTGTTCTGATGTTTCTGCAGGCAGAGCGGATTCCAGATATTATCCGCAATATGCAAGAACATACAGCGCTTGGTGGCTACAATCTCATCGTCTGTGCTATGGATACAGAGGACTTCCCTTGCTCTGTGCCCTTTCCTTTTACTTTTAAGGAAGGGGAGCTTGCGGAGTATTACAAGGACTGGGAGCTGGTTAAGTACAATGAAAATCCTGGCCACCTCCACCGCCGTGATGAAAACGGCAATCGAATTCAGCTCCGCTTTGCGACGATGTTAGCTAAAAAAGTGAGATAAATTCTTTGAAGCTCAAGTCGGCTCTGCCAAAATCTTCAGTGAATTGCTTATAAATATTTTATAGCAGGATGTTTTCCGATAAGATAAAAAATAATAGCCTTTCCTCTAAATAAGATGGGGCTATTTTTTGTTTATCTGCTCTGATTTGAGAAAAAAGTAGAGGAAATATAGATTAGATAAAAAATATACACAACTTTATGTAAACGCTTGCAAAAAGTTTAGAAAGAGAGTATACTAAAATAGGAATGTTAAGGTATTACGGTTTATGTTGTTTAGACTGGGAGTTGATTCCAGCCCCGCAGATAGTCAAAAGGAGATAGACTATGAAGAAAATACTGCTCAGACTAATGTTCCTTGCAATGTTAGTTGCTCTTTTGCCTGTTCATGTGGCACAAGCGTGTTCTGCTTTTATTGTCGGTAAAGATCTGACAGCAGATGGCTCTACTCTATTTGGTCGGACAGAGGACTACCCATACGCCCCTGACGGTGGTCGGCACAATCAAAACTATGTAGTTGTGCCAGCTAAGACCTATAAAGATGGCGATAAGATAGAAGATGAGTCAAATGGCTTTACCTATCCGCATTTAGCGAATGAAATGAAATACACAGCTGTCTACGACTCTGATCGTGACAACGGAAGTAACGGAAACTTCGCTGCGCATGGCTTTAATGAACTTGGTGTAGCTATGACAGCGACCGTTTCAGCAACACCAAATGACAAAGTGTTAAAAGAAGACCCACTTGTAAAAGATGGTCTTCCAGAAGCATCATTAGTTGACCTTGCTTTGCCTCGTGCAAAAACAGCACGTGAAGTTATTGAGACAGTTGCGAAAGTTCTGGATGAAAAGGGGTCAGCAGAAGGAAATATCATCGTTGCAGCAGATAAAAATGAGCTATGGTATATGGAAATCCTGTCTGGTCACCAATATGTAGCCATCAAATTCCCAACAAATAAGTATGCTGTCTTTGCGAACACTTACTATCTTGGTCATGTTGACTTGAACGATAAGGAAAATGTCATTGCTTCTAAAGATGTGGAAGAAGTAGCTAAAAAAGCAGACAACTATAAGACCGACAAAGATGGCAACTTTATGATTGCTAAATCTTATGGACCTGATAAATATATGGAACGTAACCGTTCTCGGACCTATGCAGGTATCAAGTGGATGGATCCACAAGCAAAAGTAAATTATGACGATGAAGCTTTTGATCTCTTGCGCGAACCAACTGATCCAAATAAGAAATACACAGTTCATGATGTGATCGCTGAACAAAGAAATCGTTTTGAACACTTGCCAGAATATAAAGCAGATGACTTAGTTGAAGTCGGTAAGAAGATCGATGGCAATGTTTACAAATATGCACTAGGTAACGAAAACGTAATCGACGCGCACGTTTATCAAATCAAACCAAACCTACCAAATGCCTTTGGCGGTGTTATGTGGCTAGGTCTGGCACAAAGTCGCAACACACCATATGTGCCATTCTATGGTAATGTAGAAGATACTTACGAAGCTTTCAAGAACCGCTCTACTAAATATGACGGAAAATCTTGGTATTGGACTGTTTGGCATATTGACCAAATGGTTATGAAATATCCAGAAATCTTTGGTAACAGCATCCAAGAAAAATGGAAAGAAAAAGAAGCTGAATGGGATAAAGAACAAACCGAACGTGATGCCAAATATGCAAACTACACAGATGAACAAGCCAAAGCCGCTGGACCAGAAGTGACGAAGGAAGCCTTGGAACGCTCAGAAAAAATCTTTAAGGAAATCAAAGCAGTCGAAGCAGAGATGGAAGAAAAGATTAAGAAGGAAAAAGGTAAAGATGCAGATCTTGTCTATACAGGCTATAACAAAGCAAACCTCCTGGCTGAAGCAGAAAAAGGAAAATCAGCGGACAAAGCTAGCGATACGAAGAAAGATAGCTCAAGTCAAACTACTTGGATTGTCATCGGCGTATTGGTTGTGCTAGTTGCTGGATTCTTCGGATACAAACAATTTAATAAGAAGAAGGTGGAAGAATAAATTTTGAAAGAAAGCTAGAAGTTTAAGACTTCTGGCTTTTTTCCTCTTTCTAAGACAATAAACCTATATCCTAAAATACTTAGTAAGGAGATGAGGATAGAAGATTAGAATTGTCAAAAAACTAGGCTCCATCTTGCTTTTAGTGGTAAATTGCTATAAAATAGATAGGGTTAAACATCAATACTTTTATATTGCAAATAGGAGAAAAGATGACAAAAAAATTAAAACGTCCAGAGGTACTGTCACCAGCTGGTACGTTAGAAAAGTTGAAAGTAGCTGTTCGCTATGGGGCAGATGCTGTTTTTATTGGTGGTCAAGCCTATGGTTTGCGCAGTCGTGCGGGGAACTTCACTTTTGAGCAAATGGAAGAAGGTGTCCAATTTGCGGCTGAACATGGTGCCAAGGTCTATGTAGCGGCCAATATGGTTATGCACGAAGGAAATGAAGCAGGTGCTGGAGAATGGTTCCGTCGTTTGAGAGACATTGGGATTGCCGCTGTTATTGTTTCTGACCCAGCCTTGATTGCGATTGCAGCTTCTGAAGCGCCTGGCCTAGAAATTCACTTGTCAACGCAAGCTAGTGCAACCAACTATGAAACGCTTGAGTTTTGGAAAAATCTTGGTTTGACCCGGGTCGTTTTGGCGCGTGAGGTTTCCATGGCTGAGCTAGCTGAGATTCGCAAGCGTACCGATGTAGAAATCGAAGCTTTCGTTCATGGGGCTATGTGTATTTCTTACTCTGGCCGTTGTACCCTTTCCAATCATATGAGTATGCGCGACGCTAACCGCGGCGGTTGTTCGCAATCTTGTCGCTGGAAATATGATTTGTACGACATGCCTTTCGGACAAGAACGCAAGAGCTTGAAAGGTGAAATTCCAGAAGAATTTTCTATGTCAGCTGTTGATATGTCCATGATTGACCGCATTCCTGATATGATTGAAAATGGTGTTGATAGTTTGAAAATCGAAGGTCGGATGAAATCCATTCACTACGTTTCAACAGTAACTAACTGCTACAAAGCAGCTGTGGACGCCTATTTGGAAAGCCCAGAAAAGTTTGAAGCTATTAAGCAAGATCTAGTAGATGAAATGTGGAAAGTAGCTCAACGTGAGCTGGCAACTGGTTTTTACTACCATACGCCAACTGAGAATGAGCAGCTTTTCGGAGCCCGCCGTAAGATTCCAGAATACAAATTTGTAGCAGAAGTAGTTGCTTATGATGAAGTGACACAAACTGCGACTATTCGCCAGAGGAATGTTATCCATGAAGGCGATCAGGTGGAATTCTATGGACCTGGTTTCCGCCATTTTGAAACCTATATTACTGACCTCCATGATGAAAAAGGGAATAAGATTGACCGTGCGCCAAACCCAATGGAATTACTGACGATTACAGTTCCGCAGCCAGTCCAACCTGGTGATATGGTCCGTGCCCGCAAGGAAGGTTTAATCAATTTGTATAAAGAAGATGGCACTAGTGTGACTGTTCGGGCTTAATCAGGCACGAAAGTTAGAGCAATGCGCTCATCAAGTAGGCCTTGCCTACATGGTGGATACGAATAGATAGCGGAAGTCCTTGTTCTAAAAATTCGGCCATTGGCTTTAAAAATAAAACTCTTCAAATCGCTTTTGATTTGAAGAGTTATTTTTTGAATTTGCGGTTTTCGAGTCGAATATCTTTTCTCTGGGCCTCACGGATGTTATTGGGGACTAGACTGATGCGATGGATATCAGGCACACGTATGATGGTCGTCATGTTTTTTTTGAAATTTTTGACAATCAACTGCTGGCGGTCACGGTCATATTTGACAATATCTCCAGTAAAATTCTTATCCAGAAAAATAACATGGACACCAGAATTTTTTCGCAGAGCCAAGTCAATCGTATGTAGGATATGACTGTTGTCGTCCTCTTCCTTATCCGTCTTTTTATAGTTAATAAACTCATTCGTCTTTTGTAAAATCATTTCGAGATATTTTTTCATAGATAAAATCTCCATAACTTGTTACAATATATTATATAATAAATTAATTAAAAAAGTAAAATCTTTTACGAATAATGAGATAGAAAGTAGAAAAGAGGTAAAGTATGGCAGATTTTAAATTTGAAATCGAGGAAAAATTGCTCGTTTTATCGGAAAATGAAAAAGGATGGACCAAAGAACTCAACCGCGTAAGTTTTAACGGTGCGCCAGCCAAGTACGATATCCGAACTTGGAGTCCTGACCACAGCAAGATGGGCAAGGGAATTACCCTTTCCAATGAAGAATTTCAAGTTCTTTTGGATGCATTTAAAAATGGATAGACGCAAAGTCTATCCGTTTTTATTGTCTGAAAAATAGGAATGAAAAGCCAGACTCCTAAACATAGGAATGCTGATGAGAGTGATGGCGACAATTTTTAAAAGATCAGGAAGAATGAAAGGTGTGACACCAACAGCAATGGCCTTGGAAAATCCCATGTTAGCCAGAAAATGAAGTCCGATTACGCCACCGACAAAAACCAGTGCATCTCCGAGCAGGTTAGCCAAAAAGATCGTGTAAAACTTGCTATCCTTACTTGTCAAACTAGAAGTGACCAATGCAAAGAGCAGATAAGCCCAAAGATAGCCCGCGCTTGGTCCGAAGAGGGCTTGAAAACCACCGCTTCCTCCAGCGAAGACCGGCAGGCCAATAGCACCCAGCAGCAGATAGAGCAGAACAGACAAGACAGCTTCGCGGGTTCTAAAAATGGTTGCAATCAAACCAACAGCAAAGGTCTGTAGCGTAATGGGAATGGTCCCAATGGAGAAACTAAGCTGGGAGAGCACAGCTAGGAAAGCAGCACCAATAGCTGGAAGGGCAAGAAGAAATGCTTTGTTTTTGTTCATAATAGTAAACCTCTTTTTTGAATTATGGTAACTATTCTAAATCAAAATAAAAAAAAGTCAAGTCTTTTTACATCAGACTAGACAGTTGTTTGCTTATTTCCGCTTTTTGCGACTCCGAATGAGGAGTAAGATAAAGGCGATTAAGCCAAAAATATTAAAGAAAATAATTCCTAGAGCTGCTAATAATTTTTTCGTTTTGCTCATTTCCAATCCCCTTTCTCTTAGTATTTCTTCTTATCATATCAAAAATTCCTCTTCTTGAATAGCAGAAAGGGTAAAAGATGGCTGGCAAGTAAATACAGCAAGAAAATAAGACTGTCTTGAAAAATTACAACTTATAAGCTTGTTTAGAACAAGTAAGCATGCTGAATAAAAAAGAGGAAGATTCTTTACATAAATCTCCCCTAATTTTAGAATTAATTTAGAATTTCTTGAATGATAATTGAATCTTATGCTTTAAAATAAAGTAAGAAGCCAAAGAACAAAGCCAGATAGTGTGACTAGCTCTATCAAATCGTATAAGACTTCTTTCTTACAAAAATGTAAGATAAAAATCAAAAATGAAAGGATAAGTTATGGTTGCCTTCTCTTCTTTATTTTATGATAATAATGAGCTTTAGAAAGGCCAAAGAAGAAACTTTTAGCGCATGGTGACAAATTCTTCGGAGCCAGTTGGGTGGATGGCAACGGTGGCGTCGAAATCGGCTTTGGTAGCTCCCATCTTAATAGCAACGGCGAAGCCTTGAATCATTTCATCTACGCCATAGCCAATGCCATGGAGGCCGACAACTTTTTCATTGTGACCAGCAGTGATAAGTTTAAACTTGGCCTGTTGGCGGTGTTGGGTAACAGCTGAGTACATAGAGGTAAAGCTAGAGGTGTAGACATGAATTTGCTCAACACCATAATCTCGAATAGCTTCTTCCTCTGTCAGCCCCACTGTTCCAATAGCGGGATGGGAGAAGACGACAGTTGGAATAGTGGAGTAATCCATCTTGGCATCTGTCTTGTCGTTAAAGAGGCGCTCAGACAGGGTGCGGCCAGCCTTGATTGCTACGGGCGTCAGCTCTTTTTCGCCCGTCACATCGCCCAAGGCATAGATACCAGGTATGACAGTATTTTGGTATTCATCCACAGCGATGAAGCCGCGGTCATTTAGGGTAACCCCTGCAGCATCAAGATTGAGCCCTTGGACATTTGGCTTACGGCCAATAGCCCAAATAATCCGTTCGGCAATATGGCTACTACCGTCTTGGAAGTAGAGGTGTAGCTGACCATCAGGAAGTTTTTCCACTCGTTCGGGTATCTTGTGAGCATGAAGACTAGGGCCAGATTTTTCCATCTCAGCCACCAATCCGTCAATCAGATAGCTATCAAAATTGCGGAGGGGACGGTCGCGGCGGACAAAGAGATCCGTCTTGACACCTAGAGTATGGAGGACACCAGCAAGCTCCACAGCGATATAGCCTGCTCCGACAACGGCAACAGACTTGGGCAGCTCTTCCCAAGCAAAAACATCGTCAGAAGTCTCGCCGTATTCGGCACCAGGAATCTGAGGAATGGCTGCATGAGCACCTGTTGCGATAACGATGTGTTTGGCGCGAATCAATTCTCCATTGACTTCCACTGTATGCTTATCAACGAAATGAGCGCGACCTTCGATCAGTTCAACGCCGTTACGTTTGAAGCTACCATCATAGGATGAGCGAGCGCGGTCAATGTAGGCTTCCCGATTCTTTCGTAAGGTAGCAAAGTCAAAGTGCTGATTATCTGAAGTAAAGCCATAGTCTGGTCCATAGTGCTGGATGGCTTCGGCAATCTGAGCACCGTACCACATGATTTTTTTAGGGACACAACCGACATTGACACAGGTTCCCCCTAATTTCTTTTCTTCAATGACAGCTGCTTTAGCGCCATGCTCACCAGCGCGATTCATGGTAGCAATGCCCCCACTGCCACCGCCAATTGCAATAATATCGAATTCTTTCATAGTTAGATAGAAGCTCCTTTAATCAATATGAGGTAATTGTACCTTTTTTAGAAAATGAATGCAAAAATCTGCTATGATTTAGAGATCCTGCAGCTTTTTTAGAGGAAAAATGGTCTTTTAGGGATTTTGTCCCTTTTCCTATCACAATATGATAGGTTATGATATAATGTAGTATAAAAGAAAAATGGTTTTCATCAAGAGGAGGAAAATAGATGAAAAAGCTGAAAAAATGGCAGCTATTTAGTATTATCGGAGTTGCTGTTGTAGTTGTATTGGGAGCAATTTCTGCAATAGTCCTGAGCAATCTTAGTTCTACAACAGAACCTAAGGAAGTTGCACCAATTGTGCAGCAGGCAAAAGAAGGTAGCATAGCCTCATCTGTCCTGTTGACGGGAACCGTAACTGCTAACTCAGAGCAGTATGTTTATTATGATGCTACCAAGGGAGACTTGGAATCTGTCCTAGTAAATGTTGGCGACCAAGTAACGGTAGGCCAAGCGCTTGTTCAATATAAGAGTGCAGAAGCACAAGCCAATTATGATGCAGCAGTTCGTGCTGTCAATAAGGCTGACCGTCAGATTTATGACTTACAGACCAATGGAGCGACAGTAGAAAAAACTGGCGATGAAGAAACGGATAATAAATCCCTTGCCTCTGCTCAACGGACTGTCGATTCTCAACTTGCTGATTTGCGCGATGCACGTTCAGACGCTGTGGACAATATGAATAAGGCGCAAGCTTTGTTAAATGCAGCGACTGTTACGAGCACTGTTGAGGGAACAGTAGTAGAAGTAAACCGCGATGTATCCAAATCAACAACAGGAACCAACCAAACCTTGGTGCACATTGTCAGCAACGGCAGCCTTCAAATCAAGGGAGAACTCTCTGAATATAATCTGGCTAATTTGTCAGTTGGACAAGAAGTAAGCATTACTTCTAAAGTATATCCTGACAAAAAATGGACAGGTAAAATTAGCTATATTTCCAACTATCCTAAGGACGGACAGCAAACTTCATCAACCAATACAGGTGGCGCAGCTTCCTCTGCAAAATATCCATTTACAGTCGATATTACAAGTGAAATTGGTGATTTGAAGCAAGGTTTCTCTGTCAGCGTTGAAGTGAAAAACAATACAAAAGGGATTCTTGTACCAGCAAGCAGTATTATCTCAGACGGAGACAAGAACTACGTTTGGACTGTCGAAAAAGGTAAAGCAAAGAAAGTGGAAGTGACCTTAGGAAATGCTGATGCTGAAAATCAAGAAATCTCATCTGGTTTGACAAAAGATAGTAAAGTTATCACCAAT
The DNA here is from genome assembly GCF_902460355.1 of Streptococcus sp. Marseille-P6264. Taxonomy (GTDB): domain Bacteria; phylum Bacillota; class Bacilli; order Lactobacillales; family Streptococcaceae; genus Streptococcus. The sequence goes on from NZ_CABPTO010000006.1 coordinate 58,526, forward strand.
CCAACAGATAGCTTGAAAGATGGTCAAGAGGTGAAAGCGGATGAAAAAACTCATTGATCTACGAAATATTAATAAGACCTATCGGAATGGTGATCAAGAACTTAAAGTCTTAAAAAATATCAATTTGACAGTTGAAGAGGGCGAGTTTGTGGCTATCATGGGGCCGTCTGGTTCCGGAAAGTCAACCCTGATGAATATTATCGGGATGTTGGATCGTCCTTCTACTGGTGAGTATTTTTTAGGAAATGAAGATGTTGCAAACCTGGGTGATAAAAAATTAGCCAAGGTTCGAAATAATCAAATCGGCTTCGTTTTTCAGCAATTTTTCCTCTTATCTAAATTAAATGCCCTTCAAAATGTAGAACTCCCGCTGATTTATGCAGGGGCGTCACAAGGAAGTCGCAGAAATCTAGCTAAGCAGTATTTGGAAAAAGTAGATTTGGGTACTCGTATGACTCACTTGCCCTCAGAATTGTCTGGGGGGCAGAAGCAACGTGTTGCTATCGCGCGTGCCTTGGTAAATAATCCTTCGATTATTCTTGCCGACGAGCCGACAGGAGCCCTTGATACCAAAACTGGAGAGCAAATTATGGAACTCTTGACGGAGTTGAACGCTGAAGGAAAAACGATTATTATGGTTACTCATGAACCTGAAATTGCTGCCTATGCTAAGCGTCAGATTGTCATTCGTGATGGAGTTATCTCTTCAGATAGTGCTGAGAAGGAGGAACGTGATTAATGCAAAATTTTAAATTTGCCATTAGTTCCATTCTTGGGCACAAGATGCGGGCTTTTCTGACCATGATTGGGATTATCATCGGGGTTGCGTCTGTTGTCGTCATCTTGGCACTGGGAAATGGAATGCAACAGGGAGTCACCAAGAGCATCACCAAAGAACAACAGTATGTAAGCTTGCTTTATTCTCCTACTAAAAGTAATTATACGATGGGAGTCAACTTGATGGATACCGGTGGTGGTCCAGATGCAGATAGTGAGATACTAGAAGAACCACCTGTTGTTCAAGAGTCTTGGGTCAAGGAACTACTGAAGATTGATGGAGTCAAGGGTTATTATGTGACCAATGGTTCGACAGCTGATTTTTCTTATCAAAACAAGAAGTCTGATAAGGTCAACATTACGGGTGTGAATGCTACATTCTTTAAAATTAGAAAATATGAGATTTTAGCTGGACGGACTCTCCTGCCTAGTGACTATCAAAGTTTTTCTAATGTGATGATGATCGATGAAACAGTGGCGAACAGCCTGTTTGGAAGTAGTGCAGAAGCCCTGAATAAAGTAGTTTCAGTCGGTGACAGCAACTACCGAGTTGTTGGTATCTATAAGGATCCCAATGCTGGTCAGAGCAGGAGTATGAGCTCAGGTAGCGCCTTGATGGCTAATACACAGGTGGCCTCTGAATTTCAGACAGATGAAATTGCAACTGTCTATATCTATGTACCAGAAGTGGAACGCATCAACGAAGTCGGTGTAGAAGCAGCCAAAGAATTGACGGCTCTATCAGGGACTCGTCAAGGAGAATATCAAATCCTGAATATGGATACCTTGCTGGAGCAGTACAATCAAATCACAGGAACTATGACCGGTGTTATCGGAGCTATTGCAGGAATTTCCCTCTTTGTTGGTGGTATCGGTGTGATGAATATCATGTTGGTATCCGTTACAGAGCGAACACGGGAAATTGGTTTGCGAAAAGCTCTTGGAGCAACGCGTGGAAATATTCTCACGCAGTTCTTGATTGAATCCATGGTATTGACCCTTATCGGTGGCCTGCTTGGTCTTAGCCTTGCCTATGGAATCAATGCTTTGCTAGCTGCAGTCGTGCCTGAAAACGTATTTGGAGGCCCACCAGTTGTCTCTGTCACTGCAGCAGTTGGAAGCCTTGTCTTCTCAGCCATGGTTGGTATTGTCTTTGGTATCTTGCCGGCTAATAAAGCCTCTAAACTAGATCCGATTGAAGCGCTGAGATATGAATAATGTCATCAAGAGGCTGGGACAGAAGTCCTAGCCTCATTTTTTCTTTGGATTGTAGAGCAAGACGCAGTGGTTGAGTGGGCTCTACTACGCTGATTTCATCAGCTTTTACAGCCCTACTCAACTGTGAGGAGGTGGGACGACGAAATCGAATTCTAACGAATTACCGATTTCTGTCCCACTCTCTTTGTCATGTGAAAAATCCCGCTGGAAGTCCAGCGGGATTTGCTTACTTAAAATTATGTAAGTTTTAGATTACTTCATCGTAGGGAAGAGCAATACATCGCGAATCGTAGTCACATCTGTGAGCAACATTACGAGACGGTCGATACCGATTCCGAGGCCTCCAGTTGGTGGCATACCGTATTCCAAGGCTTCAACGTAATCATAGTCGATGCCAGTTGCTTCGTCATCACCCAGTTCTTTAGCTTTTGCCTGTGCTTCAAAACGAGATAATTGATCGATTGGATCGTTCAACTCAGTGAAGGCGTTGGCATATTCTTTGGTCATGATGAAGAGCTCGAAGCGGTCCGTGAAGCGTGGGTCTTCTGGGTTTTTCTTAGCCAGAGGTGACACAGCGACAGGGTGACCATAGACAAAGGTTGGCTGAATCAAGGTTTCTTCAACAAATTCTTCAAAGAAAGCATTGATGATGTGTCCAACTTCAGTATAATGTTTTTCAACTGGTACTTTCTTTTCTTTAGCCAAGGCAGCAGCCTCTTCGAAGGTCATATCTTGCCAGAAGTCTACGCCAGTGATCTCTTTAATAGCATCCACCATGTGAACACGTTTGAATGGCTCGTTGATCTTGATCTCAGTGCCTTGGTAGTTGACTGGTCCATCTCCTTTTACAGAAATGGCTGCATGTTGGATAATACCTTCTGTCAAGTCCATGATATCTTGGAAGTCCGCATAGGCTTGGTATACTTCGATAGAAGTGAACTCAGGATTATGAGTGGCGTCCATACCTTCGTTACGGAAAATACGACCAATTTCATAGACGCGTTCCATACCACCGACGATAAGGCGTTTCAAGTGAAGCTCAGTCGCAATCCGCAGCACCATGTCAATGTTTTGGGCATTGTGGTGCGTAATGAATGGACGAGCAGCAGCGCCGCCTGCTTCGTTGTGGAGAACAGGAGTTTCAACTTCAAGGAATCCTTGTCCATCAAGATAGCGACGGATTTCTGAGATGATTTTTGAGCGAGTGACAAAGCGCTCAAAGCTCTCACGGTTGGAAATCAAGTCCAAATAACGTTTGCGGTAGATGGTTTCAACGTCGGTCAAACCGTGGAATTTCTCTGGAAGGGGACGCAGAGCTTTTGAAAGGTGAGTAATATGCGTTGCTTTGATAGAGAGTTCTCCCATATCTGTGCGCATCACATCGCCTTCAATTCCCAAGAAGTCACCCAAGTCAGCCTTTTTGAAAATCTCATAGTTTTCTTCACCAACTTCGTCCTTACGAACGTAAATCTGGATTTGGCCTTCACGGTCTTGGATGTGGGCAAAGCCGACTTTCCCTTTTCCACGTTTAGTCATCAAACGACCAGCAATAGTTGCTTTTTCGTTTAATTCATGTAATTCTTCTTTGGATTTGTCGCTGTATTTTTCTTTGAGTTGAGCAGAATTTGCAGTACGTTCAAAACGTTTTCCAAAAGGATCAATTCCTTGCTCAGCCAGCGCGGCCATTTTTTCACGGCGAATAATCTGCTGGTCATTTAGTTCTTCAATATGTTCAGTAGTCATTTTCTTCCTCCTAAGGCTTTCCCTTCTATTCTATCACAAAATAAAAGGAAATTCAGCAATAATTATCGATAAAAATAGAAAAACTGCGATGTTCAAAGATTCGCAGTTTCATCTGTTCGCATGTAATCTAGGTTGTTCCAAGCAAGTAACTTGAAAGAGTCAAAATTGTCTGTTTCCAAAATGGTGAGGCTAGCATTGGCCAAGCCTCCGTCCTTACGGAGCAAAGATGTTTCGTAACCGAGCAGGCGCCGAATGCTGGCAGTTAGGTTGGCACCATGTCCGACAATTAGGACATTTTGAAAATCTTTCCCTTTGAGAGATTTCACGAAGGAAATTGTCCGCTGGGTGGTTTGATCAACGGATTCTGCTCCAAATAGTTGGTGATCAAACTGGGATAGATCGTGGCGGAAGGCCCACATCTGCTGAGGATAGGTGTCTTCTACAGTAGCAATTTTGCCTCCTTCTAGTTTTCCAAGAGCCCACTCTCTTAGTTGAGGAGTCGGAATGATATCGGTTTGATGCTGGTTTTCACTTTGAATAATCTCTGCAGAACGGTAAGCGCGCGGCAAATCGCTGGAGTAGATTTTATCGAATTTAACGTTTGACAAGTGCTTGCCCAAGCGCTTGAGCTCGTCAATAGAGGTTTCAAGCAGTGGAGAATCTCCGCTTGCCCCTTGGAAACGCATTTCTAGATTCCATTCGGTTTTTCCATGTCGGATAAAATACAATTTCATATCAAGATCCTTTTTTCTTTTGAAGCTAAAAACTTAGTCCTCTTTCAAGTCCGCGAACTGTGCTTGAACAAAGTCAGCCAAGTCCTGAGCCTTGATCTGGATGCTACGGCCGATCTCACCAGCAGAAACAATGATGCTTTCGCGACTTAGAGCCGTTTGGTCAATGAAAATTGGGAAGGAGTGCTTTTGGCGAATTCCGATAGGATTATTGGCACCATGGATGTAACCAGTCGTTTTTTCTAAATCTTTTTGCGGAATCATGCTAACTTTTTTATTGCCTGAAATTTTTGCTAATTTCTTTTCCGACAGATGTTCGGTGATAGGCAGGATGCCAATGACTGTTCCTGTTTTATCCCCGTTTAAAGCCAGTGTTTTATAAATTTGCGAGCGGTCAAATTCTTCAGTTAGGTTATCATCCAAAGCATTAATTTGCAAGCCTTGGTGCTCAATTTTTGCCTTGTTTAAAATTTGCTCAACCAGTGTTTTTTTGAGTTTTGTCTTTTTTGCCATTATTTATACTTCTCTTCTAATTGGGACATCCAAATTCCTAGCCAGATACCTAGTCCAAAGAAAAAGGCGGCAAGAACGAGTGTGAAAATGGATACTCCTGCATAACTAATGCTCTCACTGTTGCCACTTTGAGGGAGAACAATGAGCAAGGTACTGGACAATACAATGCCAATGATAAAATGGTAAACGCGGGAATGATAATGCTTCAAAATGTAATCCATGGCTTTTGAAAAGAGAATCAGAGCCAGAGCGCCACCGATGCCGATAGGCAGAAAGGTGCCAAATAAATCCAGACGTTTAAATCCTGTCAGCATGGGAGTATAGAGCCCTAGAATCAATAGCAGATTTGAAGGGCTGAGTCCCGGAATCAAGATTCCTAAAGCGATAAGGGCACCCGCTAAAATAAAGGATAAGAAGTTAGCTGGCAGTGTTCCCACCATTCCATTCAGTGAATAGAGGAAGACGCCCGACAAGATGAAACTAAGCCAGAAGGTAATTGTATCAGCTCGATCTCTGTCGGATTCCTTGACGGATTCTTTAATCAAGCTGGGAATGGTACCGATGATAGCTCCAGCAAAGCCCCAGAGAACGATAACCTTGTAATTATCCAGCAAGAGATTGACCGGATAAGAGAAGGCTGCGATCCCTAAAACCATCCCAATAGCTACAGGAGTGAAGTAGAGAACATTCTCGACAAAATTTTCTTTGATATGGGCTAAAAAGCGAATCATTCGCTCATAAATCCCCAAAATCGCGGCTAATACACCGCCAGACACACCAGGTAGGATGAAGCCAAGCGCGATAATCATTCCTTTTAACATCCTAGCAATCCATGAAATCATAATATCTCCCTACAAGTCTTTTTCATTAGACTATTGTACCATAAAGATACATACTTTTCTGAAAAAAGCAAGAAAAATATCTTGTACAGAGAAAAAAAGATACAAGATTTCCTAACAATTATCTTGCATCTTTTTTATTTTGGTGTTGAAAATAATTTCTTGTAAGTCTCTTTTTTATCCTGTACAGGAGAGAGCTGATTGAGGTCTAAGTTATGTGGGAAACCTTCCAATTTACCTTCTGAGGTGTATTGATGTAGGTCATAGGGCTGTTCAGTATTTGGAGCAGCGTTATAGTAGCCGTCATTATAGCCATAAGTTGGAATCCAAACGGCAGTAAATTTCTCAGTTGAGATACTGTGCTCTTCCATGAAATAGGTACCGATGTAGATGCCAATATTTTGAGCTCCAAGACTTTCAAGTTTGGCACGAAAAGCCTCAATTCCTGCGTTCATGTCGCCCATGGTCTTTTCTTCAACATCAAGCCAGTAAAAGGTAGGTTTATATTTCGAAGATGCCTTGTAGAAGCTTTCAGCTTCTTTTTCCATTTCTTTGATATTTCCTGCTGCTATATAAGCATAGACAGCCACAGGAATCCCCCGTTTTTGAAACTCTTGAATATGGGTAGCAAATGATTTGTCAAGTCCATTTAAATGAGTGGCAACATTTTCTTTTTTTGCTTGAGCTCCACTATGCACGCGAATGATAGCACCAGAAATATTTGTTGATAAGGTATCATAGTCTATTTCGCTGGGCAATTGCCAACCAGAAAGGTCAACGATAGGCTTATTAAGCAATTCTTCCTCAGGTTCGTCTGAAGGAGTTTCCTCCTTTTTTTTCTTGGTTGTCACCTGACTGACTTGAGTTTTTTTTGTTTGGGCTTGTTTAATTTGCACATCAAGATGGTGTTTGCTTATGACAATGTATAGAATAAAGCAAGCAAAAAATAGCAAGAGTGCAAGCGGTTTAATCCTTTTTCTCATACTGTTTCATTGTAACGTAAAATAAATAGAAAAGCAAAGTATTTATCCATATTCCCAGCGAAATACGAAAATGTAATCTGATTGCAATAGAAGATAAAACAATTTGAAATAATAGAATTTTTGAGGCGATAAATAAGCAAAAATCTTTTGAAGCTATCCTAATGCTTTTTTTTCGAGTCAAAAGGTGGTATAATGAAGGTTGAATTTTAGAAATTAAATGGTGAAATATGAAAATTGACAAAAAGCATTTATTGAATTACTCAATTTTGATTCCGTACATGCTGTTATCTGGCATTGGCTTGATTGTCGTTTATTCCACGACGAGCCCCATCCTCATTCAAAATGGGCTCAATAGTTTTCGAATGGTCGCCACTCAAGCAGGTTTTTGGCTCTTCAGCTTGGTGATGATTGGGATTATTTACCGAATGAAGCTGGATTTTCTGAAGAGGCCAGGAGTGATTACGTTTGTTATCATAGCTGAAATTATTCTGCTTTTACTCTCACGCTTTATCACAGGAACGATCAATGGGGCACACGGTTGGCTCAAAATCGGCCCAGTTACTGCTCAGCCGGCAGAATACCTGAAGATTATTTTGGTCTGGTATTTGGCCCTACAGTTTTCTAAGAAACAAGAGCAAATAGAAGTATATGATTATCAAGCAATCACCTTTAATCAGTTGATTCCGCGTGCCGTTACGGATTGGCGGGTTATTGTTACTTTCTTGATTGGTCTTGTGGTTATCATGCCCGACTTAGGAAATGCGACCATTTTGCTCTTAACAGTTTTGATTGTAATTTCCACCAGCGGAATTGCTTACAGATGGTTCTCGACCATGCTTGGTGCTGTTGTAGGAGGGTCGGCAGCAGTTTTAGCGAGTATTTGGTTGATAGGTGTCAAGCGTGTTGAGCAAGTTCCTGTTTTTGGATATGTTGCAAAGCGTTTTAGTGCTTTTTTCAACCCTTTCGACGATTTGTCTGGCTCAGGTCACCAGTTGGCCAATTCTTACTATGCCATGAGTAATGGTGGTTGGTTTGGCTTAGGTTTAGGAAACTCCATTGAAAAACGAGGTTATCTACCAGAGGCTCATACAGACTTTGTTTTCTCGATTGTTATTGAGGAAGTTGGATTCTTTGGAGCTACTTTAATTTTAGCCCTGCTCTTTTTCTTGATTTTACGAATTATTCTCGTAGGTACAAGGGCTAAAGATCCATTTAATTCTATGATGGCTTTGGGAATTGGCGGTATGATTCTGATGCAAACCTTTGTCAATATTGGTGGTATTTCGGGCTTGATTCCTTCAACCGGTGTAACCTTCCCATTCTTATCTCAGGGGGGAAATAGTTTATTGGTTTTATCGGTTGCCATTGCCTTTGTTTTAAATATTGATGCTAATGAGCGACGAAACGCCATGTATCAGGAACTAGAAGTAAGTCAATCCTAAAAGATCTTCTTGTATGTTAGCTCTTCAACAATAGAAAGGTGTAAATAATGTCATTTACAAAATTAGAAAATTATAGCAATAAAGAAATGATTCGAGAAGAAGTTTCTATTTTAACGGACTTGTTGGTAGATATTACCCGGGATATTCTCAGTCCTGACACTTTTGCTAAAATCTCCATGATTGAAGAACTAGCAGTTCAATCTAAATACCAAGAGCTGAAAGCAGTAGTAGAAGAATTATCCACGGATGATATGGTCTATATCTCACGCTATTTTGCTATTTTACCTCTGCTCATCAATATCTCAGAAGATGTCGATTTGGCTTATGAGATCAATCATCAAAATAATATCGACCAAGACTACCTTGGTAAGCTTTCGACGACGATTGATTTGGTTTCAACACGAGAAAATGCACAAGAAATCCTGGAAAATCTAAATGTTGTTCCTGTTTTGACTGCTCATCCGACTCAGGTTCAGCGCAAGACCATGCTGGATTTGACAAATCATATCCACACACTGTTGCGTCAGCATCGTGATGTTAAAGCTGGTCTGGTGAACGAAAAGAAATGGTTAGCTAATCTCCGTCGCTATATTGAGCTGATGATGCAGACCGACATGATTCGGGAAAAGAAACTTAAGGTTACCAATGAAATTACTAACGTTATGGAATACTATAACAGTTCTTTTCTTCAGGCAATCACGAACCTAATGCTAGAGTATAAACGCTTGGCAGAAGAAAAAGGAATTCATTTGGAAAATCCTAAGCCCATCACCATGGGAATGTGGATTGGTGGCGACCGCGATGGAAATCCATTTGTAACCGCTGAAACTCTGAAATTGTCTGCGACGGTACAGAGCGAAGTTATTCTGAATTACTACATTGACAAGGTTTATACGCTCTATCGTAATTTTTCCCTGTCTACTAATCTTTCAAAAACCAGTGAAGCTGTAGCCAAGATGGCAGCTTTGTCAAGCGACAAGTCTGTTTATCGGGAAAATGAGCCTTATCGCCGTGCTTTTCATTACATTCAGTCCAAGTTGATTCAGACCTTACTTTATCTGAAAGAAGGTAATTTTTCTGGTGAAGGGCACCGTTTGGCTGATAAAGCTGAAGCAGTCCTGCATGCAAATTCAGCCACTTCAGTCAGCCATAATGGTAGGGAAATCATTCCAAATTATATCCAGTCTAAACTTAGTGGTAGTTTAGATGAATTACGAAAAGAACAACTTCCATCTTATAAAGATGCGCAAGAATTTAAGGAAGATCTCCTTGTTATTCGTGATTCTTTGCTGGAGCACAATGGACAAGCTCTGGTGACTGGAGAACTTACTGAATTGCTACAAGCGGTTGACATTTTTGGTTTCTTCTTGGCCAGCATTGACATGCGTCAGGATTCTAGTGTCCATGAGGCTTGTGTGGCGGAGCTCTTGGCTTCTGCTAATATTGTGAAAGATTACAGCAGCTTGTCAGAGGAAGAAAAATGCCAAGTCCTTCTCAAGCAGCTTCTGGAGGACCCACGGATCTTGTCAGCCACTCATGCACCTAAATCTGAACTTCTACAAAAAGAATTGGAAATTTTCAAGACGGCTCGTCAGCTTAAGGATGCGATTGGCGAAGATGTTATCAAGCAAAATATTATTTCCCATTCAACTAGTGTGTCAGATCTGCTAGAGCTGGCGATTATGCTTAAAGAAGTAGGTTTGATCGATGAAGAAGGGGCGCGTGTGCAGATTGTCCCACTTTTTGAAACGATTGAGGACTTGGATAACTCCTGCGATACTATGGAGAAATATCTGTCTCTGCCAATTGCTCAAAAATGGATCGCTTCTAAAAACAACTACCAAGAAATCATGCTGGGCTACTCAGACAGTAACAAGGACGGTGGCTATTTATCATCATGTTGGACACTTTACAAGGCTCAACAACAACTGACAGCTATCGGTGATAAGTTTGGCGTCAAGATTACCTTCTTCCATGGTCGTGGAGGAACTGTCGGTCGTGGCGGTGGCCCAACTTATGAGGCAATCACTTCACAACCATTGCGAAGTATCAATGATCGTATCCGCCTGACAGAGCAAGGAGAGGTCATTGGTAATAAATACGGTAATAAGGATGCAGCTTACTATAATCTGGAAATGCTCGTATCTGCGGCTATTAACCGCATGATAAGCTATAAGAAGAGTGATAGTAATACGACCAATGAATATGAAAGAGTGATGGATCGAGTGGTTGATCGAAGCTACCAAATCTATCGTGATCTAGTCTTTGGCGACGAACGTTTCTACGATTATTTCTTTGAGTCTAGTCCTATTAAGGCCATTTCTAGCTTTAATATCGGTTCTCGTCCAGCGGCCCGTAAAACGATTACTGAAATTGGGGGTCTGAGAGCCATTCCTTGGGTCTTCTCATGGTCTCAAAGTCGGGTGATGTTCCCTGGTTGGTATGGTGTTGGCTCTAGCTTCAAAGAATTTATCGATGAAGATCCTGAAAAGAATCTTGCCTTCCTTCAATTTATGTATCAGAGATGGCCATTCTTCCAGTCCCTCTTATCAAATGTCGATATGGTGCTATCCAAGTCCAATATGAATATTGCCTTTGAATATGCGCGACTTTGTGAAGACCAAAATGTACGAGATATTTTCAATACAATCCTAGATGAATGGCAGCTGACCAAGGATGTTATCTTGGCGATTGAAGGTCATGACGAGCTCTTAGCAGAAAATGCCTATCTCAAGGATAGTTTGAACTATCGGATGCCTTATTTCAATGTTTTGAACTATATTCAGCTTGAGCTGATTAAGCGTCAACGGCGAGGAGAACTTTCACCAGAACAAGAACGTTTGATCCACATTACCATCAATGGAATTGCGACAGGACTACGAAATTCTGGTTGATGCACAAGGAGCTTTAAAAGAACTCAATAAAAAATCGGCTCAGAAGCCGATTTTTTTGAGTTTAAACTATTTTGAGTCCATAACTTATTTCCTGCGATTCGTGTAAATAAAAAATGAAAAAGTTTTCATATCTGTGCGCTAAAATACTTGAAAGTGTTTACAATTAGTGATACAATGATAAGTGTAGAAAAATGAAAACGATATTTTCAACAAAAGAAAGGAAACTATATGAACACAGACGACACAGTAACCATTTATGATGTCGCCCGTGAAGCGGGAGTTTCAATGGCGACAGTCAGCCGAGTTGTAAATGGCAACAAGAATGTAAAAGAAAATACACGAAAAAAAGTACTAGAAGTAATTGAACGTCTTGACTATCGTCCTAATGCAGTTGCCCGCGGTTTGGCTAGCAAAAAGACGACCACAGTTGGTGTTGTAATTCCTAATATCACGAATAGTTACTTCTCTACTTTAGCTAAAGGGATTGATGATATTGCTGAAATGTATAAGTACAATATCGTCCTGGCAAACAGCGATGAAGATGATGACAAGGAAGTTTCGGTTGTTAATACCCTTTTCTCTAAGCAAGTAGATGGTATTATTTTTATGGGCTACCATCTGACAGAGAAAATTCGTTCAGAATTTTCACGTTCACGGACACCCGTGGTTCTAGCAGGCACGGTAGATGTAGAGCATCAATTGCCAAGTGTCAATATTGATTATAAACAGGCAACGGTTGATGCTGTGGAACTATTGGCTAAGCGCAACAAGAAAATTGCTTTTGTCAGCGGTCCTTTGGTAGATGATATCAATGGTAAAATCCGCTTGTCTGGCTACAAAGAAGCTCTGAAGGGTAAGAAAATTTCATACAGCGAAGGCTTGGTCTTCGAGTCTAAGTATAGCTACGATGATGGTTATCATCTAGCTGAACGTCTGATTGCTTCGAAGGCTACGGCGGCCTTTGTGACTGGAGATGAGTTAGCGGCAGGTTTGCTTAATGGTTTGGCTGATCTAGGTGTTCGTATTCCTGAAGACTTTGAAATCATTACTAGCGATGATTCGCAAATTGCTCGCTTTACTCGTCCTAATTTGTCTACTATCGGACAACCTCTGTATGACATCGGTGCAATTAGTATGCGGATGCTGACGAAGATTATGCATAAAGAAGAGTTGGAAGAGCGCGAAGTCCTCCTAGCTCATACGATCACTGAACGTAAATCAACTCGTAAATAATAAAATTGATTCGGCATGGGACAGAATTAAATTTTGGAAGAATTTAGTTCTGTCTCATTTTTTGTTTTAGTTAAACACGGTTGCCGAATATAAGAGACTCTGAGTTTCTTCTTTACAGAAATTTAGGTATAATAGAAGCAGGAATGTTGAAAATCATTGCTTGTCCAATCTGCTTAACTGATAGGAATGAAGAAGTCAGGATTTAGCCAAGATTTGGCATAGGTTTTCAGCAAAAATGTAAAAATAAAGAAGTGGAAATATATTGTTTTCTGTCTTCTTTTTACTAGTAGGCATCATTTATCGTAGCTGTATCAAGGAGAATTTTGTGATTACACAACTAGATACCAAGACTGTTTATAGCTTTATGGATAGTTTAGTCTCTATCAAAAAATATGTTCAACGGGCAAAGGACTTGGGCTACAAAAGTCTGGGTATGATGGATGTGGACAATCTTTATGGGGCTTATCATTTTCTAGAGGAGGCAAAAGCGGCAGGACTTCAGCCCTTGCTAGGTCTGGAAATGGAAATTTATAAAGATGGAAATCCTCTCAATCTGAGACTGTTGGCCTTGGATAGTCAGGGTTATCGCAATTTGATGAAGATTTCCACTTTGAAAATGATGAATCGTCAAAATTGGGAAGACTTTCAACATCTTTTGAAGGGGCTGGCTCTGATTGTACCAATCTTTGAGGGCGTGGATCAACTAGATCTTGGCTTAGACTTTTATGTTGGGGTCTTTCCAGATACGCCTAGGCAGGAATTGACTAGGTCAGTCCTGCCCTTACATACGGTTCGTTATTTTGAGCAGGGAGACTTGGAAACCTTGCAGATGTTGAGGGCGATTCGGGACAATATCAGCTTGCGAGAGGTCGGTCATCTGTCGAGCCATGAATTTTTATTAGCGCCAGCCTCTTTAGAGGAAGCTTTCACTGAAAATTTTCCAGAGAGTTTGACCAACTTGGAGCAATTGATAGCTGATGTCCACTATGAAATCAACACTGAGTTGAAACTTCCACGTTTCAATCCTGAGAGACCTGCTGTAGAGGAGCTGCGGGAGTTGGCTGAGGAGGGATTAGCCAAGAGGGGACTTGCAGGGGAAGACTATCAAGCAAGGCTGGATCAGGAGCTGGATGTCATTCATCAGATGGGCTTTGATGATTATTTCCTTATTGTCTGGGATTTGCTGCGCTTTGGCCGCAGTCAAGGCTATTACATGGGGATGGGACGTGGCTCTGCAGTTGGCAGTCTGGTGGCCTATGCTTTGGAGATTACAGGCATTGACCCAGTAGAAAAGAATTTGCTGTTTGAACGTTTCCTAAACCTAGAACGCTATACCATGCCCGATATTGATATTGATATTCCCGATGTGTATCGGCCAGAGTTTATCCGCTATGTTCGGGATCGCTACGGTAGCATGCATGCAGCTCAGATTGTGACCTACTCAACTTTTGGGGCCAAGCAGGCCATCCGAGATGTTTTTAAGCGCTTTGGTTTACCAGAGTACGAGCTGACCAATATTACCAAAAAAATTGGCTTTCGAGACAATTTAACCACTGCTTATGAGCGAAATATAGCTTTTCGTCAGATTATCAATAGCAAACTAGAATATCAGAAGGCCTTTGAAATTGCCAAAAAAATCGAAGGCAATCCACGTCAGACCTCAATCCATGCTGCTGGTGTCGTCATGAGTGACGATGATTTGACAAATCAAATCCCCTTAAAATATGGGGAAGACATGTATATCACCCAGTACGATGCCCACGGTGTCGAAAGCAATGGACTGCTTAAGATGGACTTTCTGGGCCTGCGCAATTTGACCTTTGTTCAGCGGATGAAAGAAGCAGCTCTAGAAAAATACGGAGTTGATATTGATATTGCTCGTATTGACTTGGAGGACGAGGAAACTCTGCGTCTCTTTGCAGCAGGCAATACCAAGGGTATTTTCCAGTTTGAACAAGCAGGTGCCATCAGTCTTTTGAAAAGAGTCCAACCCGTCCAATTTGAAGAAGTAGTGGCTACCACCTCTCTCAATCGTCCCGGCGCTAGTGACTATATTGATAATTTTGTCAAGCGCAAGCATGGTCGTGAGCGCGTGGAGATGATTGATCCGAGCTTGGAGGATATCTTGGCTCCAACCTATGGTATCATGCTTTACCAAGAGCAGGTCATGCAGGTCGCCCAGCGTTTTGGTGGTTTTAGCCTAGGGAAGGCCGATATTTTACGGCGGGCGATGGGTAAGAAAAATGCTGCTGAAATGCATAAAATGGAGGAAGAATTTGTCGAGGGAGCTGTCAAATTGGGGTACTCAGAGACTAAGGCCAAGGAGGTTTTTGCGGTCATGGAGAAATTTGCTGGTTATGGCTTCAACCGCAGTCATGCCTATGCTTACTCGGCTTTAGCTTTTCAGTTGGCCTACTTCAAGGCTCATTATCCAGACATCTTCTTTGATGTCATGCTTAATTATTCTAGTTCGGACTATATAACGGATGCACTCGGCTTTGGCTTTGAGCTAGCTCCCTTGACCATTCATAACATTCCCTATAAAGATAAGTTTCAGGAGCGAAAAATCTATCTTGGTTTGAAAAATATCAAGGGCTTGCCAAGAGATTTTGCTTTCTGGATCATAGAAGAGCGTCAAAAGAATCCCTTCAGTAGTGTGGAAGATTTTATCTTACGCCTGCCGCAGACTTATCATAAGTTGCCACTTTTAAACCCACTGGTGCAATTGGGACTCTTTGATGTTTTTGAGCCCAATCGGCAGAAGATTTTGCACAATCTACCGAATCTTTTTGTCTTTGCGGATGAGCTGGGCAGTTTATTTGCTGATACTAGCTATTCATGGATGGATGCTGAGGATTTTACCACTGCAGAAAAGTTTGAGCAGGAGCAAGCCCTGATTGGAGTTGGCCTTAGTGACCATCCCCTCATTAGCCTAGCTAAGAAAGCCCATCAGCCTTTTGTCTGGATTGAAGAGTTGGCGGAAAATAGCAAGGCGACCATTCTAGTAGAGGTCCAGTCGATCAAGATTATTCGCACAAAAAACGGTGAAAACATGGCCTTTATGCAAGTGACGGATACCAAGAAAAAGTTAGATGTTACTTTATTTCCTGAAGTTTACCGCCGTTTTGCCAAGAAAATCCAAGAAAAAGGTCATTACTATCTGACTGGAAAAATTCAGGAGAGAGATGGGCGGTTGCAGATGATTTTAGCAGAAGCGGAGGAAGCAAGCTCAGAACGTTTTTGGATCCAATTAGCGGATGCTAGTCATGACAAGCAGATTGCGGAGATATTGCAGCGATACCCAGGAAATATTCCCGTAGTGCTACGCTATGAGAATGAAAAGAAAACGGTTCCTGCAACAGGCTTTCGTGTTCAAAAAACAGACCAGCTTCAAACTGAACTAAAAACTTATAGCATGAAAACGGTTTTTCGGTAAAAAATCAGGAAAATAAGAGAATTTTTATTCTGATTATGGTATAATCTATAAGAATGTTAAAAAGATAAAGGAGCACATTACGAAATGAAACGTATTGCTGTTTTGACCAGTGGTGGAGATGCCCCTGGTATGAATGCTGCCATTCGTGCAGTTGTTCGTAAAGCAATTTCCGAAGGAATGGAAGTTTACGGAATTTATGGTGGCTATGCTGGAATGGTTGCTGGAGATATTTATCCACTTGATGCAACTTCAGTTGGAGATATCATCTCTCGCGGAGGAACTTTCCTTCACTCAGCACGCTATCCAGAGTTTGCTAAACTTGAAGGCCAATTAAAAGGAATCGAACAACTCAAGAGACATGGTATTGAAGGTGTCGTTGTTATCGGTGGAGATGGTTCTTACCACGGTGCTATGCGCTTGACAGAGCATGGTTTCCCAGCGGTTGGTGTGCCTGGAACAATTGATAATGATATCGTTGGTACAGATTTCACTATCGGTTTTGATACTGCTGTGACTACAGCTATGGATGCGATTGACAAGATTCGTGATACATCATCCAGTCACCGTCGTACTTTCGTTGTTGAAGTAATGGGACGTAACGCTGGTGATATCGCACTTTGGGCAGGTATTGCTACAGGTGCAGATGAAATTATCATTCCTGAAGAAGGCTTCAAGATGGAAGATATCGTTGCCAGCATCAAACGTGGCTATGAAAAAGGTAAGAAGCATAATATCATTGTTCTTGCTGAAGGTGTTATGTCAGCAGATGAGTTTGGTAAAAAGCTGAAAGAAGCTGGTGATACTAGCGATCTCCGTGTGACTGAACTTGGTCACATCCAACGTGGTGGTTCACCAACTGCCCGCGACCGTGTATTGGCTTCTCGTATGGGAGCGCATGCCGTTAAACTACTTAAAGAAGGTATCGGTGGTGTTGCCGTAGGTATCCGTAATGAAAAAATGGTGGAAAGCCCAATCTTAGGAACTGCAGAAGAAGGCGCACTCTTTAGCCTGACTGCAGACGGCAAAATCGTTGTCAACAATCCACATAAAGCTGATATCGGCTTGGCAGAGCTCAATCGCAGCATTAATATTTAATTGGTCAATCAGGGGTGAAAACCCCAAATAGTAGAAGGAGTTTCTTAATATCATGAACAAACGCGTAAAAATCGTTGCAACTTTAGGTCCTGCGGTAGAAATCCGTGGCGGTAAAAAATTCGGTGAAGACGGATACTGGGGTGAAAAACTGGACGTTGAAGCTTCAGCTCAAAATATTGCAAAATTGATTGAAGCAGGAGCAAATACTTTCCGTTTCAACTTCTCACACGGTGACCACCAAGAACAAGGTGAACGTATGGCAACTGTTAAACGTGCGGAAGAAATTGCTGGTAAAAAAGTTGGTTTCCTTCTTGACACTAAAGGTCCAGAAATCCGTACAGAATTGTTCGAAGGCGAAGCAAAAGAGTACTCATACAAAACTGGTGAAAAAATCCGTGTTGCAACTAAACAAGGAATCAAATCAACTCGCGATGTGATTGCTTTGAACGTTGCTGGTGGACTTGATATCTACGATGATGTTGAAGTAGGTCGCCAAGTATTGGTTGACGATGGTAAGCTTGGTCTTCGCGTTGTAGAAAAAGATGATGCAACTCGTGAATTTGTAGTTGAAGTTGAAAATGACGGTGTTATCGCTAAACAAAAAGGTGTAAACATCCCTAACACTAAAATTCCTTTCCCAGCTCTTGCTGAGCGCGATAACGACGATATCCGCTTTGGTTTGGAACAAGGTATCAACTTCATCGCGATTTCATTTGTACGTACTGCAAAAGATGTCAACGAAGTTCGTGCAATCTGTGAAGAAACTGGTAACGGTCACGTTCAATTGTTTGCGAAAATTGAAAACCAACAAGGTATTGACAACTTGGATGAAATCATCGAAGCTGCTGACGGTATCATGATCGCTCGTGGTGACATGGGTATCGAAGTACCATTCGAAATGGTTCCAGTTTACCAAAAAATGATCATTACTAAAGTCAATGCAGCTGGTAAAGTTGTTATCACAGCAACAAACATGCTTGAAACAATGACTGAAAAACCACGTGCAACTCGTTCAGAAGTATCAGACGTATTTAACGCTGTTATCGACGGAACTGACGCTACAATGCTTTCAGGTGAGTCTGCAAACGGTAAATACCCACTTGAGTCAGTAACTACAATGGCTACAATCGACAAGAACGCTCAAACTCTTCTTAATGAATACGGACGTTTGAACTCAGACACTTTCGAACGTAACTCTAAGACAGAAGTTATGGCTTCAGCTGTTAAAGATGCTACTAACTCAATGAATATCAAATTGGTTGTTACTTTGACTAAGACTGGTCACACTGCTCGTTTGATTTCTAAATACCGTCCAAATGCTGATATCTTGGCATTGACATTCGATGAATTGACAGAACGTGGCTTGATGTTGAACTGGGGTGTTATCCCAATGTTGACAGAAACACCTTCATCAACTGATGATATGTTCGAAATCGCTGAACGTAAAGCAGTTGAAGCAGGTCTTGTTGAGTCTGGTGACGATATCGTTATCGTTGCAGGTGTACCACTTGGCGAAGCGGTTCGTACAAACACAATGCGTATCCGTACAGTACGTTAATTTATTTCATAGCATACAAAAACCGATAGATCCATTCTATCGGTTTATTTTTTGTTCTAGAGTTTTTAATTGATTTCGTAATTGTGAAAACTTCAAAATAAGAATATTAACATTTTGCATATCAAAAAGGAGAAGAACCTTATGATCTTCTCCAGATTTAATATTTTCTTCAATTGACCACAATTTATAAGGAATAAAAACAATAGTGTAACTATGATAATTATGGATTATCGTTACACTATTAGTTAGTAGATACTCTCTATATCACTTTTTTTCTTTTCTAGATTCTAATACCCAACCGATGATCCAGCAGCAGACTAGCAGGTAATTTTCAATCCAGCCCAGTAGATTGGCTTGATTCGCTTTTTCAAGATAGCCCAGCAGATGATTGGTACCAAAGCCCAGTCCACCCAGAATCAGTGCTAGCAAGGTCATACGCAGATAGAACCAATCATACTTTATATTGGCGGCAATGACTAAAGGTAGAATAGCCAGATTCCAGAAACCAATTTCCCGCTGCCAGTAGGGAGCTAGGCCGTAGATGGACTCATTTCCCAAGAGTTGGGGCTGGAAAATCTGGATTATAGCCGCGCCCAGCATAGCTAAGATCAGTAAAATGAAAGTCACTCGTAAAAATTTATTCATACCTATCTCCTTTCTTCTTTATAGATTATATTATTTTTGAAAATGATTTTCAAGTTTTCATTTTTTACAAGAGAGATCTTTAATAAAATATTTCACAAGCAAGTTCTATCTTTTTAGGTACTTTTGTGGTATACTAGACTAGTTGCAGAAATACAGTTTTTCTATTCAGTGGGAACTAGCGACCGAGTCGGCGCTTTTTTAGTGCCTGGACTTGAGAGACCATATTTATGAAGAGAAGAGCGAATACTCTCAGGAAATCGAGATTTAGCATGAGAAAAGCACTTGGTATGTTTCGATAGTTGAGTATTAAAAGCCTTATAAGGTGGCTTCGCACCGCCTTTAGAAAGAAGAAGAACATTGAAATTTAATGAATTACATTTATCTGCTGAATTACTAGCAGAGATTGAAAAAGCTGGCTTTGTAGAAGCAAGCCCTATCCAAGAACAGACGATTCCACTTGCCATGGCAGGTAAGGATGTCATTGGTCAGGCCCAGACAGGGACAGGAAAGACAGCGGCCTTTGGCTTCCCAACTCTGGAGAAGATTGATACAGATAATCCTGCTGTGCAGGCTTTGATTATCGCTCCAACCCGTGAATTGGCTGTGCAGAGTCAGGAAGAGCTGTTCCGTTTTGGCCGCAGCAAGGGTGTCAAGGTACGCTCTGTCTACGGTGGTTCCAGCATCGAAAAGCAAATCAAGGCCCTCAAATCTGGTGCTCATATTGTCGTAGGAACACCTGGTCGTCTCTTGGATTTGATCAAACGCAAGGCGCTTAAGCTGAATCAGATTGAAACCTTGATCTTGGACGAAGCGGATGAAATGCTTAACATGGGCTTTTTGGAAGATATTGAGTCTATCATTTCACGCGTACCAGAAGATCGTCAGACCTTGCTCTTTTCAGCGACCATGCCAGATGCTATCAAGCGTATCGGTGTGCAGTTTATGAAGGAGCCTGAGCACGTCAAGATTGCGGCTAAAGAGCTGACGACGGAGCTGGTAGACCAGTATTATATCCGTGTCAAGGAAAATGAAAAATTTGATACCATGACTCGCTTGATGGATGTGGAGCAGCCTGAGCTGTCTATCGTCTTTGGCCGGACCAAGCGACGGGTGGATGAACTGACTCGTGGCCTGAAAATCCGCGGTTTCCGAGCAGAGGGTATCCATGGTGATTTGGATCAAGGCAAGCGCCTCCGCGTTTTGCGCGACTTTAAAAACGGCAATCTGGATGTCTTAGTGGCGACAGACGTGGCCGCGCGTGGTTTGGACATTTCTGGTGTGACCCACGTCTACAACTATGATATTCCGCAGGATCCGGAAAGCTATGTTCACCGGATTGGTCGGACTGGTCGTGCTGGTAAGTCAGGTCAGTCTATCACGTTCGTAGCGCCAAATGAAATGGGTTATCTGCAGATTATCGAAAATCTGACCAAGAAGCGCATGAAAGGCCTCAAGCCAGCGACTGCAGAAGAAGCTTTCCAAGCTAAGAAAAGAGTTGCCCTTAAGAAGATTGAACGCGATTTTGCGGACGAAAGCATCCGTTCTAACTTTGAGAAATTCAGTAAGGATGCCCGCAAGTTGGCAGCAGAATTCAGCCCAGAAGAGCTGGCTATGTATATCCTCAGCTTGACGGTACAGGATCCAGATACCCTTCCTGAAGTAGAAATTGCCCGAGAAAAACCATTGCCATTTAAAGCATCTGGTGGCGGTTTTGGTGGAAAAGGCAAGAGTGGTCGTGCCAACGGTCGTCGAGGTGACCAAGGTCGTGATCGTCGTGGTGGACGCGAAGACCGAGATGGAGGCCGTCGTGACTTTAAACGCAAGTCAAACAAGAACAGTCGTGATTTCGAGAGTAAAGGAAATAAACGGCCACACCGTATTTCCAGCGAAAAGAAAACCGGCTTTGTTATCCGTAATAAAGGCGATAAATAAACAAAAAATCCGATGTCAGCTGACATCGGATTTTTCTATTGAAAATAATTTGTGTATCTTTCAAGATTTGTTTGAAAACAGCATAATGAAAACGCATAAACAAACAATAATCTATTTTTTTGAAAAAAAGTATACATTTTTTTGTTTATATGAAAAAATTGTAGTATAATGATATAAGCAATGGTGCATGGACATTAAAGTGATTTGAGGTGTCCAAGGAACCTAAGAATCAAAGGGGAAACTTTGATGAGACGTCTCTAGACATCAACAACAAGGAGGATTGTACATGAAGGAAAGTCGTCATAAAGTGATCTTACAAGAGCTGGACCAGACGGGAGTTGTGTCTGTTAAAAATCTGAAGGAATTGCTGAATGTAACAGATATGACCATTCGGCGAGATTTGATTGATCTTGAGAAGCAAGGACTTTTGATTCGGGTGCATGGTGGGGCTCATAAAAAGGTGAAAGATAGCTTGAATGAAGCTTCGCATTCTGAAAAAACGATGTTAAATATCGAAGAAAAGAAGCTGATTGCTAAGAAATGTGCTGATTTGATTGCTGAAGGAGATACAGTTTTTATCGGATCGGGTACTACAACGGATTTTATCGGCGATTATTTAGAGGGGAAAAATATCAGTATTGTAACCAATTCACTCCCTATTTTCGAAAAATTGAAGGATTACCCTAATTTTGATTTGATATTGATTGGAGGGCGCTATCGGGTCAAGACCCAGACTTTTGTGGGGCAGTTTGCTAATAAACTTCTACGAGAAATCAAGGTGTCTAAGGCCTTTATTGGAGTGAACGGAATTGATGGTCACAATGTGACGACTGCCAATGAAGAAGAGGGGAATGGAAACGCCATTATTCTCAACAATGCAATTGAAAAATACATTGTTGCAGATAATAGCAAATTTGATAGCTATTCTTTCTATAGTTTTTACCGTTTGGACAATATTGACGCGATTGTAACGGATGACCATATCTCTCCGAAAGTGAGAGCAAAATATAGTTCTTACACCAAGGTTCTCTGATTTGATCGCGTTGTCATGAATGTTAATTTGAGATTCTGAAAGCTGCGAATTTCGTAGCTTTTATTTCTTGTTTCAAATGAATTGCATTTAATAGTGGGCGAAAAGTTCTTGTATATCAACTTAGACTTGCTAAGGATATTTTTATGACTCGTGTTATTCTTCAGCCATGCAGAATGACGAAATGTCCCATCTTCATATGAACATTAAAATTTTAAGTCATTAGATAAATAAACAAAAAATAACAAAACAAACTATTGACAGCGCTATCATATAATGATATAATTAATTAAACGAACAAAAAGAAACAAAAGGAGAGATGATGAAATGGCGCTTGCCCAATTATTTGATGAAAAATTGATATTTTGTTTACATGCTGATAATCAGGAAGATCTTTTTCATCAAGTAGCTGATTTATTAGAAGAAAGAGAAGTCGTAACTTCTTCTTATCGAAAGGCCTTACTTGAAAGAGAAAAGTCATTTCCGACTGGTTTGGATATGGAATTTTTAGGCAAAGATTTGCCGAATGTTGCCATACCTCATACGGATATTGCGCATAATTTGACTGAAAATGTGGTAGTTGTTAAGCTAGATCAGCCTGTAACCTTCCACAATATGATTTCTCCTACGCAAACCGTTGAAGTGTCTCTCTTGTTCTTTATCATCAACAACTCTAGCTCAAGCCAGACCAATATCTTAGCACAGTTAATGGATTTCTTCACTAGCGAAGGAAATCTAGCTGGTTTAGCTTCTTTGAACTCAAAAGAAGAGTTGTTCCAATATATTTCAAAAGTTATTAAATAAATAAATCGGAGGATTTTATTATGATTAAAATTTTAGCAGCCTGCGGAGCAGGGGTAAACTCAAGTCACCAAATAAAGAGTGCTCTTGAGGAAGAGTTGTCAAACCGCGGTTATGATGTACATTGTGATGCCGTGATGGTTAAGGATGTCAATGAAGATCTAATGCAAGGTTATGATATCTTCACGCCAATCGCTGCAACAGATCTTGGTTTTGAACCAGGAATCCCAGTTATCGAAGCTGGACCAATCTTGTTCCGTATTCCTGCAATGAGCGCTCCAGTGTTTGACAATATTGAAGCAGCAATTAAAGAGCACGGACTAAGTTAATCTATTCTTTATCTTGTTAACATTCATATAACAAAAAAAGGGAGGAATTATTATGGATGTCATTATTGACCTAGCCAATAAGATTTTCAAGCCAGTCTTGGAAATGGGTGGTCCTATCATCATGCTGATCATCTTGACAGTATTGGCCTTACTATTTGGAGTAAAATTCTCCAAAGCGCTTGAAGGTGGTATCAAACTTGCCATCGCTCTTACTGGTATCGGTGCCATCATCGGTATGCTTAACGGAGCTTTCTCAGCTTCACTTGCGAAGTTCGTTGAAAATACTGGTATCCAGTTGAACATCACCGACGTTGGTTGGGCACCACTTGCAACCATCACTTGGGGTTCTCCATGGACCTTGTATTTCTTGCTCATCATGCTCATTGTCAATGTGGCAATGTTAGCTATGAAAAAAACAGATACATTGGACGTGGATATCTTTGATATCTGGCACTTGTCAATTACTGGCTTGCTCATCAAATGGTATGCAGATAAGAGCCATGTAAGTCCTGCTGTGTCACTCTTGATTGCAACTTTAGCAGTTGTCTTGGTTGGTGTCTTGAAGATTATCAACTCTGACTTGATGAAACCAACTTTTGATGATTTGTTGAATGCGCCAAGTTCATCACCAATGACTTCAACTCACATGAACTACATGATGAACCCTGTTATCATGGTTTTGGATAAGATTTTTGACAAATTCTTCCCTGGGTTGGATAAATATGACTTCGATGCTGCCGCTTTGAACAAGAAAATTGGCTTCTGGGGATCTAAATTCTTCATCGGTTTCCTTCTTGGTATCGTCATCGGTATCATGGGAACGCCGCATCCAGTATCTGGCGTTGAGGAAGCAGCAAAATGGTCACTTGTTATTAAAGGATGGTTGTCTCTTGGTTTGACTGCCGGTGTCTCCTTGGAACTCTTCTCACTTATCGGATCATGGTTTATAGCAGCCGTTGAACCACTTTCACAAGGTATTACAAACGTAGCAACAAAACGTCTTCAAGGACGTAAATTCAACATCGGTCTTGACTGGCCGTTTATCGCTGGTCGTGCAGAAATCTGGGCCTGCGCTAACGTACTTGCCCCAATCATGTTGATTGAAGCAGTTCTGCTTTCTAATGTAGGAAACGGTATCTTGCCGTTGGCTGGTATCATCGCAATGGGTGTGACACCTGCCCTTCTGGTTGTTACACGTGGTAAATTGCTTCGTATGATTGTCTTTGGAACTCTCTTGTTACCACTCTTCCTTCTCTCAGGTACACTGATTGCACCATTTGCAACAGAACTTGCTAAAGGTGTTGGTGCTTTCCCTGAAGGAGTTAGCCAAACTCAATTGATTACTCACTCAACACTTGAAGGACCAATCGAAAAACTTTTGGGTTGGACTATTGGTAATACTACTACAGGTGATATCAAAGCAATCATTGGTGCTATTGTCTTCCTTGGTGCTTATATTGGAATCTTTGCTTGGTACAGAAAGCAAATGATCAAACGGAATGCAGAATACGCAGCAAAAGCAAAATAATATCCGTTAACTATTGTTAAATATTGTAAGACTTGGGAGGCTAGATTGTCCATTTCCAAATGGGAATGTTGATAATCTAGCTTTTCCTATGTAATGAATAGAAAAGCTATGCAGAGAGAGGTCAGAAGTCTGGCTTCTTCTCTGAAGTAGAGAGGAAATTTGGATGGTGATTGTGCTACAAAATGATGAATTGACAGTGCAGTTTGAGAAATTGGGAGGAGCGCTTTCTTCAATCAAGGATAAGGATGGCGTGGAATACCTCTGGCAGGGTGATGCAACTTATTGGAGCGGTCAAGCTCCAGTTCTTTTCCCCATTTGTGGGAGTTTGCGCAATGACACCGCTCACTATGAATTAAAAGATGGTCAAAAAGCGAGTGGAGTCATTCCTCGGCATGGTCTCGTTCGCAAGAAAGAATTTGAAGTGGTTGAACAAACGGATACGAGTGTGACCTTTGTTATTGAGAATACAGAGGAAATGTTTCAGAACTATCCCTATCATTTTCGCCTATCAATTCGCTATAGCTTGACTGGTAAAAAGCTTCGTACCCAGTATATCGTAGAAAATCGTGGAGATAGTGGCGCCATGCCGTACTTTATCGGAGGTCATCCCGGCTTTAACTGCCCTTTATTTGATGATGAAAAGTATGAGGATTACTATTTGGAGTTTGAACAGGAAGAAACCTGCAGTGTTCCTCTCTCTTATCCTGAAACTGGTATGTTGAACTTTCTCGAACGTTCAAGCTTCCTAGATCATCAAAAAGAACTAAATTTGGACTATGCTATCTTTGCTAAAGATGCAGTGACCCTTGATGAGCTAAAATCGCGGACTGTTGCTCTTCGTTCTTGGAATCATGATAAAGGGTTACGTTTGGATTTTCAAGAATTTCCAAATCTAATTATCTGGTCAACTATTAACAAAGGACCATTTATAGCCTTAGAACCTTGGTCAGGTTTGTCGTCCTCGTTAGAAGAGGGTGATTATTTAGAAAGCAAGAAAAATGTCCGTCTACTCCCAGCAGGAGAAAAAGAAGAAATTGGATTTGATATTACTATTTTTTAAAGAAAAATTTTAAAAATGTTTAAAAACAAACATATAATGTTGACAACGAACACGAAATGTTGTATTATAAACTTGTGAATCAAATAACATTTAATGTTTTAAAACATTTTAGTTCATTATATAGAAAATTAAAGGAGGACTTAATATGTCTATTATCATTGGTGCAGATGCTGCAGGTTTGAGATTGAAAGAAGTTGTGAAAGACTTCTTGGAAAAAGAAAACTTCCACGTAGTGGATGTTACGACTGAAGGTCAAGACTTTGTCGATGTGACTCTTGCTGTTGCTGCAGAAGTAAACAAAGAAGAACAAAACCTTGGTATCGTGATTGATGCCTATGGTGCTGGTCCATTTATGGTCGCAACAAAAATCAAAGGAATGGTTGCCGCAGAGGTTTCAGACGAACGTTCAGCTTATATGACTCGTGGCCACAATAACTCACGTATGATTACTATGGGAGCAGAAACTGTTGGTGATGAATTGGCGAAAAACATTGCTAAAGGATTTGTTAACGGTAAATACGACGGTGGCCGTCACCAGATTCGTGTCGACATGTTGAACAAAATGTGCTAATACTCTTCAAAAATCAAGATAATCTGTCGTCAGCTCACTTTAGCTAACTTCAGTTATGCTCGCAGCTCGCTTCCTAAGCTAATCTTGATTTTTCTTGAGTAAGGATAAATGATATGAGATTTATATAATTAATCGGAGGGAATAACTAATGAGAATTGCAATTGGATGTGACCACATCGTAACAGATGAAAAAATGGCGGTTTCAGAATTTTTGAAATCAAAAGGATATGAAGTCATCGACTTTGGTACCTATGACCACACACGTACTCACTACCCAATCTTTGGTAAAAAAGTTGGTGAAGCCGTTACAAGCGGTCAAGCTGATCTTGGGGTTTGTATCTGTGGTACAGGTGTAGGTATCAATAACGCAGTTAACAAAGTTCCAGGTGTACGTTCTGCCTTGGTTCGTGATATGACAACAGCACTCTATGCTAAAGAACAACTCAATGCCAACGTTATCGGTTTTGGTGGTAAAATCACTGGTGAATTGCTGATGTGCGATATTATTGAAGCTTTCATCAATGCTGAATACAAACCATCTGAAGAAAACAAAAAATTAATTGCTAAAATCGAGCACGTTGAAACTCACAATGCTCATCAAGCAGATGCAAACTTCTTTACAGAATTCCTTGAAAAATGGGATCGCGGTGAATACCACGACTAAGAGGTGACGCATGATTTTAACTGTCACAATGAATCCATCCATTGATATTTCTTATCCTTTGGATGAATTAAAAATTGATACTGTCAACCGTGTGGTGGACGTGACCAAAACAGCCGGAGGTAAAGGGCTCAATGTTACACGAGTGCTTTCAGAATTTGGTGATTCTGTTGCTGCTACAGGTTTAGTTGGTGGTAAACTTGGTGAGTTTTTGGTAGAACATATTGATGATAAGGTCAGTAAACATTTCTTCACCATTCAAGGAGAGACTCGTAACTGTATCGCTATTCTACACGGAGATAACCAAACAGAAATCCTTGAGAAAGGGCCTGAGGTTCTGGAACACGAAGGTCAAGATTTCTTGGCTCATTTCGAAAATCTTCTTGACACTGTGGAAGTAGTCGCGATCTCAGGCAGTCTGCCAGCTGGTCTTCCAGTTGATTACTACGCTGACTTGGTTGGACTTGCTAACCAAGCAGGGAAACCTGTTGTTCTAGATTGCTCGGGTGCGGCTCTTCAGGCTGTTCTTGCATCACCACATAAACCAACAGTCATCAAACCGAATAACGAAGAATTGTCTCAGCTTCTAGGAAGAGAAGTTTCTGAGGATTTGGATGAATTAAAAGAAGTTCTTTCAGAACCGCTATTTGAAGGTATTGAGTGGATAATCGTATCACTTGGTGCAGACGGTGCTTTTGCAAAACATGGTGCTACTTTCTACAAGGTAGATATTCCTAGAATCCAAGTGGTCAATCCAGTTGGCTCTGGTGACTCAACGGTGGCAGGTATTTCCTCAGGTCTCTACCATAAGGAAGCTGACGAGGCATTGCTCACAAAGGCAAATGTGCTCGGCATGCTCAATGCCCAAGAAAAAATGACAGGTCATGTCAATGTGGCCAACTATCAAGCTCTATATGATCAATTAATAGTAAAAGAGGTATAAAATGGCTTTAACAGAACAAAAACGCAAATATTTAGAAAAACTTTCTGACGAGAACGGCATCATCTCAGCTCTTGCCTTTGACCAACGTGGTGCTTTGAAACGCCTCATGGCTCAATACCAAACAGAGGAACCAACAGTAGCTCAAATGGAAGAACTCAAAGTCTTGGTTGCAGATGAATTGACAAAATACGCGTCATCTATGCTTTTAGACCCAGAGTATGGACTTCCAGCTACAAAAGCTCTTGCACCAAATGCTGGTCTTCTCCTTGCTTATGAAAAAACAGGATACGACACAACTAGCACTAAACGCTTGCCAGACTGCTTGGATGTTTGGTCTGCCAAACGCATCAAAGAACAAGGCGCTGACGCTGTTAAGTTCTTGCTTTACTATGATGTAGACAGCTCTGACGAACTTAACCAACAAAAACAAGCCTACATCGAACGCATCGGTTCTGAGTGTGTGGCGGAAGATATTCCATTCTTCCTTGAAATCCTTGCTTACGATGAAAAAATCGCTGACGCGAGCTCTGCTGAATACGCCAAAGTAAAACCACACAAGGTTATCGGTGCCATGAAAGTCTTCTCAGACCCTCGCTTCAACATCGATGTCTTGAAAGTGGAAGTTCCAGTCAACGTCAAATACGTTGAAGGATTTGGCGATGGTGAAATCGTGCATACACGTGAAGAAGCAGCGGCTTTCTTCAAAGCACAAGATGAAGCGACTAACTTGCCATACATCTACTTGAGTGCAGGTGTGTCAGCTAAACTCTTCCAAGAAACACTTGTCTTTGCCCACGAATCAGGCGCAAACTTCAACGGCGTTCTTTGTGGACGTGCAACCTGGGCTGGATCAGTTGAAGCCTACATCAAGGACGGTGAGGCAGCAGCTCGTGAATGGCTTCGCACAACTGGATTTGAGAATATTGACGAACTCAATAAAGTTCTTCAAACAACAGCGACTTCATGGAAAGAACGTATCTAATTTAATCTTGAATGTAGAAATAAAAAAACGTAGTAAGTTTTAGGACTTGCTACGTTTTTCTTCTATATAAGCTAGTTTTTCAGCTCGTTTCTTCTTTTTGAAGTGGGCTTCAGCCGACATGGCTGCAGATTTGTCGGGGTATTCTTCTTGATAGATGAGTGTGACGGGCAATCGGGCGCGAGTGTACTTGGCTCCTTTTCCAGACTGATGTGTTTTGAGACGAGCTTCTACATCAGTTGTATAGCCTGTGTAGAGGGTGCCGTCTCCACATTCAAGGACGTACATATAGGCTTTATTTTCCATAGTAAATCTCTTGAATTTCTGGTGTATAGCTGCCGTCTTGCTCGTGGATAAAGAGAGGCGGGAGGATTTTCAGACCGTCCGGTGAACCATCCTTGATTGCCTCAATTAAGAGCATGTTGGCTTCCCTACCCTGCTTGGGATAGACAAACTGGATGCGCTTGGGCGCTAGATTATGGCCTTTCATGGTCTCTAAAATATCCAAAAATCGGTCAGGACGATGGACCATGGCTAAGCGACCATTGGACTTGAGGACTCGCTGGGCAATCGTGCAAATTTCTTCTAAATTCGTAGCGACTTCGTGACGCGCTAGCAAATAATGTTCACTGCCGTTGAGATTGGAATGTTCATCGACCTTGAAATAAGGAGGATTGCAGAGAATGATGTCAACCTTGCTGCCAGAGATGTGGTTGCCTAGATTTTTCAAGTCGTCATGGATAACCTGCATCTGTTGAGCAAGGTCATTTAGTTCAATGGAACGCTGGGCCATATCGGCCAAACGCTCCTGAATTTCCACTGCTAAAATCTGGGCCTGAGTCCGTGTGCTAGCAAAGAGACCAACAGCCCCGTTTCCAGCACAGAGATCAACGATGAGCCCTCGTTTGGGTAATTTTGGAAAGCGAGAAAGCAGGACACTATCGACTGAATAGCTAAAGACCTCGCTATTTTGAATGATTTTAATATCAGTGGAAAAGAGCTGATTAACTCTTTCTCCAGCTTTTAATTTTGCTTCTGTCATACCAACATTATAGCATGATTAAGTGCTATTCCAAAGAAGAAAGAGAAATTTTATAGCAAAAAACACCTGACAGATATAGCCAGGTGCGAATTTTAGTTGAATTCATATTTTTGCTTGATGGTACAAGCGATGAAAATTCCGATAAAGAAAACCATGAGAATCAGGTAGACTGGCAAGGTTGCGGCTGTCAGCGTTGCAATTTCCAATAGGTGCTGCAGGACAAAGGCTGATAGATAGAAGCCTGCGACTGAAAAAATGATCAGAAGAGCGCGCCAGAGGTTGAGTGGTAGGCAGGCTCGGATGACTGACAGGAAGCTAATGCTGCCTAGCAAGTAGTAGGTCAGAGTTGCCATTTCAATGTCGCTCCAGCCATGGCTGCTGCCCCAGATGCGGACAAATAACACACTGAAGATAATCATGAGGGAGCTTGGCAGAGCCAGCTGCAGGGAGCGTTTGAGGAAGTGCTTTTCAACTGGCTTAATATTGCGCTCAAAGGTGAGGACAAAGGGTGGGAAACCTTCGACAAACTGGTCAATCAAGGTGATTTGAATCGGAATGAATGGGAAAATCAAGAGGTATTCTGGCTTGCCTAGCAGGATACTGGCGATACAGATGATAGCTAGGAGGAAGGAATAAATGGTCTTGATGAAGAAAATCGGAGCAATCCGGCCGATATTGTTAACAACACGGCGGCCTTCAAAAAGAATCTCAGGGACATCGTTAAAGTCGGAGTTAAGAAGGACCAAGTTGGCAATTTGCCGAGTTGCTGGGTCGCCCTCGGCCATGACGATGGAACAGTCTGCTTCACGCAAGGCCAAAATATCATTAACCCCATCTCCGGTCATGGCTGTTGTCCGACCAGCGGCCTTGAGAGTCTGGATGAGCAGCTTCTTCTGATGGGGAGAAACACGGCCAAAGATGGCTGTTTCTTCTGCTTGCTCAACCAGTTCTTGATCGCTGATTTTAGAGCAGTCGATGTAGCTGTCGTAGTTGGCAAATCCAGCCTGGCTCGCGATATGAGAAACGGTCACAGGATTGTCACCAGAGATGATTTTCAGATCAACATCCTGAGAACGCAGGTAGTCCAGTGTCTCGGCCGCTCCCTCACGGATAGGATCAGTGATTTCCAGAACAGCTAAAGCGGTCATATCTTCAGGCAGTTGGATACTGTGTTTGTCTAGCACTTGGTCGCTGTGAGCCAGCACCAAAAC
Organism: Streptococcus sp. Marseille-P6264; assembly: GCF_902460355.1. GTDB lineage: Bacteria > Bacillota > Bacilli > Lactobacillales > Streptococcaceae > Streptococcus. Next base: position 89,720 of record NZ_CABPTO010000006.1, read on the forward strand.
CCGTGATCCGCGTTTTTGAGCCTCTCCAACCGCTGCAGGATTGCTGTCCAGTAGCATTTCTGGTGCCCCCAAAAAGATAGTTCCGACACTGGATAAATGCATAGCCCCCCATTTTCGGTCACTAGAAAATGGGATGACATTGTCGCTAGTATAGGTGTGCTCTAAATGGCCGTAGCCCTTGCGGATAGCCTGGGCTGTTGGGTTATTATCCTCACTGGTTTGGATGTAGGCTGCTAAGATTTGACCGACGGTCTCATCAGAAAACTTATCTGACAGACTATGCAAGGCTTCAATAGTCATCTTTCCTTGGGTAATTGTTCCGGTCTTGTCCAGACAGAGAGTGTCTACTCGAGCCAAGGTTTCAACAGAATACATTTCCTGAACAAGAACCTTGCGCATACCTAGCTTGATGACAGCTGTCAGGAGTGACGTGACTGTCAGCAAGGCGATTCCCTTAGGCAGCATACCCAAAAGGGCTGTCGAGCTGGTAATGACAGAGTTTTTGACAGGCAGTCCCTTTATCATCAGGGCTTCAAAGAAGAGTGCCAATCCAAAAGGAATGATGATTTTTCCAGTAAAGCGGGAAATTTTGCCAAGATTGTAAAGAATGCGCGAGTTGATAGGCTTGAGTGTTTTAGCCTCAGTCATGAGCTTGTTGGCATAGTTGTCTGCGCCGACATGGTGCACCTTAGCATAGATCTGCCCACTGGCCAAAAAGCTACCAGACAGCAGCTCGGCGCCTTCTTCCTTGAGAACCAAATCACTCTCACCTGTCAGCATGGCTTCATTGGCCTCGGCAACACCCACTACTACATGGGCGTCACTGGGAATTTGCTCGCCGGCTGACAGCTTGATCAGATCGCCCAGTACAATTTCTTCTGGCTGAATCTTGACTTCCTGGCCGTCGCGGATGACTGTGACCAGCTCTCGGCTGACCAGATTGAGCTTGTCAATCATGTGTTTGGCTCGCAGCTCTGTAATAATACCAGTGACAGCATTAAAACTGATGACTGCGAAGAAGACCAGATTGCTCCAGGCTTGGACAGAGACCAAGGCTACAGCAATAACAAAGTTAAGGGCATTAAAAAGGGTGAAAACATTCCGCTTAACGATTTGCCAGTTACTAGTACTGGTGTCACTTGTAAAATCGTTGGTCAAGCCCTGCGAAATCTTCTCATCTACTTGGGTTTGGTTTAAACCGATTAATTCTTTTTTGTTCATGAGATTAATGATACCATTTTTTTATAGAAATAGCTATCAGAATCAGCTGTTACAGCCAAAGTTTGGAAAAATATTGCAGACTATAAGGGGATAGGGTATAATGAGAAAGGATGTAATAAATTTCAAGTACAATCACGGTTTGAAATAAGGAGAGTTTATGTTTTATACCTATTTGCGAGGTCTGGTGATTTTTATCCTCTGGGCTTTGAATGGAAATGCCCATTACCATAATAAAGAGAAGATTCCTTCACAAGATGAAAATTATATCTTGGTGGCCCCTCACCGGACATGGTGGGATCCTGTTTACATGGCTTTTGCGACCAAGCCCAAGCAGTTCATTTTCATGGCCAAGAAACAGCTCTTTGAAAATCGGGTGTTTGGCTGGTGGATTCGCATGTGTGGTGCCTTTCCTATCGACCGGGAAAATCCTGGTCCGTCAGCGATTAAATACCCTGTCAATATGCTGAAAAAGAGCAATCGTTCCCTGATTATGTTCCCGAGCGGTAGCCGCCATTCTACGGATGTAAAGGGAGGAGTGGCAGTGATTGCCAAGATGGCTAAAGTCCGTATCATGCCAGTAGTCTATGCTGGTCCCATGAGCCTCAAGGGCTTGGCAGCTGGTGAGCGCGTGGATATGAACTTCGGCAATCCTATTGATATTTCTGACATCAAAAAGATGAACGATGAGGGAGTTGAGGAAGTGGCTCGTCGGATTCAGGCTGAATTTGACCGTTTAGACGCAGAAGTGGCGCCTTATCAGACAGGTAAAAAACCAAATATCTTCTGGCGGATTTTACGAGCATTAGCCTTTATTCCAGCTGCCTTGATTGGTATTCTGACCTTCATTTTTAGTTTCCTTGCAAGCTTCGTCTGGGATCCAGAGAAGCACAGAAAATAATGCCGACAGAGAGTGGGACAGAAATCGGTAATTCGTTAGAATTCGATTTCGTCGTTCCACCTCCTCACAGTTGAGTAGGGCTGTAAAAGCTGATGAAATCAGCGTAATAGAGCCCACTCAACCACTGCGTCTTGCTCGACAATCCAAAGATAATTGAGAGGCTAGGACTTTTGTCCCAGCCTCTGTTTTAGTTTTTCTTATTTGTATTTGAAACTTTGTTTCAGATTTCTATTTTTTTCCTTTTCTTTTACGAATAGAAAGATAAAGGAGAAAAATGATGTTTGAAGAAATAGTTGAAAAATTAAAGGAATACAAGATTTTTGTTGGACTTTCCTTGCTGGGAATCATCTTGGCTGGATTTTTCTTGCTGAAGGGCAACGATCAGCCACAGAATCAGGTCCCTGCACTGGCTCAGGAAGTGGTCACATCGGCTTCATCTGAAACCGATGTAGAAAAAAGAAATATCAATCAAGAAAAGATCAACTCAGAAAAGGATATGCATTCAGAGGAATCTGATGAAGAAGTCACCGTTGATGTCAAAGGAGCTGTCAAAAATCCTGGAGTTTATCAGTTGCGGGCAGGAGCGCGTGTGCATGATGCCTTACAAAAAGCAGGTGGTCTACTGCCAGATGCTGAGCCAAAATCCATCAACCAAGCTCAAAAATTAACAGATGAGGCGGTTGTTTATGTAGCTAGAGTCGGTGAGGAAGGCGCAGATGTGACACAAGCTAGTCAGACGCCCGCTGGAAATGGAGAAACGGCAAAGGGGAAGCCTGGCTTGGTCAATCTCAATACGGCGACCGAAGCTGAACTTCAGACGGTTTCAGGTATCGGTCAAAAGAAAGCGCAAGACATCATCGCTTATCGGGAAGCCAATGGCAAGTTTAAGTCAGTAGATGAGCTGAAAAATGTTTCAGGAATCGGTGCTAAAACCTTAGAAAAGTTAAAAGACTATGTCACAGTGGATAAATGAATTTCCCATCAAACCTATCTATTTTTGTCTGTTGCTAGTGTTGACCTACTTTGCTGTTTACACAGGCAGTCTGCCAGCTTATCTGGGTTTGGCAGCTCTCCTTGTTCGGCTATTTTGCCTTTATTCGACGAAGAATAGTCTGCTTGTTTTGATGTTTTTGAGTCTTTTTGCAGGATTTTTCTTATTTCGGAGAGAAATGGCTAATCAAGCCTTTCAAGATGAACCGAAAACTATCCCTGCCATTGTGATGAAGCCGGATACGATCAAAGTCAATGGGGATTCGCTTTCTTTTCGTGGCTATTCCAATGGTCGGACTTATCAGGCTTTTTATAAAATCCAGTCAGAACAGGAAAAACAAGCTTTTCAAAAGCTGAGCGATCAACTGCTTTTGGAGATTGATGGAGAGCTTAGTTTAGCAGAAGACCAGCGTAATTTTTCAGGTTTTGACTATCGGGCTTATCTGAAAACGCAGGGGATTTACAGGATTTTGAAAATCAATCAAATTAAGTCCAGTCAACATTTTAGCAGTCTTAATCCTTGGGATTGGCTGTCGGTCTGGCGCAGAAAAGCCTTGGTTTATATCAAGGAAAATTTTCCTAGCCCCATGAGTCACTATATGACTGGACTCTTGTTTGGTGAATTGGACACAGATTTTGCTGAGATGAATGAACTTTATTCTAGTCTGGGGATTATCCATCTCTTTGCCCTATCTGGCATGCAGGTCGGCTATTTCATGGATGGTTTTCGCAGGCTTCTCCTGAAATCTGGTTTAAAAAGGGAAACCGTCGATTGGCTTCAGTTGCCCTTTTCCTTCATCTATGCGGGTTTGACGGGCTTTTCAGTATCGGTCGTGAGGAGTTTAGTGCAAAAGCTGCTCTCGCAGTTTGGTGTGACTAAGCTGGATAATTTTGCTTTAACGATCATGCTCCTATCCATTTTTATGCCCAATTTTCTATTGACGACGGGTGGCGTTCTTTCCTGTGCCTATGCTTTTGTTATTTCGGTCATGGATTTTGAGCATTTACCTCCCGTGCGAAAGGTGCTGGCAGAAAGTCTGACCATTTCACTGGGGATTTTGCCGATTCTGATTTTCTATTTTTCTGAATTTCAGCCTTGGTCTATTCTGCTGACTTTTCTATTTTCAGTTGTTTTTGATCTTTTTATGCTTCCAGCCCTAACCTTTATTTTTGCCCTATCGCCTCTTTTGAAAATCAGTCAGGTCAATGCCTTATTTGAACTGCTGGAAGGGCTGATTCGCTGGACGGCGGCTATTTCCTCACGGCCAGTGGTTTTTGGTCAGCCATCTATCTGGATGATGCTAGGCCTGCTTATCACTCTTTGCTTGCTCTATGATTTTCGCAGACAGAAAAAAGTTGTGACCTTACTTAGCTTGGTTCTTGCTCTGCTCTTTTTCGTCACAAAGCATCCCTTGCAAAATGAAATTACAGTTATCGATATTGGGCAGGGAGATAGCATTTTCTTGCGCGATTGGCGGGGGAAATCTGTTCTGATTGATGTGGGTGGTCGAGTGGAGATTGGCAAGAAAGAAGCTTGGCAAAAGCGGATTTCTGCGACAAATGCAGAAAAGACCTTGATTCCCTATCTGAAAAGTCGGGGAGTGAGTCACTTGGATGTGCTGGTTTTGACCCACACCGATACGGACCATATGGGCGATATGTTGGAAGTAGCCGAGCATTTTTCTATAAAGGAAATTTATGTATCTAAGGGAAGCTTGACCCAGTCGGATTTTGTGGAGAAACTGGAGCGGATGCAGACGAGAGTCCATGCGGTAGAAGTAGGAGATAGCCTTCCGATTTTTGATAGTGCTCTGCAGGTTCTCTATCCTGAGGATACAGGCGACGGTAGCAATGATGACTCTGTCGTTTTGTACGGGAAGTTTTTTGGAACTAGCTTTTTGTTTACGGGAGACTTAGAGGAGAATGGCGAAGCTACCTTGATGCGGCGTTTTCCGCAACTCAAGGTGGATGTTTTAAAAGCAGGCCACCACGGTTCTAAGGGCTCCTCTAGCCCAGAATTTTTACATCAGCTTCAGCCCAAAATTGCCCTCATATCTGCAGGTAGGAATAACCGCTACAAGCATCCTCATCAGGAAACTCTGGACAGATTTGAGAACATTCAGACACAGATTTTCCGTACAGATGAACAAGGAGCCATTCGCTTCAGTGGCTGGGATTCATGGGAAATCGAAACGGTAAAGTAATTCCTGTTTCCTTGCTCTGAGACGGAGCTAGGATTAACTTACCTTGATTTCGAGCTAAAATTATGATACAATGAATCCTGTTAATAAAAATTTAGAGGAGATTTCTATGTTTTCTGCTTATAAAAAATTTTGGACTCGTTATGCAGACTTTAGTGGTCGTTCAAGTCGTTCGGATTACTGGTGGGTTGTCCTATGTAATTTTTTGATTACCTTACCATTTTCGTTGATTGCCCTTTTTGGTTTTCTCATTCCGCTTTTTAGTGAAGTTTATTATGCGGGATTGTACGGTTATGAACCAGATTTTTCTGGAGCTATGGCTGGCGCTGGTTTTGCTGCGTTCATAATGTTCTTGCTTGCTATCTATGGACTTGCAACGATCGTTCCTCATCTTGCTATCACAGTTCGTCGTCTTCGCGACGCTGGTTTCCACTGGGCATTTATTTTTCTGGGAGTAGGGCCATCAATAGCTTCACTCATTCCAGTTTTGAATATTTTGGCTGCTTTGGTTTCTCTGCCATGTGGTATTGCCTTGATAGTCCTCCTTTGCCAAGCTAGCAAACCAGCTCAGTCAGTTAATGGGGCTCCTTATGGTCAACAAGGATTCCAAGGTCAGCAATTTGGCCAAGCACAACAACCGGTTCAAAACCAACAGTTTGCTCAGCCTGGATTCCAAGGACAACAACAGCCGACACAAAACCAACAATTTGGTCAAGCTCAACAGCCAGCTCAAAACCAACAGTTTAGTCAGCCTGTTAACCAAGAGCAACCATTTGCTCAGCAACAAGCACCAGTTCAGAATCCAGAATTTGGTCAGCCTCAGCAACCTTTTGGTCAAAATCAAGTGAACCAGCCAACTCAACCGTTTGCTGCTAGCCAAGCCCAAACTCAAGAGTCAACCCAATCAGCATTTTCAGCATCAGTTTCAGGATCAGCTGAATCAGTTCATTCAGTAGAAGCTCATCAGTCTCAAGCTGCAACTGCAGAACAGGCTCTGGGAACTGCTTCTGAACAAATCACTAACTCAGAGTCAATCTCTCAGTAAAATCTATAAGATATCAACCCTAGATAGTTTCAACCTATCTGGGGTTTCTTTGTCATGTTTGAAATTTTTGTAACCAAAATGACTTTCGATTCGTTATACTAGTAGAAAAGGGGATGAATAAAAAAGTATTAAATAGAGAAAAGCAGTTTCAAATGAGAAGTAGCAGCTGCGAGCTTTGGATTAGAAAGACTTTTTACTATTATTCTGCTATTTAAAGGAATGCAAGTAAGGAGAGATTTGAGGAGAAGTTGTGGGGAGGTGAGATTATCAAACTGGATGAATACGAAAACATCTTGGTTGGCTTTGCTCGAGAGATTGTTTTCTACCTGCAAAAGTCAGGAGCTTCTAAGGCAGAGGCAGAGGATGTGGTGCAGGATGTTTTTGTCAAAATGTTAGAGACTGATCTGGTTATCCCATCAGAGAAGATGCGAGCTTGGATGTATCGGGTTTCTATCCGCCGCTATATCGATCGCTATAGGCGCGATCAGCATTATCTAGAAATTTTGCAAAAGGAATTTTTCAAACAAGATGTGATTCAACCATTTGAAAACGACCATTATGAGCTGTTAAGGTCGACGATAGAAGAGCTTCCAACTAAGGAAGCAATGCTTCTAGATCTTTATTATTTCCAAAATTTTACAGTAAAGGAAATCGCTCATATTATGTCGTATTCTGTAAGTAAAGTGAAAGTACAACTCATGCGTAGCCGAGTTAAGCTTCGCCATAAATTGGAAAAGAAAGGATATAGAAATGGAAACATTTGAAATTTTAGCGAAGAAAAGTAAGAGAAAACGACTTTGGAAGACAGTTGCCATCAGTAGCCTTGTTTCCTTAGCTTTATTGCTTCTACTAGGGAAGGGATTGATAGAATTAGCCTCTAGTAATGGTCGAAATTTGCAGAAAGAGTATGAAGTTATGTCGGAAATCGCCTACCCTAATGTTGACTATGACAGTCTTTACTACACTCAAAATTCTTTGTTTTCAGGAACCTTACATTCTGATCGTTTCAAGGATTTAGATGGAGTGAAGGTAACTTATCCTTCCTATGAGGGAAACTATTCTCTCATAGGTGCTTTTAGGGATCCGACTGCGGAAGGGACTTATTTGTCTCTCTCAGGAACCTATACGCGAGAACTTCGGCAGAAATATCCGGTCTTTTACAATATTAATGCTAAAGGAACAATAGATACAAAGCGAATCCCTCAAGAACTTGCTTCTGTCAAAGAAATGCCGAATCAATTGGTGGAAGTAGCTTTGACTTTTGATAAAGCTTATACCTATAAGGAAATCCAGCAGATGATACCGAGCAACCTCAAGATTAACTGGTACTGGATTGGCAGTCAGTCAGAAGATGTTGACAATACTGGGGCATTGCGCACTGATCCTAAGACGACTTACGGAGCTAACGCTGGTCTTCTCTTTACTTATGATTCAGATGTTAGAAAGAAGGCAAAAGAGGCTAAGAAAGAGCAGCAGACTTTCTTGGATTATCTGAAAAAGGCAGATAAAAATCTTTTCCCAAGTGTTAGTGGGTACAACACGTACAATGATGTGGAGTCCTATCTCAAGAAATTTGGTCAGCTAGATATTCGTGAAGAAGAAAATCGTGATCAATTAACTTTCTCTGGCGTCATCTTGACTGGAAAAGCTGAAAATTTCGCTCAATTAGAAGAAAAAGAATGGATTTATGCTTCCAGTATTGGTGCTTCCGTTCCCAATCAGCCTTACTATAAGCTAGATAAGGAATAATTGACAAAAAATGTGTAAAAGGCTTGCATTTTCAGTGAAATTTGATAAAATAGTAAGGAAAGTTAGACTGTATTGCCTACTGTCTATCTATAAAATATATTTTATTGGAGGCTTTTACTCAAATGGCAAAAGAAAAATACGATCGTAGTAAACCACACGTTAACATTGGTACTATCGGACACGTTGACCACGGTAAAACTACTTTGACAGCAGCTATCACAACTGTATTGGCACGTCGCTTGCCTTCATCAGTTAACCAACCAAAAGACTATGCGTCTATCGATGCTGCTCCAGAAGAACGCGAACGCGGTATCACTATCAACACTGCGCACGTTGAGTACGAAACTGAAAAACGTCACTATGCTCACATCGACGCTCCAGGACACGCAGACTACGTTAAAAACATGATCACTGGTGCCGCTCAAATGGACGGAGCTATCCTTGTAGTAGCTTCAACTGATGGACCAATGCCACAAACTCGTGAGCACATCCTTCTTTCTCGTCAGGTTGGTGTTAAACACCTTATCGTCTTCATGAACAAAATTGACTTGGTAGATGACGAAGAATTGCTTGAATTGGTTGAAATGGAAATCCGTGACCTCTTGTCAGAATACGACTTCCCAGGTGACGATCTTCCAGTTATCCAAGGTTCAGCTCTTAAAGCTCTTGAAGGTGATACTAAGTACGAAGACATCATCATGGAATTGATGAACACTGTTGATGAGTACATCCCAGAACCAGAACGTGATACTGACAAACCTCTTCTTCTTCCAGTCGAAGACGTATTCTCAATCACTGGTCGTGGTACAGTTGCTTCAGGACGTATCGACCGTGGTACTGTTCGTGTTAACGACGAAATCGAAATCGTTGGTATCAAAGAAGAAATCCAAAAAGCAGTTGTTACTGGTGTTGAAATGTTCCGTAAACAACTTGACGAAGGTCTTGCAGGGGACAACGTAGGTGTGCTTCTTCGTGGTATCCAACGTGATGAAATCGAACGTGGTCAAGTTATTGCTAAACCAGGTTCAATCAACCCACACACTAAATTCAAGGGTGAAGTTTACATCCTTACTAAAGAAGAAGGTGGACGTCATACTCCATTCTTCAACAACTACCGTCCACAGTTCTACTTCCGTACAACTGACGTTACAGGTTCAATCGAACTTCCAGCAGGTACTGAAATGGTAATGCCTGGTGATAACGTAACTATCGACGTTGAGTTGATCCACCCAATCGCCGTTGAACAAGGTACTACTTTCTCTATCCGTGAAGGTGGACGTACTGTTGGTTCAGGTATGGTTACTGAAATCGAAGCTTAATTCGATTTCGTTCCCAGATAACAATTATAAAATCAGACACGAAAAGTCTCGCTTCGGCGGGGCTTTTTCTTTTAGACAAAGCCTTTTTCTCGCAAACATGATATAATGTTTTTATATTTTGTTGTTGAAAAGAGACGGTATGAAATTACTTTATACGGACATCCGCAGTCCTTTGACGGCGCATTTGGCTAAGCAAGCTCAGGACTTAGCAGCGTCCGGCAAGCGGGTCTTTTATATAGCACCCAACTCGCTTTCTTTTGAAAAGGAGCGAGCAGTTTTGGAGGCATTGGAAAATCAGGCTTCTTTTGCTATTACGGTGACACGTTTTGCTCAGATGGCTCGCTATTTTGTCCTTAATGATGTTCAAGATGGACAGCCTTTGGACGACATTGGCCTAGGTATGCTATTTTACCGAATATTATCGGAAATGGATGATCGAGAACTAAAGGTTTATGGGTGGATTAAAAAGGATGCACAATTTATCCAGCAACTGATAGACCTTTATCATGAGCTTCAGACAGCCCAGATGACTTTTGCGGATTTGTGCCATCTAGAGGAGCCAGAGAAGCGTGAGGATTTGCTCAAAATTTTCACGGCCTTTTCAGATGCTCTTCAGGCGGGAAATTATGATGCGACTTCTAAGCTCACAATCTTCGCTCAGCATATTCTAGCTGGAGATTTGGATGGGGAATTGGCTAATCTCGCGCTGGTTATTGACGGCTTTACCCGCTTTTCGGCAGAGGAGGAATACCTAGTGGATTTGCTGCATCGTAAGGGAGTGGAGATTGTCATTGGCGTTTATGCTAGTCAAAAAGCCTATCGGACAGCCTTTTGTGAGGGCAATCTTTATCAGGCCAGCGTCGAATTTTTGCTCAAGCTGGCTCAAACCTATCAGGTCAAGCCAGAGTATCTGGCAGGCGATTCGAATCAATCTGATGATGCCTTTGGCAAGATTTCCAAGATTTTAGAGAGTCGCTATGATTTTTCTGAAACCCATGTGGAATTGACTGCGGAGGATCGCTCTCACCTAGAGATTTGGTCGGTACGCAATCAAAAAGAAGAACTGGAATATGTGGCCAAGTCCATCCGCCAGCGGCTTCATGATGGTGCCCGCTACAAGGATATCCGCCTGCTTTTGGGTGATGTGGAGGCCTACCAACTCCAGCTGAAGACTATTTTTGACCAATATCAGATTCCCTTTTATTTAGGGCGGTCTGAGTCCATGTCTCAGCATCCTTTGGTCCAGTTTTTAGAGTCACTGGAGCGCTTGAAACGCTATAATTTTCAGACAGAAGATTTACTCAATCTTTTAAAAACTGGCCTGTATGGTGATTTGAGTCAGGAGGAGCTGGATAGTTTTGAGCAGTACCTTCGATTTGCTGAGATTAAAGGGGCAGCCAAACTGGGGAGAGATTTCACCATCAACCGTCAGGAGAAATTTGACCTGAAGCGGCTCAATGTCATGCGTCGGAGTCTTATCACGCCTCTGTTAGATTTTTTCAAATCTCGTAGTCAGACAGCGACTGGTCTCTTGGCTAAATTTACCAACTTTATCAAAGAGGTTCGCTTGGATGCCAATCTGATGAGGCTGCTGGAAGGAGCAAGCCAGCAGGAAGTAGAACGGCAGGATGAAGTCTGGAAGACCTTCTGCCATGTCTTGGAGCAGCTTGGTCAGGTGTTTGATGGTAGCAAGCTCAAGATAGATGATTTTCTGGCTCTGATTCTGTCTGGCATGCTTTTGGCTAAATATCGAATGGTACCAGCGACAGTGGATGTGGTGACCGTTCAATCCTATGATTTGATTGAGCCCATGGCTGCGCCTTATGTCTATGCTATCGGGCTGACGCAGGAGCGCTTGCCCAAGTTAGCGCAAAATAAAAGTCTGCTCAGTGACGAAGAACGGCAGGCCTTAAATCAAGCAACTGGGGACGAGTCAGAGTTGCAGGTAGCCAGCAGCGAAAATCTCAAGAAAAACCGATTTGCAGCGTTATCTTTGCTTAATTCAGCGACAGAGGATTTGGTTCTGTCTGCTCCTGTCTTGACCAATGAAGTAGAAGATGCCATGTCTTCCTATTTGACGGAGCTGGAAATAGCGCCTATTTCCCTGCCTATCATCAGCAAGCAGCCACAGGCTAGTAGCGACGATATTGGGACTTATCGGGCTTTGTTGGCGCGCGTGATTGACCTTTATCAAGAAGATATTGACCGTGAATGGACGCCGGAGGAACAGACCTTCTGGGCAGTGGCGGTTCGAGTCTTGCGCAAGAAGTTGGCAGCTGAGGGAATTTCCATTCCCCAGATCAGCAAGGAATTGAAGACGGAGACTCTCAAGTCAGAAACCCTCCAAGCTCTTTATCCTTCAGAGCAGCCTTTGAAACTGTCGGCTTCTGCCCTCAATGAATACTTTAAAAACCAGTATGCCTATTTTCTTAAGTATGTCTTGCGGCTGCAGGAGGAGTGGACGATTCAGCCGGATGCGCGCAGTCACGGGATTTTCCTCCACCGAATCTTTGAAAAGGTTATGAAGGAGCACTTGGATCAGGACTTCGACACTCGCTTACAACGGGCTATGGAGGAGACTAGCTGGGAGCCTGAGTTTGAAACTGTCTATGGTGAAAATGGGGAGACCCAATTTGCTCGTCGTTTACTATTGGACACAGCTCGAGCTACTGGCCGTATCTTAGCTCAGTCGGATGGGCTGGAGATCATCGGTGAGGAAACTGACTTTGGTCGGGATGATCGGCCTTTCTTGATTTTGGAAAATGACAGAGCTCTTCAAGTGAGCGGTAAGGTGGATCGGATTGATCGTCTGACGGAGACGGGGAGTCTGGGAGTTGTGGATTACAAGTCTGGCGATACCAAATTCAGCTTTGAGAAGTTCTTTAATGGGCTTAACTCTCAGTTGCCGACCTACCTAGCGGCTATCCGAGAAATGCCAGAATACCAAGAAGACAAGGGGATTTTCGGAGCCATGTACCTACAGATGACGGAGCCCCTAGCCAGCCTCAAGGAGACCAAGGCACTGGACGAGGCTGTGAAACAAGTCATGAAAAGTCAGGTATATAAGGGCCTCTTTCTGGCTGATCGAGCCAAGGACTTGGGCGCTAACTATGAGAAAAGCAAGGTTAATCTGCTGACTAAGGAAGAATTGGAAGTGATTTTGGCTTATAATGCTTATCTCTATCAGCAAGCCGCAGAAGGCATTTTAGCTGGCCGTTTTGCCATCAATCCTTATACAGAAAATGGCCGCAGTATTGCCCCTTACGTGGACCAGTTTAAGGCTATTACAGGCTTTGAGGCTAATCTCCATCTGGGGCAGGCTAGACAGCTGACCAAGTTAAATCTTGAGCAGTACGATAAACGGCCGACAGGCGAGAAGCTGCGTCAAGCCTGGCTAGAAAAAATCAAGGAGGAGTTGGACAAATGAGACGGATCCCCTTTTTAAACGAGCAGGATATCCTAGTCAAGCAGGCTGAGGAAGCTGCTTCTGACAAGCCACAAAAGCGCACACCAGAGCAGATCCAGGCCATCTACTCCTCTGGTCAGAATATTCTCGTCTCAGCTTCGGCTGGATCTGGTAAGACCTATGTTATGGTTCAGCGGATTATTGACCAGATTCTCAGGGGTGTGGAGGTCATCCAACTCTTCATCTCCACCTTTACTGTCAAGGCGGCAGGTGAGCTCAAGGAACGGCTGGAGAAGGAGCTGAGTCTGGTACTCAAGGAGACTTCAGATCAGGAACTCCGCCAGCATCTGGCTCAGCAGTTGGCTGAGATTGCCAATGCGGATATTGGCACCATGGATGCCTTTACCCAGAAAGTGGTCAATAAGTACGGCTATTTGCTGGGGCTGGCACCGCATTTTCGGATTTTACAGTCGGCTAGTGAGCAGCTCATTCTGCAAAATGAAGTCTTTGACCAGCTTTTCGATACCTACTATGAGAGTGATCGACAGGAATTATTCAGTCGCTTGGTCAAAAATTTCACTGGCAAGCGCAAGGACATTGCTGGTTTCCGCCAGCAGATTTATAGTATTTATAGTTTTCTCCAGTCTACCAGCAATCCGCGGAAATGGTTGGAGGAAACCTTTCTTCTAGGTTATGAAACCAGTGATTTTGGAGCAGAGCGGGAGCGAATACTATCTGGAGCTAGGCAGTCTTTGCTGGATTTGGAAGATTTTTTCCAGAGCCATCTAGCTCATGAAGGCCAAGCCTTTGCTGGCGCTAAATATCAGGAAAATGTTCAGGCGGCCTTAGATATCTTGGCTGAGCTGACAGAGCAGACTGGATCTGAGCAGTTGCTAGACCTAATTCAGCGCTTTTTAGAATTGGCTAAGACCTCTAACCATCAGGCTTTTACTGCCCGAGTCGGTAAGAATGCGGACGAACTAAAAAAAGAGCTGGCTCAGACCTATAATGAAGCCCGCAAGCCCTTGATAGAGCGAATTAAAGAGCTGGATGTCCGCCTCTATCATCTGAACTTTATGGAGCAGCATCAGGCGGAAGCTCTTCCCCTACTGGATTTGTTACGCGATTTTGTCCGAGATTTTTCATACGCTTATCTGGAGCGCAAAGTAGCGGAAAATGCCTTTGAATTTGGTGATATCAGTCATTTTGCTATTGAAATTTTAGAAAATTATCCAGAAGTGCGGCGTTTTTATCAGGATAAGTACCATGAGATCATGGTCGATGAGTACCAAGACACCAACCATACTCAGGAGCGAATGCTGGAATTGCTGGCTCGAGGAAATAATCGCTTTATGGTCGGCGACATAAAGCAGTCCATCTATCGATTCCGTCAGGCCGATCCGCAGATTTTTAATGATAAATTTAAACTCTATCAGGCCGATCCTAGTCAGGGCAAGTTGATTATCCTCAAGGAAAATTTCCGCAGTCACATCGAGGTGCTGGAAGCGACCAATGATGTTTTTAAACGACTCATGGACGAGGAAGTCGGCGAGATTGACTACAATGAGACCCACTACTTGGTGGCGGGAAATCCAGCCAAACGGGAGCCTAACCCAGCCAATCAGGCAGAATTTCTGCTTTATGACGGTAGCGCTGATAGCGAAGAAGAGGATTCTGACCAAGGTTTGCCCAGCATTTCAGCGGGTGAGGTAGCCTTAGTAATCAAGGAAATCATCCGCCTTCATAATCAAGAAGGAGTGGATTTCAAGGACATGACCTTGCTGACAGCTTCGCGGACCCGCAATGATCTGATTTTGGCAGAGTTTGACCGACATCATATCCCGATTGTGCCTGATGATGGCGAGACCAATTATCTCCAGTCGGTAGAGGTAATGGTGATGCTGGATACCTTGCGAACCATTAACAATCCTCTCAATGACTTTGCTCTGACTGCCCTTCTCAAGTCGCCGATGTTTGACTTTAATGAGGATGAATTGGCTCGGCTAGCCTTGCAAGCCTCCAGTACCAAGTCTATGGAAAATCTCTACGAAAAGCTGAGGAATGCTCTGGCTGATCAAGGTCTGGAACCTCAGCTCATCCATGGTGAATTGCGCAAGAAACTGCAGCATTTCCAGACAACGCTGAATGACTGGCGCAGCTATTCCAAGACCCATTCTCTCTATGATTTAATCTGGAAGATTTATCAGGATCGTTTTTACTATGATATGGTAGGGGCTTTTCCAAACGGCGAACAGCGTCAGGCTAATCTCTATGCCCTGTCCTTGCGGGCCAACGATTATGAAAAGTCAAGTTTCAAGGGACTGTCCCGGTTTATCAGCATGATTGACCGAATTTTGAAAAATGAGCACGATTTAGCCAGTGTCCCTCTAGCTGCTCCGAAAAATGCTGTCCAGCTAATGACCATCCATAAGAGTAAGGGTTTAGAGTTTAAGTATGTCTTTCTGCTAAATATGGACAAGGCCTTCAATCGTCAGGATAGCAGCTCTGCTATTATCCTCAGCCGACAAAAAGGCATCGGAATCAAATATGTGGCTGATGTGGATGTTGAGGCTCAGGCTCCTCATGCGCCCAAGCAGATCCGCATTTCCATGGAGACCCTACCCTATCAGCAGAATGCCGAAGAACTCAAGCTGGCTAGCCTGTCTGAGCAGATGCGTCTACTCTATGTGGCCATGACGCGGGCTGAGACCAAGCTTTATTTGGTCGGCAAGGGCAATCAAGTCAAGCTCCAAGAGCGCAAGTGGGGGACTAGCCAAAATGGCCGCTTATCCAGCAGTCTTCGAAGCCAGCTGACCAATTTTCAGGATTGGCTCTATGCCATCCAGTCTGTGTTTGAGGAGGAAAATCTGGCTTATCAGACCCGTTTTGTGACCGATCAAGAGCTGACAGACGAGCAGATTGGAGTAGTGGAGCAGGCTGATCCTATTCCAGTAGATGATTTGACGGGCAACCGTCAGTCAGAAGATATCCGCCGAGCTCTGGATATCTTGGAGAATGTAGACCGGCTCAACAGTCTTTATCAAGCAGCTATTGAATTACCTAGTGTCCGCACGCCCAGCCAAATCAAGAAGTTCTATGAACCAGTTATGGACTCAGAAGGGCTGGACATTATGGATGCGCCTCGAAGTTATCAGCCCCAGCTGACTTTTGATCTGCCTGATTTTGGCAAGAAGAAGCAAATCACAGGAGCTCAAATCGGTTCTGCTGTCCATGAACTCATGCAAAGGATTCCGCTGGATCGTCCTATTACTAAAACTAGCATTCGTCAAGCCTTGACTCAGGTTCAGGCAGATGCGTCAGTCAAGAAAGGGATTGATTTAGCTAAGATTGAAGCATTTTTCACTACAGAACTAGGTCAGCTAATCCAGCAGGAGGCCAATCATCTCCATCGGGAAGCCCCTTTTGCCATGCTCAAGCAGGATCGGGCCAGTGGTCAAGACTTTGTTGTTCGGGGAATCTTAGACGGCTACTTGCTCTTTGATGATCGTATTGTCCTCTTTGACTATAAGACTGATCGCTATCATGAGCCGACAGAGTTGGTGGATCGCTACCGAGCTCAGCTGGATCTCTATGCTGAAGCACTCAGCCGTTCCTATGGTCTTAGCCAAGTAGACAAATATCTGATTCTACTGGGAGGTACTGAACTGCAGGTAGTCAAGGTGGACTAGTCTGCTTGTGAACTGAATAAATCCCAGCGAGAATGGATATTACTAAGGAAAATGCTTGTGGGAAGGTTGAGTGCATTATTTAACTGCCAATCTTCCCTTGGCGTTTCTTTTTTTGCTTCTTTTGGGTATAATAGAAGATATGAAAGTATTACTATATCTAGAAGGAAAGTCTGTTTTAGAAAAATCAGGCATCGGCCGTGCCCTGCAGCATCAAATGCATGCACTGGATCTGGCAGGAATTCCTTATACAACAGATGTTTTAGGAGATTATGATGTCGTGCACATCAACACTTACGGACCTCGTAGCTTGCTTCTTCTTCACGCGGCTAAGCGGGGAGGCAAAAAAGTGATCATGCACGGACATTCGACCAAAGAAGACTTCGAAAATTCTTTTATTGGTTCTAATCTTTTTGCGCCCTTGTTTGGCAAATATCTAGCGCACATGTATAAGATGGCGGACTTTATCATTACTCCGTCTGAGTATTCGAAAAAATTGATTGAATCCTACGGTGTGACGACCCCCATCATGGCTGTCTCAAACGGCATTGACCTGTCGAAATACAAGAAAGATGAACGCAAGGAAGAAGTCTTTAAAAAACATTTTCAGATTGCAGATGGGCAGAAAGTCGTAATCTGTGCCGGTCTTTATTTCAGACGAAAAGGAATCGAAGACTTTGTCGAAGTAGCTCGCAGAATGCCAGATGTCCGCTTTATCTGGCTGGGTTCTATCAATCTTTGGCTTATTCCACGTAAGATTCGAGATCTTGTCCTCTATAATCATCCAGAAAACGTGGAATTTCCAGGTTATTTCAAAGGTGCAGTCTTCCAAGGAGCCATGTCAGGTAGTGACGCCTTCTTTTTCCCGTCTTATGAAGAGACAGAAGGGATTGTGGTCCTAGAAGCGTTAGCCAGCGGACAACACGTGGTCCTGCGTGATATTCCTGTTTATAATGGCTGGATTGATGAAGAGTCGGCGGAGCTTTGTCATAATGTAGATGAGTTTGTCGAATCGCTTCGTAAGGTTCTTGACGGAAAAGTGGATAAACGTGAGGCAGGTTATCGTGTTGCGGAGAGCCGCTCTATCGATGACGTCGCACTTCAGTTAGTCAAGGCTTACCAAACAGTTTTGGAGATGTGATATGCGGATTGGTCTTTTTACAGATACCTATTTTCC
The DNA here is from genome assembly GCF_902460355.1 of Streptococcus sp. Marseille-P6264. Taxonomy (GTDB): domain Bacteria; phylum Bacillota; class Bacilli; order Lactobacillales; family Streptococcaceae; genus Streptococcus. Next base: position 107,412 of record NZ_CABPTO010000006.1, read on the forward strand.
TCAGGTTTCCGGGGTGGCGACGAGCATTCGCACCCTCAAGACTGAGCTAGAGAAACTAGGTCACAAAGTCTTTATTTTTACTACGACGGATAAGGATGTCAACCGCTATGAGGATTGGCAGATTATCCGTATTCCCAGCGTGCCTTTCTTCGCTTTTAAGGATCGGCGCGTAGCTTATCGTGGTTTTTCCAATGCCTTAGAAATTGCCCGCCAGTACCAGCTCGATATCATCCATACCCAGACAGAGTTTTCGCTGGGGCTCTTGGGCATCTGGATTGCCAAGGAACTACGGATTCCAGTGGTTCATACCTACCATACCCAGTATGAGGACTATGTGCACTATCTTGCCAAGGGAATGGTGATTCGTCCAAGTATGGTCAAGTACATCGTGCGTGGCTTTATGAGCGATTTGGATGGTGTCATTTGTCCTTCTGAGATTGTTTATGATCTTTTGGTAGGTTACAAAATCAAGGCGGAAAAACGGGTCATTCCAACAGGAATCGATTTGGCCAAGTTTGACCGCCCAGAACTTTCACAGGAAGACATTAAGAAACTGCGCTTTAAACTGGGCATAGCAGAAGACGAAATCATGTTGCTCAGTTTATCAAGAATTTCCTATGAGAAGAATATCCAGGCGATTGTTGAAGCACTGCCAATGGTTTTGGAAGAAAATGCCAAGGTGAAGTTGGTCATTGTTGGAGATGGGCCTTATGCTGAGGACTTGAAAGCCTTGGTAGCCCAGCTTCATATTGAGGATGCTGTCATTTTCACAGGAATGATTGCACCGAGCGATACGGCACTCTACTATAAGGCGGCAGATTTCTTTATTTCGGCTTCAACCAGTGAGACTCAGGGGCTGACTTATCTGGAAAGCTTAGCCAGCGGTACGCCCATCATCGCCCATGGCAATCCTTATCTGGACAATGTCATCAGCGATAAAACTTTTGGTACACTGTATTATGAAAGTCGAGATTTGGCAGGAGCTATTTTGGAGGCCATTTTGGCAACGCCAGATATGGACGAGAAAAAGTTAGCTGATAAATTATACGAGATTTCCGCCGAGAATTTTGGTCGTCGTGTCTATGAATTTTACCTAGATTTGACCATTAGCAAGGATTTTCATAATGATCTCAATCCTGAAGAAACGATGGCCAAACGCTTAGCCAAGACCATTGTCTATTTGCCAGGTAAGATTATTTCTCTGCCAGTAAGTGGTTCTACACGAATCATGAAAGCATCTAAGAAGCAGATTAAGAATATTCGGAAATATTGGGAATAAACTTCCTTATAAGACCTAATGAATGGAGGTGCTCTTATGAAAGTTCATAAAAAAGAAATTTTCTTTTTGCTCCCCCTTTTCTTTTTCTATTTTGTCTTTTATATACTGTTACGATATTTGCCTATGGATGCCATCTTAAGTAAGGGGCTGGTAGTTGGAAATGTTCTCATCTACTCCCCTCTGGCAACCTTCTTGGTGTCCCTGCTCTATGCAGCTTTTCATGGCTTTTCTTTGCGCTTTTCTTTCTTGGTTGCCCTCTTATTTTTCCTGACTATTTTCACCTGTGGGGAATGGATTCCTCTTTATCATGCCGCTTATTTCCTTTTCTCACTAGCTGGAAATGGCTTGGGACACTTGATTTATCTATTTAGTAGGAAAAATAGCAGAGCTGAAAACCAATAAAAGTTCTTGCAAATTTTTTCAATCGTGCTATAATAATTTTTAGAGACATATCACCTGCAGGAAATCTTTTAGAGAGCGCGTGGAGCTGGAAATCGCGCAGAGGATGCAGTTGGGACTACTCTACTGGCTTTTATGAAAACATAAAACGGTGGCTACGTTAGAGCCAATCAGAGGTGTTCCTCTTTTTTGAGGAACATAAATGTAGGTGGAACCACGTTGCGACGTCCTTTTGAGGATGTCGTTTTTTGTATGGAGAATAGTTACGACAAAGTTAAAATGAATTTAGCCAAGTATTGAATGAGGTGATAGATTTGAAGAAAATATTATCTTGGATGATGACTTGTAGCTTCCTATTTGTCTATGTCTGGCTAATGAATACGCTCAGTCTATGGGGAACGGAAAATATTGTCGTCTTTTCATTTTTTCTACTCATTCCTCTCTTGCCCTTTCTTGCCCCCTTTCTTGGTATCTTAATGTTTTTCAACAACAAGAAACTTATTATAACAGGGTATCTTTTAAGTTGGACAGCTGTTATCTATTTGGTCAATGCGACAAAAAGCTATCCTATAAGAATATACATGAGAGGTGAAATGACTCAGGAGGAATATCTTTCTCTCATTCTTTCCTTGGTATGCTATCTATGTATTTCTACACTTTTCTTTATTTTCAGAATGAAAAAGCTAAAATGAATTGATTGAGCAAATCGATTGTTATCATTCTTTGTTGATAGCTAGTTTCCCAGTTCTTCAACCTTCAGTTATAAAATATGATAAAATTTTAAGGAGAAAACCATGATTAAGATTACTTTCCCAGATGGTGCTGTTCGTGAATTCGAATCTGGCGTGACTACTTTTGAAGTTGCACAAAGTATCAGCAATTCCCTAGCAAAAAAAGCCTTGGCTGGTAAATTTAACGGCAAACTCATCGACACGACTCGCGCTATCACTGAAGATGGAAGCATCGAAATCGTGACACCTGATCACGAAGATGCCCTTCCAATCTTGCGCCACTCAGCGGCTCACTTGTTCGCCCAAGCAGCTCGTCGCCTCTTTCCAGATATTCACTTGGGTGTTGGTCCAGCGATTGAAGATGGCTTCTACTACGATACGGACAACACAGCTGGTCAAATCTCTAACGAAGACCTGCCTCGTATCGAAGAAGAAATGCAAAAAATCGTCAAAGAAAACTTCCCATCTATTCGTGAGGAAGTTACTAAAGACGAGGCCCGTGAAATCTTCAAAAACGACCCTTACAAGTTAGAATTGATCGAGGAACACTCAGAAGATGAGGGTGGTTTGACCATCTACCGTCAGGGTGAATACGTGGACCTTTGCCGTGGACCTCACGTTCCATCAACAGGCCGTATCCAAATCTTCCACCTTCTCCATGTAGCTGGTGCCTATTGGCGTGGGAATAGCGATAACGCCATGATGCAACGGATCTATGGTACAGCTTGGTTTGACAAGAAAGATTTGAAGAACTATCTTCAAATGCGTGAAGAGGCCAAAGAACGTGACCACCGTAAACTTGGTAAAGAGCTTGACCTCTTCATGATTTCTCAAGAAGTTGGACAAGGTTTGCCATTCTGGTTGCCAAATGGTGCGACAATCCGTCGTGAATTGGAACGCTATATTGTCGATAAGGAAATAGCTGCAGGCTACCAACACGTTTACACTCCACCACTTGCCTCTGTGGAACTTTACAAGACTTCTGGTCACTGGGATCACTACCGTGAAGATATGTTCCCAACCATGGACATGGGTGACGGGGAAGAATTTGTCCTTCGTCCAATGAACTGCCCACACCACATTCAAGTCTTCAAACACCATGTTCACTCTTACCGTGAATTGCCAATCCGTATTGCTGAGATCGGAATGATGCACCGCTATGAAAAATCTGGTGCCCTCACAGGTCTTCAGCGTGTACGTGAAATGTCTCTCAACGACGGTCACCTCTTCGTTACCCCAGAACAAATCCAAGAAGAATTCCAGCGTGCTCTGCAGTTGATTATCGATGTTTATGAAGACTTCAACTTGACTGAATACCGCTTCCGTCTCTCTCTTCGCGACCCTCAAGATACTCACAAGTACTTTGATAACGATGAGATGTGGGAAAATGCCCAAACCATGCTTCGTGCTGCCCTTGATGAAATGGGTGTGGACTACTTTGAATCCGAAGGTGAAGCAGCCTTCTACGGTCCAAAATTGGATATTCAGGTTAAAACTGCCCTTGGTAAAGAAGAAACACTTTCAACTATCCAGCTTGACTTCTTGCTTCCAGAACGCTTCGACCTCAAATACATCGGAGCTGATGGCGAAGAGCACCGTCCAGTTATGATTCACCGTGGTGTTATCTCAACCATGGAACGCTTCACAGCTATCTTGATTGAAAACTACAAGGGTGCCTTCCCAACATGGCTGGCACCGCACCAAGTAACCCTCATCCCAGTATCTAACGAAAAACACGTGGACTACGCTTGGGAAGTGGCTAAGAAACTCCGTGACCGTGGTGTCCGTGCAGACGTAGATGAGCGCAATGAAAAAATGCAGTTCAAGATCCGCGCTTCACAAACTAGCAAAATTCCTTACCAATTGATCGTTGGAGACAAGGAAATGGAAGACGGAACAGTCAACGTTCGTCGCTATGGACAAAAAGAAACACAAACTGTTTCAGTTGATGAATTTGTTCAAGCTATCCTTGCTGATATTGCCAACAAATCACGCGTGGCTAAAGAAGATTAAAATAAAAAAGGCAAATTCGATTGAGAGAGCTCCTCAATAGGCTTTGCCTTTTCATTTTTTACAATTTTGTTAAACGTAACCCTCTCTCATCTCAGTGTTTTGTCTAATCCCATGAAAAATGATATAATAGAATAAAAGGACAGGGGAGAGAGATGTTAAAGAGAGATTTACTGAGAAATATTATCATTGTGACGGTATTTATTGCCATTCTGGTGGGGCTACGCTTGTTTGTCTATACACCTTATCGTATCACCAAGCAAGATGCCAATTCTTTCTTGGCGGAAAATGATTTGGTCTTGGCGGATAAGACAGCCAAGCTTGCTCGTGGGGAATTTGCCCTCTATGAGGTCGATGGAAAAGAGTATGTCGGCCGTGTCATTGCTAAGGAAAATGACAAGGTGACCTATATGGATAACTTGCTGTATTTGAACAATCAGGTGCAATCAGAGCAATATATCGAAAAGATGCGAGAGAAATATCTGGCTTCGGCTACCAGCACGGGCTATTATACCCACGATTTTTCTGTTGTTGACTTAAAAGGAGCGACTTCTGATACCATCCCTAAAAATTCTTTTCTCATCTTGAATGATCGACGGGAAAATACCAAAGACAGTCGAGAATTTGGTCTGATCAAAAAGGAGCAGATTAAGGGAATTGTAGAATTCCGTATTTCTCCCTTAAATAAATTTGGTTTTGTTGAAACAAAGTAGCAAAAAAACTAGGTTGGAATTTCCAGCCTAGTTTTCTTTTTGAGATGTTTTAAGAATTTCTTTGGTTTTTTTAAGCTCTTTTTTCAGCGAGAAATTTTTTGACATGCTGATGAGAAAGGTCGTGACCGAGCCCAGGAGGACAGAGACCAAAATCAAAATGATTAAGGGAAGTTTAAAGCTGAAGAGGATAAAGCTAACATTGACGCTCTGCATATTTGCTAAGGAAATGCTAGCAACCAATAGGATGGTAATCAATAGAAGGATATAGTGTAATTTTTCTTTCATAACGATCTCCCAATTATTCAAATTCAGCCTTGCTCTTGATATCGCCATATTCTTCTTGAGTTTCTTGGGCTAGGATATCCTCATAAGCCGCCAGTTCAATGGCAGAGCCATACTTATTTTTCAGAGCAGTGGTTACTAGACGGTAGGCCAAGTTCGCATTACGGGACAAGATGGGGCCATGGAAGTAGGAGCCAAAGACATTCTTATAATGAACACCTTCGCAACCATCCTCTTGGTTGTTGCCATTTCCATAGACGACTTTGCCCAGAGGTTTTTCGTCGTCGGAGAGGAAAGTCCGTCCTTGGTGATTTTCAAAGCCGTAGTAGGTCTCATTGAATTCTTCGTTATGAATCTTAATGTCACCAATATAGCGATTCTTGACTTGGTTGAGAGTGTAGTGTCCCATGATACCCAGACCTTCGATTCGTCGACCAGAAGCTTCGATATAGTATTGGCCTAAGAGTTGGAAGCCACCGCAAATAGCTAGTACAACGCCGTTTTCATTGATAAAATTTTCCAAAGCTTCCTTTTTAGCTGGCAAGTCACGAGCCACAATCGTTTGCTCATAGTCTTGACCTCCGCCAAAGAAGACGATGTCATAGTTATCCTTATCAAAGTCATCCTCTAGGGAGACAATATCGACCTCAACCCTAGCGCCTAGCTTTTCGGCCACATACTTGAGCATGAGGACATTGCCGTTGTCGCCATAGGTATTCATAAGGTCGCCGTAGAGATGAGCAATTTTTAAGTCATAGTGATAATCCTGGTTTTCAGGAGAAACGAGGGATCTATAAACCATTAGTTCATCTCCTTTCTGATGACTTGTCGTTCTGCCAGCAACTCGCGGAATTCCAGCATAGCGGTATAAGTAGCTAGGATATAGGCGTGCTTGGTTTCTTGTTCTTCAATCAACTTAAAGACTGCTTCCAAATCTTTGACTTCGGTAATCTGATCTGCTGGATAACCCGTTACCCGCAGTCGACGAGCAATCTCTGAGTGGCGCACACCACCTGCAATGACCTGAGGAATATTCATCTCTAGAATTTTCTCAAAATTAGCATCCCAGATCCAGCTAGTATCAATACCGTCCGCATAGTTGGCATTGAGCAGGACAGATAGGCTAAAATCAAAAGGTGCCAGCTCAATCATTTCCAAGGCTTGGGTAGCTCCGACCGGATTTTTGATCAAGACCAAGGTACATTCCTTATCGCCGATTTTGAAAGTTTCTTGACGACCAAAGACAGCCCGGCTCTTGTCAAAGCCAGCCTTGATGGTAGCCGGCTCAACTCCGAAGAACTGAGCAACTGACACAGCGGCCAAGGCATTGTAGATATTGTAGAGACCGCCGATATTGATCTGATAGTCTTGCCCATCAATGGTAAAGGCAGAGCGATTGTGCTCAAGTGTCTTGAGAGTGGTCAGGCTATAGTCTAGCTTAGGACGCTTGAAGCCGCAGTCTTCACAGATATAAGCTCCTAGATTTGCATAAGTATTGAGCTCGTACTTGAGGATATGCTCGCACTTAGGACAGAGGATGCCCTCTGTATTGTAGTGGGCTAGCTTAGGTTGACTTTTCTCCGTGTCAAATCCATAGTAGCGGACAGGATTCTTCAGGCTGACCGAGTTAAAGAGCGGGCTGTCACCATTCATCAGTACAGTCGCTTCAGGCACTTTTGCAGCAGCATCCAAAATCATCTGGTAGGTCGTGTAGATCTCACCGTAGCGGTCCATTTGATCACGGAAAATATTGGTAAAGACGAAGAGGCTAGGCTTGATGTAATCACAAATCCGAGACAGGCTGGCTTCATCTATTTCCAGCACAGCGATATTTTTGCCAGATTTGCCTTTCTTAGCGGTTAGGAAGGTTGTGGTAATCCCCGTAATCATATTGGCGCCGCTGGGATTGGTCACCACTTCGCCAAAAGCTTCCTTGAGAATGCCTACTGTCAAAGCTGTAGTCAGCGTTTTTCCGTTTGTTCCTGTAATAACCACAACTTCGTAGTTCTTGGCCAAGTTTTGCAGAATGTTTTTGTCAAATGTGAGGGCAACTTTCCCTGGCAGAGTCGAGCCGCGTCCCATTTTGCTGAGAACAAAGTGAGAGGACTTGCCTGCCAAGAGGCCCAATGCTGTATTTATCTTCATAAGAAATATTTTATCATAAAAAAGTAAAGAAGGTTACAGAAAAATATCCTTAAAAGTGATATAATGGTTGAGAACTGTTTGTTTTTGACTGGGAGGGCCACTATGCAATGAACTTTCAACAATTAACCAATCTCCAATACTGGGCTAATGTATTCAGTAATCCTTGGAATATTTTAATCAACATTATTGATATTGCTTTAGTCACCTGGATTTTATATCATTTTACTAAAGCAATTGCCGGGACTAAAATTATGATTCTGGTTCGAGGAGTGCTCTTCTTCATCTTGGCACAGTTTTTAGCGAATATTATTGGTTTGACGACCATTTCATGGTTGATCAATCAGGTTATTACCTACGGGGTCATTGCGGCGGTGGTGATTTTCTCGCCTGAGATTCGGACTGGTCTCGAAAAGTTGGGTAGAGCGACCGAGATTTTTTCAGCCACGCCAGTCAGCAGCGAGGAGAAATTGATTCAAGCCTTTGTTAAGGCAGTAGCTTACATGAGTCCGCGTAAGATCGGTGCCTTGGTGGCTATTCAGGGCGCTCGAACGTTGCAGGAATACATTGCAACGGGAATCCCACTGGATGCGGATATCTCTGGGGAACTGTTGATCAATATTTTCATTCCTAATACGCCTCTGCATGATGGGGCGGTTATTATCAAAGATAATAAGATTGCTGCTTCGTGTGCCTATTTGCCGCTTACAGAAAGCACAGGTATTTCCAAGGAATTTGGGACTCGTCACCGGGCTGCGATTGGCCTTTCAGAAGTTTCAGATGCCTTTACTTTTGTCGTGTCTGAGGAGACAGGCGGTATCTCTACGACACATAATGGAGTCTTCAAGCATGACTTGAGTTTGAGCGAGTTCGAATCACAACTGCGGGAAGTTCTCTTATCAGACAAGCATGAGAAAATGAGCCTAAAGAATCGTATCCTAGGAGGATGGAAGAATGAAAGAAAGTAAAAAAATTCTCTATATTATCTCCTCCATATTTTTTGCTTTGGTTTTGTTTATTTATGCGACGTCCAGTAGTTTTCAAAATAGTATCAGCATTCGCCAAGTGACCTCGGAAACTTACAGCAATACGATTTCTAATGTCCCGATTGATATCAAGTATGATAGTGAACGGTACTTCATTAGTGGCTTCACTTCCGAAGCTAGCGTTGTTTTGACGGGTTCTAATAGAGTGGCTTTAAGTAGCGAAATGCAGGAAAGTACACGGAAGTTCCATGTGGTAGCGGATTTATCCAATGCATCAGAAGGAACAGTCGAAGTGCAGCTGAAAGTCGAAAATCTACCTAGCGGCCTGTCTGCTACGGTTAATCCGCAAAAAATTTCAGTCAAGATAGGTAAAAAAGCAAGCAAGAAAGTGCCAGTGAAGTATCTCATCACAGGCAGTCAGGTTGCAGAAGATATCTCTATCACAAATGTGAGCTTGGAGCACGAAGAAGTTACAGTGACAAGCGATGAAGAAACTTTGGAAAAAGTTAATCATGTCGCAGCAGTCTTACCAAGCAATGTCACTATTTCAGGAAATTATAGTGGGGTAGCCTCCTTGCAGGCCATGGATGCCAATGGGAATGTTTTGCCAAGTGTTGTGACACCGTTTGAAACAACGATGAAAGTTACGACCAAAACCACACATTCGAATTCGTCAAGCTCCAAATCGAGCTCAAGTTCGAATTCATCTAGTAAATAAATGCAAGATTTGAAAGGAAAATTTTAAAAATGGGTAAATATTTTGGAACCGATGGTGTTCGTGGAGAAGCCAATGTGGAATTGACGCCGGAATTGGCCTTTAAACTGGGCCGTTTTGGTGGGTATGTTCTGAGCCAACACGAAAGTGAAGTTCCTCGAGTGTTTGTTGGCCGTGATACACGCATTTCGGGAGAAATGCTGGAAAGTGCCTTGATTGCAGGTCTGCTTTCTGTGGGGATTCACGTCTACAAACTTGGTGTGATTGCTACTCCAGGTGTTGCTTACTTGGTTAAATCCGAAAAAGCTAGCGCGGGTGTCATGATTTCAGCTAGCCACAATCCTGCTCTCGATAACGGCATCAAATTCTTTGGTGGCGATGGTTATAAACTGGATGATGAGCGCGAGCTTGAAATCGAAGCTTTGCTGGACGCAGTAGAAGATACCCTTCCACGTCCAAGTGCAGAGGGCTTAGGAAAAGTCGTGGACTATCCAGAAGGTCTGCGTAAGTACCAACAATATATCGTGTCAACTGGTTTAGATCTTGAAGGAATGCATGTTGCCCTTGATACGGCAAATGGCGCTGCTTCAACTAGTGCCCGTCAAATTTTTGCTGATTTGGGTGCCCAGCTGACTGTTATCGGAGAAAATCCAGATGGCCTCAACATTAACTTAAATGTAGGCTCTACTCATCCAGAAGGCTTACAAGAAACAGTCCGTGAATCAGGGGCGGCAATTGGACTCGCTTTTGATGGCGACAGTGACCGATTGATTGCCGTTGATGAAAATGGCGATATTGTAGATGGTGACAAGATTATGTACATCATCGGCAAGCATCTGTCTGAAAAAGGCCAATTGGCTCAAAATACAATTGTGACTACCGTTATGTCCAACCTTGGTTTCCATAAAGCCTTAGAGCGCGAAGGCATCAATAAAGTAGTGACTGCCGTTGGTGATCGCTATGTGGTAGAAGAAATGCGCAAGAACGGTTATAATCTAGGTGGCGAGCAATCTGGACATGTTATTATCATGGATTATAATACCACTGGTGATGGTCAATTGTCAGCGGTACAATTAACCAAAGTGATGAAAGAAACTGGCAAGAGCTTGTCTGAACTTGCGGCAGAAGTGACCATTTACCCACAAAAATTGGTCAATATCCGTGTCGAAAATGCCATGAAAGATAAGGCAATGGAAGTAGCAGCCATCAGAGCCATTATTGAAAAAATGGAAATTGAAATGGCAGGAAACGGCCGTATCCTTGTCCGCCCAAGTGGGACAGAACCGCTTCTGCGTGTCATGGCTGAAGCGCCAACTCACGAAGAAGTGGACTATTATGTGGACACAATTGCGGATGTCGTCCGTGCTGAAATTGGTATCGAATAAAAGTCAAAAGATTGGAGAAGCCTCCTATTTGGAGTGAGTTTTTCAATCTTTTTAAATTATTTTCATAAATATCCTTTAGAATTCTTTGGCTAATAGAGCAAAATCTCTCTTTTTCTTTTTCATCTCGTAAATATTTGAAAAAGTATGCTAATCGTGTTAAAATATAGGGAGTAATCTAGGAATTGAGGTAATAAAGTGGCTTTTGGAGATAATGGACAACGTAAAAAAACTGGATTTGAAAAATTGACAATGCTGGTCGTGGTAATCATGTTACTTGTAACGATTGGTGCAATTTTTGCACAAGCTATCGGCGTAATCTTCTAATCCTAAACGCTGCAAGGCGTTTTTTTAGAGTAAAAAAGAAGCGAGAATTTATATGAGTATGTTTTTAGATACAGCCAAGATTCAGGTCAAGGCTGGCAAGGGCGGCGACGGCATGGTGGCTTTTCGCCGAGAAAAATATGTACCCAATGGCGGACCTTGGGGCGGCGATGGCGGCCGTGGTGGCGATGTGATTTTTGTCGTGGATGAAGGTCTGCGCACCTTGATGGATTTCCGTTACAATCGTCATTTCAAGGCTCAATCAGGTGAAAAAGGAATGACTAAGGGAATGCATGGTCGAGGAGCGGAGGATTTGATTGTCCGTGTACCACAGGGGACGACTGTGCGTGATGCTGAAACTGGCAAGGTCATTACGGATTTGATTGAACACGGTCAACGTTTCGTCGTAGCGCATGGCGGTCGTGGCGGTCGTGGCAATATTCGCTTTGCTACACCTAAAAATCCTGCTCCTGAGATTTCTGAAAATGGGGAGCCGGGTCAGGAAAGAGAATTACTGCTGGAGCTAAAAGTGCTGGCCGATGTTGGTTTGGTTGGTTTTCCTTCGGTTGGCAAATCAACCCTTCTGAGTGTGATTACATCAGCTAAGCCAAAAATCGGAGCCTATCACTTTACTACGATTGTTCCTAATCTGGGCATGGTTCGGACTCAGTCTGGAGAATCTTTTGCTGTAGCCGATCTACCAGGTTTGATCGAAGGAGCCAGTCAGGGAGTGGGCCTAGGTACCCAGTTTCTTCGACATATTGAGCGGACACGGGTCATTTTGCATGTTATTGATATGTCTGCTAGTGAGGGACGCGATCCTTATGAGGATTACCTTGCGATCAATAAGGAATTGGAATCCTATAATTTGCGCTTGATGGAACGGCCGCAGATCATTGTAGCCAACAAGATGGATATGCCTGATAGCGCAGAAAACTTGAAAGAATTCAAGAAAAAACTAGCTGCCAACTATGATGAATTTGAAGAGTTACCACAGATTTTCCCTATTTCTAGTCTGACCAAGCAGGGACTTGCCACGCTCTTGGATGCGACGGCTGAGCTGCTGGATAAGACACCTGAGTTTCTGCTTTATGAAGAATCCGATATGGAAGACGAGGCTTATTATGGCTTTGATGAAGAAGCACCAGCCTTCGAAATCTCCCGTGATGATGATGCTACATGGGTACTTTCAGGTGATAAACTAGAAAAACTCTTTACAATGACCAACTTTGACCGCGATGAGTCCATCATGAAATTCTCCCGTCAGTTGCGCGGTATGGGCGTTGACGAAGCACTTCGTGCGCGTGGTGCCAAGGACGGAGATCTGGTTCGCATCGGTAAGTTTGAGTTTGAATTTGTTGACTAAGGAGATATGTAATGGGTGATAAACCGATATCTTTTCGAGATGAAAATGGCAACTTTGTCTCAGCAGCAGATGTTTGGAATGCAAAAAAGCTGGAAGAACTATTCAACCGGCTGAATCCAAATCGCAAACTTCGCCTTGAGCGAGAAAAATTGAAAGAAGATCAATAATTGAAACCAGTCCTTTGAGATGAAGGAATGAGTGACAGTAGTCATGCTGCCTCATTCCAGCTTCCAAAGGATTTTCTATTGGAAAAATAAAAAAACCAAATCCGATTTCTCGGAAATGGCTTTGTATCAACATTCTTTTTAATGTCAATACGGTTCTTATTTGAGACCGTATTTCTTGTTGAAACGATCCACACGTCCATCTGCTTGAGTGAACTTTTGACGTCCAGTGTAGAATGGGTGTGAGTCTGATGAAATTTCGACACGGATCAATGGGTAAGTTTCGCCTTCGAATTCAACAGTTTCGTTTGAACGTTTAGTTGAACCGCTAAGGAACTTGTAGCCAGTAGTAGTGTCCATAAATACAACTTGACGGTATTCTGGGTGAATGTCTTTTCTCATTTTAAAAAAATCCTTTCTGCCATGGACTCTTTGCGAGCCATAGATTAGTTACTTTGATAGTTTATCAAATTCTAAATGATTTGACAAGTCTTTTGGATGATTTTCTTACTTTTTTGCTCTTTCTTTTAATTTTTGATAAATTAAGTCCACTTCATCTTTGGAATAAGCATTGGCACCGCTGGCAAGTGGGTGGCCACCTCCATCATGTTGCTTGGCAATTTCATTGATTGGAGTAAATTTACTGCGCATCCGCACACGATAATGGCCGTCAGGCTGTTCGACAAAGATGGCCCACATCTGGACATCTTCGATCCGTCCGGGTGCAGCTACAATAGCTGAAGTATCAGCATCTGTCAGCTGATTTTCTTTCAATAATTGCTGAGATAGGATAACACGCGCAGCACCATTTTCATCCACTTCCAGATTATCGTAGACATAGCCCTGAAGTTTGGCAACTTGATGTGTGATGGAGTCCATTTTTCGAGAAAGCTCTGAAAAATTAAAAGCGTATTGGCGAAGTTTTCCAGCAACTTCAAATGTGAGTGCAGTAGTCGCTGGATAGAGGAAGCGCCCTGTATCTCCAACAATGCCAGCATAGAGAAGTTTAGCGATATAGTCATTTACTTCTAAGTGATTTTCGAAGGCAAGAAGAGCGATAATTTCGCTTGTGCTACTAGCATCTGTATCAACCAGCAGCAAATCTCCGTAGGCATCATCGTTGGGATGATGGTCGATTTTAATCAAAAAGTCGCCCATGCTGTAGCGCTGATCATCAATGCGGGGAGTGTTGGCTGTATCGCATACGATTACTAAGGCCTGCTCATAGTCCGCATCTGTGACCTCATCCATCTTTGCTAGCCAAGTAAGACTAGGCTCGTCGTAACCTGTTACTTTGATAGATTTTTCAGGAAAGTTGAGCTGGAGAAGTTTTTGTAAGCCGACTTGACTGCCAATTGCATCTGGGTCGGGGCGCATGTGGCGGTGGATGATAATTTTATCGTATTCTTTCATTTTTTTCAGAATTTTACTATAGATACTCATTGTAAACCTCTTAAACTTTCTCTAGTTATTGTAGCACAAGAATTTTTATTTTTAAAATAAAAAAGATGTGTTATAATGAATGAAGATTATAATTTGGAGGGAACTATGACCTTAGCGAAAATTGTATTTGCCAGTATGACTGGAAACACCGAGGAAATTGCCGATATTGTGGCGGATAAGCTAAGAGAACTAGATGTAGAAGTTGAAGTGGACGAGTGTACCACTGTCGATGCAGAAGATTTCTTGGAAGCGGATATTACGATTGTAGCGACCTATACCTACGGTGACGGTGAGCTGCCGGATGAGATGATGGACTTCTACGAAGACTTGTCTGGTTTGGACTTGTCTGGCAAGGTCTACGGAGTGGTCGGTTCAGGCGATACTTTCTATGATGAATTCTGCAAGGCTGTTGATGATTTTGATGCTGTTTTTGCGGCTACAGGAGCAGTGAAAGGTTCAGAATGTGTCAAAGTAGATCTTTCTGCAGAGGAAGATGATATTGAGCGCTTGGAAGCATTTGCGGAAGAGTTGGTAAGTAAAGTTTAAAAAGACAATATGGAAAGCGGCTGTGGCCGTTTTTCTTTTGTTAAAGTATTATTTTCTGACAATTCTCATGATTAGGAGTATAATATAAGTAAGCGTTATCCCTTAGATAAAGGAGGAATTTCTATGAAAGAACGCGACTATGCCTTTGGCTTTCATGATAATGTCAAGCCACTCTTTTCAACTGGTAAAGGTTTGACCGAAGAAGTAGTTCGAGAAATCTCAGAAATCAAGAATGAGCCCCAGTGGATGTTGGATTATCGCCTCCGCTCCTTGGAACTTTTTCATAAGTTACCCATGCCTAACTTTGGACCAGATTTATCAGGTATTCGCTTTGATGATATTATCTACTACCAGAAACTAAGCGGAGATCGGGCTCGTAGTTGGGATGAAGTCCCAGAAGAGATTAAGGAGACCTTTGACCGCTTGGGAATTCCAGAAGCTGAGAAGCAGTTTCTGTCTGGAGCTGTGGCACAGTACGAATCGGAAGTGGTTTATCACAATATGAAGGAAGAGTTTGCCAAGTTGGGGATTATCTTTACTGATACGGATACGGCTGTTCAGGAATATCCAGACTTGGTTAAGCGGTATTTTGGTACAGTGATTTCAAATGCTGAGCATAAATTTTCTGCGCTTAATAGTGCGGTTTGGTCTGGCGGAACCTTTATCTATGTGCCCAAGAACGTCCAGTGCCAAGTTCCTGTTCAGACCTATTTTCGTATCAATGGTGAAAATGCCGGCCAGTTTGAGCGTTCCTTGATGATTATCGAGGAGGGCGGCTCCATCCAGTATATTGAGGGCTGTACAGCACCAACTTATACGACTAATAGCCTTCATGCAGCAAATGTCGAAATCATTGTCAAAAAGGATGCCTTTTTCCGCTATACGACCATTCAAAACTGGTCGGACAATGTCTATAACCTCGTAACGGAGCGGGGGATTGTTGAAGAAGGCGGAACCTTGGAGTGGATTGATGGTAACTTAGGCAGTAAGGTCAATATGAAATATCCCTGCAGTGTTCTCAACGGCCGCAACGCAAGAACTTCTGTTCTATCCATGTCTTTTGCCAACTATGGCCAGCACTTAGATGCGGGCTGCAAGGTTTTTCATAATGCGCCCAAGACATCCAGTACTTTGATTTCTAAATCAGTGGCTAAGGATGGTGGAAAGACTGACTATCGTGGTCAGGTTCGCTTTGGCAAGAATAGCGCTGGCTCCAAATCCCATATCGAATGCGATACCATTCTGATGGATGGTGAATCCAGTTCGGACACCATTCCTTTTAATGAAATCCATAATTCCAATGTCGCGTTAGAGCATGAAGCCAAGGTTTCCAAAGTGTCCGAGGATCAGCTCTACTACCTGATGAGCCGAGGCATCAGTGAAGAAGAAGCTACAGCTATGATTATCAACGGATTTATGGAACCCATTACCAAAGAACTTCCAATGGAATACGCCGTTGAACTCAACCAACTCATCAACATGAGCATGGAAGGGTCCGTTGGCTAAAACAGTCCAGGGGACTATTTTAGGTTGCGGATAAAAACTCGCTTAAGCGAGTTTTCTTTTAATTTAAGGTCTTTAGGACCTTTTTTATTTAGGATAAAACTAGAACATTTTCCTAATTTTTGTTATGATAGATAGCATACAAGGAGGAAGTAGATGAAGCTAGAAGAAATTAGACAGGAAATTGATCAAGTGGATGATGCGCTCGTTGCCTTACTAGAGAGACGCATGAATCTGGTCGGCCAAGTTGTGGCTATTAAAAAATCGACTGGGAAGGCCGTTGCAGATCCTAAACGAGAAGAAAGGATTTTTGCTAAAGTTGCGAGTAAGATCGAAAATACGAATTATCAAGAGCCGATTCTTGCAACCTTTACGGATATCCTAAAGCATTCACGCGCTTTTCAGGAGAAGAAAATAAGATGAGTGAAGTAAAAAATTCTTTAGCAATCTTCTTTGGAGCTATGCTAGGCGGTTTACTTCGTTATCAATGCTCATCCTTTTTCACATTTACGGGACATTTTCCGCTAGCGACACTTTTGGTCAACTATTTGGGAACTTTCTTGTTAGTCTATTTGGTTAAAGGCTATCTCCGTCGCAAGCAAGTTTCCAAGCGTTTGTTATTGGCTTTGTCGACAGGATTTTGTGGTGGCTTGACAACTTTTTCTAGTCTTCTATTAGATTCGCTCAAATTGCTGGATTTAGGCCGTTATCCAGAATTAATCGTATATCTTGTCTTGAGTATCGGAGGTAGCCTTTGCATTGCTTTATGGGCTGGAAGGAAGGTGACCGCATGATTTTGTTTTTGCTCATTGCTTGCGGTCTAGGCGCTCTTGTCCGTTACTTTTTTTCTAAGGTTAATAGCAGAGCTGCTTTGCCAATAGGCACCTTGATGGCTAATGTACTGGGAGCCTCTTTGATTGGATATTTTTACAATCATATCCAAGATAAGCAGCTGTATAGCATTTTGGCAACAGGTTTCTGTGGCGGTTTAACAACTCTTTCCACCTTTAATGCGGAATTAGCAGAGCTGTTCTCAGATAAGAAGAAGTTTAGCTTCTATCTGATGCTGACTTACTTTTTAGGATTTTTAGCGATTATTTTAGGAATTTTTATCTAAAAATCTTTACTTTTACTAGAATTTTGATATAATATACTTTGTGCATAAATGGATGCACTAAAAAAACGGCTAATCCGCTGTCGTCTAGAGCTACAAGATTAGCAAGATAGGAGAAAAAATGAATCCATTAATTCAAAGCTTGACTGAAGGTCAACTTCGCTCAGATATCCCTGCATTCCGTCCTGGTGACACTGTCCGCGTTCACGCGAAAGTTGTCGAAGGAACTCGCGAACGTATCCAGATCTTTGAAGGTGTCGTTATCGCTCGCAAAGGTGCTGGAATCTCAGAAAACTACACAGTTCGTAAAATCTCTAACGGTGTAGGTGTTGAACGTACTTTCCCAATCCACACTCCACGTGTTGACAAGATTGAAGTCGTTCGTTACGGTAAAGTTCGTCGTGCTAAATTGTACTACCTTCGTGCATTGCAAGGTAAGGCAGCGCGTATCAAAGAAATCCGTCGTTAATATCAGAAATGACTCTGTCACTTGGCAGAGTTTTTCTCTAGTCCCCTTAGTTCAATGGATATAACAACTCCCTCCTAAGGAGTAGTTGCTGGTTCGATTCCGGCAGGGGACATATATCATATTGAAACAACCCTTGAAAATACAGTGTTTTCAAGGGTTTTAGTGTGTCTAAATTTTAGCCAAGGGGCACAAAATGGGCAAAGATTTTTCTGATTTGGTTATGATTTCTTCTTTTTGTTGTTTTAAATGATGGGTATAGACTTATACATGCTCAAAAGAGATTGGTCTATCGGAAGCTAGATGATGAAAGTAAGTTTTTTGCAGTGGAGCACACAAGCATTAGCGCTCACTTTTTACAAAAATTAAAGAGGAGTGTGGACAAAAGATTGTTCATAAAATCGTTCTAAAATAATTACAACAAAACTATTTTCTTCTAGGATTAGTGGAAATCCTCAGCCTAAAGGAGCCAGATGGCTTACTGTCATTACCGAGTAACGAGAGTAATATCAGTCTTTATAACTGTAGATATGGAGATATAGAAGAATGGAAAATGAGTGATACAGCAAATGTTGTAGCGTTTTTTAATAGAAAGTAACAAAAATACTCATAATCTATTGAAATTTTTAGTTTTTAAGTTTACAATGATATCAATATAGTGTTTTGAATATGTTCCTATGAAGATTATCAGTGATTTTTATTGAAGATAAATAATTATAGTATAGGTCATTAGTAATGTTTTAATCTATATGGTCGCATTGATAAAGGATTCATTTTCTAGGACTAAGGCATTATTCTTTTAAGTATTCTGTAATCTGTCTATAATACTTCAAAAACTATTGTCTTTAAAAATGAAAGCGCTTTATTTTTTTAGGCGCTTTAATCTAAATTATAAATTTAAGGTTGGATTATTTTTTCCAACATTAACACTAAATGAAATGAGGGTAAAAATGATAAAAGCTCATTATAATCGTGATACGAACGAAATGCAATCGCTAAAAATACATTTAATAAATGTTGCTGAAAGTGGAAGAAAAGAAGCGAAACTTTTAGGACAGGGTGATGTGCTTTTTTTGCTAGGCTTATATCATGATTTAGGCAAGGCAAATAAAGCTTTTCAAGATAAATTGGAAATGCAACCTAACAAGCATGTTGATCATTCATCTGCTGGAGCTATCTATCTCTTTCAAAGTATACAAGCATGTTTAAAAAAATCAAGTATTCCAATGGAAGATAGGATACTTTTTCAGGAGATCAGTGCTTATGTTATTTCAGCTCACCACGGTATGTATAATATTTTTCTGGAAGATGATGGTGTTCAAGCAGAACAATTTGCATTCAATAAATTAAGGCATAGAATGACAAAATGTATGAATAATCTTGCTTACCAAGAAGATATTCTACCTTTTGCTCAAGAATTAGAAGCTGAATTAAATCCTCATGGTTACTGTGATTTAAACGATTTAATCGAAAAAGCATTTGCAAATTACCAGCAAGCCTGGTCTAAACTTAGTTGGTCTGATGAAAGTGAGAAAGAATATTATAGTGGTTGTTTTATTCGGATGTACTTATCCTTTTTGAAGAATGCAGATATACTAGATACTGTCAATGCTTATGGCCTGATCATTGAACCTTTAAAAGATGAAGAAAAACAAAAACTAAATGCTTCTTATCTTGAAGCTATTGAGCGAAAATATCGTAGCTTTGGTCATCCAACTACAAGACTGAATGAGATTCGTTCACAAATTGGTGAACGAGTTAAGAGTAGAGGGGAAAAAGATTCAACGGGAATCTATCGCTTAGATCTTCCTACTGGCGCTGGGAAAACGAATCTTAGTATGAGATATGCCTTTCATCAGTTAGTTGATCAAAATAAATCAAGATTTTTCTATATTACGCCTTTTTTATCTGTTTTAGAACAAAATGCGGCAGCTATTAAAAAAGTTATTGGAGAAGATGGGGTACTAGAGCATCATTCAAATGTTGTACAGAACAAACAAGAGAACGAGGATAAGGGAGACGAAAAAGAGAGCTTATTACCAGAGTACCTGATAGAAAGTTGGGATAGTCCAGTCGTTTTGACATCAATGGTTCAATTTTTTCAAACTTTATTTAAAACTAAATCAGCAAATATTCGCCGTTTTTCTAGTTTAGCGAATAGTGTTTTGATTTTAGATGAAGTGCAATCATTGCCTATTGAGGTGACAACTTTATTTAATTTAACCATGAATTTCTTAAATAAAGTTATGAACACGACTATTATCTTATGTACGGCTACACAGCCTGCTTATGATTCTGCTACTATCAAACATAAACTTTTCTATGGTGGGAAATATGGTGAAGCTGCTGATATTGTTGAGTTAACTCATGAAGAAAAAGCAGTCTTTTCAA
Source organism: Streptococcus sp. Marseille-P6264 (assembly GCF_902460355.1). Lineage (GTDB taxonomy): Bacteria > Bacillota > Bacilli > Lactobacillales > Streptococcaceae > Streptococcus. The sequence goes on from NZ_CABPTO010000006.1 coordinate 127,368, forward strand.
GAACAGAACTTAGAAAATTTGATGAAAATAATCAACATTCGAACCTGTCAGATTTAGTAGATTTTGTACTGGAAAATGACGAGTCTATTCTTGCGATTTTTAACACCAAGAAGACAGTTGATAAATTCTATATGATGCTTGAAGGATTGACTGATAGACCTATTTATCAACTTTCGACTAATATGTGTGCTCAGCACAGATTAGACATTATAGCGGAAATTAAACAACATCTTAAAAAAGGAATACCTATTATTTGTATTAGTACGCAACTAATTGAAGCTGGAGTTGACATTGATTTTAATCGCGTCATCCGATCTTATGCAGGAGTTGACTCAATTGTGCAAGCTAGTGGCCGATGCAATCGTGAAGGTAAACGTGATAAAGGTCAAGTTACCTTAGTCAATCTTACCTCTGAAGAGGAAAATCTATCACGCTTGAAAGAAATAAAAGCTAAGAAAGACGCCACAGAGCATATTATCCATAAGATCTCATCGCCTATTGAAATGTCACTTTTAAATCGGGATTTTTTTGAATATTATTATGCTAATAATCAAGGTTCAATGGATTATCCTTTATCGCATGGTGAATCAGTTTATGATTATTTAAGCATAAATTCATATCAAGACAGTAATGATTTTAAAGGAAAGTTAAAACAAGCCTTTAAAACTGCTGGTTTGAAAATGAATTTAATAAACAATGACACAATAGGGGTGTTGGTTCCGTATGGAGACGCTATTGAAAAGTTGTTGGTTTTAGAAGAATTGTGTGAATATGATTACCCATCTGTCGAAGACTATCAAACAATAAAAGCGCTTTTAAAGGAATTGCAGCCCTATACGGTAAATGTTCGTCAGCACGATCAAATACTTGAAGCGACAAAATCATATTTGAATGGGCAAATTCAGATATTGTCAGATGGTTATTATGATGAGAAAAAGGGGATCACCCTAGAGTCAGGAAGTTTTCTGATGTAAAAATTAAAAGAAAACAGGTCGACGAGAGTCAGTAGAGGACTTCGTTGACCTGTAATTCAGTATAAATAAGCACTAAATATAATTTCAATCCACATAGATAGCACTATGATGGCTAGATTATATCAAAATTGATCCATATAATCAATAACTATTTTATAAACACTAAATATAGAAAGAAAATAATTGACTTTTGAAATCTCAAGTGCTAAGATAGGTTTATAGAATCACAGAAGGAGGTTTTAACCTTGTACAGATCAAGAAATTTCTATGTAAAGATACGTAGCGGACAGGCTCTTTTTACAAATCCTGCAACTAAAGGTGGTGGAGAGAGATCGTCGTACCAAGTTCCTACTCGACAAGCTCTCCAAGGCATAATTGATGCTGTGTACTACAAGCCGACTTTCACAAATGTTGTTACTGAAGTTAAGGTCATGAATCAAATTCAGACAGAGCTACATGGTGTTCGTGCTTTGTTACATGATTACAGTGCGGATTTGAGTTATGTTTCATACTTGAGTGATGTGGAATATCTAGTGAAATTCCATTTCATTTGGAATGAAAATCGTGAAGATTTGATGCAAGATAGGCTACCTAAAAAGCATGAAGCCATTATGGAACGTTCCATTCGAAAAGGTGGGCGACGCAATATTTTTTTAGGAACCAGCGAATGCTTTGGCTTAGTCGATGAAATTAGTCAGGAAGAGTATGAGAATACTCCTTCTTACTACGATGGCATTACTATTGATTTGGGTATTATGTTTCATTCTTTCGCCTACCCAAAAGACGAAACGACACCGTTAAAATCTTATTTCACAAAAACAGTGATGGAGAATGGGTTGATTAAGTTTAAGCCTCAGTCTGAGTGTGAAATTGTAAATACTTTATCTAGTTACACCTTTAAGACACCTGGCCAGATTAAGTCCGTTGATGATGAACTTAGGGAATATGATGCTATGGAGAAAGGAGAAGGCTAATGGATTTTTTTACTTCTCTCTTAAAAGCTTATGAAAAAGCAGAAGAAATTGGCTTAGTTGACCAACAAAGTGGGGACAATCCTGTTTTGCTTCCGATTTATCATACTAGTTTGAAGTCAAATGGTAAAAATATTATTGCAGTTAAGTTGGATCAGGATGGCAGTTTCTATAAGGCAGAATTCATGTATGATAATCAAACGATTATATTTCCTGTGACTGCAAATTCTGTAGCAAGATCTGGTAGCAATCCTGCTCCACATCCTCTTGTAGACAAGTTTTCTTATTATATACCAGAAGTGAGTCAATCGCAATATGATGATTTTCATAAACAATTAGCTAGTTGGATTGCTTACTGTGAGGAAGGTAGAGTCAAGGAATTTTTGATAAAAATTCAGCATTTTATTCTCCAAACAGATTTTCTAAGTAGCATTCTTCAGTCTTTATATGGTGAGCATTACCAAAGAGAGGGATTGAAAATCACCTATTCTGACTCTGATGGAAAAAACAAGACTGTTGATTTATCCGCTTATTTCCTAGAGTTTTCAATTGTACGATTTAATGATTTTAAAGATGAATCAGTGACTAGCTACAAGGAATTACATCAATCATATATTTCATTTGTAAGAGCTAATCAGGATAATTTGGGAATATGTAATATTAGCGGACGAACGGAGCAAATTACCAATAAGCATCGAGGACTGATGGGGAATGCTAAAATTATTTCGGTTAGTAATAAAGGAGAGGCCTATAAAGGGCGCTTTAAGGAGCGAGAAGATGTTTTTAGTGTTGGCTATGAAACTTCAGAAAAAATTCATTTAATGATTAAGTATCTGCTAGAAAATAAAAACAGTAGTACTTGGCTAGGATCGTCACAATATCTCATCAATTGGTTTAGTGATGATTTAGCGAATGAGAGTCAATTGGATATTGTTAAGCCGGTTTTTAATGAATTATTTGAAGATGATATAGACCAAAAAGACAGTTCGGTTTTCCTCAAACCGAACCAAGTAAATAAAAAAATAAGGTCTTCGTTTATTAAAGGAAGAAAATTATTTGGCAATGATGCAACCTACTACGTTGCAATACTAAATAAAACAAGCAATGGTCGTATTGCTTTAAAATATTTCCGTCAGCTCCAGATCTCACAATTATTGAAAAATCTGGAATCATGGCAGGAAAATTACTCTTGGGAACCAAAAACTAAAGTAGAAAATTATAAATTTAGAACGCCTACTTTTAGTGAGATTATTAATGCTGCTTACGGTGTTGATAGAGAACAATATTTAGAATTGGACAATGACAGTTTTAAGAGCGATCAATATCAGCAATTAGTAACAGCTTTGATTGATGGGAATCCAGTGCCTAGTACTATCGTTAAGAAGTTAGAAACGAATATTAAACAGCGACAAAAGTACCCTAATCACTGGTCTCAGGTGCAGCAAATAAGTTTAGCGATTTTACACAAACAATATGGAAGGGAGTTTAAACCAATGTTAGATCACGAAAATACTAATCGTTCCTATCTCTTCGGAAGATTATTAGTTATTTTTGAATTGATGGAATTGAAAAAATATGAAATTGAGAATCCAAATAAGGACAAGAAAGAATCTAATAGGATAACAAATGCCGAGAGGTACTGGAATGCCTATACCAGCCAGCCAGCTAAATTAATGATGAATTTAGTAAATAAAATCAAGCCTTATGAAGAGGCTGTGAAATTAAACGCTCATGGAATCTTTCATAAATTAGACAAAGAGCGAGCAGAAATTGTCCAATTACTCAGCCCCCTAATGGCAAAGAAGGATATCAATGATCCCTTGGATTATCAATTTATTTTTGGTTACTATGCTGAAAAGCAATTCTTTTATACAAAACAAGAAAAAAATGAAAGCGAGGAATAGCAGATGTTGGAACACAAGATTGATTTTATGGTAACGGTTGAAGTGAGGGAAGCTAATGCAAATGGAGATCCCTTGTCAGGAAATATGCCAAGAACAAATGCAGCCAATCAAGGCTTAATCAGCGATGTAGCCATCAAGCGAAAAATCCGCAATCGGATGCAGGATTTTGGCCACACCATCTTTGTACAAGCAAACGATCGCATTGAGGATGGGCTTAATTCACTTGAGAAACGGTTTAAGACTCAATTTACAGGAAAAGAATCAGATGAAGAAATTAATGAAAAAGCCAATCAATTATGGATGGATGTCCGTTCGTTTGGTCAAGTGTTCACTTATCTAAAAGATCGCTCGTTTGCTATTCGTGGACCGGTTTCTGTCAGCATGGCTAAATCTTTGGATCCAATCATCATCTCTAGTTTACAGATTACTCGAAGCACAAATGGTGTCGAACCTAAAAAAGCAGGTGGACGTTCATCTGATACGATGGGGACCAAGCATTTTGTGGACTATGGTGTCTATGTCATCAAAGGTTCTATTAATCCAAATTTTGCTGAAAAAACAGGATTCTCTAACGAAGATGCTGAAGTTATTAAGGAAGTGCTCGTTAGTCTTTTTGAAAACGATGCTTCTTCTGCTCGTCCAGAAGGTTCTATGCGCGTGAGGGAAGTCTTCTGGTTTACTCATTCTAATAAGTTAGGAAATGTTTCCAGTGCGCGTGTTTTTGATTTGATTGAATTTGACAAAGAAAAACAGGATAAAGATAGTTACGATGACTACCGCATTCATCTGAATCAAGAAAAATTAGCAGAATATGAAGCTAAAGGATTGAAAGTTGATATCTTAGAAGGACTGTAAAATGGTTTATGCTGAAAGTGACTATTTGATGTTATCTGGTATTCAGCATTTCCAATTCTGCAAGCGCCAATGGAGTTTGATTCATATTGAGCAGCAGTGGGTTGAAAACGAAGCGACAGCTCATGGGCAGATTTTGCATCAAAAGGCGGATAATCCTTATATTAAAGAAAAGCGAAAGGATGTCATAACCTCACGAGCTATGCATGTCTCATCAAAAGAGCTTGGTCTCTATGGGATATTGGATGTGGTTGAATTCCATAAGGATGAAAAAGGAGTTCCGCTAAAAGGAAAACGTGGCAAATGGCTTCCTGTCATTATTGAATATAAGCGTGGAAAACCAAAAAGAGATACTCGGGATATTGTTCAGCTGGTTGCTCAAACGATTTGTCTTGAAGAAACTCTTGGGTGCGCAATCGAGTATGGTTATCTTTATTACCATAGTGTGAATCAAAAGAGGCAAATAGAAATCACCTCTGATTTACGAAAAGAAGTAGCCGAGTTAGCTTGCCAAATGCATGAATATTATGACAAAAAGCTTATTCCAAAAGCTGAATATTTTAAAAACTGTCAGTTATGCTCCTTAGTTGATATTTGCATGCCGCGTTTGAGTAAAAAGGCGCGCAATATTGACAATTACATTTTCCAAGCATTAAAAAGTGAGGATAGCTTATGAAAAAGCTACTTAATACTCTATATTTGACTCAAGATAATTTTTATTTAACCCGTGAAAGAGATAATATCGTTATCAAGCAAGAAGGTAAAGTTATCAGTCGTTTCCCATATCGAATTATTGACGGAATTGTTTGTTTTTCTTATTTGGGAGCGTCTCCTTCTTTGATTGAACTCTGTGCTGAGAATCAGATTAATTTGTCCTTCCATACCCCGCAAGGACGCTTTTGCGGTCGATTTGTTGGGCAAACAAATGGGAATGTTTTGCTAAGAAGGCAGCATTATCGTTTGGCTGATGAAGAACAATCTCTAGAATATGCAAAACATTTTATTCTTGCTAAAATTTCAAATTCTAGAAAATATTTACTACGTTTTAAGCGTGATCATCGCGATCGGATTGATAGCCAACTATTTGAAGAAGTGAATACGGAATTGACTTGGGCCTTGGAACAGGTTCAAGCAGCTGAAAACAAGGATTCTCTTTTAGGAATAGAGGGTCAGGCAGCAAACCAATATTTTCGTATTTTTAATGATTTAGTATTAACTGATAAGGAGACTTTTCAGTTTAATGGGCGAACTAGACGCCCTCCATTAGATTGTGTCAATGCTTTGTTATCATTTGGCTATAGTTTATTAACATATGAATGCCAATCTGCTTTGGAAGCAGTAGGGCTGGATAGTTATGTTGGCTTCTTTCATACAGATAGGCCAGGTCGTGCTAGCTTGGCATTGGATTTAGTCGAAGAATTTCGTGTTTATATAGTTGACAGATTTGTATTTTCTTTGATAAATAAAGCTCAGTTAAGCAAAAAACATTTTGACTTTAAGGAAAATGGAAGTGTCATATTAACTGAAAAAGGGCGTGCAATTTTTATTGAAGCCTGGCAAAAGCGGAAACATCAGGAAGTAGAACATCCTTTCACTAAAGAAAAAGTGAAATTGATGTTACTGCCCTATGTCCAAGCACAGTTATTGGCCAAGGCAATCCGTGGAGAATTGGAATCCTATCCACCGTTTTTAATATAGGAGCCGGTTTATGATGGTATTAGTAACATATGATGTGAATACTGAAACTGCGCAAGGCAGGAAAAGATTACGTCATGTGGCAAAATTATGCGTTGATTATGGGCAACGCGTGCAGAATTCAGTTTTTGAATGCTCGGTAACTCCTGCAGAATTTGTAGAAATAAAAGCTAAGCTTTTGAGTATAATTGACACTGAGTCTGACAGTATTCGTTTTTATTTGCTAGGAAAAAACTGGCAAAATCGTCTAGAAACGATTGGACGTGATACAAGTTATGATCCTGATATAGGGGTATTACTCCTTTAAATAGTCTAGTGCGAATGGATGTTACTCAGAAAAAAGCAGGACTTTCGCGCAAAAAATAAACAAAAATAAGGCAAAAATTCGAAATTCTAGAAGAGTTTACTTTCCTCGAAAGATAATTTTTGCCTAAAACAGTGCAACTACGCGCTGTCGCTCCCTTCACGGGGGCGTGGATTGAAATACGAATCAGTATTAACCCTTTACAACCTTTTGCTGTCGCTCCCTTCACGGGGGCGTGGATTGAAATTATCCCAAGTGGTTTTCTGTTCCATTGCTATTCCCGTCGCTCCCTTCACGGGGGCGTGGATTGAAATGTGATTATTTCTCAACCGTAATCAAGGCTGTAGTGTCGCTCCCTTCACGGGGGCGTGGATTGAAATAACAATCCAGAATGCAGATGGAACCCCTGTTAAGTCGCTCCCTTCACGGGGGCGTGGATTGAAATTCAGCGACCTTGTTACAAGGTCTAGGAGGAGATAGTCGCTCCCTTCACGGGGGCGTGGATTGAAATATAAATGAGTAGTGGATTTTTGTAAGGCGCGTGCGTCGCTCCCTTCACGGGGGCGTGGATTGAAATTCTAATACACCTTTTCAACATGAGAATTTGTCAGGTCGCTCCCTTCACGGGGGCGTGGATTGAAATTATGATACAGACGTAGCAAAAATCGAAGGGTCTATTCGCTCCCTTCACGGGGGCGTGGATTGAAATTTTCTGTCCATGGTCGCGCCAGCGACAAAGTCAAAATGTCGCTCCCTTCACGGGGGCGTGGATTGAAATAAAATTAGAAAAAAATAATAATATCACGGTTTTCGTCGCTCCCTTCACGGGGGCGTGGATTGAAATCTGTAATTTATCTATATTATAACACACGAAAAAGTCGCTCCCTTCACGGGGGCGTGGATTGAAATCAATTGGACGTGTCGGATTTTGCAGTCCTTCTCTAGTCGCTCCCTTCACGGGGGCGTGGATTGAAATTGGATCGTCATAACTTGACAGGACTCGTCCAGTTCGTCGCTCCCTTCACGGGGGCGTGGATTGAAATAATTAGCAGGTATTCCAATTATTGATAACGAAGAGTCGCTCCCTTCACGGGGGCGTGGATTGAAATCTATGACCATATTGCTTTACTCTTTACAGCTTCTGTCGCTCCCTTCACGGGGGCGTGGATTGAAATTTTTCAGTGCCATCTAAACTTTTTATACTTCATGTCGCTCCCTTCACGGGGGCGTGGATTGAAATAGCTCTTCCGCAGTCTGCGTGAGCTCAGACTTGCGTCGCTCCCTTCACGGGGGCGTGGATTGAAATTAATAAAATTATACACCTTTTTTCACCCTTTAACGTCGCTCCCTTCACGGGGGCGTGGATTGAAATTTGATCGCTTGTTTGCTCTTTTAACTCTTTGTATAGTCGCTCCCTTCACGGGGGCGTGGATTGAAATAGTGTCGATGCGCTTTTCCCACATCTCTCCATTCCGTCGCTCCCTTCACGGGGGCGTGGATTGAAATATTGCGATCGTTTAAAAAGTCGTAAACAACTTTGGTCGCTCCCTTCACGGGGGCGTGGATTGAAATAAATGATATAGCTAAATATCTAGCGTTTTGAGGTGTCGCTCCCTTCACGGGGGCGTGGATTGAAATTCGATTGGTTACAGACAATACATAGGTAAGCTTGGTCGCTCCCTTCACGGGGGCGTGGATTGAAATTCATCGAAAGTAATACAGCTGATGGTGAACCTGCGTCGCTCCCTTCACGGGGGCGTGGATTGAAATCAACTGGGACTATCTTTTGAATGTCCGACCAAATCGTCGCTCCCTTCACGGGGGCGTGGATTGAAATAGATTTTTCGTAGGCACGATCAAGTTGCTAAAGTTCGTCGCTCCCTTCACGGGGGCGTGGATTGAAATTTGTCTGCCACTTGAACAAATGGATAGGTTAGTAACCGTCGCTCCCTTCACGGGGGCGTGGATTGAAATTAACCGAGAGGTACAGGCAGGTCAGGTTATGCAAGTCGCTCCCTTCACGGGGGCGTGGATTGAAATAAACTCCATCTCCATCGATGAGTAATTAACCAAAGTCGCTCCCTTCACGGGGGCGTGGATTGAAATAACTAAAAATGTCCTTTTGACAGAGGGCTTGCTTGTCGCTCCCTTCACGGGGGCGTGGATTGAAATTTACAATGCGGTAGTTCCATGTGAATGGCATTCGTCGCTCCCTTCACGGGGGCGTGGATTGAAATATGATTTCAGCTAATCCAGCATTGGAGGTCGCAATGTCGCTCCCTTCACGGGGGCGTGGATTGAAATGTTTTCACTTTTTCGACAATACCATAATATCACGTCGCTCCCTTCACGGGGGCGTGGATTGAAATATCTTGCAACTCTTCCATTCGATTTTGAATGTAAGTCGCTCCCTTCACGGGGGCGTGGATTGAAATAATGAATCTGTTACATCATAACTCAATAGCACTGTCGCTCCCTTCACGGGGGCGTGGATTGAAATTTTTCTATCACTCGTCAATACTTTTTGTCACATGTCGCTCCCTTCACGGGGGCGTGGATTGAAATTATGATACAGACGTAGCAAAAATCGAAGGGTCTAGTCGCTCCCTTCACGGGGGCGTGGATTGAAATCAGACGCCGGGCGTCATCGCCTGCGTCACAACACTGTCGCTCCCTTCACGGGGGCGTGGATTGAAATACGATGGGGTTACCCTACGTCAAAAAACAATTAGTCGCTCCCTTCACGGGGGCGTGGATTGAAATCTTCCTGGAGATCGACGGAAGACGCTGGGCCTAGTCGCTCCCTTCACGGGGGCGTGGATTGAAATAAAATTTTGCATTTAATCACTCCTTTTGTTATAATGTCGCTCCCTTCACGGGGGCGTGGATTGAAATCATACCTGCTAACATATTATGAGCAGTCTTTCCGTCGCTCCCTTCACGGGGGCGTGGATTGAAATTTTGTCTCTTTCTAAATCTTTCCGCTTTCGCTTCGTCGCTCCCTTCACGGGGGCGTGGATTGAAATCTCACTGGACAAGTTTGTGTTGATGATCGTGTTGGTCGCTCCCTTCACGGGGGCGTGGATTGAAATTGGCAATCCTGTAGTCGAAGCCTTACCAGCAGGCCGTCGCTCCCTTCACGGGGGCGTGGATTGAAATATGGTTTGCGTCTCTTTATCCCACGCCCTAAATTTGTCGCTCCCTTCACGGGGGCGTGGATTGAAATCTAAATATCTAATAAATAGTCCGCCAAGACAACTGTCGCTCCCTTCACGGGGGCGTGGATTGAAATCTAAAACCTTCATTATTTTGCCACAGTTCCTTAATGTCGCTCCCTTCACGGGGGCGTGGATTGAAATCGCAAGGTCACATTTAGCGCATGGATAAAATACGGTCGCTCCCTTCACGGGGGCGTGGATTGAAATAAATGCAGCTTTCCCGAAACCTACAATGGCATCAGTCGCTCCCTTCACGGGGGCGTGGATTGAAATAGGTGTGTAGTAATTCACTCTAGACAAATCTTCTGTCGCTCCCTTCACGGGGGCGTGGATTGAAATTGGTCTTGGATTGCTATTAACAGAAGGGATTAGCGTCGCTCCCTTCACGGGGGCGTGGATTGAAATAAAGTATAGAGGTAATTTATACTATAGCCTAAATGTCGCTCCCTTCACGGGGGCGTGGATTGAAATGTTGATCCAGCTAAAGTAGTCATTTTCTAACAAGGTCGCTCCCTTCACGGGGGCGTGGATTGAAATTATGCAAATAGGGCAGTATCTTTGGAAGTAACCTGTCGCTCCCTTCACGGGGGCGTGGATTGAAATTTTTGGAAATCCCTTCATGTAACGATAATTATCGTCGCTCCCTTCACGGGGGCGTGGATTGAAATGAGCTGTTCGACTCGCTCGTTGAGCCTGTTAATGTCGCTCCCTTCACGGGGGCGTGGATTGAAATTATAGACTGTTTGACGCTATGCAGGTCAATAAGCTGTCGCTCCCTTCACGGGGGCGTGGATTGAAATTTGTATTTAAACAAAGCCCCGCAAATCGGGCTATGTCGCTCCCTTCACGGGGGCGTGGATTGAAATAACACCCTCACGCTTGATAACCTCAAAATAACCAGTCGCTCCCTCCCAGAATGGAACCTACTGCGGTTAACAAAGAGCTAACCTCTCCTTTTGGTTGGAAGGTTATTTGTCAGTTTTAGAGCTGTGTTGTTTCGAATGGTTCCAAAACGACACGAAGCTCCCCATAGTCAAATAAATCCGATTCTTGAAAAGAGAGTCGGATTTTAATTTTATTCGACTTCGACTTTTGTACTATAATTTTTTTGTAATTTCTGGTTGTATTTTTTTAAAATTCTGCTATAATGGTATAATATTTATTTAGGAGGAAGAGAATGAGCTATATTTTGGAAATTTTACCCAGTCTTCTAAGTGGAGCGGCAACTACCTTGCAAGTGTTTGCTTTGGTCTTGTTTTTTTCGATTCCTTTGGGAATTATGCTGGCATTTTCGATGCAAATTCGCTTGAAGCCTCTGCAATGGCTGCTTAATATTTATATTTGGATCATGCGCGGGACGCCACTTTTATTGCAGTTAATCTTCATTTACTATGTGTTGCCAAGTATCGGCATTCGGCTGGATCGGATTCCTGCAGCGATTATTGCCTTTACACTAAACTATGCTGCTTATTTTGCGGAGATCTTCCGCGGAGGCATTTCTTCCATTCCGACTGGACAGTACGAAGCTGCGAAGGTTTTGAAATTTACTCCTGTTCAGACGATTCGCCTGATTATTTTGCCGCAAGTCGTAAAAATTGTGCTACCTAGTGTCTTTAATGAAATCATGACTTTGGTGAAAGATACCTCTTTGGTTTATGCTTTAGGCATTTCAGACTTAATTTTGGCTAGTCGTACAGCGGCCAACCGAGATGCCAGTCTGGCACCGATGTTTGTTGCAGGCTTGATTTATTTACTCTTAATCGGTCTGGCTACGCTGGTTGCAAAACAGGTCGAAAAGAAATTCAGTTATTATAAGTAGGTGCTATTATGTTAGAATTACGAAATATTAGTAAAAAATTTGGTGATAAGCAGATTCTAAAGGATTTTAATTTGATTGTGCCTGAAAAGCAAGTATTGGCCATTGTTGGACCTTCAGGCGGAGGGAAGACGACCCTTCTGCGTATGCTGGCAGGCTTGGAGACAATTGATTCGGGACAAGTAATTTATAATGGAGAGATTTTGGATGTCACTGAACTTGAAAAGCGCAATCTTCTAGGCTTCGTCTTTCAAGATTTTCAGCTCTTTCCTCATTTGTCTGTCTTGGAAAATTTGACCTTATCACCAATACATACAATGAATGTTTCCAAAGAAGAAGCTGAAGAGAAGGCGCAGGGCTTATTGGCCCGCTTAGGCTTGTCCGAGCATGCCAAGGCCTATCCTTATTCGCTGTCAGGCGGGCAAAAACAGCGGGTCGCTTTGGCTCGTGCTATGATGATTAATCCAGAAATTATCGGATATGATGAGCCGACTTCTGCCTTGGATCCTGCCTTACGCTTGGAAGTAGAAAAACTCATCCTCCAAAATCGGGAAATGGGGATGACACAAATTGTGGTCACACATGATTTGCAGTTTGCGGAAAACATTGCGGATTCTATTCTCAAAGTCACACCAAAATAAGGGAGGCCCAGATGAAACTAAAGAATATTTTTTTGGCCTGTTTGACCTTGATCCTAACTTTTCTGCTCGATGGTTGTAGTTCCAATGTCAGTGACCCCAGCCTAGACAACTGGAGCAAGTATGGGGAGAAAAAACAGATTACAATCGGCTTTGATAATACCTTTGTCCCCATGGGATTTGAGCAAAAAGATGGCACTTATGCAGGATTTGACATTGATTTGGCCAACGCTGTTTTTGAGGAATATGGAATTAAGGTGAAATGGCAGCCGATTGATTGGGATATGAAAGAAACAGAGTTGACCAACGGCACGATTGACCTTATCTGGAATGGCTACTCCGCAACGGATGAGAGAATGGAAAAGGTGCAATTTACCATTCCTTATATGAAAAATGAGCAGGTTTTGGTCAGCAAAAAGTCCTCTCATATCTCACAGGCCAGTGATATGGCAGGAAAAGTATTGGGTGCTCAAACGGGATCTTCTGGCTATGTAGCATTTGAAAGCAATCCTGAAATATTGAAAACCTTTGTCAAAAATCATACAGCGACTCAGTACCAAAGCTTCAACGAGGCTTTGATTGACTTGCAAAACGACCGAATTGATGGTCTCTTGATTGACCGCGTTTATGCCAATTATTATCTGACAGAAGAAGGAATTTTAGATCAATATTCAGTCTTTTCAGTTGGATTTGAGAGCGAGGCCTTTGCGGTCGGAGCTAGAAAGGCGGACCGTACTTTAGTAGAAAAAGTAAATGCTGCTTTTGGGAAATTATACCAAGAGGGAAAATTCCAGAAAATCGCTGAGAAGTGGTTTGGAGAGGATGTTGCGACAGACCAAGTGAAAGCATATAAAAACAACTAGTTTTCTGCTAGTTGTTTTTTCGTGTTTCTTGGTGGAAGATATTTTGCCAGACTTCGTGGCGACGCCAGAGGCTGGTATGGATGACATCCCCGATTTGATAGCGAATCAGTTTAGTTTTTTGGCTGACGGATGTAATTTCTAAATTTTTGATAGGAGAAGTTTGAGCTCTCTCTAGTTGAAATTCCTCTTTGTTCAGCTGGCGACCATCTTGGGAAATGTAGACAAAATCAGAGGAAAGGAGCGCCTCCAATTGACTGCCTTGGTCGACTAATTGCTCACGCATCAGGAGTTTTTGATAGACATTATCCAGAATCTCATCTTCAGGAATTGGAGCTGGCTCAATATGAATATCAATGTCGAAGACGCCAAAGTTTTCCTTGAGCATATCCTCTACCTGGTCAGCGATTTCGTGGCTTTCAAAGACAGAGAGGTCAGGGTTCATTTCTAGTATAATATCCAGATAGATATTACTACCATAGGTCCGGCCACGCTGGGATTTGACGCGTGTGATTTTGGGAATTTCCAGGATAGCGCGCTTGTAATCGTCTAAAAGGTCCTGATCAAAGCCGTCTGACAGGCTGAAGGAGGACTCTATGAAGATGTCATAAGCTGTTTTTAGAATGAAAAACGTAATAATGATGGCTGCTAGCTTATCAACGATAGGGAATTTCAGGGAGCTGGCAATAATGGCAACCGATGTGCCCAGAGAAGTGATGGCATCCGAGAGATTGTCCTTGGCAGCCGCATCCAGAGCTTTGGATTTTACCCTTTTGGCTAGGTTTTTATTGTAAAGATAAACACCAAACATGATGATGGCCGATACAATCCCAACGATGGCCCCCACAGGATCAATCAAGGTTTCTTCCTTATTAATGATTTTTTGAGCCGTATCAATGAGGACATTGAAACCGACAAAAAACATGATGAAAGAAGTAATTAGGCTGGCCAGATCTTCAATCTTCCAATGGCCGAAGCGGTGGTCCTTATCCGCTGGTTTTCTTGCCATGCGTAGGCCGATTAAGACTGCTAGATTGGCAACGATATCGGAGACGTTGTTGAAACCATCCGCCATCAAACTGGAGGATGTCAGTGCTGCACCTGCAATGATTTTTGTAACGGATAGGCCAATGTAGGTGGCAATGGCTAGGAGGGCGCCTCGTTCGGCAAGTTTGAGATTGTCGCTTGGATGATTGTGCATGGCTGCTCCTTTCTAGACTACTATTATAGCTTTTTCACACTTGAATTTCAATTGAGGACAGTTGCCTTTTCGATAACAAATTCGCTCGAATTTTGATATAATGGAAGCATTGATTTTCAGTTTGATTTTACATTGAAAGGATAGAAGATGAATCCCTTATTAAACGGTATGAATGACCGTCAGGCCGAAGCGGTCCAGACGACAGAAGGCCCCTTGTTGATTATGGCGGGAGCTGGTTCGGGAAAGACTCGAGTCCTGACCCATCGCATTGCCTATTTGATTGACGAGAAGATGATCAATCCTTGGAATATCCTAGCCATTACCTTTACCAATAAGGCGGCGCGGGAGATGAAAGAGCGGGCAGCAGCGCTCAATCCAGCCACCCAAGATTGCTTAATCGCTACCTTCCACTCCATGTGTGTGCGTATTCTGCGGCGAGAAGCTGACCATATTGGCTACAATCGCAACTTTACGATCGTTGATCCGGGTGAGCAGCGAACACTGATGAAACGGATTCTCAAAAACCTCAATCTAGATCCTAAAAAGTGGAATGAGCGCGCCATTCTGGGTACTATTTCCAATGCTAAGAATGACCTGATTGACGAGGTGGCCTATGTGAATCTAGCTGGTGATATGTATACGGAGATTGTGGCCAAGTGCTACACGGCCTATCAAAAGGAATTGCGCCAGTCTGAGGCCATGGACTTTGACGATTTGATTATGCTGACCTTGCGGCTTTTTGACCAAAATCCAGATGTCCTGACCTATTACCAGCAACGTTACCAGTACATCCATGTAGACGAGTATCAGGATACCAACCATGCTCAGTACCAACTAGTCAAACTCTTGGCTTCCCGCTTTAAGAATATCTGCGTGGTCGGAGATGCTGACCAGTCTATCTATGGCTGGCGGGGAGCCGATATGCAGAATATCTTGGACTTTGAAAAGGATTATCCAGAAGCTAAGGTAGTTCTCCTTGAGGAAAATTATCGTTCCACCAAGACCATTCTTCGGGCGGCTAATGAAGTCATCCGAAACAACCGCAACCGCCGTCCTAAGAATCTCTGGACTCAAAACGAAGACGGTGAGGAAATTGTCTACTATCGGGCTAATGATGAGCAGGACGAGGCTCTCTTTGTCGCTCGGACTATTGATCAGCTGAGCCGAGAAGGTTACAGTCATAAGGATTTTGCAGTTCTTTACCGGACCAATGCCCAGTCACGGACGGTGGAGGAAGCCCTGCTCAAGGCCAATATTCCCTACACCATGGTGGGCGGCACTAAGTTTTACAGCCGTAAAGAAATCCGTGATGTTATTTCTTACCTCAATCTCATCGCCAATCCTAGCGACAATATCAGCTATGAGCGCGTGGTCAATGAGCCCAAACGTGGTGTCGGACCGGGAACGGTAGACAAGATTCGGAATTTTGCGGCTAGTCAAGAAATTTCTTTGCTGGATGCGTCAGCCAATATCATGCTTTCGCCAGTCAAGGGCAAGGCGGCTCAGGCGGTATATGAGTTTGCCAATTTGATACTCGACTTGCGGGATCGTTTGGATGACTATAGTGTGACTGAGCTAGTCGAGCTTGTTCTGAAAAAGACAGGTTACTCTGCCGCTTTGGCAGCTCAGGCAACCTTGGAAAGCCAAGCTCGGATTGAAAATATTGAAGAATTCTTGTCTGTGACCAAGAACTTTGATGAAAATCCAGACAATCCTGCTGATGAGACGGGTCTGGATAAGCTCAGCCGTTTTCTCAATGACCTAGCCTTGATCGCAGACACAGATGACGGAGATCAGGAGAGTTCGGAAGTGACTCTGATGACCCTCCATGCGGCCAAGGGACTAGAGTTTCCAGTCGTCTTTCTAGTCGGTATGGAGGAAAATGTCTTTCCTCTGAGCCGAGCCTCTGAAGATGAGGATGAGCTGGAAGAGGAGCGGCGTCTGGCCTATGTCGGTATCACCCGAGCAGAAAAGATTCTCTATCTGACCAATGCCAATTCCCGCCTACTTTACGGTCGTACCAACTACAACCAGCCGACCCGCTTCTTGAGAGAAATCAGCTCAGACTTGCTAGACTATCAGGGACTGGCTCGACCGGCAAACAGCTCTTTTAAGGTTAGTTATACCAATAGCGATACTAGCAAATTTGGTCAGGGCATGAGTCTGGCTCAAGCGCTACAAGAGCGGAAACGTCAAGCGGCTCCTAGTTCGATTTCTACAAACAGTCTGCCTTTTGGAAAGAACAGTCAGAGCCAGCCATCTAAACCAGAAGTTGCTTGGGCTATCGGGGATATTGCCCACCATAAAAAATGGGGCGATGGTACAGTTCTGGCAGTCTCCGGGAGTGGAAACAGCCAAGAGCTTAAAATTAATTTCCCAGAAGTTGGGCTGAAGAAAGTACTGGCCAGCATAGCGCCAATTGAGAAAAAATCATGATAAGACAGTCAATTGAAGCCTGGATCTATCATCCAGAGGAGCGAGAAATCTTGCTCTTGAAAGTTGAGGATGAGAAAGTCTCCTTTTGGCAGCCCATTACGGGTGGGATTGAGAGCGGCGAGAGTCCAGAAGAAGCCTGCCTTCGTGAAATAAAAGAAGAGACTGGCTTGCTCTTACATCGTTCAAACCTGACAGGTCTTGGAAATTTCACAGTAAAGATTGATGAAAATCTGACCATCCACAAAAATCTCTTTCTAGTTCTGACAGAACAGAAGGAAATCCGGATTTCTGATGAGCATGTGGGAGCTCAGTGGATAGCGTTAGACAAAGTTTCGTCGCAGCTGTACTGGCAAAGTAATCAAGCGACTTTTGAGATTATATCTGAGAAGCTATAAGATATAGCTTCTCTTTATTTCTTTTGATAAGGAAATTCTATTAGTCAAGCGAGCCGTTTAGTGGTAGACTTATCACATAACTATAGTGAGGTGACCTTATGACACGTGAATTCAAATTTGAAACTCTGCAGCTTCATGCCGGACAGACAGTTGACCCGACAACTAAGTCGCGGGCTCTGCCTATTTACCAGACAACTTCCTATGTGTTTGACGATACTCAGGAGGGAGAAGATCTTTTTGCCCTACGCAAACCGGGCAATATCTACACTCGGATTACCAATCCGACCCTGTCTGCTTTTGAAGAGCGGATTGCGGCTTTGGAGGGTGGGGTTGGATCTCTAGCAACAGCTTCTGGTATGGCAGCTGTTACCTACACCATTCTAGCTTTGGCCCATGCTGGCGACCACGTAGTAGCAGCCTCTACCATCTACGGTGGTACCTTTAATCTGCTCAAGGAAACCCTGCCTCGCTATGGCATTACCACGACTTTTGTGGATATTGAAAATCTGGCTGAAGTAGAAGCAGCCATTCAGGACAATACAAAGTTGGTTTTGATTGAAAGTTTGGGTAATCCGCTGATTAATATTCCTGACTTTGATACTCTAGCTGAGCTGGTTCATGCTCATAAAATTCCGCTGATTTCTGACAATACCTTTGCTACACCTTATCTGATCAATGTTTTTTCTCATGGAGTGGACATTGCAGTTCATTCTGCTACTAAGTTTATTGGCGGTCATGGAACTAGCATCGGAGGTGTGATTGTGGACAGCGGTCGTTTCGATTGGGAAGCTTCTGGCAAGTTTCCGCAGTTTGTTGATCCAGACCCGAGTTATCATGATATCAGTTATACGCGCGATGTCGGAGCGGCAGCTTTTGTCACTGCTGTCCGGACTCAGCTCTTGCGCGATACAGGCGCTGCCATGTCTCCCTTCAATGCCTTTCTCTTCCTGCAAGGGTTAGAAACTCTCTCTTTGCGCGTAGAGCGCCATGTGTCTAATGCCGAGAAGATTGTAGATTTCCTAGCAGGGCATCCTAAGGTTGAGCAGGTCAATTATCCCAAGCTTGCTGACAGTCCTTATCATGCTTTGGCAGAAAAATATTTCCCTAAAGGCGTGGGCTCTATCTTTACCTTTAATGTCAAAGGTGGGGAGAAAGAAGCTCGTAAGATTATTGACAGTCTGGAGATTTTCTCTGACTTGGCCAATGTAGCAGATGCTAAGTCCTTGGTTGTCCATCCAGCTACGACAACTCACGGACAGATGTCTCCAGAGGCTCAGCTGGCAGCAGGCATTACACCAAATCAAATCCGACTCTCTATCGGCTTGGAAAACGTGGATGACTTGATAGAGGATTTGAGAATCGCTTTGGAATCTATTTAACAAATAATAGCTATAATTTAGAATATTTAGAAATTGAATTTTTAAATATTCTATTTTTTTTTTGAATATAATGATTTTTTGTGAGATAATGTCAGTATATTTTAATTAGTGAGGGTTGATTTAAATGAGACATAAAATTTTAGTTACAGGTGGGGCCGGTTTTATAGGTACTCATACTGTTATTGAACTAGTTAATGCTGGTCATGAAGTAGTAGTAGTTGATAATTTAATCAATAGCAACAAAAAAAGTATTGAAATTGTTGAAAAAATTGTTGGGCAAAACATTCCATTTTATATAGCAGATGTCTGTGATGAGGAAAAACTGTTTGAAATTTTTACGAAAGAAAAACCTACGGGGGTCATTCATTTTGCTGCATTAAAGGCAGTAGGGGAATCTACGCAAATACCTCTTGCGTATTATAAGAATAATATCACAGGTGTTTTGACGCTTTTAAAAGTGATGGAAGAGGTTAATTGTAAAAACATTATTTTTAGCTCTTCAGCAACTGTGTATGGGGATCCTCACACAGTTCCAATTTTAGAAGATTTTCCACTTTCAGTTACAAATCCATATGGCCGAACAAAATTAATGACAGAAGAAATTTTGACAGATATTTATAAAGCCGATATGAGTTGGAATGTGGTGATTCTTCGTTATTTTAACCCTATTGGTGCACATGAAAGCGGAGATTTAGGGGAAAATCCGAATGGAATCCCAAATAACCTTCTTCCTTATGTAACTCAAGTTGCGGTAGGAAAATTGACATCAGTACGAGTATTCGGTAATGACTATCCTACAGTTGATGGAACAGGCGTTAGAGATTATATTCATGTTGTAGATTTGGCAAGAGGGCATGTTGCTGCGCTTCAGAAGCTAGAAGGTAAGTCTGGACTGAATATTTATAATCTCGGAACAGGAAAAGGTTACTCTGTTCTAGAAATTATAAAAAATATGGAAAAAGCAGTTGGAAAGAAAATTCCGTATGAGATTACAGAACGGCGTGCGGGAGATATAGCTTCTTGCTATGCAGATTCAAAAAAAGCTAAAGATGAACTAGGATGGGAAGCTAAGTTTGATATTGAACGAATGTGTCAAGATGCTTGGCGTTGGCAGAGTAAGCATCCGAATGGTTTTGATGACTAGGGTGTTTTAAGTGAAAATCTAGTTTCTTCTATATTGACAGATAAATGCGAATAAATTCTCGGAATTAGTGAACACTAATCTGAGTTTATTCGTATTTTTATCTTATTTTGGCTTATAAAAGTTAGATATAAAGAAATCTCAGTCTTTGAGTATTCTAAATTGTTTTATGCTTGAGCCTATTATAATCATTTACACAGTAGAAAATGAGGCCTATATATTGTATAATAGGAGTAAACTATTTTAAGGAGAGATCAAATCAGTGAAATCTTCAGATTTGTTAATTATTATTCCAGCCTATAATGAGGAAGCATCAATTGTTAGTGTTGTAGATAATATTATTCAAAATTATTCTCAATATGACTATGTTATTATTAATGACGGTTCAAAAGATCAAACATCAGTAATTTCTCATGCTAAAGGCTATAATATTGTTGATTTACCAGTAAATTTGGGGTTGGCAGGAGCTTTTCAGACGGGGCTTCGATATGCTTATGAAAAAGGATATAAAAAAGCAGTGCAGTTTGATGCCGATGGCCAACACTTACCTGAATATATATCTGTTTTAGAAGAAATGATTGATTCGGGGTATGAAATGGTGATTGGTTCTCGTTTTGTTACAGAAAAACGAGAAAATTCTCTCAGAATGTTAGGGAATACGTTGATTAGCGGAGCAATTAAATTAACAACAGGTAAAACGATTAATGATCCTACATCAGGGATGCGGATGTTTTCTGAGAATTTGATCAAAGAATTTGCACTTAATATCAATTATGGGCCAGAACCAGATACAGTTTCCTATTTAATTCGTCATGGAGTAAAGGTCGCAGAAGCTCAGGTACGGATGGAAGAGCGTCAAGCAGGTGAAAGTTATCTGACGCTTTCGCGCTCTATTCAGTATATGACACATATGTTTGCATCTATTTTGATTATCCAAAACTTTAGAAAGAGAGGCTAAAAGAATGACGATTTGGTTTCAAGTTGTATTAACGGTTGTATCTATTTTGACATGTAGTTTCATTTTACGTAGTATCAGAAAATCACAAGTTCAAATTAATGATGCCTTATTTTGGATATTTTTCTCAATAGTTTTATTAGTCTTCAGTATTTTCCCAAAATTAGCAGAAAAAATTGCGAATGCTTTAGGAATAGTTTCAGCCGTTAACTTTATCTTTTTATTTATCATTTTTTTATTGTTGATTAATCAGTTTCAACTAACTTTAAAGTTATCAAAATTAGATACAAAGTTTAAAAATCTAGTACAGATAATTGCATTGAGGAATAAAGATGAAGATACGAACTAATCCCTCGGATAAAGAAATATATTTTTGGAATTTGTTGGGAAATCTAGCAGCATCTGGGGTATCAGTATTATATCTTTTAATTATCACAAGATTGAGTTCTGCTAAAGTAGCAGATCAATTTAGCCTAGCTAATTCCATCGGAACACTGTGGATAGTTATCGGTTTATTTCAAGTTCGGAATTATCAAGGAACAGATGTAAAGCAGCGGCATACTTTTATAGGTTATTTTCAGACGCGCATCCTCACAATTACGATGATGATCCTCACCTTGTTTCCATATTTATATATAATTGGTGAAGGCCGTTATTCATTAGAAACTCTTCTATTAACCTTTCTTATGATTCTTTATCGCATGTGGGATGCAGTATCAGATCTATTTCAAGGATTGTTTCAGCAAAGAGAGCGTATGGACATTGCTGGTAAAACAATGTTTGTGCGATATTCTACGAGTGTTTTAGTATTACTAATAACGTTGCTATTATCAGAGTCTGTTCTGCTTGCTTTGCTTTCTTTAGTTCTGTGGAATGGGCTACTCATTTTTTCCTACGAGATGCGTTTTGTAGCATATTTCGAAAAAATTCAAGTCCGAGAATTGTTGTCTACTCGCTATAAAAAAGATATAAAGGATATATTGTTAGCTTGTTGGCCACTATTTGTAAATGGATTTATTTTGTTATATATTTTAAATGAGCCTAAAATAATCATTGAAAAAGGTCTTAATCAGGGCTTTTTACAAACTGGCATGCAACGTGATTTTAATATTCTGTTTATGCCTGTGTTCTTTATGAGTCTTATTATTTTAATTGTTAGACCCCTTATTACAAAATTAGCCATTTTATGGAATAAAAAAGAATATAAAGAATTCTCATTAATTATAAAAAGATTATTAGGATTCCTATCTTTAGGTGGTTTGTTCGTCACATTTATAGCCTATTTATTTGGTGTGCCAGTACTTAGTCTAATATTTGGCGTGGATTTAAACAAATATGTATTTTCTTTTACTATTCTGATATTCTCAGGAGTTTTATATGCTTTAGCAATTGTTTTTGAGAATATTTTAACGATTATACGTAAACAGCATCTTTTAGTTGGCTTGTATATTGTTCTTTTGATACTTACTAAATTGATCACAGAACCATTTATTTATCAAAAAGGTATGCTTGGTGCCGCGATTAGTTTTTTTATTGTTATGTTAGTTTATGTTATGGGAAACGGGGCAATGTATCTGATTACTATACATAGAAAGAGAATGGAAAATGAATAGAGACATTATTTTTGTAACCCATCACCTTGGAGGGTTGGGAGGTGTACAAAGAGTTGTAGATCAGCTGGCAGAAAGTTTTGCAAGTTCAGGTAATAGAGTAACAGTCTTTGGTTGTGGTGTTCAATCTGGTGAAAGTTATCAGAAAATACCAAAAAATTATGAAGAAATCTTATTATATCCTCAAGATATCTTCTTTCAAAAACCTTGGATTTTTTTTCAAGAAAAATTTATTACTAAAAAATTAGAGAAAAATTTGATTCAAGTCTTAGAAAAGGCTAAAAATCCAATAGTTATTCTTGCAAATCCAATTGTTTACTTATTGATGGAGAGAGTGATAAAATTATACTCTAATACAGTTATATTCATTGGACAAATGCATAGTTCTGCTGATTTTGTTTTTGATTCAAAGGGCCTTTATTCTATTTACCCTTATATAATTAAAAATAAGTATCCGAAACTAGATAAGATTCTCTTTCTATCAGACGATTATTCTAAGAAGATTAGTGAAGTCTATCAAATACCTTTAAAGAAACTGGGAGCAATTGCAAATCCTTTACCCCGTTATATAAATATTTCTAACAGTGGAACTAGTTTTAATAAATCGATTATTTCATTTGTTGGACGCCTGGATCCAGTTAAGCAGATTGATCATATTATTTTAGCTTTTTCTAAAATTCAACAATATTTTCCTGATATCACTTTGGAAATCTACGGTGAGGGGGGTGAGAGACAGAAGTTAGAATCTTTAATCAAATCACTTTCTTTAGAAGAGTTTGTTAAACTGAAAGGAAGAACGAGTAAGGTTTTAGAAGTTTATCAAAAATCATACTTTACTCTGTTAACTTCAAAATCTGAAGCTTTTCCAATGTCTGTTGTTGAATCTATCGTAGCTGGAACTCCGGCAATAACCTATAATTGTAGTCAAGGAGTTGAGGAGATTCAATCGGCAACTTCAGAACTATTAGTAAACAATTCTATTGAAGAGTTAGCTGATAAAATGAAATTTTATCTACAAAATCCTCATCAATTGGAAGAACTTGCCCTTAAGGGAAAGAAACATATTATCGATTATTATTCAGAGGATATAATTTTAAATCAATGGTATCAGCTGTTTGAAGAACTAGACAAGGGAAAATAGTGATGGAAAAAAGATCATCTAAATTTTCACATTCTTTTCTTAAAGAACTGTATGAAAAGAAATATTATTTAATTACTATTTGGGTAACGTTGATTATAACTTATGTATACTTAGATGGACATTTAGCATTTCTTCCAAAGAAAACTTTTCTATTGCTGGGGCTTTCTTTAAGTGCTCTATTATTTATAAAGGGGAAAGTGTATAACAAGGTTTTCTCGATTATAATACTGACAGGATCTTTCTTTTGTTTTTTTACTCCTGTAATGGATTCGCCAGACGAAAATTTTCATTATTCAAGAGCCTTGTACATTAGTGAAGGGCATCTTTATTTACCTAGCAATAAACAGGATTTATTAGTTTCGTCAGATATTTCTGATGTTGAAAAATTTTTCAAAAAACCTTTAGTGAATACTGATTTGGGAAGAAAAGAAGTGTCTTCAAAAAAAGTTCAGTATAATAATTTAGCTAATACAAATGGTTATTCCTTTGCCAGTTATATACCACAAACTTTTGGGATATTGATAGCCAAGGTATTCCATTTAAGTATTTCCGCATCCATTTTACTTGGTAGGTTTTTTAATCTATTAGCCTTTGCTCTCCTATGTAGATTAGCTGTTAAAAAATCAGGTCCGCGCCAACAAATCTTTGGTATATTAGCAATAGTACCAATCAATATATATATTGCTGCTTCCTTTAATCAGGATGCAGTGGCAAATGGTCTTATATTTTTAGCAATTGGCCTGTTTTATTCCTTCTTAGATAAGGATAAGGTTAGCTATAAAGATTTATTTATTTATTTCCTCTTATCTGTATTAATAGCCTTATCTAAATTGCCGTATGTGTTATTAATTGGCTTACTTTTATTCATTCCTAAAGAGAAGATGTCTCAGAAGAAGTATTTAACTGTAGCATTATTGATAGGAACGGCGGCTTTGTGTAGTTTACTATGGTTAAAAATAACCAGCTCTCTAAACTTAAATGTTATTAATGTAAATCCCCATATAAATCCACTAGAGAAAATAAAGTATACAATTGAGAATATGCCTGAGTTTGTTCGAATGATGGTAAAAGAAGGTGTAAACTTTATTCCTTTTAAACTCCAGTCTCTTTTTACTTTCGGTTGGCTTTCGTATGATGTAAAAGCTTTTATTTGGCTTTATTTAGTTTTTATAAGTATCGCGATTTTAATTTCTCCGAAAGCACCTAAAATGAATAAGATTAGTAAACTGGGTGTCTGTTTTGTTTCATTAGGTATTATCTTTGGAATTCTAATGACTGCGTATTTAATGTGGGGAGAAATAACGGATATGTCTATTAAAGGAATACAAGGAAGGTACTTTTCAGGTGTCATTGTATTGCTTGCACTGGCTGTAAATATTTCTGCTCAGCTAATGATTCAAGACAACAACCTTTCTATAAAAGAATGTAAAAAAGAAAAGGTTGAAGATTCTTTATTCTTTATAGCAATATTATTTATAATGGTGACTCTTCTGACCACAATCGTTCAATATTATATCTAATATAGGACTAGTTATATTGGCCTGTTTTTCTGATCATTGTCAAATGAATTTCTGGCTATTCATATTTACTTTCCTTTTGTGTTTATAATATCTGCCTAATTTTTGTGTAGTTTATTCGATTATTATCTCCTTTTCCTTAACAATCGCTTTTGTTTTCTTAGAAATATTAATGCTTGTTGTTAGTTAGACTATATTGACTACGGAAAGAATCGCTTGTTTTAGATTTTTAATCCTACTTATTAAGGTTATACGAAGTTAGATCATATACTTTTATAATATGACTGTAATATGAAAATTGATAATTGTTATTTGAAGACATTACTTGATATGATTTTCTATCTGGATATTTGCTTCTCTTTTATTTTACTATCTACTATAATATAAGAGGATGGGTTGTTTTATATAATAGCAATTCATCCTACAATGAACTCTTAAAGGAGCAATCATGATAATATCAATAATCGTTCCGTGCTTCAATGAAGAAGAGTCTATTCCTCTGTTTCATGAAGCCATGGAAGCGGTGAAATATCAAATCCGTGACCAGTTTGAATATATTTTTGTCAATGACGGATCGACAGACCAAACCTTGGCTGTTTTGCGTGAGCTCAGCAGTCGCTGTCCAGATGTGCACTATCTGTCCTTTTCTCGTAATTTCGGAAAAGAAGCAGCCCTCTATGCTGGTTTGCAAGAGGCGAGCGGGGATTTGGTGACAGTCATGGATGTGGATTTGCAGGATCCGCCCGAGCTCCTGATTGAGATGAAGGCCATGCTGGACTCGAATCCTGAGCTGGACTGTGTGGGGACTCGTCGGACTACTCGCGAGGGAGAGCCGCCAATCCGAAGCTTTTTTGCCAATTTGTTCTATAAGCTGATTAACAAGATTAGTCAGGTAGAGATGGTAGATGGTGCGCGTGACTTCCGACTGATGCGCCGCCAGATGGTAGAAGCCATTCTGGAAGTTTCAGAGTACAATCGCTTCTCCAAGGGAATTTTTGCCTGGGTTGGCTTCAATACCGAGTACTTGGAATACAAAAATGTCGAACGAGTGGCTGGTAAGACCTCTTGGAATTTCTGGTCTCTGTTCAACTATTCTTTGGAAGGCATCGTCAATTTCTCTGATGCGCCGCTCAACATTGCATTTTTAGGAGGTATCCTGTCTTGGATTTTAGCCTTTATCCTGATGGCGGTTATTATTATCCGTACCTTGGTTTTTGGGGACCCAACATCGGGCTGGCCGTCCCTCATGACTGTCATTTTACTCATCGGCGGCTTCCAGTTGCTGACCATCGGTATCCTAGGTAAATACATCGGCAAAATCTTCATGGAAACCAAGAAACGCCCTGTTTATGTGATTAAGGAGAAGAGTAAGTAAAGAAGCAGATTTTTTCTGCTTTTTTTGGTATAATAAATTCATCGAATATTTATGATCTGAAAGGAAAAACAAATGATTTTAATTACAGGTGCGAATGGACAGTTGGGTACAGAGCTTCGCTATCTTTTGGATGAACGCAATGAGGAGTATGTAGCTGTTGATGTGGCAGAAATGGATATTACCAATGCCCAAATGGTAGACAAGGTCTTTGCGGAAGTCAAGCCAAGCTTGGTTTATCACTGCGCAGCTTATACTGCAGTTGATGCGGCTGAGGACGAAGGAAAAGAGCTGGACTATGCCATCAATGTGACCGGAACCGAAAATGTGGCAAAAGCAGCAGAAGCGCACGGGGCGACCATGGTCTACATCTCAACAGACTATGTCTTTGACGGACAAAAGCCTGTCGGAGAGGAGTGGGAAGTAGACGATCGACCAGATCCGCAGACCGAGTATGGCCGTACCAAGCGCATGGGTGAGGAGCTGGTTGAGAAATATTCCAGCCGTTTCTACATTATCCGTACTGCTTGGGTCTTTGGGAACTACGGTAAAAACTTTGTCTTTACCATGCAAAATCTTGCTAAGACACATAAAACTCTGACAGTAGTTAATGACCAGCATGGCCGTCCGACCTGGACTCGTACGCTGGCTGAGTTTATGACCTATCTGGCTGAAAATCAAAAGGAATTTGGTTATTACCATCTGTCTAATGACGCGGCAGAGGATACAACTTGGTATGACTTTGCAGTGGAAATTCTCAAAGATACGGATGTGGAAGTCCAGCCAGTTGATTCTAGCAAATTCCCAGCTAAGGCTAAGCGACCTTTCAACTCAACTATGAGTCTGGCCAAGGCCAAGGCTACAGGCTTTGTCATTCCAACTTGGCAGGATGCTTTGAAAGAGTTTTACAAGCAGGAAGTAAGGAAATAGGGCGTTGATAGACTAGTTCGCTTCGAACTAGTCTATTTAAGGCTTCACCACTTTATTAAGCCTAGTTGAAAGTTCCACAAATCACCAAGAAAATGATATAATAGATTAGATTGTAAATCTTTGAATTGAGGAAAAGCATGAGACATGTCTTCATCATCGGAAGTCGCGGACTTCCTGCTAAATATGGCGGATTTGAAACTTTTGTTGAAAAATTAGTTGAAAATAAGGTTTCTTCCCAAATTCAGTATCATGTGGCTTGTTTGTCGGATGATGAAGCTTTTCATCATTTTGATTACAAGGGAGTGGATTGCTTCACAATTAAGGCTCCTCAGTTGGGGCCAGCTCGGGTGATTGCCTATGATATGATGGCCATCAATTATTCTTTAAAGTTAGTGCAAGAGCAGCAGATTGAGCGTCCAATTTTTTATATTTTGGGTAATACGATTGGGGCATTTGTGGCACCTTTTGCTCATAAAATTCATAAAGTAGGCGGGACTTTCTTTATCAATCCAGATGGTCTGGAATGGAAGCGAGCTAAGTGGCCTAAGCCAGTTCAATCCTATCTTAAATATTCTGAGAAGGTTATGACCAAGCATGCTGATCTGGTCATTGCGGACAACCAAGGCATTGAAAGCTATATAAAACAGTCCTATCCTTGGTCTAAGACGTCTTTCATTGCCTATGGGACAGACCTCCAGCTATCTTCTCTTGACTCTCAGGATGCTCGCGTGCGTGATTTTTTTGAGAAATGGCAGAGCAGAGAAAAGGAATATTATTTGATTGTTGGACGTTTTGTGCCAGAAAACAACTACGAGACCATCATTCAGGAATTTATGAAATCCAAAACCCAACGTGACTTGCTGATTATCTGCAATCATGAGGGAAATCCTTATTATGAAGAGCTTAAGCAGAAAACGGGTTTTGATAAGGATTCTCGGATTAAGTTTGTCGGGACAGTCTATGATCAGGAACTACTCAAATATATCCGTAATCAAGCCTTTGCCTATTTGCATGGACACGAAGTCGGTGGAACTAATCCTGGACTTCTGGAAGCTCTGGCTCAGACTGATGCCAATTTGGTTTTGGACGTGGACTTCAACCATCAAGTAGCCCAAGAAACAGCTTTGTATTGGCAAAAAGAAGAGGGGCAGTTGGCTCAGCTGATTGACCGAGTAGATGCTCAAACAGATTCTACGGAGCTAGGTCAGGCGGCCAAAGAAAATATGAAAGAAAACTACACCTGGGAAAAAATTGTGGGTGAATACGAGGAGCTATTTTTATCATGAAAGTGACCATTCTTCTGTCGACCTATAATGGTGAGAAGTTTTTGGCAGAGCAGATTGAAAGCATTCAAGCCCAAACTTATAGGGACTGGCAGCTTTTGATTCGAGATGATGGCTCTAGTGATGGGACGCGAGCGATTATTGAGGATTTTTGTCGTCAAGATAGCCGGATTTGCTTTATCAATCCAGAAGAAGCTCAAAATTTGGGTGTCATTAAGAGTTTTCATAGCTTGCTTAAATATCAGGATTCGGATTTTTACTTTTTTAGCGATCAGGATGATGTCTGGTTGCCAGATAAGTTGGCGATTCAGTTGGCGACAGCAGAAAACTATGATGCTTCCGTACCTTTGCTGGTTTATACGGATTTAAAAGTAGTAGATCAGGAGCTAAATGTTGTTCACGAAAGTATGATTCGGACGCAGTCTGACCATGCCAATACAGAATTGATTCAAGAATTGACGGAAAATACGGTGACAGGTGGCGTTTCGATGATCAACCGCGCTCTGGCTGATTTGTGGACAGGGCAGGAGGAGCATGAACTGCTTATGCACGATTGGTATCTGGGCTTGTTGGCTTCGGCCTTTGGGAAACTCGTTTATCTAGATCAGCCAGGTGAACTCTACCGCCAACATTCCAATAATGTGTTAGGAGCCCGGACTTTACGCAAGCGAATGAAGAACTGGATTCATCCTAGCCGTCTATTTGCTAAATATTGGAAATTGATAAAAGACAGTCAGACACAGGCTCGCAACCTTCTCAGCCAGCCTCTGACAACTGAAAATAGAGAAATTATTGAAAATTTTGTGACAATCATGGAAGTTCCTTTTGTAGAGCGACTGCGACGTATTCGAAAGTATGGCTACAGAAAAAATCGTGCCTTTCATACTTTGGTTTTCACGACACTTATTCTCACAAAATTTGCTTATAAGGAGTAATATGCATGCTAGATTATTTTAGCCAAAAAAACTGGATTCTCTTGAGAGAATTGGTTAAAACAGACTTCAAATTACGTTATCAAGGATCCTTAGTTGGCTATCTCTGGTCGATTTTGAAGCCATTGATGACCTTTAGTATTATGTATATCGTCTTCATCCGTTTCTTACGCTTAGGTGGAGATGTTCCTCATTTCCCAGTTGCTTTGTTATTAGCCAACGTTATTTGGGGATTTTTCTCAGAAGCAACTTCTATGGGGATGGTATCAGTTGTTAGTAGGGGCGATCTTTTGCGTAAGCTAAACTTTTCAAAGCATATTATTGTTTTGTCAGCTATTTCAGGTGCTGCCATTAACTTTTCCATCAATTTAGTCGTGGTCTTATTTTTTTCACTTTTTAATGGAGTGACCTTCAGTTGGTCGGCTTTGATGGTAATCCCTCTCTTTTTTGAGTTGTTTTTGATGGCAACAGGTTGTGCTTTGATCTTATCAACTTTCTTTGTCCGCTTCCGTGATTTATCTCAAATTTGGGAAGTAGTGCTGCAAGCCGGCTTATATGCGACACCAATTATTTATCCCATTACATTTATTGCGGATCGCAATCCATGGGCTGCCAAATTAGTTATGATGAATCCACTGGCTCAGATTATCCAAGACATGCGTTATTTCTTGATTGATAAGGCCAATACACCAGTCTGGCTTTTGGTTGAAAATAAGTTCTTGGTTCTTATTCCTTATGTATTGCCAATTCTTATTTTCCTAGCTGGCTTTGCTTACTTTAACAAACATGCTAAGAAATTTGCGGAGATTCTCTAATGACAGATAAACAAATTGCAGTAAAAGTAGACCATGTCAGCAAGTACTTTAAGTTACCAACTGAGGCAACTAACAGTCTTCGTACTGCTATGGTCAATCGCTTTAAAGGAATTAAAGGCTATAAAGAACAGCACGTTCTTAATGATATTTCCTTTGAAGTAGAAAAAGGAGACTTTTTTGGAATCTTGGGTCGAAATGGTTCAGGGAAGTCTACTCTCTTAAAAATTATTTCTGAAATCTACGTTCCTGAAAAAGGTTCTGTCACAATCGATGGAAAGTTAGTTTCTTTCATTGAGCTAGGAGTCGGTTTTAACCCCGAACTGACGGGTCGTGAAAATGTCTACATGAATGGTGCCATGCTCGGCTTCTCAACAGCTGAAATTGATGCCATGTATGATGACATCGTAGACTTTGCTGAATTGCATGAATTTATGAACCAAAAGCTCAAGAACTATTCATCTGGGATGCAGGTTCGTCTTGCCTTTTCGGTTGCGATAAAGGCCCAAGGTGATATTTTGATTTTGGATGAGGTTCTCGCAGTAGGAGACGAGGCCTTCCAGCGTAAGTGTAATGATTACTTCCAAGAACGAAAAAAGTCAGGGAAGACCACTATCCTTGTCACCCATGATATGGGAGCTGTCAAGAAGTATTGTAACAAGGCTGTTTTGATTGAAAATGGTTTGGTAAAGGCAATTGGTAGTCCAGAAAATGTAGCCAACCAGTATAGTTTTGATAATACAGCACCTTTGCAACACGGAGGAGAAGTGACTGGAGATGTACAAGCTTCTTCGGATGAACAAGTTTTGGTTGAAAACTTTCAATTACAGTTGATAAGTTCGAATAAGTTACGCCCACAAGATCCAATTCAGTTCCAGATTGACTTTGATGTTCGAGAGGATATTCAAACTTATATTGCTCTTTCTTTAACAGATATCGATCGGAATATTTGGATCTACAATGATAATTCTATGGATCAGCTGATGAGTGGGGTTGGTCATAAAACGGTTCACTACACTTGTTCCCTTCCAACGGTGAATGACTTGAAAATGAAATTAGAAGTGACAGTACGGGATGCTGAAGGGCAAATGCTGGCTTTTTCAGATGCTACGCAAACCCCACTGATCTTTATCAATCGAGATGATATAGCTTTAGATGATAAATCAGCAATGGATTCAGCAAGTGGCTTAATCCAGCGCAATGGAACCTGGTCAATGATGGATTAGACTGAGGGAGATATGGACATGATACCTTTTGTTTCAATTATTTGTACTGTTTTTAACAAAGAACCGTGGTTGAAAAAAACTATTGATAGTTTTTTAGCTCAGAAAACAAATTTCGCTTTTGAGATTATTTTGGTGGATGATGCCTCAAGTGATGGATCTCGCCGAATTATACAAGATTATCAAGCTAATTTCCCTGATTTGATTCGTGCCTTTTACCAGGATGAAAATCAAGGAATTGCTAAAACATGGGTTTCCATTTGTAGAGAAGCGCGAGGGAACTATATAGCGCGCTGTGACGGAGATGATTTCTGGTTGGATCCTCTAAAACTTCAGAAGCAAGTAGACTTATTAAAGAGCAAGCCTGATTGTAAATGGTCTAATACAGATTTTGATATCTATAATGAAAAGGGAGATCTTGTTTCGAAGGCAGGATTTGCCAATAAAACAATCCTTCTTGCAGATACCTATGAAAAAATGCTTGCCACTCGGGGTTTTACTATGGCATCCACCTGGTTGGTTGATAGGGATCTAATGTTAGAAGTGAATCAAGAGTTGGATTTGACTACATCAGATGACACCTTTAATCTGCAAATGGAGCTCTTTCAACGTACTTCTTTAGCTTTCCTAGATGAAGCGATGGTTGCGTATACAATTAATCAAGGTTCGGATTCGCGGCCTTGTGATTTTAGAAAATTAGAACGTCGTTTTCAAAAGTTGTTAGAAACACAACTAGATTATCTTGATAAATATCCCAACGCAAATTTTAAAGAGATGACTAAGATTCTTCTTGAACGAAATAATACTTACGAAATTCGTCTATCCAAGCCTATGGATTCTCTGTCTCATATTGGGATGGAGTCTGTTACAGTTTATTTTGGCAATGAGGAGAATGCTTACTCAGAAGATCGTACCTTTACTAAACTACTTCAAAAAGAAGATAGCATAAGTTTTGAAATTCCTAAAGGAGCTTCTGTCATTCGTGTAGATCTTTCGGAACGTCCAAGTTACTATTCTGAAGTAGAATTGAGAGGGCCTGATGGGAATGTCTCCTTTCCTATCTATACGAACGGTGTCATTATTGATGACTTGTATCTCTTTAACGAACCTGACCCGCAGTTGATTTATGAAGTTGAAGGAGAAGCGATCTATCAATTGAGCTATAAGATGATTTCTATGGATGATGCGTATGCTCCTGATTACATCGGAAAAGTATTTACAGCGGAAATGTTGGATAGTAGCAATAAGATTGAAGAGCTTGAAGATGAATTAGAGGCTACGAAAAAAGCTTACAAGACTGTTATAAATTCAAGACGTTGGACAATCCCAACAAAGATCTTGAAATTCTTAAGAATAAGGAAATAAAATGGAACGATTACTTTTATATGTTCACTTTAATAAATTCAATCAGTTTAGTGAACATGTACTTTATCAGCTTGAAAAAATGCGTCCTCTCTTTAGGAAGGTGATTTTCATTTCAAACAGCAAAATAAGCCAAGATCAGGAAGATGAACTGAAGAAAGAACTAGTTGATGAAGTTCTTTTGAGAAAGAACATCGGTTTTGATTTTGCTGCTTGGCGAGATGGAATGAAAAAGGTCGGCTTTGAAGAATTAAAATGCTATGATTCAGTCACTTTAATGAATGACACATGTTTTGGACCTCTGTGGGATTTGGAGCCTATTTACCAGGATTTTGAAAGTGATAGAAACGTTGATTTCTGGGGAATGACGAATTATCGTAAAGACAAAGATTTTAACGAGCATATCCAAAGTTATTATCTATCTTTTAAGCAAAATGTAGTCAATTCAGAAGCCTTTCAACTATTCTGGCAAAACATTCAGGATTTTACAGAAGTTCAAGATGTCATAGATCATTATGAAACCCAGGTTACAACCAATTTAGTTCAGGCAGGTTTTCATTATCAGACCGTTTTTAATACAATTCAGGCAGATGCTTCAGGTATGCTCTATCCGGATTTTTCTTACTATAATCCAACCTCTATCCTAAAAAATAGAGTGCCGTTTATCAAAGTAAAAACAATAGCAGCAAATGAAGGATTAACACCTTATATTTTAAACGACATTGAAAATACAACGGACTATCCTGTTGATTTAATTGTCAAACATATGTCTCGTATTGATTTGCCTGACTATCCTTACTTGCTTGGAAGGAAAATTTTAGATTTGTCTCTTCCAATTTCTCTACCTGATAAGAAAATAGCTGTCCACCTTCATGTTTTTTATGTGGATTTACTAGCTGAATTCCTTCATGCATTTGAATCTTTCCATTTCTCTTATGACTTATTCATTACAACAGATAGCGAAAAGAAAAAGAACGAGATACTTGGTATTTTAGAGGAAAAACAAGCAAAAGCAGAAGTTTTTGTAACAGGAAATGTTGGGCGAGATGTTCTTCCTATGCTCAAATTAAAGAGACATCTATCTCAGTATGACTATATTGGGCATTTTCATACAAAAAAATCCAAAGAAGCTGATTATTGGGCTGGAGAAAGTTGGCGTAAAGAGCTAATTAACATGCTTGTTCATCCAGCAGACCAGATAGTTAGTCAATTAGGACAAGATGATCGCTTAGGGCTGGTCATAGCTGACATTCCTAGCTTCTTCCGCTTTAACAGGATTGTAGTAGCCTGGAATGAAGCTCTGATTTCTCCTGAGATGAATAAACTGTGGGAGCACATGAATTGTCAAAAAGAAGTTGACTTTAAGCAAATGAATACCTTTGTCATGAGCTATGGAACCTTTGTTTGGTTTAAATATGATGCCTTGTCTCCTTTATTTGATTTAAACTTGACGGAGGAGGATGTTCCGAGTGAACCACTTCCACAAAATTCCATTCTTCATGCGATAGAAAGACTTTTGGTTTATATTGCTTGGGACAAGCAGTATGACTTTAAGATTTCTTATAATCAACTCGGTCTAACAGCTTTTATTGATAACAAGCAACTAAATAATCGAGAAGATTTACAGCCTCATACCTTTGTAGATTTTAACCAGATTGGTGGAATCAAGGGGGCGATGAAATACATCTTTATTGGACCAGCAAGAGCAATTAAGTATATTGTGAAGAGGATTATAGGTGATTGAGTAAATATGAGGATGAAAAAAATTTTGCAACAATATGGTTTATTGCTGACCAGTATTGTTATATTATTCGTTTTAATTAACCATTATTTAGTATACCATTTGATTGTTACTGAACAGAAAGATGTAATCAATAATGTCTCTGATATATTAACGATTAGTGAGTCTATATATTATATTGCTGTCGTGTTACTTTCATTTATATTATCTCGATATAGTTATAAATGGTTATTTT
>NZ_CABPTO010000007.1 GCF_902460355.1 Streptococcus sp. Marseille-P6264
GAATGTGGACTGTATAAGTAAGAAGTTTGAATATAGCGATCAGATATCTCTCTCGCAACAATTCTAAAAAATATATTATTTTGCTTTTTATTTTTATTGATAAACAAAAAAATTGAAGCTAATAATTTTATAAAATGCTCATTATTTTTTACTAAGTTGGCAGTATTCATACTTTGTCCAGCTCTACCAATTAAATATTGGTAAATATCTAAATTGTAATAGACGAAATTTTTGGCAAATATAAATGGATATAAGATGTACTCATTGTCCACATAATATATCCCTTCTGTAAGTCGTATATTATTCTTTCGTAAGAGCTCAAGTTTATAAATAACACTATGCATTGGCATTATAGTTGTTAACTCTAAAAATGATGTTAGCTGATTTGCAGGATATAATTCATTGTATCTATGATTTATAACAGTATTATTATACACATGCTGTTCAGTGAAATTTGTAAATACTACTTCAGCCTCTTCATTAGATAAATTAATAAGCAATTTTTCAAAATCCTTAGGATTTATCCAATCATCTCCATCAAGACTTAAATAGTACTTCCCTATAGCCTCATCGATACCCCTATTAACCGCTGAACCGTGACCACCATTTTCTTTAGTAATGATTCTAGCATTCAAATAGCTTTTTGATAAAAATTCTTCAATTACTTGAACTGTATCATCTTTACTACCATCATTCACAAAAATTAATTCAAATTTACAATAAAAATCTTGTGAAACTTCTGAAAAACTTTCTAAACATTTTATCACATAATCCGATATGTTATATGACGGGATGCCAACCGATAGAATAATTTCCTTATTCATATTTATCTCCACAACTTCCTAATAATTCATTTTTTAAAATTTCTTCAAGTTTAATGGCATTAGTATGCCACGAATTTCCTCTCATATCCTCACTAGCCTGCTTTGCAATGCGCAACCTTAATTCTTGATCCTCAATTAATCTAATGATATTATTAGTCAATGAATCTATATCATTTATGTCTGAAAGCAATGCATTTTCATTATGTCGTGCATATTCAAAGACACCTGCATACGCGGTTGATGCCAATGCGCATCCACAAGCCATGCTCTCCGCCCCAGTAAGTCCGAATCCTTCATTTATACTTGCACAAACAAATATAGAAGCGGCATTATATATTTTTTTTAGCTGTAGAGGAGTTGCTGCACGTTTATAGGTAATCCAATCTTCTAAAAATTTTGGTTCTGCAGGAACTCCAAACAAAGCTAATTGCAATTCAGGGAACTGCGACTTCACTCTTTTTATAGCTTCGAAAGCTATAGGAAAACCTTTATGCTCATCTACATGGTATAAAGCAGCTAACTGATATGGGTTACGTGAACTAATATCTTTTTCTACATAAAACTTATTTGTATCAATAGTATTAGAAATGAGCTTCACATTTTTGTCCGTCTTTACTACAATATCTCTTAGCCATTTAGAAACAACGATATTTAGCATACCATAACTATAAGTATTTCTTACTTCTTCATCCGACATGGCCCAATTTTCAAATCCCTGTATCAAATAGGCTTTACGGCCTTTTGTATTATCCAATTTCTTAACGAAATCGACTGTACTAATTGCAGTAGCAAATACGAAATCTGCTTTTGGAATATCTCTTCCATCAGAATAAGGTGTCACCTTCAAAATAACCTGAGGTAATAAAGTGAACCATTTAGGTCTCTTAAAAATATTACCAATTATTCTTTTTATAAAATTGGAACTAGTAATTTTTGATAATTGTTTATCTACTAAGAAGAATATATTAACTTCATGTCCTAGTGCCACTAATTGATTAGCATACTCAAAAACAACTTTATAACCACCGATAGGCTTTCGACTAATTGACGGTAAACAGAACGTTATCTTCATGTTTCTTACTCTCTCTATCCATATTTATCTTATCAAGGAGGTTGCTTCCTAGCAAAAGGAAAAGAAATGGATTATGCCATAATAAAAATAGTTGAGGATCTATAATTGCCCTCAATGCCCAAAAAATTAGTACAATAACAAGAGATACGAATTCTTTATATTGAACCAACCTCCAAATTAAGTAACTGTAGCTAATTAATATAATAGCAAATAACACAACACCGTAACTTATCAGCATATTTATATATGACGAATCAATATAAAAGTATGAAGAGCTTGATGATTCCCATTTTATATTTGTTCCAAAAAGAGTTACAGGATACGTTTGCAATCCTAATTGCCCAAAACGTAACCTTTGACTTAATATTACATTTAATGAATTCAAAAAGGGATTGTTTGGAGAGTATTTTATTGTCAATATCAATGCTAATAACGCTGAAAGTATATATATACCTATATATACTCCTCGTAAAATCGTTTTAGAAAAGTCTATACCTTTAATTCTATCCCATAAAAAAACTAACAAAATTCCCCAAACCAAAATATAACCTGTTCTAGTTTGTGTATATTGATATATAATAAAGTTAAACCCTCCAACGATAATTAATTCAGTAATTGTCCATTTCATTCTTTTTTTCAAATACGCATACTCTAATACTATACTTGTGAAAAAATTAGGAAGAAATGTCGAATAAGTAAATCCCAAAGAATATCTAGTTCTAATAAATGTAGTCGCAACCGATGTTTCTACTAAGTTAGGAAGTATATTAAATATAGCTCCTAATACTGTCATAAAAACTATTACAAGTTGGCAAATCATTGTATTCCTTACAAGATTATCAAATTCTATAGTTCTAGAAGACAGTATTAAAAATATGCTGTAAGCAACAAATGAAGCATTGCCATTCCCAATAGTTATTATAATTCCGATTATTCCCATTAAAATTGATAATAATAAATAAGATATCTTATTTGACTCTAGTATCAATTTTATAAATAGGAATATCAAACCTACATACTGCCAAATATTAATAAAAGCATATGGAGACAAAAAATCTTTATAAAAAGTTGCAGTCAATATCCAAGCTAATATCCACGGGTAATAAGCAAACGCAAACAACAATTCACTTGATTTTACTTTAAACGTCATTTTTATTTTCTCCATAAATACCAAAATTAACATTTAAGCGTTTGTGATGATTCCTTGAACTTTCTGGGGGAAGTTGCATATAATCTCCATATAAATGTTTCAAATATATATCTATGTTCTGAAAGCTCGTAAACAATCTATCTTCAAACATATAAACATCAGATTCTTGGAGCCATTTTTTGGGAAATGTCTCCTTTGTTAAACCGTAGCTACCATCACTTACTACAACATAATCGGCATCTTCATTTTTGGCAAGAGTAATAAAATAGTTTTTTGCTTTTTTTAAAAAATAAATACTGAAAAAACTTGAAAATATTCTTCCAACTCTGTATCTAACTCCCTGTTTTCTATCGTCTTCTCCATAGCCACACTTTATCCATAGAAGGTTTCTAAAAAACCAAAAACCTTTTAGCTGAAAAAAACGTTTTATTGGATTAAGTGAGACATTATCAATAGGAAAAATATCTATATAGATACCAGTATGAACATCTGCTTTTTGAGAGAATTCTTCCAAAACACTAGTCCCATTTAATCTTATTTTTATAAAATTGAAAGGATAAAACTTATCATTTTCATCTGACTGTAAAAAAAATCTACTTTTATCAAGTTCAATATTACAAATATTTTTAAATTCTTCAAAATCTGAGCGAAGCATACCAAAATCCATATCATCATCCCATGGAATAAATCCTCTATGTCTAATAGCTCCTAGGGCTGTGCCTGCTAACATAAAAATTGGCAAATTGTATTTTTTACAAATCCTAACTAACTCATCAGCAAGAAGGAGTTCTAACTGATGTAATTTTTGTAATTCATTATTCATTCTCATTTCCCTTTTATAAAGATTATCAAATCTGCAAAATATGATTTAATAGACCAATATAAG
Organism: Streptococcus sp. Marseille-P6264; assembly: GCF_902460355.1. Lineage (GTDB taxonomy): Bacteria > Bacillota > Bacilli > Lactobacillales > Streptococcaceae > Streptococcus. The sequence continues at coordinate 3,933 of NZ_CABPTO010000007.1, forward strand.
CTTCTATACTTAAACAAATAAAACCAATATATTAATTTTCTATCTGTATATAATCTCTTCCTATACATTATCCATTTTTGATATTCCTTGAATATTTTGTACTCATTCTCATTTTTATCCTTGTTATAATTACTATTAAATCTTTCTAGCCTTTGTAACATATTATAATAGTAGTCTATCTGTTCTTTACGCTTTAAATATCCTCTTACTTTTTCACCTGTTGCATTATTGCTGTGTCTTCGGAAATCAATTGTCGAATATGCATATAAACGGAGACCTCCAAGCATAGCTGCTAGTCTCCAAAGTAAAGCATCATGTGGATCTCTATCATCATGAAATTCTTTGAAGTAAGTAATTAAACTTTTATTAATAGCATAAACACAACCAGGTCTTCGGATATAAAAGAAAAATCTTTTAAAATCTGGTACGTATACTCTACCACTATCATCTAAATCAGTATGATCTAAGTTAATTGTATTTCCCTTCCCATCATAGAACGGAGAATAATTTGAAGATAGTAATAATATACTTGGATCATTTTGCATGATTTTAGACATTTTTTCAAGTTTATCTAAGTGCCATATATCATCTTGATCACAAGGGAAAATAATATCTCCTTTTGCTTTTATTAGTAAATCATAAAAATTTTTTTTCCAACCTTTATTTCTATTGTTAATAGTCACTGACCAATTACTTAATTTATGATTCTCGATATAATTTTTTATAATCTTGACAGTATCATCCGTAGAACAATCATCACAAATGAGAACCTCGTCGGCTGAAATAGTTTGGTCTTTTAAAGAATCTAATTGCTCAACGATATGTTTCTCCCCATTATATGTAGATAACACAATAGATATTGTCATTTTGTTCTCCTATTTAATCCCTTTTAATAATCTATTATAAAGAGTAACCAATTCAACTGATTCCAGTTCAATATCATAACCAGCTTCTCTCGCAAGTCTTTGATTCTCAATTGATTGTCTCAATCTATCTTCTGAACAGAAATCTCTTATCGCTTTTTCCCAATAAAGAGGGGTCTCGATTGGTAAAGAAGCCACTTGTTTAGTGAAGATACACTCCTTTGTTATAGTATCAGATAAGATACATTGTATTCCATTTATTTGCCATTCTACTGATACCAGAGGAAGACCTTCGTACAGACTTGGGAGAAGCATTATATCCATAGCAGACACAAATGATTTCATATCATTTAGATGACCTAAAAAGAATACCCTATCTTCTAGAGATCTTTCAGAAACCATATTCTTAATTTTTGATAAAGTTGACCCCTCACCCACTAAAAATAATTTAACATCTAATCCTTGTATTACTAAATTTTCCATTAATAACACCAGAAATTCATGATTTTTTTGAACATTAAAGCGACCAACATGACCTAAAGCAAGAGTTGTATCTTTAAGAGATAGTTTTTTTCGAAATTGTTGCCGTTTGGACTCACTAAATTGATAACGCTTTATATTTCTTGCATTATGAATAATAGTATATTCTCTATTAGTAAAAAGCCATTCCCCAGCTCCTTCCCCACATGCCCATGCCTGCGTATATAACTTATGAAATACTGGCCGTAATGCTTTATCTAGTTTTATATGGTCACAAGTAGTATTATGACTATGGGCAATCCTTACTGGGACCCCTACAATTTTTGCAACAGATAGCTCGATTGACATTAAAGAACTACTACCATGAACGTGAATTATATCATATTTATTAGCTCTTATTAATTTGTATAATTGACGCATATAGTGAATAATCGCAGTTTTTTTCCGCTCTAGAACTACTACCTGGACACCCAAATTCTCAAATTTTGCTTTATCTTCTAACAGTGGAATATTAGTAGCTAAAACTGTCACTTCCCATTTATCTAGATCCATACATTCTAAATAAGAATAAATAAACGTCCCTATTCCATCTGAAAATAAGCCACCCGTTGGAATATGCAAAATTTTCATTCATCTTCTCCATTATTTCTTATCAAATACGAATAGTAATCATTAGAATATAAAATTCACTATTTAATAACGATATAGTTTAAAAAGCTCTGACTATGTGACAATTATTAGTAACACAAAAAACGGCAATCACACATATCTTATATAAACATATTTTCAATTATACCTGACAGTTCATTAGTAAACTGACTATTATGAGAACTAACTTGCTGGATTTTTGAATATTTAATATTCTCATTAAGTTTATCAATTTCATCGATTACAACTAGATCGTATCCTTCGCCTAGTAACTTTAAGCAAAATTCCATTTGGTGATCATTTACATGCTCGCCAAATTTTTCTTGTCGAGGTACTACAATCGGTCTCTTCCCCTTGGAAATCACTCCCATAAATGTTGCAGGTCCGCCATGTGTAATGATAATATTTGCTTCATCCATATGGCGATTCATCTCGTCATAAGAAATCAGATTCTTCCATTGGCAGTACACTGGTTCATAATCTGAAAAACCTGTCTGAATAAAAACATCATCCTGAATAAGTCCCTCACCTTTTAATCTATCAACCTCTTTAATAAGTCGATTAAACTGTTGCTCATGAGTACCTACTGTCACAAAAATCATTAGAAAATCCCTCCAAGATTAATTGCTTTCGGATATACTTTTTTCATTTCCTCCCACTGAACTATGAACTTATCTGTTACTGGATATACTAACTTCCCTGTTAAGGTTGGCGCATCAATACGGTCAAAAACTTCAATATAGACTGTCTTAGCACCAAATAGTTTTCCTAAGTAAAAGAAAGGAACTGCCACAGCAGCCCCTGATGAGATGATAACATCAGGGTGTTCCTTTCTCAAAATATTGAAAGCAAGAATCGTATTTTTAATAAGATTTTTTAAATTACGATTAGTAGGATAATGGCAAGGATAAAATGTCTCATTTTCCAAGATACTTCTTGCATCTTCTTTATCAAAAGTTACCCAAAATCTTTCTTTCTTTTCCCAAAACGGCTTCAACAAATATAAATGTGTTAGATGTCCTCCGCTTGAGCCAACTAAACATATTTTCATATTCTCACCTTACTTCTTTAATTCTGACTTAATTTTAGTTGTACTAATCTCCGGCGTGCGTGGAAGATAGACAACCTCAACACCTTCATTCTCTAAAAAATCAAAGTGCCCTTCCCAATCATCACCCATTACAAATAAATCTATATCGTACTTATGAACATCCTCTTTTTTTTGATTCCAACTTGATTCTGGTATCACTAAATCAACATAGCGTATTGCTTCTACCAGAGCTTTTCTCTGTTCATAAGTAAAGTAACAAACTTTATTTTTCTCTTCTAAATTAAATTCATCAGTTGAGATTGCAACAATAAGGTAATCTCCCTTACTCTTAGCTCTTTTTAGCAAATTAATATGACCATAATGCAGTAAGTCAAAAGTACCGTAAGTAATCACTCTTTTCATAATCCCTATTTTGCTCCATCTTTCATTAGTACGACTTTAACAGTCTTTAGTAAAATTTTAATATCTGACCAGATGGTCCAATCATCAATATAAGACACATCTAGTTTTACAACATCATCAAAATTCGTGATTTCACTACGGCCGCTGACTTGCCAGAGGCCTGTGATACCTGGTTTGAAACTCAAACGTTTTTTCTGTTCAGGCGTGTATTTTTCATACTCATCCACAGTTGGCGGACGCGTACCGACCAGACTCATATCGCCTTTGAGGACATTCCAAAACTGAGGCAACTCATCGAGACTTGTCTTGCGAATAAAGTGTCCAATCGGTGTGATACGAGGGTCATTATCGACCTTAAACATACCGTCTGACATCGTATTTTGCGCCATCAGCTCTTTTTTACGCTCTTCAGCATCCACAGCCATGGAGCGGAATTTATAAAATTTAAAGATACGACCATTCTTTCCAACTCGATCTTGAGAGAAAATAGCTGGACCACCGTCTTTTTTGATCTGGGGCACTAGGAAAATAGCAGCTATCCCACAGAGCAATAAGCCAAATAGGGCACCAACAATGTCTAGAAGTCGTTTCAAAAGAACATGGTAGTAACTATAAAAGCGAGTCGAAAACGTCACGATATTGAAACCAGCCACATTACGAATGCGCTTCTCGCCATTGGTTGGAAAATCTAGGGCATTGATATTAACATTGACATCGATTCCCATATGCTCAAACTGAGAAATCAAATCTTCCAAGCGATAGAGATCGCTAGGTAGATTGATAAACACTTCATCCACTACCGACCGAGTCGCATACTCAATCATATCTTTTTCCGGCACCACATCAAAAGCAGAACTTGTAAAGGAAGGATCATCCACTACTGTAACTGCCACTATCTGACCAGCAAAGTCTTGTGCTTTTTCTATTTGAGCAAAAAACTTTTCTATCCTAGAACTTGTAGTAATGACAAAAACTTTCGTACTGTTTTTTGACCGAGCATGAATAGACGAATAGTAGTTTTTAAACAAAATATTGGCTGCGTAAACTAGTAGGCCATTTAGTAAGATAAAATAGATGAGCCCCCGGCGCGAGATAGAAAAATGTTCCTCCATGATAAAGGAAGCAAAAGTGACAAAAAGAGCATAGAAGGCACTGTATTTTAAAGTTTGGATAAACTCTACAAAGTAACCTCTACGGAAAAAGTGATGAAAATAATTACTAATATAAAAAGCAAGGATATGAAGCAAAGAGAGGATAAAGACACTTGTCCTTGTCAAGTCAGAATTAGAAATAAGGCTCACTAAAACCGCTGCTAGCATAGACACCAGCAGTTCCAATACAGCTACTCCTAACTCTTGGATTTCCCTTTGCTTTCTAAACATATATTTTTCTCGCTTTTCTACTATTCTTTACTCAAATTATCCCCATAGTGTCCATAGGAACCATAGAAACCGTATGTATCTGCTTGAACATTGTATTTATTCAAGACCACACCAAGAAAAGGTGTAGAGGATTGTTCCAACTGCATTTTAGATCTTTGAACCATCTTCCGCTTAACTTCCTTTGGTGCCACAACCAAAAGGCTAGCATCACAGACCCTAGAAATAAGAGTCGCGTCTACTACCATACCAATCGGTGGTGTATCTACAATAATATAATCATAGTGACGGCGCAAAACGTTCATCATCGTTGCAAATCGATCACTCTGAAGAAGTGCAGTCGGGTTAGGGGAGATTTGCCCCGAAGAGACAACGAAAAGATTTGGCTCATCCGTTTCGCACAATCCTTGAGATAGATCTGTAGTCCCAGACAGATATTCTGTCAAACCAGTGACTTTTCCATCACTCTTAAAGACTCCACCTAACATTTTAGAATTCCGAATATCTGCATCAATCAAAAGTGTCTTGTGACCCGCTTTAGCAAAGGTCAGAGCGAGATTGGTTGAAGTTGTTGTCTTTCCTTCACCCGGGAAAGTGGAACTAATAGCAATTACTCTGATGTTCTCTCCGCTAAGCTGGATGTTGGTTCGAAGAGCATTATAGTACTCCTCTACCCGTGAAATAGACATTTTCTTCTTTCTTGCTAACTCTAATATTGGCATTGTATCTCCTAACCTACCTTATTCATATCTGGGACGACACCAAGCAAGGTCATTCCTAAGACTTCTTCAATATCTTCTGGCTTCTTGACACGGTCATCAAGGATCTCAACAATCACTACTACAATGACCATCAAGACACCACCCGCAAGCACTCCAATGATGGTATTGCGACGGATGTTCGGAGAAGACGGTGTTTTTGGCGTTTCTGCTTCTTCCAGCGTTGTAACATCAGATACCTTGGTGACAGCAATGATTTTCTCAGCAGCAACTTCGCGCAAAGTATTGGCAATACGGCTTGCTTCTGCCGGATCCGCATGCGTAACCGTAATAGACACAATCCGAGTATCTGTCGGTACGGTCACAGTTACCTTAGATGCCAAATCAGATGGCGAACCTGACAGTTTCAATTCTGAAATGACGGATGCCAAAACATCCTGAGACAAGATGATTTCCTTGTAGTCCTTTACCAGATAAGAACCCGCCTGCAAGTCTTGGTTGGTCAAGGTAGGATTTTCGCCCTGCTGACGATTGACAACGTAGATACGCGTCGTGCTCTTATAAGTAGGCTTAGCAATAAAAACGCTGTAACCTAGGGCTAAAATCCCCGTCAATAAGGCAGTTAAGATGATTAAAAACTTCCGTTTCCAAAGTGTCTTCAACAGAGACAACACATCGATTTCGATCATTTGATTTTCTTGATTCATGTATTTACTTTCTCCAGAGTTTGATTGATTAAATAAACTCGTTACTTAATAAGATTTCTTGGTTTGTCTTAAAGAGTTCTTCCGCACGCTCAGCGCCATATTTTTTCGCGACAATCTGATAGGCCTTTTGCATATAAGGCGGTCTGTCATCGAGATTGTGCATATCGCTGGCAACGAAATGAACCAAGTCCCGTTCTAGAAAGAACTGAACACGCTTTTTCATAAATTTGTAACGATCACCAAAGAGCTTGGGTTTCAAAACATTTGAACTGTTGACCTGCATATAGCAACCCATATTGATCAATTCGCTGACCCTATCTTCATCATTTTCCAGACAGTGATAGCGCTCGATATGGGCCACCACCGGAGTCATGCCGAGGCGGATAACATTGCCCAAGGCTGAGTGAATATCCTTATAGGGTGTATTCATACTAAACTCGATCAAGACATACTTGGTACTGCCTAGACTGGGAAATGTCCCCTCTTCCAGTTTTTGCAAGATATCACTAGTATAGTAAATCTCAGCTCCATATAACACGGTCAAGTCGTCAGCAACTTGCTTGGCTAAGTCCTGCACTTGCTTGAAGTTTGCTGCAATCTTTTCCTCAGGTGTTTCAAACATGCCCTTTCGGCGATGAGAAGTAGAAATAATGGTGCGAACGCCCTGACGATAGCTCTCTTCTAGCAGACGTCGGCTATCCTCTAACGTCTTAGGACCGTCATCCACATCAAAAATGATATGCGAGTGAATATCAATCATGCTTTACTTCCCTTCCATCACTTCTTGGATCGCTGCTTTGGCTGCTGCTAAGCTGTTTTGATCAATTTCCATCATGTAGAGATTGGCTTCTGGCATGGCATAAGAAGGCAGACCTGTATTTCCAGTTCCGGTCAAGGCCTGAGAAGTCACATGATAACTTCCACCTGACTCCAGCTGAGTATTGATCAGATTCATCATCGTTTCCAAGCTCATATCGGTCTGGACAGAATCCTGTAGTCCTGAAAGAATGGCGTTGTAATTCTTCAGTGCATCTGTCGAAGTCAGTTTCTTAATGACTGCTGCAATAACCTTTTCTTGGTTCTTACCACGATCATTATCTCCACCATTTAGAGAATAACGCTCACGGACGAAGCCTAGAGCTTGGTCAGAATTCAGATGGATCTTGCCTACAGGGAAATGGTAATTGCCGTGCAGACTAGTGAATTCTTGGTCGTTCTCAATATCAATTCCGCCCAGCAAGTCAATCAACTTGAGGAAGGATGTGAAATTCAGGCGCACATAATAATTCAAATCAATGCCGTAGAGGTTTTCCAAGGTGTGAACTGAAGCATCCACGCCGTAAATACCTGCATGGGTCAGCTTATCTGGCTGATTGAGGCCACCGTCCGCAATTGGAACATAGGCATCCCGTGGTGTTGTTGTCAGCAAGACTTTCTTGGTCTTACGGTTGACTGTCATGATAATGTTGACATCCGAGCGTGACACAGAAGAAATTGGTCCATAAGTGTCAATTCCACTGACATAGATATTGAAGACCTCTGCATTCGGATCTTGCTTGCCAATAGCTGTATCAATCTTCTTGCTAATCTTGTAAGTATAGATTTTTTTAATTTTTGAAGCATAGTCAGGATCTTCACCACGAATCGTATCTTCAAAGACGCTATTCAGAACCATAGCCTTGGCTTCACCAGAAGTCAGCGACTTATAGGCAGCGAGATAAGAAGATGCTGTATCTACTGTCAGCTCATGCCCTTGTATCTGACTGATATTTTTCATCAGCGCTTGGACATTGTCTTGGTCATTTCCTGATGGGGCTAAGACATTTGTCAACTGCTTGAGGTCCTTAACATCACTATCTGCCGGCACCACGACACTCATTTCATACTCAGAGTAGTTAGAAGTAGAGTTGACGCCAGCCGACAAGTCGACTAAACCCTTTACAGCATACATAGACACAGACCCCATAAGCAGGGCTACTATTAGGATAGCACTAGTGGTCTTGCCTGCCTTACCCTTGAAAATCAGGAATCCTGATAGAACCGCCACTGCTAGGATGAGGGCTGCCACTAAGATATTCACATAGCGAAAAGCTAGAAAATGATAGCGGAAAATTGTGAAAATCAAGAAGGCTGCTAACAAAGTATAAACACCCAAGAGGGTGCTATTAACTATTTTTAATCGATCGCTTTTCTTTTTAGACTTTTTTGCTCTCTGATACATTCACCTTACTACTTTCTGTGCGAAATTACTCTAGTCTATTATAGCATAAAAACATGGCTTTTTTAAGAAATTCTTAAGAATATTACATAATTGTAAAAAAATCCTATTCTTTTGTCAACGACTTCAACTTTGAAATCGAATTCAAGCCAAAACATAGAAAAATAAAGCGATATCAAGGCATTGACACCACCTTATTCTGGTAGATAAGATAGAACTCTGCTCATAAAATCCAGAGAGCCGCTAGCATATAATAAGGACATTTTAAAAATTGTGGACAAAGTTGGACAAAATGTTCTATTTTATACTGAAAGTTTTGCTCCAATCTAGACGATTATAACAAGCCATCTCGATCAACTTGCTCATAGGCTTGGAGGCCATCATTGAGCTTGTCCCAGATGACTACCTGACCTGATTGAAGGGACTTCTGGACATCAATGATACGCTGATTAGAAGAGCCACGAAACTGCAACATGAGATTCTTCTTCGTGATATCAAAACGGCCGTCCACCAAAATATCAATCAGACTCAGCAGCTCCAGCTTGTCCTCCGTTTCTAGCATCATCTCCTCCCAAGTGTAGCCCGTCCAGGACCAGATATCCTTGTCTGGAAGCTCTCTCCGAATCCGCTTGACCAGAGGCAGGAGAATTCCTGTATTGAGAAAAGGCTCGCCGCCTAGGAGGGTCAGCCCCTGCACATAAGGCTCCGCCAAGTCTTTCATAATCTGCTCCTCCAGCTCTTGCGTATAAGGAATGCCAGCGTTGAAAGACCAAGTAGCTGCATTATAGCAGCCCTCACAGTGAAACATACAGCCACTGACATAGAGGGAGTTGCGGACACCTTCGCCATCCACAAAGTTAAAGGCCTTATAGTCAATGATTCGCCCCTTGCTCAGCTCCTCACTTTTCCATTCTTGAGGTTTGGGATTGTTCATGACACCTCCCCATCTAGCTCTATCCAGTAACGCTGACTTCTGTCGATTGTATTTTCGTAAACACCGCCAGCAGAGAGAATGGTACGGCGGCTGGCTTCGTTGTCTTCATCGCAGGTAATCAGCACTCGTTCCAGTCCTTGCTTGCGAGCCTCTGCTAGCCCTAGCTCTAGCTGCAACTTGGCCAAGCCCTTTCTACGTTTGCTAGGTCGAATAGAATAGCCAATATGACCACCCTCCACAAATAATTTGTCATTTAAGGACAGGCGCAGAGCTAAAAAGCCCAGAGGCAAGCCGGTCTCATCAAAGGATAAAAATTGGATGGCAGGAACCCAACCTGCTGGCAAGTTTGCCACATCTTCCTTCCATTCTACAATTTTCAGCCAATCCTCATAATCCTTTGCTCGTTTCCAAGTAGAGCCCATGCCGCCGTGCATATAGGATTTTGCAGCATCAAACTCCGCAATCATCTCTAAAATCGCATCTTTATCTTCCAAAGTTGGTCGTCGTAACTTCATAAACTTTCCTCAATCTAAATCAATCCAATAGCGCTCTTTACCAGCTCGAATATCCTCTAAAGTTCCGCCATTAGCCAGAATCACTGCCCGACTGGCAGCATTGTCACAATCACAAGTCACTAAAGCACGTTTGATATTTTTACCTTTAGCTACTTGCAAACCTTGCCGCAACTGCTCTTTGGCCAATCCTTTCCCACGCGCAGACGGACGGATACTATAGCCGATATGCCCGCCTTCTTGGAGCAAATGGTCATTGAGCCGCAAACGCAAATTAAGAAAGCCCACTGCCTGACCATCCACAGCAAAAGCGACCAGTTGAATATAAGGCACAAAACCTTGTGGCAAGCCTAGACCTGCTTCAGCTAGCTGAATCGTCTCCAGCCAGTCCTCATAAACAAAATCCGCTCCGCCAAAGAAGCCATCCTGTCGGCTACCAGCCGCTTCAAAGTCAGCCAGCATCTCTAAAATCTTTTCCTTGTCTTCTAGTTTCGGTCGTCTCAGCTCCATAGTTCCTCCTGATACGAAGAGAGTGAGACCGCCTTGCGCCCCACTCTGACTTCTATTATTTCTTGTTCTTTTCTAAAAATTGCTGACGCAGTTTGGCCAATCGCTCTTTTTTGTCATTGCCTCCCCGCGAATGCTTTTCATGGAAACGCTGCACCTGAGCCTTTCCTTTGTCGTCCAATTGATACTTTCCCATCTTAATCTCCCTCATACTTAATAGTCGAGCCATTCATGTGCTTGACCCGAGCTGATATTTCCTTGTGGCGGCCGTTGACCATTGGACGAGCTTGCGGATTTCCTAAGTAACCGCAAGTCCGCTTGACCACATCGACCGTCTTAGGATCGCTGTTGCCGCAGTTTGGACAGGTGAAGCCCCGCTCAGTTGGCGTGAAGTCGCCCTCAAAGTTACACTTATAACAGCGGTCAATCGGCGTATTGGTTCCCAAATAGCCGACTCGGTCATAAGCATAGTCCCAGACAGCCTCCAGCGCCTTAGGATTTTGCTGCAGCACAGGGTACTCACAATAGTGGATAAAGCCGCCTGAGGCTCCCACTTCAGGATAAATCTTCTCAAAGTCCAGCTTTTCAAAAGGCGTTGGACTCTTGCGCACATCGTAGTGGAAGGAGTTCGTATAGTATTCCTTGTCAGTAATATCCGGAACGACGCCAAACTTCTCTGTATCCAAACGGCAGAAACGGTCGGTCAGGCTTTCAGATGGTGTCGAGTAAACAGAGAAATGATAGTCATACTGCTCGGACCATTCTTCCACCCGACGCTTCATATCTTTGACAATGGCAACTGTAAAGTCCTTAGCTTCTGGATTGGTCTCCCAATTACCGCCGTAAAAGACTGCTGCCACTTCATAGAGGCCGATATAGCCCAGGGAAACCGTTGCACGACGGTGGGTAAAGAGCTGGTCTACCTGATCATACTTGCCCAAGCGTTTGCCAAAAGCCCCATACTGATAAAGAATCGGTGCATTGGCTGGACTAGCTTCCTTGGTCCGCTCCACTCGGTAGACCAAAGCGTCTTCAGCGATATTCATCCGCTCGTTAAAGATTTCCCAGAATTTATCCAAATCTCCCTCGGACTCAAGCGCAATCCGCGGCAGATTGACAGTAACGACACCAAGATTCATACGGCCGGAATTGACTTCCTGACCATTTTCATCCTTCCAACCTTGTAAGAAAGAACGGCACCCCATTGGTACCTTGAAGGATCCAGTTAAGTCGATAATCTTGTCGTAGGAAAGGACATCTGGATACATACGCTTAGTGGCACACTCCAGAGCCAGTTCTTTGATGTCGTAGTTAGGCGTTCCCGGCTCGAGATTGAGCCCACGCTTAAGGGTGAAAATCAGCTTAGGGAAAATCGCTGTGCGGTGCTCACTTCCCAGTCCCTTGATACGGATATTGAGAATGGCCTTCTGAATTTCCCGCTCAAAACGATTGGTCCCCAGGCCAAAGCCCAGCGAGGTAAAAGGCGTCTGACCATTAGAGGTAAAGAGGGTATTGATCTCATACTCCAGCGACTGCATGGCATCGTAGATGTCCTTCTTAGTCTTCGCCCAGGCGTATTCTTCCTGCTTATCTGGCAAAACCCACTGCTCCGCATCCTTGAGGTGCTTTTGATAATTAAGCTCAGCATAGGGCGCCAAGACTTCATCAATCCGATCGGCTGAGCAGCCACCGTACTGGCTGGAAGCTACATTGGCAATGATTTGCGAGATTTGCGCTGTCGCAGTCTGAATAGACTTGGGACTCTCTACTTCTGCATTGCCAATCTTGAAGCCATTTTTCAGCATGCCGTCAAAGTCAATCAGACAGCAGTTCGTCATTGGCGTATAAGGGCTGTAGTCCAAATCATGGTAGTGGATGTCCCCCTTTTGGTGGGCATTGGCCACATGAGGCGGCAGCATCTTAAGGCCGATGGATTTGCCGACAATCCCAGCCGTCAAATCCCGTTGGGTATTGAAAACATCGCTGTCCTTATTGGCATTCTCATTAACCACCGTACGATCTTTGTTGAGGAGCTTGTCGATGGTAAAGTTGATATCAGTCGCTTTTGAGCGCTCAAAATCCCGTTGGGTGCGGTAAGTGATGTAGTTCTCTGCAATGGCATATTCCTTAGCATTCAAAAGCTCATGCTCAACGATGTTCTGAATCTCATAGATTTTGACGTACTTAGCGAAGCGACTGCTGATTTCTGCCACAATACGGTCTGTGATAGCTTCTAGCTTGGCTTCCAGCATCGGATTCAGCGGACCGACTTCCTGAGCCGCTCGTACCATAGCCTTATAGATCTTAGTCACATCAAAAGCTACTCTCCGGCCGTCTCGCTTCTCAACGTAGATGGTAGGCGCTGTATCAAATTTTGCTTCTCTTAAAATCATCACAAACACTTCCTCTTCTCAATTAATCATCTACCAAACATTATATCACTCCAAAATAAAAAATCAATATGTTGTGGTAAAATTGTTATTTTTTTATTTTACACACAACATATTGATTTAATTATTTGATTTGATAAAGCTTGAAGTGATTGAGTTTTAGGTTCACTTCTTCATAATCTTGAGAAATTTTCTTTTTCACATCCGAAAAGAGTTTCACATCTTTATTGACTAAAATAAACTTTGGACTTGCTTCGTTTAAAGCATTACGCAAGAAAATGCGATTTTCCTCCGTTCCTGTATAAAGCGACGGACTCAGTAGAGAAACAGCGGATAAACGCTGCGCTTTTTTATAGAGGCTAGCTGTATTGTCCCAAGCATAAATGCTATCCTTGCTAGTGCTGTTTTCACGAATATGTTGGGCAGCCAGATTTCTCTCTGCTGAAACTCTGTTGGATAGAATATACTCATTTACAAACGGATAAGCTACGAGATAAAGCATCGCAAGCAAAGGCAAAAAGAGTTGCTTGCCCAAGTAACGATTCCAGCCAGAAGTCTGGGTAGGCTTACGGTGGCGTCTTTCATGTCCATCCCTGTCTCCACCTGTATCCAGCCACAAGGCCAGTAACAGCAAGGCAAAAGGCAGAGTTGTCAACAATTGATAAGCGCCCTTCTCTGGCAAGCCTAGAACTCCAATAAAGCTGATAGGAAGACCTAGCAAACCAATGAAGCGCATACCACGCGCAGCAGTTGGTTCTTCTTTGAAAGCAAAAGCCGTCATCAGCGCTGTCGCAAAACCTAATCCTAGGAAAAGCAAACCATAATAGAGCAAATGATCTAATATATAGCTGCCATTAAGACGAAAAGCCTCTAGAACATAAGTAGCTTGGCTAATCGCTACACCAAAAGAACCATTCAAAACTGTATAGTAGCCCAGTGGATAAAAGACTAAAGAAAAACCTAATAGACCTGCTAACAATTGATAAAAACCACGCGCTTTTCGCTTGTCAGCGATATTGTACAGAAGCAAAAACAGCGTCGTCAATGAGTAAAAGAGCAGACTAAAAGCTGGCTCGATTAGAAAAGCCAAGGCTCCAACCATTCCAAAACGAATAAAAGACTCATCGCGGACACGCCCTTGTAAGTATTTCACAAGATGGTACAAACTCCGAAAGATAAATGGAAAAGCAAAAATAATAGAATAAGTTCCACCAAATCCCAGTGTCAGCACAAACAAATAGAACAGGACTGTAATCTGGCGAGCTAGACCACTTCTAACCGTTATTTGTGAAATTGTCTGGAAGAGATATATTCCTGCCAAGGTCAAAGCCACTACTTGGAAAAGTAAAAACAATAGCTGACCAAAAAACAAATTCCCCAACCAGCTTACTAAATAGTAGAGAAGACCGCTAGTTCCATAAATATTTGCATAGGCAACTTCTCCCTGAGTCAAGGCCCAGCCAGCATATAGATTTTGCGATTGCAAATTGGTGGCCAAGCTGGTTAGTAGAGGATTGATGACACTGGTCAAACTGATCAAGATACTCCAAAAAAATAGTTTTAAAGAAGGAACTGGCTCGATTATTTTCTCTAGCCGCCGTCTCTCACTCGTATTTTGCCAGGTTTCTGCGGACATAGATACTAAAATTTCCACGTTTTCCTGTTGGTTTCTATCATTCATAAAAGTTCTCCTTGATTTCCATACTCTATAGTATATCAAAAAGCACTCTTTCTGTCAGCCTTATCTTGGCTCCCTTTCTTTTCCTGTCTCTTCTTTGCCAAGCGCTCCAAATCGCGAAATTTCAAGTAAACTAGCCGCTCTTCTGGACAAGGAAGTCGATAAATTATTTTTGCTATTTCCATCTATAATTCTCCTCTGATTCTCTGTCCCCTACTTACTATTCGTAAAATAAAGGTACTAATCACAAGAATGCATGATGCGTAGCTAATATCTCAGCAAGAGACAGAAAAAAGAGAGTGGGACAGAAATCGGTAATTCATTAGAATTCGATTTCGTCGTCCCACCTCTGCACAGTTGAGTAGGGCTGTAAAAGCTGATGAAATCAGCCTAGTAGAGCCCACTCAACCACTGCGTCTTGCTCGACAATCCAAAGACAATTGAGAGGCTAGGACTTTTGTCCTAGCCTCTTTAAAGTAGCGGAGCAAATAATTGCATGATTTCCTTCAGTAAACGCTGGTACCAGCTATTCTGAAGGGTTTCAAGGGAGATTTCTTTGGAAACATCAAACAAGTCTTCAAAATCCTGCTTAATATCCGCAATCGATTCTGTTTGATACATAAGGACGGCATTTTCATAATGATGCACCAGACTACGGTAGTCAAAATTAATAGTTCCGACCACGGCTAACTCATCATCCGAAATAACGTTCTTACTGTGGATAAAACCAGGAGTGTACTCATAAATCTTAACACCAGCCTCCAGCAAGTCTGGATAAGCACCACGAGTGACTATCTGAATCAGCTTCTTATCAGGAATAAATGGCGTCACAATGCGAATATCCACCCCTCTCATGGCTGCATTTTTGATATCCTCTGTCAAATCATAGTCAATAATCAAATAAGGGGTCGTAATATAGACATAATCGATGGCTTGATTGATAATATTCTGGTAGACAGCCTTGCCCACCTGTTCCTTATAAATCGGCTTAGGGCCACTACCATACGGAATATAAAGCCCTTTGCCTTCCACTCGCTGGCTATCAAAGTGATAACGGTCAAAGTCTGTAATTTCCCCGCGATTGATGTACCAATTCATCAAGAAAAGACGTGTCAAGGCCTTTACTGCTCGCCCTTCCAGACGGACACCGCCATCTTTCCAATGTCCGAAACGCACGATATGATTAATGTACTCGTCTGCCAGATTGATACCACCTGTATAGCCGACTTGCCCATCGACCACCAAAATCTTGCGGTGATCACGATTATTATAGGCCACCGTCATCCGTGGAATCACCTTATTAAACTTATGGGCATCAATTCCCATCTTGCGCAACCTTTTCGTGTAATCTCCTGGGAGAGTCGCCATACAGCCAATATCATCGTAAAGCAGCTTGACTTCAACTCCCTGCTGGACTTTATCTACTAAAATCTGAAGGATACGATTCCACATCAAACCTGGATCAATGATATAAAATTCAAGAAAAATGAATTTCTTGGCTGAGCGCAAATCATCTAGCATGGCCTCAAACATCTCTTCGCCAAGGGGGAAATACTGAGAAGTCGTGCCATCGTAGACATCAGCATTGTGATCCATACTCAGCAAAGACTTGACAATGCCAAAGGCTGATTTATTTTCCTGCTTGAGTTCGACTCGCAGGTCATAGCTGTTGTCCTCTCGAAACTTCATTGAGTCCATTTTTTCCAGCTGCTGGATTTCTTTTTTGGAAAGGCGTCGCTCCCCAAACATCAGATAAAGCAGAAAACCAAAGACAGGTACAACTGCGAACAAGAGCCAGGTCACCTTGCTTTCAGGAGGCATATTCCGATTGACAATCGTCAAAATAGTCCCGATGTATAAAGAAACAATGACAAGGGCTGACAACCAATTAGGAACCAACTGACTAAAATAGAAAAAGGCCGCAAAAACAAGAAATAATTCCAGCAACATGATAATGATGCTAAAACCATACTTGGACATCAGCAAACGAAACTTGCCTAGATTCATCCTAATCCTCCCTCATCTCACATTTTATCTAGTATAACAATAATTAGCAACAATTTCAAAACTTTTTAAAAGAAAACAGTCTCTAGTCCAAGATTAAAGAAAGCCATAGCACTCCATTATCCAAACACACAAAAAGCTGGAGCATCTGTCCAGCCTTTTTAGGATATTCTTTTTTGAAAATTATTGCTTGGTGAAGACAATTGTGTCGTCATCATCGTTTTCCTGCGATAAATCTTCCAGAGTCAGTTGTTTTCCCTCTACACGATAACGCTTAACGTCATCTCCAACGATCATGGTTTGATTGGTTGGATCAACCTGCACCTGTTCAATTTCCTGCTCACCGTCGCGTTCGACCTTGGTCAGGGTTCCTTTATTTCCAGAAACTTCTAGGGTTAAGGCATCGCCTTCATGAGTGGCCTTATAGGTCCCATCCAAGTCACTAGCTGCCGTTTGACTGGAAGCAGAAGCCTCTGAACTACTAGTATTTTCGCTACTATTTGTATTGCTACCTGCCTTGCTAGTTGATGACACTGTCTCAGATGACTGAGAAACAGAGGAACTCGCTTGAGATTGAGCAGCCTGATTGGATGGATTTTGACCAGAATTGCCACAAGCTACCAATACAAAAGCGGTCATAGCCGTGAGGGCTGAAAGAACTAATTTTTTTGAAACCTTCATTTTGTTTCTCCTTTCTTTGTTCCACTTCTATTTTACCAAACAGGGCTTTCTATGGTCAACTTATACACTCTGGAGGTAGGCTCGAACCTCTGCAATAAAATAGAGTGAGCCCGTTACAAAAAGAATTTGATCAGCCGTCTGCTTTTGTTTGAAATTCTTAATAAAGGCTCTATAATCCGCCACATAATCAAAGTCCGCAGCTTCTGCCTGCCCCACAGATTCCCCATAGTCAAAGCTGGTCACCGTCACCTGAACCTCCGGCAGAGCCTCCTGCAAATAGGCCAGCATACCGCTATAATCCTTGCGCTTCAAAGCTCCAAACAACAGGCTGCATGTCTTGCCCTTCTGTCCCTTAATAAACTCGACCAGACGCGCCAAAGCTGGTAAATTATGGGCACCGTCCAGATAGATATTCGGGCTAATTTCCTCTAGCCGCCCCGCCCAATGGGTCTTCTGCAAAGAAGAAGGAAGCATAGAAAAATCAATTTCCCAGCTCATTTGTTTCATAAAAAGCAGAAAAACCTGCAAAGCCAGCGCTGCATTTTCTTCTTGATAAACACCCTGGAGTCCCAAGATTAAATGCGATAAAAGAAGATCTTGATTCTTAAAAGAACCATCAGAAAACGAAAAATCTCGCCCGTATTCATACAAATCCAAGTCCAAACTTGCTGCTCGCTGTTCACAAACCTGACGAGCCTCCTCCGGCAAGGGACCAATGACTGCAGAGCGACCGCTCTTGAAAATGCCAGCCTTTTGCTCCGCAATTGCTGTAAGCGTCTGCCCCAGCGTTTCCTGATGATCCAAGCCCACCGATGTCACCACTGCAACTTGCCCATCCAAGACATTGGTCGTGTCCAAGAGTCCGCCAATTCCCACTTCGATGAGAGCCAGATCAACCTGCTCCTCTCTGAAATAAAGAAAGGCTAGCAAGGTCAAAATTTCAAAATAGGATAGCTGGTCGTGCGTCTTGACCAATTCTCTCTCCATCTCCTGAATCTGCCGCCCCAAGCGAACAAAATCAGCATCCGAAATTGGAAATCCATTGATACAAATACGATCATGAATGCTGACCATATGCGGAGATGTAAAGCTGGCTACCTTTTTCCCTTGATCGGCAAATAGATTCCGCATAAAAGCAATGGTAGAGCCCTTGCCATTCGTTCCCGTCACATGAATGACTGGATAAGCCCGTTCAGGATTCCCCAGCAAATCTACCGCTCTCTGCATCCGTTCCAGACCTGAACGAAAGTTTAAGCCAATACGACCGTTCAACCATTTTTCAATTTCATTCATCACTTTTCCTACATAAAAAGAGAAGCGAAGCGGACTTCAAATGTGAATCACCACTCGCTTCTCGCTTTTCTATTCTTCGTAAAGGAACTAGCTGTGGCCAAGCTAAGATAAGTTCTCAAGCTGGCTGATTTTCTAGTTTCTAGGTTCAGGCTAAAAAGGTCCCCCGGACCTTCCTCGCTTTCTAGTTTTCAGGCTCGGGCTAAAAAGGTCCCCCGGACCTTCCTCGCTTTCTAGTTTTCAGGCTCGGGCTAAAAAGGTCCCCCGGACCTTCCTCGCTTTCTAGTTTTTAAGCTCGGGCTAAAAAGGTCTCCCAGACCTTTTTACTCCTCCATAAAGCTGTTGAAGACTTCTTCAATCATATCCCATTCTGCATCAGAGTCTTCTGGGATTGGCTCCAATTCGCCTTCTGTTCCGTCTTCATTTTCTGTAAATGAGTAAGCTTGGATTTCAACTTCGCCGTTCTCATCTTCTTCAGCATTGACCGGTACCAAGAGTACGTAATTTTTCCCAAACTCTTCTTTGCCATCAATCGTCAAAAGAATTTCAAATAAATTCTCGTTACCTTGCTCATCTACCAAGGTAATCAATTCAGGCTGTGCCTGTTCGTGGTCATGATTATGATCGTGTGCCATAATTGTTTCCTCAATTCTTTCTAAAAGTTTCTATCTAAATAATTTTGTAAAATTAGCTGAGCCGCCAATTTATCAATCACTTTTTTGCGCTTGCTGCGGCTGACATCTGCCTGTTCAATCAGCATGCGCTCAGCAGCCACCGTCGTCAGACGCTCATCCTGATACTCGACCGGGATTTGGAAAAGCTGGGCAATTTTTTCGCCATAGGCCTTACTCGCTTCCACTCGTGGACCGCTGGTATTGTTCATATTTTTAGGGAGGCCAAGCACAAACTTGTCCACCTTATATTGCTCGACAAGCTCCGTCAAACGCTCAAAACCGAACTGCTCTTTCTCTTCATCAATCTGAATGATTTCAAGTCCCTGAGCGGTGAAGCCAAGCGGATCGCTAATTGCAACACCTACTGTTTTCGAGCCGACATCTAGTCCCATAATTCTCATCAGAGGTCAATGCCTTGCCCTTTCAGATAATAACGCACCAGTTCTTCTACGATTTCATCGCGTTCGTATTTACGAATCTGATTTCGAGCATTATTATAACGAGGCACATAAGCAGGATCTCCACTCAGCACGTAACCTACGATTTGATTGATTGGATTATAGCCCTTATCATTGAGTGACTTGTAGACATCGGTCAAAGTCTCGCTAATTTCTTTTTTGTTTGAATCATCAAGATTAAAACGTACAGTTTCGTCTGTAAATCCCACAATTACACCCTCTTTCTTTAAGAATACCATCATTATAGCATAATTACAGCAGTTTCACAAACTTAATCCATGTAAATTTTCTACTTTTTCGACATTTTTTCAACCATTTACCGCTCCTTCCCATCAAAAAACTAGCCCTTTTTCAAAGACTGGTTTTCATCAGAAATATTAAGACGGATTGCTAATTTCCTTGCCCCCTTCATCTTGGAAGGACTTGATAAATTCTTCTGGAGTCTGAGACTTCATTTGGCTAAAGATTGGCCCATAGGTCGGTACTTTAGAAGCCGCATCATAATCAAGATTTGTCGGATCGATAATAAAATCAATATCAACAGTGCCTTTTTCGGTCACTTTAACATTCACTTGAATACCTTTTACTTGTTCAAGTTTATCCACTCCTGAACTTTGCTTGAAGCTCTTGCTCACCTCTTCTTGCAGAGAGGACAAGTCTTGACCAGCTAAGGCAGACTTAGCTTCTTCTGGCAAATTTTGTGAAATAGCAATATTCACTTTTTCATACTTCTTGCCCGCGTAGGTAACTGTCAAGGTCATCGTTTGATCAAGGCCTTGTACCTTTTGATTTAACTGATAAGACTTGGTAACCGATTTATCTTTTGTCTTGCTTTGAACAGACTGATTGCTACCAGCTTTTCCACTATGTGATTGTTGTCCACAAGCTGTCAACACTGCCAAGCTAGCCATTAAAAGTACTACTGATTTTTTCATTTCTTTCTCCTTTTTGGTTTTCTATAATTGACAAGAAGCTTCCTTACCGTTGCTCCTCAGCCCCGTTTATCAATAAATTATTGATATATTCTTCAGGTGGCATCTTTGTCATTTCTTTTAGATTGCTATTTTTAAAATAATTTAAAGTGAGTGCCTTTTCAATATCCAAATTGTCAAAATCGTAAGTTGACGTGATTTTCAGTTCATTTTCATTAAGAATCTGAACGGTTCCAGTGAAACCAGCAACAGTTTTTGCTTGAGTATAGTCCGTATCCTTTTGCATTGATTCATCCAAAAGTCGCTGAGTCTCCTCCAGCCCCACTTCTTTAATAGCATTTTTGATACTATCATCCGTTGGAGTAATTCTCTCCATCATCACCTTGATAAAACGTTTCCCTTGATAAGTGATAATTTGACTAGATTGAATTCCTTGCTCATCTTTTGGAAAAACTAGTTTTTTGGTGATGACTTCCTGCTTTTCAGCCTGACTGATAATGGGAAGATTAGTTGTAATTTCCTCTTTTTTCCCCTTTGGCTTGTCCGCTTTCTTATGAGCGCAGCCAGTCAATATCACAGCTGCTAAGCCAAAAATTAGTAAAAATTTCTTCACGTTCCGTCCTCCTCAGAGATATTGTATCATAGTTTAACCGCTTGTCAATCATTTTTAGGTACTGAGACAGAAAAAAGGCAGCCTAAAAGGCGCCTTTCCTTATCTAATTATAGAGCTGCTCGTAAGCGAGCTTCTGTATTCTCAACATTGCGCACTGCACGAGGTAAGAAGGCACGGATATCATCTTCCTTGTAACCAACTTGGAGACGCTTGTCATCCACCAAAATCGGACTTTTCAGAATCCGCGGTGTTTCCATGATAATGTCAATAACTTCGTTTACACTCAAATCTTCAATATCAACACCGAGTCCCTTTGCATAACGGTTTTTTGAAGATACAATGCTGGCAATGCCATTTTCAGTTTTTGCTAAAATATCAAGAATTTCTTCTTTGGTAATTCCTTCCTTACCAAGGTTTTGCTCCTTGTAAGTCAATTGATGGGCGTTTAGCCAGGTCTTTGCTTTTTTGCAGCTAGTACAACTTGAAACCGTATAAATTGTGATCATGCAAGTACTCCTTTCGCTACACGATACTACTATCGTAGTATATTATACCACAAAAACCATCGGTCTTGCGACCTATTTTGAAAAATTATTCCTCAATGTCAAAAGCATCATCTAAGTCAAGAGTGACTTCTTCCAACTTTTCAATAGGAGCCTCAGCCTTACCCTTCGCAGTTTCTGCTGGCTCATCATCTTCAATCAAACCGTATCGTACACGAACTTGACGGTCGATTTCGTCAAAGACTTCTGGATGATCAGCCAAGTATTTCTTGGCATTTTCAGAACCTTGGCCGATTTTTTCATCGTTGTAGGAGTACCAAGCACCCGCTTTTTTAATGATATCCCAATCAGTTGCAATCTTAATCAGCTCGCCTGTCTTAGAAATACCTTCTCCGTACATGATTTCCACAAAGGCTTCCTTGAATGGTGGAGCCACCTTGTTTTTAACGACCTTGATTTTGGTTTCCTTACCGACATTGGTATCCTTCGCATCACCCGTACCTTTGATTTGGGTATTGCCACGGACATCCAGACGCACTGAAGCGTAGAACTTGAGGGCACGTCCACCTGGTGTTGTTTCAGGATTTCCAAACATAACACCAACTTTTTCACGTAGCTGGTTGATAAAGATGGCAATCGTCTTGGTTTTATTGATAGAAGCAGACAGTTTGCGCATGGCTTGGCTCATCATCCGAGCCTGCAAGCCAACATGGCTGTCACCGATATCCCCATCGATTTCCGCACGAGGTACTAGGGCTGCAACCGAGTCGATAACGACTAAATCAACTGCACCAGAGTCAATCAACTTACCAGCAATTTCAAGACCTTGCTCCCCAGAGTCAGGTTGAGACAGCAGCAATTCATCAATGTTTACACCCAGAGCTGCAGCGTAGGACGGATCCAAAGCGTGCTCTGCATCGATAAAGGCTGCAATCCCACCTTCTTTTTGAGCTTGAGCCACTGCGTGAAGGGCAACGGTTGTCTTACCAGAAGACTCTGGGCCGTAAATCTCAATAATCCGTCCCTTAGGATAGCCACCCGCACCGAGGGCGATGTCCAAAGCCAGAGAGCCTGAACTCATGACTTGAACCTTTTGCTCAGCTCGCTCGCCCAGACGCATAATGGCTCCCTTACCAAAGTCTTTTTCAATGTTTTTTAGGGCATTGTCCAAAGCTTTTTGGCGTTCATCTCCAAATTTCTTTGTAATTTCATCCAAATTTTTCTGTTTTTTTGCCATTTATTTCTCCTGTTTTTTTCTAAAATGTCTTTTGGCCATCTGTTTATTATACCAAAAATCAGTCTTTTAATAAAGTTTTTCGTACGAGGTTGAAGGCGTGCATGACGGCAATCTTCCGCACATCCCGTCGGCTGCGACCAGCAATATTGACCTCAATCATTTCCGTTCCTGATTCACTCGCTAAGCCGATAAAAACAGTTCCAGCTGGATGGCCTTCCAGCGAATCTGGGCCAGCCACACCTGTCAGACTGACAGCTAAGTCGCTTTCGGTTAGCTTTCTAACCTGCTCTGCCATTTTCCCTGCCGTAAAAGCTGAAACAACTCCATGCTTCTCCAAGTCTACCAACGGAATATCCAGCATCCGGCTCTTTTCCTCCATGCTATAGGTGACAAAGCCACCTGAAAAAACGGAAGAGGCACCAGCAAAATCTGCCAACGTCGCTTGAAAGAGGCCTGCTGTCAGACTCTCCGCCGCCGAAATCGTCTTGGCTTGACTCTTGAGCAGATCAAAGGCAACTTGAGCAAGCGAATTGTCATCCCCATAACTGTAGAAAATCTCAGACAAAGGCTGCCCCTCAAAAGTCTTATGAGACAAAATTGACTTTTCCACAGCCTCAAACTTGGCATCTGCTTCAGCCTGACTCAGAGCCTTGGTAGACAAGCGCAGAGTCACCTCCCCTGTCTTTGCATAAGGTGCAATAGTCGGATCACTCTGTTGATCAATCATCTCAGCCAGAATAGTCACCAACTGACTCTCGCCGATACCGAAGAAGCGCAGCACCCGTGAATACAATTTCTGGCCTGTGGATAAGAGGGGAACCAGCTCGTTATTAACCATGGGCTTGAGCTCACTAGGCGGTCCTGGCAGGACCACATAGGTCGCTCCATCAACCTCTAGTAAACCACCAACGGCCAGACCTGTTGCATTTGGTAACGGAGTTGAGCCTTCGACCATCTGGGCTTGACGCTCATTGTTGGGCGTTCGGGCATAATCTGGTCGGCTGGCAAAAAAACGATCCAACTTTTCCACAGCCGCTGGGTCGAAGCTCAAATCTCGACCGATAAACTTAGCCAAGGTCTGCTTAGTCAAATCATCCTCCGTTGGCCCCAAGCCTCCTGTCAGGACAATTAAATCACTGCGCTCTTTGGCAATTTCTAAGACGGAGAGAAGACGATTTTCATTGTCCCCCACTGCTGTCTGAAAATAGACATCAATTCCTAGACTAGCTAGCTTTTCAGATAAAAATTGGGCATTGGTATTGACAATCTGACCTGTCAGAATCTCGGTGCCCACAGCAATAATCTCTGCTTTCATAGAACCTCCTACCTTACTATTCGGAATTGGCTTTATTTTATCACAAAAAATCTTAAAAAAGGTGATTTTCTTTTCAGGAAATAAAAAGAGTTGTCAATTTGATTGACAAAGTTGTCAACATCCTGTGGATAACTTTTGAAAATCTGTTTGTTATGGAGAATAACTGGATTGTTAGGCAGATGCTATTGGCAAAGGAGACTTTTCTTTTTATAATAAAAATGAAAAGGGCGTAAAAAGTAATTTATTCATTTCGTTAGAAAGGGAAACATCATGGAAATCTCTCAAGTTCTCAAAGATATTCGTCAACAACATCAACTCACTCAGGAAGCCTTAGCAGAAAGACTCAAGGTTTCCCGCTCCGCCATTGCCCGCTGGGAAAGCGAAAAAGGTATCCCTGATATTGGAAATCTCATCGCTATCAGTCGGGAGTTTGATATCAGTCTGGACACACTCATCAAGGAGGATGGGCGCTTGGAGAAAAAGGTTATCGAAGACAGCAAGGCCAAGAAATGGCACTATCTGGTCATTCTCTACCTCTTCTCCGTTTTGGTTGAGATTGCTATTTTTGCCTATTTGCATCATATCTTTATGGCTGGCTTCCTCATCTCCACTCTCTTTTTGCTTTTCTACGAACTGCGCATCTTTATCAAGGAAAAGATTTGGATGCAGAAAGAGGAGTAAGAGAGTAGAGATTATAAAAGCCTAGAAGTTTTGAACTTCTAGGTTTTTATTAATTTATAGTCAATAAGGTAATAATGAAAGCAATGATATTGTTGCAACAATGGAGGACAATTGGATACCAGATATTTTTGTCCTTTCTCAGATATAGGATCGAGAGAAGAAGACCCCCAGCAATGTAGGAAATAGCTGTCACCCACTCTGATAAGTCCCAGCTGTGCATATGAAGGGTGGCAAATAGAAAGGTGGTTAACACAATACCTAGCCAGTTAGAGAATTTTGCCAAGAAAGTGCCTAGGAAAAAGCGACGGAAGAAAAACTCTTCAACGATTGGCCCGATAAAGCAACCGATCACCAAGATTAGAAATGGATTTTTCAACAAGGCACCTTGAATATTGGCTTCATTCTGTCCCTGCAGCGGCAAGCCCAGACTGTACTTGATGAAGGCTGAAAGCAGGTTGCAGGCAATAGACAAGAGGAAAACAAAGACCATATACAAGGAAATCGTTTTCAGAAATTCCTTCTTTTTAGTCAGAATCAAGGCTAGCTGCTCCTTTAATTCTTCCTGATAAGCTAAGATTCCCAAGATAAATAAAAGGAAATAAACTGGGTAAATCAACCAATTTATCCCAAGCAGTTGCAAGCCTCTACCTAAAAAGAAGATTGTATAGAGGCTTATAAAAATAAGGAGAAATTTTCTTGTTTTCATTGTTCTACTTCCAATCACAATTATTTTCATGGTCATTGATAAGGCCAGCTGCTTCTAGGAATGAATAGACACAAACTGGACCAACAAATTTGAAGCCCTGCTTTTTCAGCGCCTTGGACATGGTTTCTGATAGCTCTGTCTTAGTTGGGGCTTCCTTGTAGTTCGTAATTTGATTGTCAATCGTTTTGAAATCGACAAAGGACCAGATATAGTCATTAAAAGAGCCAAACTGCTTTTGAACAGCCAAAAAAGCTTGGGCATTAGCCCTAGTCGCATAGATTTTCATCTTATTGCGGACGATATTAGGATTATCCAAAAGAGCAGCCAGGTCTGCATCCGTCATCTGGGCAATTTTCTGGGCGTCATAGAAATGAAAAGCTTCCCGAAAAGCCTGGCGTTTATTCAGAATGGTCTCCCAAGAAAGTCCGGCCTGATAGGTCTCCATGCAGAGCAATTCAAATAATTTCTGATCATCATGGAGAGGCTTGCCCCACTCCTCATCATGATAGGCCACATACAAGGGGTTATTCATTTTTACCCAGCCGCAACGTTTGGTCATATCTTCCTCCTATTTCACTAACATCTTGAGAGCAGACTTGATATAGTTTTCTGCTGTATCCGTCGTTCCTTCAAAGAATTTCTTGATTTTCTTAAGTTCCGCAGCTTTGTAGCCTAAAGCCAGCATAGCTTCCATAGCTTCTTCCAGCTCTTGGTTTTCATTACTAGCTTGCACTGCAGCCTTGGCAGGAAGTTCGTCACCAGCTACTGCCACTTTCCCTTCCAAATCCAGCACCATCTGCTGGGCTGTTTTCTTACCAATCTTAGGAAACTTGGTCAGGTAGGTGATGTTTTTCTGCTCAATGGCTTGTACCAAGCCAGCATTATCATCAGCCGCAATGATAGCTAAGGCAGACACTGGGCCAATACCTGAGACTGAAATCAAGTTGAGAAAAAGTTGCTTCTCCTCCTCGGTTGCAAAACCATATAAGAGTTCCGCATCTTCTCTTACCACTTGGTGAACATAGACCTTGGCTTCCTGATGAAGATGACCTGAGTAAGCATAAGGATTGGCCACATGAAGAATATAGCCGATAGAGTTGACTTCCAATACGATGTACTTGGCTGTAATTTTGCTGATGATTCCTTTAAAATATTCGTACATAATCTTCCTTCTTTTTGTATCATTTTGCCTATCTAGTATATCATATTTTCTGCCTGGAAACTGCAAACAGAAGTGCAACCGGTGGTTGACAAAATGTACAGGAAGCTGTATTCTCAAGATAAATAAAACCTGTTAGGATAGAGTTAGCAAAGAAAAGGAGGCTACAATCATGAAACTCGCTGATAAATTATTTGAACTAAGAAAAGAAAAAGGCTGGTCACAAGAAAAACTGGCTGAACAAATCAATGTCTCTCGCCAGAGCATTTCCAAGTGGGAATCTGGCCAAGCACTGCCCGAGCTGGAAAAAATTGTAGAACTGAGCAAGATTTTCCAGGTTACGACAGACTATCTGCTTTTAGAAGACAGTGACAAGTCGGAAATAAAACCCGTCCTCTCAGAAGACGAAAAAGACCGCTACTATAAGCAAGTAAAATCTTATGGCTTCTGGCATATTTTGTATATTCTTGTATCAGCCTTGGCTATTTATCTCTTTTCCGCAGGTTCTATCTTTCCAGCAAAATTCACTGCCCTAGTCTGGCTAACTTTTTTCCTCCTAGTCGCATCAGCAATGGCTATTAACAAGGCGCTAAAGATTAAGGAAAAGTATCTGGACAAGGTTATCGGCTTTGATGAGGATTCTAAGAAAGAAGGTGCTCAAGATGAAGCTAAAAACTGACAATCCCATACCTGTCAAAACTCGTCTGAAAGAACTGATTGGAGACTGACTCTTCATCTCATTCTATCTAATTTCTCTTTTTTACTAGCTATGGGCTTTTATAATCTGGTTCTAGGGGACATTCCTGTATTCACTGAAGCCCAGAGCCAGCTTCTGGCTTTTTCTACCTCAGTCCTGCCTCTAACTATTATCTTTGCTTGGCTAGACTATAGAAAAGGAAGTTTTGGCAAGCGTTTGGCAGGTTTACAGTTGGTTTACAAACATAGGAGCCTTGCCCACAGTCTTTTGCGGTCTGCTATCAAGTTTCTCCCTTGGCAGCTGGGACATATGGGAGCTATTCGTAGTGCTTATCAAGCAGATGCTTTGTCAATTTTCTTGTCAACTTCAGCAGGTATTCTCTTCTTGATTTTTCTGCTGATGGGACTTCTTTGCAAGGACAAACGCCATCTAGCCGATTTTCTTGCTGGAACGCAAGTTCAGCTCAAAAATTCAAAACAGCTCTAGTTCTATGACTAGGGCTGTTTGATCTTCTATAAAGTTTAGTATTTCCCTAACTCCCGCAGGCTAGTATGATTTTCCTGAATGCGGCGGAACATTTTTTCCATATCCGACTTGGTAAAGTTGACCAAGACCGGCCGGCCGTGTGGACAGTTATAAGGATTATCACACTGGGACAGCTGAAAGAGCAAGTCACGCGCAGAATAGTCATCCAGATTGTGGTTAGCCTTGATGGAGCGTTTGCAGCTCATCATAATGGCCAGCTCTGCTCGATATTTCTTGATGGAAACTTCCTTGGTCAGGAGAAGCATATCACACATTTCATAGATGCCGGCTTCAATCTCCTCTTCCTTGAACCAAATGGGATGCTCGCGGAGGATAAATTGATTGGCTCCGTACTCTTCTAAAAAGATGCCAGCATCTTCTAATAGCTCCATCCGCTGCTTGATTCGCAGCATATCGTCTGCTGGAAATTCAAAGATATAGGGCACCAAGAGCTGCTGCTGACTATTGTCCACATCCCCAATCTTCTCCCGATAATACTCATACTTGACCCGCTCTTGAGCAGCATGCTGGTCAATAATGTAAAGACCGCCCTTGCCCTGAGCAAAGAGATAGGTACCATGCATCTGGCCGAAATATTCTAACTCTGGGAAGCTTGATTTCTCTTCCTGTTCCAACTTATCCACAGCCCGCTCCAGACTGGCCTGGTCTAGCTCTGGATGGTCTAGTTGGTCATAGCTGACTGGCTTTCTCTCTGCGAATTTGACCGAAGTTGATTGTGGCGGTTCTGCTTTTTCATCTGTCGCTTCATGAACAGGCTCCGCTGATTCTTCAAAGAATAGCTGCTGCTCAGCCACCTGCGGCTTGAGGAAGAAATCATTCTGCTCCCTATCGTAGTAGAGGCGATTTTCTTTAAGGGGAAGGCTGGTCTGTTCAGGCTTATTGGCACGCTTAACAGTTGATTTGGCTAGATTTTCCAAAGCATCTGGGATAAGGTCCTGCTCCTTGAGACTAGTCGCAATGGCTTGTGAAATCAAGGCCATGAGTTCGCGCTCTTTAGAAATGCGCACCTCCTGCTTGGTCGGATGAACATTGACATCAGCTAGATAGGGATCAATCTGAATATTGATGACCGCGAGTGGAAAGCGACCTACCATAAGCTTGCTGCCGTAGCCGTCCAAAATAGCACGATTGAGCAGGAAATTCTTAATATAGCGGCCGTTGATGAGGATGGTAATATAGTTACGATTCGCACGAGTCAGCTCAGGTAGACTAACATAGCCACTCACCTCAAAATCCAAATCCGAAGCAGAGATTCCCACCATTTTCTTAGCTGTTGCCAGACCATAGATGCCCGCAATAGCCTGACGCAGATTGCCACTGCCGGCAGTCCGTGTCATTTCGCGGCCGTCACTGATAAGGGTGAAAGCCACTTCCGGATGGGCCAGACTAAGCCGATTAATCACATCAACGATATGGGACAGCTCAGCCTGCTGGCTCTTCATATACTTGAGCCGGGCTGGGGTGTTAAAGAAAAGATCTTCTATCTTGATTTTCGTTCCTATCGGACTGCTGGTCGGCTCGTGCTCTTCTATCTCACCGCCTTGGGCAACTAGCAGAGTCCCGTGCTGGCCAGATTCAGTCGCTGTTTCAATGGTAAAACGTGAGACAGAAGCAATGGAAGGAATAGCTTCACCTCGGAAACCCAGCGTCCGAATCCGAAAGAGATCCGCTTGCTTCTTGATTTTACTGGTCGCATGGCGTCGAAGGGCCAGAGGGACATCTTGGTGGTCAATGCCCTCGCCATTATCCGTCACCTGAATGCTCTTGAGTCCGGCCTCTTCGATTTCGATGGTAATCTGGCTTGCACCCGCATCAATTGAATTTTCCACTAGCTCCTTGACCACGCTGCTAGGCCGCTCAATGACTTCACCGGCCGCAATCTGATTGGCCAGAATTTCTGGAAGTTCGATAATTTTTGACATCTTGTTCTCCGTATTTGTTCTGCTATCTATTATAACACATTGGACTCTTTCTAGCAGAGGGCAGCCTTGTCTTGACCATTCTGCTCGCCAGCCCAACCAGATAGACACAAATAGCTGCCACATAGACAAAAGGGCTTGTTTTCGCTGCTAAGTTGCGGTTTAATAAAGGGGAAAGGAGGAAGTTATGAAAGTTAAGCTAAGAATCGATTCTCAAGTCACCGAGGACTCCGTCAGCATTGAGGCTCGCATCATGACAGAAAGTATTCAGGAATTGGTCCACTTTGCTCAACATCTAGGCAAAGAGGACAAGATTCATGTCAAGAAAGAGGACGAAATCTATTTGCTGGATGCTAAGGAAATCCACCGAATCTATACAGAAAATCGTCAGGTCCGAGTCCGAACAGCAAAAGACGGCTACCGAGCTCAACAAGCTCTTTATCAGTTGCTGCAGGTCCTGCCGGACTATTTTCTGCAGATTTCTCAATCGGAGATTATCAACAGTCGACAAATCAGCCATCTCAAGCTGACTCCAAATGGCCTGATCCAAATATTTCTGAAAAACGGCGACCAGACATACTCGTCTCGCCGTTATCTCAAATCTATCAAAGAAAGGTTGCAATTATGAAAACTCGTCTTAAAAAACTCTTTTTCGGAGGGATTGGAGGGATTTTCATCGGTCTCTTCTTCTCCATGATTGTTTCTTATTTTTACAATCCAGCTTATCTACCGCTGCACCCTCGCTCTCCTATCGGCCACTTCTTTTTGAGCCAGCATGTCCATGTTTCCCTCATCATGCTCTACTGTCTGCTTATCTGGTTTATCATGGGAGCTATTTTTAGGTGGAGCGGAAGTTTCTTCCAAAAAGACTGGAGCATCCTGCGCTCCATCGTCAGCCACTATGGTGTGATGATTCTGAGCTTTGCACTTTTGGCTAATCTAGCTGGATTTTTCCCAAGAGAAAAAATACTCAGCCTAACACTGACTGCCGTCGGGGAATTCACCCTCATTTATCTAATTATTTCAGGAATCATCTACTACCACACCTACCGCAAAATTCAAAAGATCAATAGCAATTTGTCTAGCAAATCGTGAGAAATAAAAGAGAGTGGGACAGAAATCGATAATTCGTTAGAATTCGATTTCGTCGTCCCACCTCCGCACAGTTGAGTAGGGCTGTAAAAGCTGATGAAATCAGCCTAGTAGAGCCCACTCAACCACTGCGTCTTGCTCGACAATCCAAAGACAATTGAGAGGCTAGGACTTTTGTCCCAGCCTCTTGTTTTTACAGCTTTTTCTTGAGCTCGGCTACCGCTGCCATGACTTCCAGGGGAGTCATATTATAGATGTCCAAGTCTCGTAGTTCATTCAGGACTGGATTTTCCGGTCCTTCTGCGAAAAGAGACATCTGCTCAGCCACTTGTGACTGCTTCGGTCTGGATGCAGCAGGAAGCTCTGAGCCTAGTCCAGTGTCCTGACTCTCCAAATGACTCAAAATGTTATCCGCCCGCTCTAGTAATTTCTCAGGAAGTCCGGCAATCTTCGCCACATGAATTCCGTAGGACTTGTCAGCCGGACCCGGCTCAATCTTATGCAGGAAAGTCACCTGTCCGTCCTTTTCCAAGGTTGCCACATGGACATTTTCCAAATGCTCCAGACTATCCTCTAAGGCTGTCAGCTCATGATAGTGGGTGGCGAAGAGGGTTTTGGCCCCAGTATAGTGATGAATGTGCTCGATAATAGCCTGAGCCAGCGCCATCCCATCGTAAGTCGCCGTCCCACGGCCCAGCTCATCAAAGAGAATGAGCGAACGCTTGCTGGCCTGCCGAATGGCCCGATTGGCCTCCATCATCTCCACCATAAAAGTGGACTGGCCAGACACCAAATCATCCGCTGCACCGATGCGCGTGAAAATCGCGTCGAATAGTGGCAGACTGGCAGACTGAGCGGGCACATAAGAGCCCATCTGAGCCATAATGACGATGATCGCCAGCTGGCGCATATAGGTCGATTTCCCACTCATATTAGGCCCAGTAATCAGCTGGATGTCTGTTTCCTGATCCAGCAGAATACTATTTGGAATGTAGCTTTGGGCACCCATGACCTTTTCCACAACAGGATGACGACCTTTTTCAATCTGCAGACGGCGCTCCGCAGTAAAGACGGGACGCACCAAATGCTGCTGTTCTGCCACCGCAGCAAAGCTCTGCAGGACATCCACAGCTGCCAGCGTTTGTGCCAAGGCCTGCAAGCGCTGGATATATTTGCCAACTTCCTCGCGAATCCGCATGAAAATCTCGTATTCCAAGTTGGCAGATTTTTCACGCGCCTCCAACATCTCACCTTCAATTCGTGCCAGCTCCTCCGTTCCGAAACGCTCAGAATTTTTCAGGGTCGCCTTGCGGAAGAAATGACTAGGCACATGAGCCAGCTGGGAATTGGTTACGTGGAAATAGTAACCATCTTTTTTGTTGTAATCAATCTTCAGATTGCTGATGCCACTGTTGGCACGTTCTTTAACTTCCAGCTCTGCAATCCATCCGGTCCCCTCCCTCAGCACAAGCCGATACTGATCCAAGGTCTCATCAAAACCAGTCCGAATAATATTGCCCTCAGTGATGATATGAGGTGCATCCGGCGAAATGGCCGAGCTAATCAAGACTGCCAACTCTGGAATAGGATCCAAGCCCTCAATCAAACGAGCTAGATGCGGACTGCCAATCCCTTGCAAGATAGCCTTAATCTGAGGCACATTGCTCAATGTTGCTGCCAGCTGCAGCAGATCCTTGGGATTGGTCTTACCAAAGGAAACTCGACTGGCCAACCGCTCAATATCATAGACTCCCTTGAGGCTTTCTGTCAAATCACTTCGCTCAAAGAAATGATCTAGAAAAACCTCGACGACATTCTGCCGCTGGCTAATTCGCGCTTCATCAATCAGCGGACGCTGAATCCAAGAGCGCAGCATGCGACCGCCCATGGCCGTCTTAGTCTCGTCCATCAGCCAATAAAGACTGCCGTGCTTCTTGCCTGAGCGAGCATTTTCTGTCAAATCCAGACTCGCCTTGGTGGCATAATCCATTTGCAGAAAGTCCTTGATTTCATAATGCTGGGCCTTCTTCAAATGGCTGAGCTCCCTCATCTGGGTCCGGTGCACATACTCCAGCAATTTCCCCGCTGCCTGACGCTCCATAGGAGACAGTTCCTCGCCCAGCAGCTGGACATCGTCCAAGGCCGCCTGTACATAGGACAGCAAAAGGTTCATCTGTCCAGCCAAAACCTGCTCCTCAGCTTCCGGCAAGGCATAGCCCAGCACCACTTCCCTAGCTTTCAAATTGCGGATTTCCCCGCAGACCAAGGCAAAATCCTCTAGACTGGTCACCTGAAACTCACCGGTCACCAAGTCCATATAAGCCAGACCATAGAGGCCGCCTGAGTAATCCAGAGCCACCAGAAAGTTATTCGCAGAATCCGGCTTAGTGGAGTCCACCACCGTCCCCGGCGTGATAACCTGAACGACCTCCCGCTTAACAACTCCCTTGGCTTCCTTGGGATCTTCCATCTGCTCCGCAATCGCTACCTTATAGCCTGATTCGACCAAAACATCAATATACTGCTGAGCCGAATGATAGGGAACTCCAGCCATGGGAATGGGATTTTCAGCATTTTTATTGCGGCTGGTGAGAGAAATCTCTAAAATCTGGGCGGCATTGACCGCATCATCATAAAACAACTCATAGAAATCCCCCATCCGAAAGAGCAAGAAAGCATCTGGATAGTCCTTTTTGATATCCAAATACTGCTGCATGCCTGGCGATAACTTTTCTACTGCCATCTCTATCCTTTCTAAAAATAAACGAGGTCAGGACTTCCGTCTCAAACCTCTCCGTCAATCTAAGCTTTTGGCTATTCCATACTTTCTTTGACACTCATCTCGATTTCTCTAGCCGCTTCCTGATCCCGGCAAATCACAAGCAAGGTATTGGCCCCTGCAACGGTTCCTAAAATCCGACTATCCAGCGAACCATCTACCACATTTGCCAAGACCGTCGCTTCGCCCAGTCCTGTACGGAAAACCAGCGTAAACTCCGCTCTAGAAACAGCCTGAACATGACTGGCCAAAAATCCAGCTAAGTCCAACTCCTCTGCTTCATGAGCCAGCACATAGTAGACTTGCCCGTCTTTCTTCAGCTTGGTCAGGCCAATCTCTCTTAGGTCCCGCGAGAGGGTTGTTTGGGTTACAAATATCCCCTCGTCTTCCAGTCTTTTTTGAATATCCTTTTGTGTTCCTAACTTTTCTTCCTTGATCATCCATTTAATAAGCTGATGACGCTCGCTTTTTCTCATACTCGACCTCATTGACTGAATATTTATACTCTCAATTATATCAAAAAATCTATCTTATACCAAAAAAATTGAAGATTCCTCATAAAATATGATAGAATAGTAACAAAAGACCCAAAGGAGCAAATATGGATAATAAACAATTAATCGCTAGCGAGTTGGCTAAAGTTATTGACAGCTTGGACCAAACCGCTATCTCTAACCTACTAGAGCAACCGAAAAGTTCCGATCTTGGAGATATTGCCTTCCCAGCTTTCTCACTTGCAAAAGTAGAACGCAAGGCTCCTCAAGCTATCGCTGCGTATATTGCTGAAAAGATCGACCCAAGTCATTTTGAAAAAGTTGTCGCAACTGGACCTTATGTCAACTTCTTCCTCAACAAAGCTAAAATCTCTGATCAAGTTATCAAAGAAGTCATCAAGGAAGGCGCTGACTATGGTCAACAGAACGAAGGTCAGGGCGGAAATATCACAATTGACCTTTCCAGCCCTAACATTGCAAAACCTTTCTCTGTCGGTCACTTGCGTTCAACCGTTATCGGTGATGCCTTGTCTAATATCTTCCGCAAGATGGGCTACAATACCATCAAGATCAACCACTTAGGTGACTGGGGCAAGCAATTCGGTCTTCTCATGGTTGCCTACAAGAAGTGGGGCAACAAGGAAGCCGTTGAAGCCAACCCAATCGATGAACTCTTGCAACTTTACGTCCGCATCAATGCTGAAATCGAAAACGATCCAGCCTTGGACGACGAAGGCCGCCTCTGGTTCAAGAAACTGGAAGATGGCGATCCAGAAGCAACAGAACTCTGGCAATGGTTCCGTGACGAAAGTCTCGTTGAATTTAACCGCATCTATGAATTGCTCAGCGTTGAATTCGATAGCTTAAACGGAGAAGCCTTCTACAATGACAAGATGGACGAGGCCGTGAAAATTCTGGAAGACAAGGGTCTCCTGAAAGAATCAAAAGGCGCTAGCATTGTAGACTTGGATGATGTCAATCTCCCACCAGCTATGATTAAAAAATCAGACGGTGCTACACTTTACATCACCCGTGATATTGCCACTGCTATGTACCGTGCACGCACTTACAACTTCGTCAAGAACGTTTATGTCGTTGGTCAAGAACAATCAAACCACTTCCGTCAACTCAAGGCCGTCCTTAAGAAGATGGGATTTGACTGGAGCGATGACATGATCCACGTGGACTTTGGTCTGGTTACGAAGAACCGCCAAAAACTTTCAACACGTAAAGGAAACATCATCCTTCTGGAACCAACTCTGCAAGAAGCGATCAGCCGTGCAAAAGCTCAAATCGAAGAGAAAAATCCAAATCTGGAAAACAAAGAAGCTGTCGCCCATGCAGTTGGTGTCGGTGCCGTTAAATTCTACGACCTTAAGACTGACCGCCGCAATGGTTATGACTTTGATTTGGAAGCCATGGTTTCCTTTGAAGGTGAAACTGGACCGTATGTGCAATATGCCTACGCGCGTATCCAGTCTATCCTGCGCAAAGCAGACTTCAAGCCAAGTCTTGATGCTAACTACAATCTCAACGATGCTGAAAGTTGGGAAATTATCAAACTTCTCCAAGACTTCGCTCGCGTAGTCAAACGTGCATCCGATAACTTTGAACCTTCTCTGATTGCCAAATACGCGATCAGCCTAGCTCAAGCTTTCAATAAATACTATGCTCACACTCGCATCTTGGATGAAAATCCTGAACGCGACAGCCGTCTAGCTCTCAGCTATACTACTGCTGTTGTACTGAAGGAAGCTCTCCGCATGCTTGGTGTAGAAGCACCAGAAAAAATGTAACCCTACACAAACCTTCCAGTTTTGGGAGGTTTTCTTAGGAAGAGATATTTTATGAATGAAACTGCTTATATTTTAGTTGCCCTTAGCTTGGTCATTCTCTTTTTGTACAACAAAAGAGAAAAGGTAAAGTTGCAGATTTTGCTGCAGCAGGAACTCCTAAAAAGTGATCATTTTCGACAAGAACTCCAAGAAAAAATGGCTACTAGTGAAAACCAAAATGACCTTATAGCTTACGTTAACAAAAACTACCGTTTAGGAATTTTATATTCAAAAGAGCTGGTCGAAACTATCGCCGGCAAGCAAACAAGTCAAGAATAGAAACAAAAGCCGCTTGGTCAAAAATATTGATCGAACGGCTTTTTACTTATGCTTTTATTCCGTACAATTCCTCGATAATGCCAGCTACTTTTTTAATATCGCCTAGCATACCACGCATTTCAAAATCAGCTAAAATCGGGAAACCGAAACGTTGGCTATACTGCTTAGCGGTCAGACAGTATTGATTGTTAAAATTACGGTTGCCACTTCCAACAACTCCAAAACACTTGCTAGCATTTTGCCCATAGGCAATAAAATCGGCTACATCCGTCGTGAGAATTTCGACATCGCCATTATCCACACCATTACCACCTTCCAGATAGGTCGGTAGAAAAGTGATGAAGGGATTGGCCATTTCAAAGAACGGATGCCCCTCTTTCACTAAGTCTTTGATGTGAATTTTCTCAATTTCTAAACTCGGATGCTGCTCTAATAAATAGTCGCTCAAACGACGGACAAAACTCTCTGTATTGCCACTCAAGCTGATATAAACTAAGGAAACTTTCATGTTTATTTGCTCCATTCCAAAAAATAACATTTATCCGCTTATCTAGCTTATCAGCAGTAAATGTTATTTGCTAAATCTTAATCTTCTTCAGCCACTTCTACACTCTCAGCTTCCTTTTGCTGCTTGATCAACTTAAAGATAACGATGGAAAGGAAGATAAGACTAATCACAACAGAGAAGCCAATAGTGAAGTTCAGTCCCAGCAGCTGAGATGAGAGTAAGGATGGATCTGAAAAAGAAGACGTTGCAATCCCTTTTGCTACCACATAACCATACGCTGTTCCAATCAGGCCAATAAGAACGTTCGCGATGTAAATAAGATTTGCTTTGAAAATATCTTTCTTAAAAACAAAGAACCAAGCTGCAATCAAAAGAAGCAAGCCAACATAAAAGAAAATATTATTTATTAGCGAACCTGACAGTTCAGCGCTCTTACTAAAGTAAGTTGCATACTGAGATTTTGCTGGCTCATTAACCCCTTTTAGCAAGGTTTCCACGGCATCATTTGAAGAGGAGAACTTCGAAATAAGCCCCCACAAAGTGCCTACTGTTTCTAACCCCAGTAAGACATAGAGATAAATTGGTTTCTTTTTCATAACAACCTCCTGTAAAGAAATACTTTTTCCTATTATACACCCAAAAGAAAAGACTGACAAGAGACAAGGTCTGCTACGATTTTAAAAGCTCTATCTACCAGAAAAGCTTATCCTCCAAGGCTACTTACTCGAGTCTTCTAACACGAGAAAAGCCCAGACAGGACTGTCTAGGCTTTTTAAGTTATTCAATTTATTAGTTATCCAAATGCCATACTTCGTCATTGTATTGTTGGATTGTACGATCTGCTGAGAAGAACCCAGCTTTTGCAACGTTAACGATCACTTTATCCAACCATGCATCGCGGTCTTCGTAGTCAGCAAGCATTTGCTCTTTAACTTTGATGTAGTCTTCCAAGTCAAGAAGCGTCATGAACCAGTCTTTGTTAATCAATTCGTTGTAAAGACGTTCCAAACGTTCTTTCTTACCTACCGCAAGAACCGCATCGCTGATGATAAAGTCAACCAACGGTTTGATAGCTGGACGAGCGTAAAATTCACTTGATTTGTAGGCTGCTTTTGCGTAAAGGTCGATAACTGTTTCTGAATCTTCACCAAAGATGTAGATGTTGTCTTTGCCAACCAACTCAGCGATTTCCACGTTAGCACCATCCATAGTACCAAGTGTCAAAGCACCGTTGAGCATGAATTTCATGTTACCAGTACCTGAAGCTTCTTTAGAAGCAAGTGAAATTTGCTCAGAAATATCACCAGCTGCAATCAAGAAGCTTGATGCTGTAACGTTATAGTTCTCAACCATAACCACTTGCAAGTGTGGTGCCACTGCTGGGTCTTTCGCAATGATTTCTGACAAGCAAAGAATCAAGTGAATGATGTCTTGGGCAATTGTGTAAGCAGGCGCTGCCTTACCACCAAAGAAGACAGTGATTGGGCGAGCAGGAATGTTACCAGCCTTGATGTCCAAGTACTTGTGGATGACATACAATGCATTCATTTGTTGGCGTTTGTACTCGTGTAGACGCTTGATTTGGATATCAAAGATAGAATCTGGATTGATTTCTACACCTTGAGCTTCCTTCAAGTGACGAGCCAATTTACGCTTGTTGTGAGACTTGATGCCTTCCAGCTTTTCTTTCACTTCTTGCTTGCCAGCAAAGTCAAGTAGACCTTCCAACTTAGCAGCATCATGGTGCCAATCGCGACCAAGAAGTTCATCTAAGTAGCTGGACAAACGTGGGTTAGCGTGCATGAGCCAACGACGGAATGTGATACCATTTGTCTTGTTGTTGAATTTCTCTGGATAAATATCGTAGAAAGCTTTCAACTCAGAGTTCTTCAAGATTTCAGTGTGGAGTGCTGCAACCCCGTTGACGCTGTAGCCATAGTGGATATCCATGTGTGCCATGTGAACACGGCCACTCTCGTCAATGATTTGAACAGCTGGATCTTTGTATTCTGCTTTGACACGACGATCCAATTCTTCGATGATTGGTACCAAGTGAGGAACCACTTCTTGCAAGAATTCAAGAGGCCATTTTTCAAGGGCTTCAGCAAGGATAGTGTGGTTTGTGTAGGCAGTCATGCTACGCACGATTGAGATTGCTTCATCAAGCTCGATACCACGTGCAGTCAAAAGACGGATTAACTCAGGAATAACCAGTGATGGGTGAGTATCGTTGATTTGTACAACTGCATAGTCTGCAAGGTCATGCAAGTTGCTTCCTTTTTCGATTGCTTCGTCGATGATCAATTGTGCACCGTTTGAAACCATGAAGTATTGTTGGAAGATACGGAGCAATTCACCTTGCTTGTCACTATCATCTGGATAAAGGAAAAGAGTCAAGTTGTGAGCGATATCTGTCTTGTCAAATTCGATTCCCTCTTTGATGATTGAAGAATCAACTGAATCCAAGTCAAACAAGCGCAAACGGTTTTTAGTAGCTGTCTTGTAACCAGGAACATCAATATCGTAAAGAGTTGATGTCAAGGTAAAGTGTGCAAATGGCACTTGGTAGCTACGACTTGAGCGAACCAACCAGTTTTGCTCTGTCAACCAGAAGTTTGGAATAGTTGTTTGCTCATTATTTTTAAGAACTTGTTGGAAAAGACCGAAGTGGTAGTTAAGACCCACACCGTCACCATTGAGACCCAAGGTTGCGATAGAGTCCAAGAAGCAGGCTGCCAAACGGCCCAAACCACCATTACCAAGAGATGGTTCCAATTCTACTTCTTCAACTTCGATCAAGTCTTTACCAGCAGCGGCAAGTTCTTTTTTCACATCGTCGTAAAGACCAAGGTTAATCAAGTTGTTTGACAAGAGTTTACCAATCAGAAACTCAGCAGAGATGTAGTAGAGTTT
This sequence comes from Streptococcus sp. Marseille-P6264, assembly GCF_902460355.1. Lineage (GTDB taxonomy): Bacteria > Bacillota > Bacilli > Lactobacillales > Streptococcaceae > Streptococcus. The sequence goes on from NZ_CABPTO010000007.1 coordinate 43,736, forward strand.
CTTTTTACCAGTATTGACTGGCTTTTGAGCGCTCGCTAATTTTGTGTAGTTCAAGAGAGCCAGATAAAGCTCTTCATTGCTACAATCAGCAATTTGCTTTTGATAAGTTTTTTGGATATATGTTTGTAAGTTTGACATGTTTTCTCCTAGTATTAGAAAATATTGAAATTTATTGTCTTATGAAAGTAAGTCCGTATTCAGACGACGATAGACCTTAGTCAAATGATAAAGCTGACCTTCCACAATCGGATTTAGCTCTTCAGCTGTCATCCGCCATGCCCAGTTACCACCAATTGTAGAAGGCAGGTTCATGCGGGCAGAGCCATCTAGCTCTAACAAATCTTGCATTGTCGCGATAGCCATGTAGCTAACAGAAGCAAAGATTGTACGAAGCATTGCATGTGGCACCGTTTCGTATTCTTTGCGGTTGGTGTACTGAGCCATGTATTCACGGGTTGGATCATCTATCTCATCCTTATACCAGCCCAATACAGTATTATTGTCGTGAGTACCAGTGTACATTACAGAATTATGTGGCGCCAAGTGTGGACTATCGATGCTTTCATCATCTGGATTGAAAGCGAATTGCAGAATCTTCATACCTGGGAAGCCAGTTCGTTCACGCAATTCAATGACTTCATCCGTCATGAATCCAAGGTCCTCTGCAATAATGTTCAAATCACCTAAAGCTTCTTTCACTGCGGCAAACAGCTTATAACCTGGACCTTTGACCCAGTGACCAGTAGCCGCTGTGTCAGACTCAGCTGGCACTTCCCAATAAGACTCAAAGCCACGGAAGTGGTCAATCCGAACAATGTCGTAAATCTTAAAGCTTTCGCGAAGACGCTCAATCCACCAAGCATAACCATCTTGATCCATGGCATCCCAATTATAAATTGGGTTACCCCACAATTGGCCAGTCTCTGAAAATTCATCTGGTGGGCAGCCAGCAACCTTGACTGGGCGACCTTGCTTATCTGTCTTGAAGAAGTGAGGCTGAGCCCAAACATCTGCGCTGTCAGCAGCTACATAGATTGGCATGTCTCCAACGATTTCGATGTGATGGTCATTGGCATATTTCTTGAGTTCTAGCCATTGTTTAAAGAAGAGATATTGAGTTACACGATGGTACTCCAGCTTGTCTGCCAATTTCTCACGGTAGCTAGCCAAGCTTTCTGGTTGACGACGACGAATCGCTTCATCTGGCCATTCTGTCCAAGCTTTCAGATCAAAATGCTCTTTAATAGCCATGTATTCCGCAAAAAGCTCCAACCAAGCTGCATTTTCCGCAACAAAGTGACGGAATTTGTCAAGATCGCCAACTTCAAGGAAACGAGCAACCGCTTTTTCCAAAAGAGGACGACGTGCTTCAAATACTTTTGCATAATCCACAGCTTTTGGATCATCACCAAAATCAACATCTTTTAGATCTTCTTCTGTCAGCAGGCCTTCATCGATCAAGAAATCTAAATCAATAAAGTGAGTATTTCCTGCAAAGGCTGAGAAAGACTGGTAAGGAGAATCACCATAACTGGTAGTTCCCAAAGGCAAGATTTGCCAATAACGTTGCTTCGTTCTAACTAAGAAATCCACAAAATCATAGGCAGACTGACCAAAAGAACCAATCCCGTACTTGCCTGGCAAAGAGGAAATGTGCATCAATACACCACTTTGTCTCGCTTTCATATGTAACACCTCAAAAATTTTTTCATGCTTGTTTCCTACTTTATTTAGCGAAAACGTTTGCGTTGCTTGAATTATAACCTATTTTTTTTTCAAGTGCAAGCTTTTTAAAAAACTTTTTTTATTTATTATACCATAGATTTCCATTTTCTTTCCTTATATATTATCTAAATTAACATTCTTTCCTTAAAAATTTTTTAAAATTTTCTTAAAAACGCTTGCAAGCGTTTACCTTTTGTGCTAAAATTATTTTAAATTCAAGAAAACGTTTGCGCTATGCAAGCGTGTTCTTAGATGATATTATATTTTTATTCTTTAGGAGGAATAATCATGAAAAACAAAATGTTGAAGAGCGTTGCTGTTCTCGGTACTGTTGCTTTAGCAGGTTTTATTTTGACAGCCTGCGGTAGCAAATCTTCTAAAAAAGAAACTGCTGCAAGCAATGAGCTCACTGCATATGTAGACGAAGGCTACAAGAGCTACATGGAAGAAGCTGCGAAGGCTTATGAAAAAGAAACCGGAACAAAGGTCACTATCAAAACTGGTGATGCTCTTACAGGTCTTGATAACCTTTCACTTGACAACCAATCTGGTAAATCTCCAGATGTTATGATGGCACCATACGACCGCGTAGGAAGCCTAGGTGCTGACGGACAGCTTTCAGAAGTTGAGTTGGGCAAAGATGCAAAAGCTGATGACACTACTAAATCTCTTGTAACAATCGATGGAACTACTTACGGTGCTCCTGCTGTTATCGAGACTTTGGTAATGTACTACAACAAAGACTTGATCCAAAAAGCTCCTACAACATTTGCTGAACTTGAAGAGTTGGCTAAAGATAGCAAGTATGCTTTCGAAGGCGAAGATGGCAAAACATCTGCATTCCTCGCTGACTGGACAAACTTCTACTACGCTTACGGTCTTCTTGCTGGAAACGGTGCTTATGTCTTCGGTAAAGACGGTACAGATCCTAAAGATATCGGTTTGGCTAACGAAGGTTCTATCAAAGGAATTGAATACGCTAAAACTTGGTATGAAAAATGGCCTAAAGGTATGCAAGATACAGAAGGCGCTTCTAACTTGATCCAAACTCAATTCCAAGGTGGAAAAACTGCTGCAATCATCGACGGACCTTGGAAAGCTGCATCTCTTAAAGAAGCTAAAGTAAACTACGGCGTAGCAACTATCCCAACACTTCCAAACGGAAAAGAATACAAAGCCTTTGGTGGTGGTAAAGCTTGGGTCATCCCTGCTGGTTCTAAGAACGTTGACGGCGCACAAAAATTCGTTAACTTCCTTGCATCAACTGCACAACAAAAAGCTCTTTACGATGCAACAAACGAAGTTCCTGCTAACACAGAAGCACGTGAATACGCTGTAAGCAAGAAAGATGAATTGACAGACGCGGTTGTTAAACAATTTAAATCTGCAGAACCAATGCCAAACATCTCTGAAATGAGTACTGTTTGGGATCCAGCTAAGAACATGCTCTTCGATGCTGTAAGCGGCAAGAAAGATGCTAAAACTGCAGCTGAAGATGCTGTTAAATTGATCAAAGAAACTATCGATCAAAAATTCGGCAACAAATAAGCAGACTAAAATAAAGGGGTGGGAATTTTCCCTACCCCTTGTTTGATAGAATGAGGCTTTATTCTATCTTCTAATAAGAAAAACTCGGATTAGGACTTGTACTTGCTACACTTCCTCAATCTTTCTCGTATCTAAGGAGACTACAATGACAAAAAAAGATCCCAAACAAGCCATGTTGCGCTCCCTCATTCCAGGGTTGGGGCAAATCTATAATGATCAAAAGGCCAAAGGATACATCTTTCTTGGGGTTACGGTTGCATTTTTAGCTTATTTCGTAGCTATTGCCCTACCAGAAATTGAAAATCTCATCACTCTTGGTGAAGTCCGTGGGGACAACTCACTCTTCATGCTGATCCGCGGTGCCTTCCACCTCATCCTTGTGGCATTTTTCCTGATTTTCTATGGATTTAACTTGAAGGATGCCCGTACAGTTGCCAAGCAGTGGAACAATGATTATCCTGTTCATACTACCTTAAAGGAAATGACGAACGGAATCTATGAAAATGGCTTCCCTTACTTGCTGATTATTCCTTCTTATTTGGCGATGACCTTTGCCATCATTTTCCCTGTATTGGTAACACTCTTGATCGCCTTTACAAACTATGATTTCAAACACTTGCCACCAAATAAACTCTTGGATTGGGTTGGCTTTACCAACTTTGCTAACATTTGGCAATTGAGCACCTTCCGTGCGGCCTTTGGTTCTGTCTTGACTTGGACTATCATCTGGGCACTGGCAGCCTCTACTTTACAAATCGTAATCGGTATTTTCACTGCTATTATTGCCAACCAACCATTCATCAAAGGAAAACGCATCTTCGGTGTTATCTTCTTGCTTCCTTGGGCAGTTCCAGCCTTTATCACTATCCTGACTTTCTCAAATATGTTCAACGATAGTATCGGGGCCATCAATACTCAGGTTATCCCACTTCTCGGCAAGGTTCTTCCTTTCTTGAATGGACATCTGATTCCGTGGAAGACTGATCCGACTTGGACTAAGATTGCCCTTATCATGATGCAAGGTTGGCTTGGATTCCCTTATATCTACGTCCTGACCTTGGGTATTTTGCAGTCTATTCCAAATGACCTTTACGAAGCAGCCTACATCGACGGAGCCAATGCTTGGCAGAAATTCCGCAACATCACTTTCCCAATGATCTTGGCAGTTGCGGCACCAACTTTGATCAGTCAATACACCTTTAACTTTAATAACTTCTCAATCATCTACCTCTTCAATGCAGGTGGTCCTGGTAGTGTCGGTGGAGGAGCCGGTTCAACTGATATCCTGATCTCTTGGATTTATCGATTGACCACAGGTACAGCACCACAATATTCAATGGCGGCGGCCGTTACCCTCATCATCTCCATCATCGTCATCTCTATCTCTATGATTGCCTTCAAGAAACTACACGCATTTGATATGGAGGATGTATAAGATGAATAGTTCTGTTAAATTTAAACGTTTTATCAACCATAGTTTGACCTATCTCTACCTTGTAGTGCTTTCCATTATCATTCTCTACCCGCTCTTGATCACGATCATGTCTGCTTTCAAGACGGGGAATGTCGTAGCCTTCAAGCTAGACACAGACATCAACTTTAGTCTGGAAAACTTCTCTCGTCTCTTCTCAGAGACTCTATATGGTACATGGTACTTTAATACTATCATCATTGCCGTCTTGACAATGATTGTCCAAACCAGTATAGTGGTACTTGCAGGCTATGCTTATAGCCGTTACAATTTCATCGCTAGAAAGCAAAGTTTGGTCTTCTTCTTGATTATCCAAATGGTACCAACCATTGCAGCTCTGACCGCCTTCTTCGTTATGGCGCTGATGCTCAATGCCCTTAACCAAAGCTGGTTCCTCATCTTCCTTTATGTGGGTGGTGGTATTCCAATGAATGCTTGGTTGATGAAAGGATACTTCGATACCGTTCCTATGTCTCTGGATGAGTCAGCTAAATTAGACGGTGCTGGTCATTTCAGACGTTTCTGGCAGATTGTCCTGCCTCTCGTTCGTCCAATGATTGCTGTGCAAGCTCTCTGGGCCTTCATGGGACCTTTCGGAGACTACATCCTCTCTAGCTTCCTTCTTCGTGAAAAAGAATTTTATACGGTTGCAGTTGGTCTTCGTACCTTCGTCAGCGATGTCAAGAATCAAAAAATTGCCTTCTTTGCTGCCGGTGCAATTCTCACTGCCCTACCAATCTGTATTCTCTTCTTCTTCCTGCAAAAGAATTTTGTATCTGGTTTAACAAGTGGTGGAGACAAGGGATAATCTTGTCCCACCCTGTTTTTGATTTAAAGACAATTATAGTTATATGGCAGCCAATAAGTTCTTTATTGGCCACCACCTGATTATAATTTTAGAAAGAGGCAGCTATGTTACCTTATCCTTTTAATTATTTTTCGAGCTTGATTGGTTTTAGAAAAACCTTCGCCAATCGTCGGATGCTTAGCTGGTTCCAGCTCATCTTTACCAGCATCTTTTTGATTTCTCTGTCTTTGATTCCTGTGGCTATTCAGACAGCGTCTTTGACGAGCTATGCTCTGGATACCTTTGTTGATAAGGCTTTTGACACTCTAGATGAAGACGTGATGATTGACTTTGACCATCATGCCCAGATGAAAGACCATGTGCTGACCACTGAAAATCCTGAAGGAATTCATCGCAATGCCGCTGGGACCGTCATTATCGGCCATCACGAGGAGCTTAAATTAGGCAAGGAGCTGACGCTTTACTTCGACAAAGAAAATCTTAAAATCACTAAAGAAGGAAAAGAACTGACCAATATCCGCTACCAAGCTATTGACCAGAAGGCTCTGAAAAGCAAAGAAGCCCTGACTAAAGCTATTTCTAAAGATTGGTTCCAACAAAACCGCTTGGTGATTAGCCTCTTTCTAGTCCTCTCCGCAGGCTTCCTCTTTAGCATCAACTTTGCCTTTCTAGCGATCGGTGCTTCCTTCTTGCTCTATCTGACCAAGAAATCACGGTTATTTTCTTTTAAAACCTTTAAAGAATGCTATCATTTTATCCTCAACTGCCTAGGATTACCAACGATTATCGGACTTATCTGCGGCTTATTTGGGCAAAGCCTGCCTACGATTATCACCGTCCAAAATATCTTGTTTGTTCTTTATTTGGTGATTATTTTCTACAAAACACATTTCCGCGATGAGGATTTCAGAAATTAGGAGGTTATTATGCGCGTTACGATTAAAGAAGTAGCGAAACTAGCGGGTGTGTCTCCCTCAACGGTGACACGCGTCGTACAAAACAAGTCAACTATCAGCGATGAAACTAAAAAACGGGTTCGTGCTGCTATGAAAGAGCTGGACTATCATCCAAATCTCAATGCCAGAAGTCTGGTCAGCCAATCAACCCAAGTCATCGGCCTAGTGCTGCCAGATGATTCGGATCTTTTTTACCAAAACCCATTCTTCCCAACTGTCTTGCGGGGGATTTCGCGCATCGCGTCTGAACATGACTATGCCATTCAGATTAGCACCGGACAGGACGAAGAGCGTCGTTTAGAAAATATCAAACAAATGATTTTCGGAAAACGCGTCGATGGTTTGATTTTTCTCTATTCTAAGCCAAACGATCCGCTGGTTGACTTTGCGATTAAAAACCAGTTTCCTTTCTTGATTTTAGGGAAAGCAGTGTCACCATTTGTTTCTTTGGTCGATAATGATAATATCAAGGCTGGCTATGATGCAACCAAATATTTCCTAGATCAAGGTTATAAAAAAATTGCCTTTCTAGCTGGGAATAAAGAGCTTGTCGTATCCCAAGACCGGTTTGCCGGCTACAAACAAGCCCTAGAAGAAGCAGGTATTCCTCTCGATGAGAACATCGTCAAGTTTTCTTTCGGTTTCCTCTTGGAAGATAGCAGTTATAAGATTATGGAAAAGATGCCTATTCAGGAAATCGAAGCCTTTGTGACATCGGATAGTATGGTTGCCGAAGGGGCTCTCCACTATCTCAAAGACATTGACTACCGTTTCCCTATTATCACTTTTGACTCTATCAAACCACGCATTGATGTAGATGCCTACATTAATATCAACACCCTCGAGTTGGGGAGGGAATCTTTCCGTACCTTGCTCCAAATCATTAAAGATAATAAGGATGACAAGCATACTTGCTATCGCCAAGTCATCTCCCACAGCATTCTTACTCGTTAGTTAAGGAGAAATTTTATGGTTTATCGTATTTTCCAAGCCTACTTAGATGATGAAAATAGCATCACTATCGAATTGGAAAAGTCCTTTGACGCTTATTCTATCCACTTCACTCTAGAGGACAAGCATAGCTCCAGTCCTTTGACCATCAAAAAAATTGAGAATCAAGAACACCAGATTATCTACACTCTTTCAACCAATGATCCGATTGATTTGACTGAATCCTACACAGTCTATGATCAGGATCGCAATCACACCATTCTTCAGTATCGCCACATTGTCCAAAAGCCAATTTTTGATGAATTATTTAGCTACCAAGGAAGAGATTTGGGAGCTAGCTATAGTCCTCAGGCAACAGATTTCAAACTTTGGGCTCCTATTTCAGAAAAAGTCTTGCTGCATCTGGAAGAGCAGATTATTCCTCTCCAAAGGCAAGATAGGGGCGTCTGGCATACGCAGGTCCTTGGGGACTTAGAAGGCAAGGCCTACTATTATATCCACAAGGTGAATGGAAAATGGGTAGAAGTACATGACCCCTACGCCCTCTCTTCAGATGCCAACTCTGGCCATAGTTATGTCATTGACCGCAAAGAGATTAGCAGACCTATTCAGCGGGCTACCAGCCAAGTAAAACCAACAGAAGCCGTTATCTATGAAATGAGCGTGCGAGACTTCTCTATGCAAAAGGAAGCTGGTTTTTCACAGCCTGGTAAATTTGCTTCTCTGTCCGAATCTCCAACCGTACACGGCCAGACCTTTGGGCTAAAATACTTGCAGAATTTAGGCATTACACACGTCCAACTTATGCCTGTATACGATTTTGGTAGCGTTGACGAAAAACACCCCGAACTCGTTTATAATTGGGGCTATGATCCCGTCCAGTATAATGTTCCTGACGGCAGTTTGTCAAGCGACCCGCACAACCCTTATAGCCGTATCTTTGAACTGCAAGACGCGATTGCGGCTTATCACAAGGCCGATATGAGCGTCATCATGGATGTTGTCTATAATCACGTCTATGAAGCAGATAACTATGCTTTTGAAAAGATTGTGCCAGGCTACTTCTATCGTCTAGACGAGCGAGGCATACGGACAAACGGTACCTTCTGCGGAAATGACGTGGCCAGTGAAAAAGCTATGGTACGGCATTATATCCAACAATCCGTCCAGCAATGGGTTAGCCTCTACGGGTTTGATGGTTTCCGCTTTGACCTGATGGGCATCCTCGATATAACCACCATGAAGCAAATCGCTCAAGAACTAAAAGCTATCTATCCAAACATCTATCTTTACGGAGAAGGATGGCAGATGCCGACTGGACTTGATAGCGACCTTCTGGCTCACCAATTCAACGCTGAGCAACTAGCTGAATATGGCTTCTTCAGCGATCATTTCCGTGATACGATCAAGCAAACCATCGTCCAAGGTAGCCGACTAGACAAAGAGCACGCGACTAGCTGGCTAGAAAATGTCCTGACAGCCAATGTCGGCCTGACAGGAGAGCCACATTTCCTAGCGCCTCATCAGGCGATCAACTATGTAGAATGCCATGACAATGCAACGGTGTTTGATTATTTTGATATTCAAAATCCAAATATCAGCCTCCGTCAGCGCCTAGCCAACTCTCGTCTAGCACTGCATATCGTTCTCCTAGCACAAGGAGTTCCTTTCCTCCACAGCGGCCAGGAATTTTATCGGACCAAGAATCTGATTGACAACACCTACAACCTGCCTGATGAGATCAACAAGCTCGACTGGCTGCGCTCTCTTCACTATACAGAAGACATTGAATTTTTGAAGCAACTCATTGCCTTTAGAAAGGCTCACCCACTTCTGACTCTGGCAACTAGCTCTGCTATTCAAAAAGCTTGTCAGGTCAAATGGCTCAGCCCTAGCCTCGTTGAATATAAGATTCAAAAAGATAAGCAAGCGCTGACCATCTTGATTAACTTTGGTACTGAAGCAGCGACTTATGAAAACAAAACCAAGCAAAGCATCCACCTTCAGTATCCGCATATTAGCGCTAAAAAACCAATCGCCCCGCTAGCAGACTCTTATACAGTTCCTGCTAAGCAAGTCTTGGTTCTGAAATAAAGTAAAAATATAAAAAGGAACAGGTTCTTTTGAGATGGAAAGACATCCAGCTGAACTTGTTCCTTTTTTATGTATAAATGGAAGCATTGCGTTTGAGTAAGATCCGCTAACAATGTCGATAATCGAGACTACTCTTCTACAAATCTTCCTAAAATATGTACGTTGTCAGATACGGAGACAAAGGCTGTCGGATCCGTCTGCTTCATGATGTACTTAAATTCGCTAAATTCAGCACGCGTAATGACTGTAATCAGCACCGCCTTTTGCTCGTGATTGTAAGTTCCCTCCGCCCCGTTGATAATGGTTGCACCACGGTGGAGTTTGTTGTGAATCTTGTTAATCACCACTTCAGGATGACTGGTGATAATCATGGCTTGCATCCGCTTTTGCTTGGTAAAGACAGCGTCCGTTACACGGCTCGATACAAAGATGGTAATCATTGAGTAGAGAGCGTATTCCCAACCGAAGGTCAGACCAGCAATCAGCATAATAATGCCATTGACAATCAGGGAGATACTACCTACATTGCGGCCAGTTTTCTTACGGATGGTCAAACTGACAATATCCGTTCCCCCACTCGAAATGCTTGACTTGAGGGCAAAACCAATCCCCGTTCCCATGACAACTCCTCCAAACAGGGCGTTGATAATGGGATTGGTCGTCAATGTCACCTCTGGAACAAAGTGGATGAAAAATGAACTCATCGATACCGTGATGAAAGTAAAGACAGTAAACTTATGTCCGATTTGGTACCAAGCCAAAATCATCAGCGGAATATTAATGGCATAAAAAGTGATGGAAACTGGAATAGTAAAACCGATAAAGCGTCCGCTGAGAGCCGAGACAATCTGCGCCAAACCTGTTGCCCCGCTTGAGTAGACATGCCCCGGTTGAAAGAAGAAATTGACCGCGACCGCTGAGAGAAAACCATATATCAGAGAAGCCGAGATTTTCTCATCATATTTTTCACGCGAAATGCTTTTCAGGACTTCTAGCAACTTGACATGGTAGGCAAAGCGATGAAGATAATAGCGAAAAAGTTTCCGCAAACTAGTCTTTTTCATGTGATTCTACTTGTAAACTTAATTCCTCTAATTGTGCAGGAGCGACCAAGCTTGGCGCTTGCGTCATCGGGTCAGAAGCCTTGTTATTCTTAGGGAAAGCAATGACTTCACGGATGTTTTCTTCACCAGCTAAAAGCATGACGAAGCGATCCAGACCCAAAGCCAGACCTCCATGCGGTGGGAAACCATAATCCATAGCTTCTAGAAGGAAGCCAAACTGGTCTTGCGCTTCTTGAGCTGAGAAGCCTAAAGCCTTAAACATACGTTCTTGCAAATCTTTTTGGTTGATCCGTAGGCTACCGCCACCTAGTTCATAGCCATTGAGTACGATATCATAAGCAATCGCACGAACCTTGCTCAGGTCTCCTTCCAGCTCCTGCTCAGAATCTTTTTGAGGCAAAGTGAATGGATGGTGGGCACTCATATAGCGGCCTTCTTCTTCCGACCACTCAAACATTGGCCAATCTACCACCCACAAGTAGTTAAACTTAGCAGGATCAATCAAACCTAATTCCTTGCCTAGGCGGACACGAAGAGCACCTAGAGCTGCGTTGGCAACATCCAAGGTATCTGCCACAAAGAGAACCAAGTCGTTTTCTTCAAGATGTAAAGCAGCTGTCAACTCGCTTGACAAGTCTGTCAAGAACTTAGCAACAGGTCCAGCCAGTTCTCCACTAGTGAATTTGACCCAAGCAAGTCCCTTGGCTCCATGCTGCTTGGCTTGCTCTGTCAGCTTATCAATGTCTTTACGCGAGTATTTGTCAGCAGCATTCTTAATCACAATCGCCTTGACAGCTGGTGCCTCAGAAAAGACTTTAAAGTCAACATCCTTGACAAGTTCTGTCAAGTCCTGCAATAACATGTCAAAGCGGGTATCTGGCTTGTCGCTACCATAGAGAGCTATGGCGTCATCGTATTTCATCCGTGGGAAAGGCAAGGTGACTTCAATTCCCTTGGTTTCCTTCATGACACGGGCAATCAAACCTTCTGTGATGTCTTGGATTTCTTGCTCAGATAGGAAAGAAGTTTCCAAGTCCACCTGTGTAAACTCTGGTTGACGGTCTCCACGCAAGTCCTCGTCTCGGAAACACTTGACAATCTGGTAATAACGGTCAAAGCCAGCATTCATCAACAGCTGCTTGGTAATCTGTGGACTTTGAGGCAGTGCGTAGAAATGACCTTGGTTGACCCGGCTCGGCACCAAATAATCACGCGCACCTTCAGGCGTTGACTTGGTCAAAAATGGTGTCTCCACATCGATAAACTCCAGCTCATCCAAGTAATTGCGGATGGAATGAGTCACTTTAGCACGCAACTTGAGATTTTCCAGCATTTCTGGGCGACGCAGATCCAGATAACGGTAGCGCAAGCGCGTATCATCATTGGCTTCAATCCCGTCCTTAATCTCAAAAGGAGTTGTTTTAGCAGTATTCAGTACTGTCAGACTGTCCACGTGAAGCTCTACACTTCCTGTTGCCAGCTTGTCATTGACCTGTTCACGCGCGGCTACCTTACCAGTCACTTCAATGACAAACTCGCTGCGCAGGCTCTCAGCTGTCTTCATGACCTCATCTGAAACACTCTCAGGATTAATAACTAGCTGCATAATGCCTTCGCGGTCACGCAGATCAATAAAAATCAAGCCTCCCAAATCGCGACGGCGGGCAACCCAACCTTTCAAAGTAATTTCCTGACCGACATGCTCACTCCGAACACGTCCCGCATACATTGAACGTTTCATCTTTACTCTCCAAAATTTTAATTCTGTTACTATTTTACCACAAAGAGCCTAGGAAAGCCCCTCTACCTGTCCTTTTTCTGAAAAAAATTAAAAGTCTTTATTCTAGTGACCACTTTTATAAAAAAGGTCTGGAATCAATATTCCCAGACCTCCTAATTTTATATAGACTATTCCTTTTTCTTCCCATCCTCATAAAGACTGGGAGCCAGCGCTTTTGTCACCATGGCTGTCAAGAAGCGAAAGGCTCCAGCTGCCAGACCAAAAATCGGCGCCAAAGCACGGAAGAAAAAATCCCCTCGCATAAAATAACAGAGCAGACCCGTTATCACAAACAAGGCCACTCCCTGCGCCACAACCACTAATAATATTTTCTTCATCATTCCCTCGACTTTCTATAAACTATTATAGCATAAGGGGGGGAATGAGTGGAGAAAATTTTATCTTTTTAGAATATAGAAATATAATAAGATTTCTACAAAATAAACAGTGTTCTTATTATCATCTAATTGACAGATTGACGAGCAAAAAAATCTGAATAATGGAGATAAAAGAGAAGGCAACTGTCTCCTCTATAATTGCTCTACTCTTGTACTAAACAAAGAGCCCCAAAAGTTAGATTTTGTGTCTAACTTTTGGAATGCCTCTCACTCTGTCATACTATTTTGGCTTTTTTTATATTCTTTCGACTTTTCACCATACCAATCTTTAACTGAGTAGCCGAATTGTTTCCGATATTGTTCAGAATATTTAAAAAGATAATAGCCTCTCAGAAGGTCAATAGAAAAGACATATACAGCAAATAAAAGAATCGCAGGCACAAAAGGTGTGACAATAGTATTGATTGCCCCCCTAGTATCACTTCCTGTCGAACGATCAAATAGTGCTAAAAAAGCAGTAATTCCCGTTCCCCCTATAAAAATGAGGCCATCAGAGACTTTCTCTGTAAACAAAGCTGATAAAGGAACAAATGGTTCTCTTTTTTCTACCGATTCTCTTATTTTTCTAGGAACGGTTCTCATGAGATAATAGCAGACAATTACAAACAGAAATCCCGATAGAATTCCTAGAAGATTTCTTCGTGAAGCTATTGATAAAGTTAAACAAACTTCCATTATGAATATTAACAAAAGCATATAACAAAAAGTTATATATTTTAAAATCATTGGATTGTTTCTATATTTTATAGAAGAAATAATATAAACGATATAAAACATAAGAAACATAATAATTAAAGGTAAATTGAACCAACTAAAATTTTGTGTAGAATATATAGTATCACCGCTTAATAGTACAGGAACTACTAAAGATAAAACATATAGCAAGATTGAAAACAATGCAAATCCTATAAATCTTTTATAACTCCCTTTAGTCTTTACCTTATTTATAATATCTTCATTAACAAAAGATTGACTTTCTTCAAATGTATAATTAAATAATCTCATTTATATCCTCCATTATCCAAACCATCCTAGGGATTGTTTTTAATCTAATTCATCACTATCAGGGTGCTTTTTCACATAAATAGCTGCATAAATCGCATCTACCATGACAGCTGGCAAAGTCAAGGTCAACAAAATTCCCAATAAAATACCGAAAGCAATCTGAATATAACCTGTTAGGAGGGCGGGAATGATTGTTGCCCCAGCAAAAGCTACAGCAAAATTATTCCACCATGTTTTCTTTCTACTTCCCCTTTTTACTTGATTAAAGGCCCAGACTTTCCCCTGATTCTTTGGCAGATAATACCAAGCATAAAGACCACATGCAAAGATAAAAAGAAGTAATATAAAGATAACATAAAATGGAGTGAGAGGGGATTGATATATCTCCTTGGCTCCTATAGGACTGCCGTCTGAAATAACCATTAATAAACCAATAAAATCTAAACCTATCACTAAGCTTAAAACTGTGAGGGCTATTAGATAATATATTAAAGCCTTCCATGCGTTTACCAAATAGGGAATAAAAGAAATGATAATACCTAATATATTCACAACACCGCAAAACAAAGAAAGTCCTGTAAAGATGCCTAGATTGTCTTCATAAGTTCCAACCAAATACATAAAACCGCTTAATGCCAAACCAATCCATGGATATAACTTAATATAAACTAAACTAACACCATCTGTAATCAAAGGACCATGGTATCTTTCTCTTTCTGTATCAATAATCTTCGCTTTATTTTTTCTATTTCTCTTTGCCATTAACTAAACCTCCCTCCTATTGTTTTTATTAAGGCATCCTTAGCTACGACTCTATCAGACTAGAGCTCTTCTATTTTGCCACTCATGCCTCAAAATTATGCTTCACACTTTTTATATGTTCTGCTAATATTCGTTTTTGTCCCATTGTCACTCCGCATTGGATTTATAGTATTGTAAAAACTCCTCTTCGCTTTGAACCAGATGCGCCTGTCCATCTTTCGAACTAGCCGCTGGAATGGTGATATCTTTAAAGATATTCGTACCTTCTGGAAACACGAGTTTTATCATATCTATGGACGTTTGCAAATCATCATCAGATGCAAGTTTATAGATATAACTTGTTTCGGGATTTTTAGAAATTATTTCCATAGATTTCGGGTATTTTCTATTTAAGAGCCAGTGTTTTGTATTATCTCCAAGTTTCCAAAAATGAATATCATCATCGCTAACATAAAAATCATGATCTTCAAATAACTGTGAAAAGGCATCTATCGAACTAAGTCCAATTTTAGGCGAACTCTTTTTTTGATTGTTCGGGTCAATATCTACAATCTTTCCTGTCTCTAAGTCTATCAATCTCTTAAGTAATTTGGATTCGTCTCTGACATCAGTGATGGTATCTTCTTTTTTCCGTAAAGAAATAGTCAGATATTCCTTACCATCTATACTGTCTATCGAATACTTATTTAATATAAAAGCAGGATAATAGTTCTCATTATAATTTCTAGTGATCTCAAATACATCCAGCACTTTCTTGTTTAACTTTTCACCCTTAGTGTCATAGACATTTATTTTCCAATATTCCCCCTTATCTGGATAATTTTGTTCTAGGATAGGAAAATCATCTCGCACTTCATTCCGGGCGGATTTTGCTTTGAATCGCGCCGCATAGGAAACAAGGAAACGTCTGCCAGCTATTCGCCCTGGAGATCCAAATTTAGGTTTTTTATCAAGAACTCTCACTTGTTGATTGACTTCCTTTTTACTGTGCCAATCAACTGTGATCATTCTCCCATTTTCAATAAATTCATAATCCGTAATTTCTGTATCTATAATCCAATATTCATATTTAGATAAGTCTTGTTTTTCAAACTCTCGAATACCAAATATAAAAAGGCTACATACACTAATAAAAATTAGAAAGATTGCACCGATTTTTTTAGCTTTCAATTACCCGTTCTCCTATCATCAGACTAGCCGTCTATCTACCTTGTCCCATTATACCATATTGAATATTGAGCGCCGATAGGAGGATAAGGTCTGTCGCAAACAAAAAAGAGAAGATGGTCGTCTCCTCTAAATTCGCTCATTTTATCACTCTGGCAATTCTATCTTCAAACCCATATCCGTATTCTGCAATGTCTTCTGAGCAGCTGCTAGAAAGGCCAAGCCTTTATCAGATGGAGAATATTGGAAAGTGATATTGATGACTTTTTTATTAAAGCTATCGCCGTATCGTACCACATACTGCTTGCTTTCGAGGAAGTAGATGTAGTTGTTGAGTTTTTCTTGAAGTTTCAACAAGTGTTCTTCTTCCAGAGACTCTATCCATTTGTTTTCATCAATCAACAACAACTCCAGATGGTCATCAGAGACACCCATCGCATCGAGAAGGGCATCCTTCACTTCTTTAGGTACATTTGCAAATTCTTTAAGAATATTTTCCTCAGTTAAATCTACCAGCACTTCATACTAACGGTATGCTTGAAATCCCTCAGGATATGGCAAATCTCTAGTATTAAAATATTGTAAATTTTACAAAGCTGAACTCGATAGCCCTAGTTTAGATTTTAGTATGCTAAATCAAATTTTGTCCATTTTCTTGTATCTAGATCTAATAGAAAATTAAAACAATCACGACCGTAGGAATCTCGATTCTCCTCAATAACTGCATCGCAAACAACTTTTATTTGGTTACTAAGAACATCTGTGACATAGACCATAGTATAACCCTCAGGAGATTTAGCTTGATAAATGAGATTACCATATAAATCCAATATTTTCATTTCAGTAACCGAAGTCTGTTCAGACGAGATTCTATAAATAACTAAAATCAGTTTTTGATTGGGGTAGAAAGAGACTGATTCTTTATTAGGAATCTCTATTTCATGTTTTTTATTATAGCCCCAGGAAATAATGTCAGTCGACTCATGATATTGGAGTATTAACACCCCATCTATAGAGTAATAATAAAAATCTGATGCAATAAAATTTTTTCCAACTCCAATAAAAATAACATTTTTATCTTTATCAAAGTCTACAAATATTATATTTTCTATGTGAATTTCTATAGTTTCTCCATTATTCTCCCACTTAACACTTTGGTCAGTATATTTAACCCTCATATAGACTACCCTCTCAATATTCTATATTACGAATTCCAATTATCTCTAAATGTTTCATTTTTTCTCTCCCCATCAACATTTCAATCTGATTGGGACCACCTGGCAAATACATGTTGATTTCCAAATCTATTTGAGGTCCGATAGATCCTACATTTGCAGGGATTTCACTCTCTTCTTTGACTCTATATTGAACAACTCTATCAATATCTTGAAAACCTCCTGTCATCTAGGACATTGTATAATTGCCATTTTCTCCAGTTATAATAAACCCATTTCCTTTTATTTGATTCATTTGGTAATACACCCTTTCCCCTTCATATAAGTATGCTCAATGAAAAATATATGACTGTTTCTAATCAATCGATTTCTGAATCATCTAACTGAATTGGAGTTTCTTTTATCCAAAATTTTGTTTTTATCAAACGATAAAGTCGATTTATTGCATCACTTTCATTTTTAAATTCGTCTCTTATCCAGATATCTTGGCGCTCATTAACCTCATATACTTTATATTGACTAGATTTCTCATCGTAATAGTATCCTAAGGTAAATTGACCTTCAAATCGTTCATCAAGTGCAATATGAAATATCCCTATCTTATCTCTATGTTTATTAATGAAATTTACTAGTTCTTGTTTCGTCATTTTAAATTTTCCATGGTGTTTCCTATAGTTTCACTACCTTAAGTGGATTGTAGTATTTTTCCTTGAATTCCTTAAGGAGCTTCTCTACCTTTTCTTCATCAGTTTCATTAGTGCCAGGCTTATATACACGTGGATTTTTTATTTCATAATAGCCTTGACGTTCAATCGCAGATAGAAAATCATCGTAAGAATACCCTTTTGTACCAATCGTTGGCATAAGTAGTTCGCTGTTTAGAACTGTTAAATAATCTTTTTATAAATATAGTCTCATTATACCACAAAAAGAGAGCGTTTCCGCTCTCTTTATCACTCTGGTAATTCTACCTTCAAGCTCATATCTGTAGGTTGTAAGACTTTCTGAGCAGCTGCTAAAAAGGCTAGACCGTTGTCAGATGGAGAATATTGGAAAGTGATATGGATGACTTTTTTAACAAAGTTATCGCCATACCGCTTCACATACTGCTTGCTTTCGAGGAAGTAGATATAGTTGTTGAGTTTTTCCTGAAGCTTCAACAAATGTTCTTCTTCGGTATCTGGAAGCCAAAGATTGCCATCTATTAATAAAAGTTCCAAGTCTGTATCACTCGTTCCGATTGCATCAATTTCTGAAACATCTAACTGAATAGGAACGCTTTTAATCCTACATCTAAATTTCACAACCTCATATAATTCTTTAATAGCATCCTCCTCTCTTTCAAAACTAGCTTTTTCATGTAACTGTTGACGTTCAGTCACCTCATACACTATAAATCTATTTGCACTTAAATCCTGATAATAGCCTATCGCAAACTGATCTAAAACTTTTTTATTTAAGTATACAGTATAATATCTAAGCTTGTTGCTATTAAATTTTAAAAAATCTAATAATTCCTGTTTTCTCATTAGTTCTCCTCCATCATTTCTATATTCAGCTAATGATTTCCTCGATAGTAGTTTCTCTATCTCTCACCAAATCATAAAATCCTACATGAACGCCTTCCTCATATAGCCAGCACAAGTCGGTGCCGTATGGGGCTTCAAAAATTTTCAGTATAACAGGAGCAATTTTTACAATGCTATTTGCTCCTAAAATTGTGAAATTTTTTGAATTAGCTAGGTAAGCTTCATCATCTTCGATTGATAACAGTGTCCAGCCATTTAATTGTGGAATAGCAGATTTCTCGCGATAGGAATAGCGAATAGCTTTTCCATCAAGAATATTGTTTGAAACAACAAAACCACCAAAATCATTGTTATTAATTTCTACCATTTTCATACTCCTTTATTATATCAAGCAGACCACTTCTCCAAACATATTCTTCCGCATAGTCTAGACACGATTTTCCAGATTTATTTTTTAACTTATAATCCGAACCAGCCTCTAGTAAAAGATTTCGGGATAAAATATTTTACAATCTTTTCTCCAACACTTCTAGTTTTCAACAGGATGACCATAAAAATACTTCATGCCTTCTACCCAAAGTTTTTTGATTAGACGATCAATATAACTAATCATTAAATCAATTTCATCTCTTGAAATTACAACATTAGTATCAACTGGAACTTTTTCGCCCGAATAGATAGACAAAAGTGACGATTGAAGATATAAATGATATTTTTCTTTCTTTTGAGCAGCGATGTGTAGAGCAGTCATAATTTCTTGTGTAAACAAACCAGGAAAAGCAAGAGAAGTATTATAATAATAACAATCTAAGTTTTTAGTTTTTACTACATCTATATATAGATTTCCTACTTCCTCTAACGTTGCGTTCTCTGATAAAACCGAGCGATATTCGAGAAAAGAATCCAACGCATCCTGTATAGCAATTTCTAAATCATTATCAGAATCTTCCCATTCTTGCCACAGCGTCAAAAGATATGGAATAACTTGATATGACATTGTTTCAACTGCACCAGTAACGAATGTAAAAGCTCCAAATTCCGATACAGAATCTAAAAAACGAAAATTATTAACATCTTTTAAATCATCATTTGTACACACTGAGCAAAATAATCTGATACATAAATTTAACACAGCTTCATCTTCTGTTTGATTCATTAAATCAATTAAAAGATTTTTAACGGAAAAATCTCCCTTTTTCATTATTTCAACAATTAACAGTATGCACTCACGCTCGTCTTGTACCGAAAGCAAGCTATTCTTTAATTCATCCAAACTTAATTGGCTTACCTCGCCATACCAAATTCCAGGCAGTAATACTTCACTCATCTATCAAGCTCCTATCTTAAACCTTGCTGTCTTTGCCATCTCAATACTTCATTTTGGAAATTAGTGACTTCAGTATGATTTGGATTATTTCCAAATACATATAGTCCACTTCTCTTTGATGTATTTTCAAAACCTTTGGATCCTTTTTACCATAATCATTTTCATGATAAAAACTAGTATCTAATCCTTCTAATTCTGAATGTCTAATCGTTGTTTCTCCAGTAAATTGAATATTTTCCGGAACATTCTCACCACCAAACGCCAACCCTTGTCTATTGTATCCTTTTGGCAGTTCACCTTTTCTAAGCATCTGTTGATAATGTGAGCGCGCTTTCTTCAACTCTTCTCCAGCGACAATCCTAGATGCATCAGGATCAGCCTACCATTTCGGATTATCTACATGACCTTTAACCGCTTCTTTGTAATACGGAACATAGACTTGTTGGCTTTATCACTGTCAATTTGTGCTTTTAAACTAGCATCACTCATTTTCTCCCCTTCTATTCTGCTTGCTGCTCTCCAGAATTTTGCTGCCTCAAGTCTTGTAAGGATTTATCAACCACCTTCTTAATCGTCTCGTCATCAGCTCCAGGGATATGGTAATGAGAGTTACTATTATCACTACTGGAGCTTTCCGTTTGAGCACTTTCTTCAATGGCAGTTGACGAATTAGACATAGAAGATGTTGATGTGGTAGATGTTCCCTCATTAACCTTGAGTGCATCATTTAGCTCTTTATAATTAATCTTCTGCTGCTCAACAGGTCTATAGAATACTGCAAAGGAGAGAAGCAAAGCTAAAGTTGCACCGATACCTGCTAATGTCCTTTTATTAGCCTCAGCCGTAGGAATCTTTACTCCTTTTGTACTAAGATCTTTCCATTCAGGATGCTCTTCTTCTATCGCTTTTTTCTGTTGCCAAAAAGGAACAAGCAGAAAATGATTGACAGGTATGACAGACGCCATGGCTGTTGCTAAAAATGGGATAAATCTGGAAGAACTAATTATTAGCATACAATCTAGTATGGCAAATAAAATGAAAAGGAAAATCACTAAAGCAAGACGAATTCTATACTCCTTTTAACCTGTAAATATTTCTCTTGGGACATCTTAAAACCTTCCTTATTTTTAGTTTCATTTGTAATTTTTAATAGAGATAGTCAATATTTCTGTAAATCGTTAATGCTATCACTTAATTATCTCTTAGTATACTTTAGACTTCTGCACCTTCAGCAACCAAATCATAGGGGAAATACGGGACACCTTCCAATTCTTTGTAATCCAAGCCCTTGAGTTTGCAGAGAGCACCAGATTCAAAGGACCAGTAACCATAATAATTATCAATATTCTCTTTATGCAGGTCATACCAACCTGTATCCCTATGTCCTGGATACCATTTCTTAGTTACATATTCTTTGAGTAGTTTGAGTGCCTGTTCAGCATTCTCTTCTTCAATAATTTTCCGAGTAAAGCCATAAGGTCTTGGGAAATTATAGTTTATCCGAATTGTCCACTCTGGATGACGAGACTGGATAAGGTAATCGATTAAATAGTCCTCTGGATCATCTTTCCTTACCAAATCTACCAATTTATCAAAAGTAGTTTCATCAATCTCTAACAAAATACCAATGGATAGAGCCCAGAGCATTGCATCATATCCTGAATTACTATACCAAATAGGGAGAAGGCTATCGACATATTTAAGGTACTCTTCTTTGAATCTCTCAATAGAATATCCTGCAGTGTAGGTGGCTATCATATTCTCTTTTTGGCAAACAGAATAATCAAGTTGTACTGATCTGATAACTTTTTCTATCGGACGCTTGTAGGGATTTATACCTTGCTTTAATTTTTCCAATTCTTCAACCAACTCATCAATTGATAAGTTGTTAATTTTAATTAATTCATTAATTTTTTCTTCTATAAATATATTATCTCTTTTCACCACTTATCCTCCTATGGCCATAAAGCGCCTTCTTTTAGGTTAATGAATTTTCAGCATATTACCAGTTTTATTGATTATTCTGATTTTCTTCCATTCAGGATGTTCCTCTTCTATCGCTTTTTCTCTTGCCAAACTGGGACCAGTAGAAAGTGATTAAAGGGAATAACCGTACCCATAACTGTTGAGCAGAGTTTCTTCCTTTGTTTATTTCCTTCTATTTCTTTATTTTCTTTACTCTATTCACTTGTTTTATTTTTGTCAAACACATTTTCCCCTATTTCCGTCCAAAACCAATATTCTCTTGGAATTAAATCTAGGAAATATTGATATTTCCCAATCCATGGAGCTGATACATACTCTTCAAAAGAAATAGACTCTGCGTAATTTGAGTACAACAACAAATTATCCATATCAACAAATAAAGATGGGGCGAAATCATAAATAGCGTTCAGTTTATCCCTTTTATACTCATTAGCAAAGACTTTCCTTAACTCTGACAGATCGCAACTATATTTTTGCATATCTTCTAAAAAATAGAGAATATTCTCGGGCAGTAAAATCGGAGAGCGTAATCTATCCTTATAAATCTCATCTAAATCGTATCCCGCTTCTTCGTAATTAATATACCATAACTCCAAATCAGAAATATACCAAGAATACTGATTTTTGTATTTAAAAGCGACAACAATATTTTCACCATATTTTGCTCTAATCATTTTTCTCCTTATTCAAATAAGTCTAGTTTTATAGCACTCAAGGAAATAGACTTTTGGAGCGCTATTCAAAACTATTTTTTAAAATTTCATATTCATGACATGCCAGTTCTACGAGCAAGATGCTCACGAGTGTTCCATCTTGAGAAAATCCTAATTTTGCTCTCCCATTAGTCAGATACATAGTTTCCTTAGGATTAAGCAACTGTATTTTCAAAAAGTCTTTAGACAAAAAGACATCAAAGGACCGCCTCCTATCATGTAGTCCATTTGTAAACATGACAGTATCACGAAAAACAGGAATGCCTTCTATCTCTTCCACTTCTTCTAGACTCATGTCATCCATTAAAGTCACATTTGATACCTGGACAAGTATGATATTCATCAATCGAAAAGAATTTGGATTTATCCCAATTTCAAGTAGGCTATTATCACCTACTAAACGGAAGTAAGCTTTTCGTATATATGAGGGGAAACTCGAACATTCAATAGTAAGAGGAGTATAATAGTCCACCTCTACATTGTAGGTATCTTCAATCACATGGCTTAATGTTAACATAGTCGACCCTCTCAATTTTAAATGATATGAACTAAACTGATAGAATAGTTCTCTTACTATATCAAGTTTTTTAGCCATTAATCAGAAAGCACTTTTTTACATTATACCATATTATAAATCTAGTCCAGAAAAGATTGCAAAGGCTTTTGAAGATTAGAAAAGAGAAGACAAACGCCTTCTCTTTTTCTAACTTACTCTGGCAATTCTACCTTCAAACTCATATCTGTAGGCTGCAACACCTTCTGAACCGCAGCGAGAAAGGCTAGGCCATTATCAGATGGAGAATACTGGAAGGTGATATGGATGACTTTTTTAGCAAAGCTATCGCCATATCGCTCCACATACTGCTTGCTTTCAAAGAAATAAATATAGTTGTTGAGTTTTTCCTGCAGAATTTCCAGATGGACTGCTTCTATCTCTTCCTCCCAGCCAACTGGATCCACCAGAAGAAGCTCTAAATGATTATCAACTGTACCAATAGCGTCAAGTTCGCTAGGTTCCAGTTCTGAAACAATGGCTTTGGTGACAATTTGTCTAAATTCCTCTGCTGTAAAAAGACGACGAGTATTTCCTGGGTTTTTTAAAATAAAAGAAGGATGATTTTCGATGAAGATCTTACCAGACTCATCTTGTGTATATTGTTTTTTAGATTTCCAAAAACCATATTGCGCATAATTCATCAACTCTTTGCCAGTATGTTCTCCCGACATATAGCTATCTGCAGCTTCTTTGGGAATTTCTCTAATCACTTCTGGGCAGGTAATATTAAAAGTTGGATAACGCAAGAAAAACTTATCGCCATCTCGACAGATTTCCAACATGTCTTTTTTGCTTAAATAAATTGTTTTCATTCATATCCTCCGTCAATTCAAGCTATTTGAAAAAATAAAAGTCTGAGACAAAAAGCCCCAGACCTGTTATCTATATAAATGAGATCCTAAATCTTATTTCAAACTATTAGATCTTTGATTTATCGGAAGATGAAGAGGAGCTTGAGTCAGATTTAGAGCCAGAATCTGTTGATTTGTTTCCTTTACGGGTTTCCGCACCATTTGCTGAATACTCATTTACAAAAATTGATTTACGCAATTCAATAAAGTTTTCGTCATTGAGAATATAGCGACCCTCTTTTGTCTTCGTTAACTCCATTGTAAACTCACGTGGCGCAATGTAGCCAAAGTCTTCATTCATACGGTCAAAAGCATAGTAGAAGAGGAAGTTATTTACCAAAGCCAAACGCTTCTCAAGATCTGGATCCGTTGAGTCTTCCAAGGCTTTTACATCTTCAACCCCATTTTCAAACAAACTAGCTTTGGTCATATTGATTAAATTGGCCAAATCACGTGTTGCAATCGCACGGCTCTTAAATGTTACAGTTGCAGTTTCTCCATCATCTTCAACTTTAGTAATTTCAAAATTATCGCCAACCGTAGCTAAGACTTTAAAACGTGCTTGGTCAAATAACTCCAAGATTTTTGATGGAGGGAATTTTTCTGTTTTTAAGTCAAGCGTGTAGTTTTCTTCTGGCGTATATTTAGACAGATTTTCATCAACGTAAGACTGAGTAATACCTTTCTTCCATTTGTCAACAGACGTTCCCATCAAGGTTGTGAAACCTGAAGAATGATCTGTAAAGACTGCACGCAAGATAATATCTGCGTCTTTTTCAATCCGCTTTTCATTGGTTTCTTTTTCTGATGTAGAAGATGAAGATTGCTCTGTCTTCACGTTTTCAGCGTTCTTCTTCTGTGGTTTTGGCAGGGCCGAACATGCTCCCAGCAAAAGAATACAAGCAGGCAATACGCCAAATTTCATCAATTTTTTCATTTTTTCTCCTTTATTTATGTAAGAGTATAACCATTATACCAAAATATTATCAATTTGTTACAGTATTTGCTCGTCGCGTAATAAAAATGTAATATTTTGAGATTCCTTAAAGAGCTAGAAATTTAAGAAAGGGCAAGTTTTTCTCTAACAACCTAATTTTTCGAGAACAGCCTGATAGTTTTCCTGGACTTGATCCAGTCCAACCAGCACTTCTTGACGAGTCGCATTATTCTTCACAGTGACTTGGCCGCTTTCGATTTCACTTTCACCTAAAGTAATGATGGTCTTGGCTCTGAAAGCATCTGCTGACTTGAATTGTGCCTTAAGCTTGCGGTCCAAATAGTCTCGATCGGCCGCAAATCCTTGATTCCGAAGGGCTTGCACCAATTCCAAAGCGCTGCGATTGGCAGCCTCACCTAGAACGGCAATATAGGCATCCAAGCCTGTCTCAAATGGCAAAGCTGCTCCCTGTTTTTCTAAAATCAAGAGGAGACGTTCCATTCCCATACCAAAACCAAAGGCAGGGGTTTCTGGCCCACCAAAGTAGTCAACCAAGCCATCATAACGGCCACCCGCACAGATAGTTAGTTCGCTGCCTGCCACATCAGTCGTAAACTCAAAAATCGTGTGATTGTAGTAGTCCAGTCCGCGCACCATATTGGTGTTAATGACATAAGGAACCCCTAAAGACTCTAGCATTGAGCGGACAGCCGCAAAATGCTCCTGGCTCTCCTCGTCCAGAAAGTCCAAAATCGAAGGAGCCTGCGCAACGGCTGCCTTATCTTCTTTTTCCTTCGAATCCAGCACCCGCAGCGGATTTTCCTCCAAACGACGCTGACTATCCTTAGAAAGACTCTCTTTCAGCGGAGTCAAATAATCAATCAAGGCCTGACGGTAGGCAGCTCGACTCGCTGCATTGCCCAAACTATTCAGTTGCAGCGTCACCTGTCCAATCCCAATTTCCTTGAAAAACTGAGCCGCCATAGCAATCGTTTCTGCATCTGTCGCTGGATTTTCAGAGCCGAAGCACTCCACCCCGATTTGGTGAAATTCGCGCAAGCGACCAGCCTGAGGCCGCTCATAGCGGAACATAGAGCCCATATAATAAAGCTTAACTGGCTTTTGAACTTCTGGTGCAAAAAGCTTGTTTTCCACATAAGAACGAACGACTGGCGCAGTTCCTTCTGGTCGCAAGGTGATATGACGGTCCCCTTTATCGTAGAAATCATACATTTCCTTGGTCACGATGTCTGTCGTATCTCCAACAGAGCGACTGATGACCTCATAGTGCTCAAAAATCGGTGTCCGAATTTCCGCATAGTTGTATTTTTTAAACGTCTTACGAGCAAACTCCTCCAGATATTGCCATTTAGCAGATTCCTGAGGGAGGATATCCTGAGTTCCTTTAGGTTTTTGTAATTTCATTTTCTAATCCTCTGCAACTATATAATATCTATTATTTTACCATAAATCAGATTTTTTGAGGAGTTAGAGCAGAAAAATTCCCTCCAAGAGACTAAATCCGTTTTCATTCGCCAGAATTTCTTGAAAAATTGTCAGAATTGTGAGAAAATAAGACCACCATTCTATAGAGAAAGAAGGACTGAAGATGAGAGACGATATCAAAATCAATGACCGAGCAGCAGCTATCCAAGAAGAATTAATTAAGAAACTCGAAACGATTTACGATCCAGAAGTCGAGCTCGATGTCTACAATCTCGGGCTCATCTATGAAATCCACCTTGACGAGACTGGCCACTGCAAGATTGTCATGACCTTCACAGACACAGCCTGCGACTGTACCGAGACCGTTCCCATTGAAATCGTCGAGTCCCTTAAGCAAATCGAGGGCATCGAAACTGTCTCCGTTGAAGTCACTTGGTCGCCCGCGTGGAAAATCACTCGTATCAGTCGCTTTGGACGGATTGCGCTAGGGATTAGTCCTAGATAAGAAGATAGAAATTCATCCAAATTAATAAACCCGCTAGAAAAACTAGCGGGTTCTTTTGTCATATATAGGCTATTTTTTACCTGTTTCTTCTGGTTTCCAGAAATCGGTAACAGCACCTTTAGCGGCAGAGGATACCATGTGAGCATATTTACCAAGTACACCGCGGCTATAAAGCGGTGGAATGGTTGTTTCTGCTTTGCGTTTTTCAAGTTCTTCTTCAGAAACTGCCATGGAAATTTCCTTGGTATCTTGGTCAACCGTGACCATATCGCCTGTGCGAAGGTAGGCAATCGGGCCACCATCCTGAGCTTCCGGAGCTATATGTCCGACAACGAGACCGTAGGTACCACCTGAGAAGCGGCCGTCTGTCAAGAGGGCTACCTTATCTCCTTGGCCTTTCCCTACGATGATAGAAGAAAGTGACAGCATTTCTGGCATACCAGGGCCACCCTTTGGACCAACGTAGCGAACCACGACTACATCGCCATCGACTACTTCATCGGCCAGCACTGCATCAATAGCAGCTTCTTCTGAGTCAAAGACCTTAGCAGGCCCGACGTGACGGCGCACTTTAACACCTGATACCTTGGCAACAGCGCCGTCTGGAGCTAGATTACCATGCAGGATAATCAATGGACCGTCCGCACGTTTTGGATTTTCAAGCGGCATAATGACCTTCTGACCTGGCGTCAAGTCAGCAAAATCAGCCAAGTTTTCAGCCACCGTCTTACCTGTACAAGTGATGCGATCACCGTGCAAGAAGCCGTTAGCCAAAAGATATTTCATAACGGCAGGCACACCACCGACATTGTATAGGTCTTGGAAGACATACTGGCCGGATGGTTTCAAATCCGCCAAATGCGGCACGCGCTCTTGAATGACATTGAAATCATCCAAGGTCAGCTCCACATTAGCCGCATGGGCAATGGCCAACAAGTGCAGAGTAGCATTGGTAGAGCCGCCCAAAGCCATGGTCACTGTGATCGCATCTTCGAAGGCTTCGCGAGTCAGAATATCAGACGGCTTAAGCCCCATTTCCAGCATTCGGACAACAGCTCGGCCAGCTTCCACGATATCATCCTTCTTATCTTGAGATTCCGCTGGGTGAGAAGAAGACCCTGGCAAACTCATACCTAGAACTTCAATAGCTGTCGCCATAGTATTAGCCGTGTACATACCGCCACAACCACCAGGGCCAGGGCAGGCATTACACTCGATGCGGCGTACTTCCTCAGCAGTCAAATCGCCATGGTTCCACTTACCGATTCCTTCAAAGACAGAAACCAAGTCAATGTCTTTCCCGTCAAGATTTCCCGGTGCAATGGTTCCTCCATAAGCGAAAATAGCTGGAATATCCATGTTAGCGATGGCGATCATGGAGCCAGGCATATTCTTATCACAGCCCCCGATAGCGACGAAGGCATCCACATTATGTCCCCCCATGGCAGCTTCGATAGAGTCCGCGATGATATCACGAGATGTCAAAGAGAAGCGCATACCCGGTGTCCCCATGGCAATCCCGTCTGCTACGGTAATCGTACCAAACTGAACAGGCCAAGCACCTTGTTCTTTTACTCCTTCTTTGGCTAATTTCCCAAAATCATGCAGGTGAATATTACAAGGCGTATTTTCAGCCCAAGTCGAAATCACTCCGACAATCGGAGTCTCAAAGTCCTTGTCCGTCATCCCTGTCGCACGAAGCATGGCGCGGTTAGGAGATTTGACCATACTGTCATAAATCTTACTTCTGTGGCGTGTATCTAGCTTATCTGTCATGTCTTTCCCTTTCATTGCAGTTATCTTTGTGCTTTATTATACCACACTTAGGCTCTGTTGGATAGAAGAAAATTTTTAAATTTTCAGAATATTGGAATAATAATCTAAAAAACAGGCGCAACTGCTAAAAAGCTTTGCTATGTCAAAAAGAAAATCAAAAATTTCTGTCAAGTAACTTTACTTTACAAAAAAGTTTTGTTATACTGTTAAAGTTGATGAAAATCATGAGATTGCATCGAATTACATTCTAAAAGGAGAAACAAACAATGGCAGTACCTGCACGTCGCACTTCAAAAGCGAAGAAAAACAAACGTCGTACACACTACAAAGTAACAGCTCCATCTGTAAACTTTGACGAAACTACTGGAGATTACTCACGTTCTCACCGCGTATCACTTAAAGGATACTACAAAGGACGTAAAATCGCTAAAGCTGCAGCAGCTGAATAATAGAAGGGAGATACCATGCGCGTAAATATCACACTTGAACACAAAGAATCTGGTGAACGCTTGTACCTTACTTCTAAAAACAAACGTAACACTCCAGACCGTCTTCAATTGAAGAAATACTCACCAAAACTTCGCAAACACGTTGTGTTTACAGAGGTTAAGTAAGGGTTTCAGTACACGTCAATAGACGTCAAAATATTGATTTTAAGTAATTTTTGATTTTTTGAAACTCATTATATCGCACTACAAATCAATAAAAACTCTACCTTTTACTCTACCTTTTTTAGATAAATATATCATCTGAATATTGAAGTTAAGCCCTGCTATCATTTCGATGGCAGGGCTTTTTAATATTTGGTACACTAACTTCTTATCTATATTTTGGTGGATTTTAAGTTGACATCTACAAAGTTTAATGTTAGAATACATTCAAAAATATATTTGAATGAGGTGTTTTATGATTCAAAATATTGTTACTTCAATAATCCTGTATTCTGGGACAGCCGTAGACTTACTTATTATCCTAATGTTATTTTTTGCCAAAAGAAAAAGCAGAAAGGACATCATTAACATCTATTTAGGACAATTTCTAGGCTCTGTTAGTCTAATATTCCTAAGTTTGCTTTTTGCATTTGTCTTAAATTATATTCCTAGTAAAGAGATTTTAGGTTTACTCGGTTTGATTCCAATTTTCCTAGGCCTCAAAGTTTTGCTTTTAGGAGATTCTGATGGAGAAGCTATTGCAAAAGATGGTTTGCGAAAAGACAATAAAAACCTGATTTTTCTAGTCGCTATGATTACTTTTGCAAGTTGTGGCGCTGACAATATTGGTGTCTTTGTCCCATATTTTACCACCTTAAATTTAGCGAATTTAATAGTGACTTTACTTACTTTTCTAGTCATGATTTATCTCTTGGTTTTTTCTGCCCAAAAATTAGCACAAGTCCCTTCTGTTGGAGAAACTTTGGAAAAATATAGCAGATGGTTTATTGCCGTTGTCTATTTAGGATTGGGGATGTATATCCTGATTGAAAACAACAGCTTTGACATGCTATGGGCTGTGTTAGGCTAGGAGAAAAAATTATGAAAAAAGATAGTATCTGTCAAGTGGATGTTATAAATCAACAAAATGTTACAACCGCAACGAACTACCTTGAAAAGGAAAAAGTCCAAAAATCACTTCGCATTTTATCAAAATTTACCGATAATAAACAGATAAATATCATCTTTTATCTCCTTGCCGTCGAAGAACTATGTGTCTGCGATATAGCCTGTTTATTAAATCTCAGTATGGCATCTGCCTCCCACCATCTTCGTAAACTAGCCAATCAAAACATCTTAGACACTAGAAGAGAGGGGAAAATTATATATTATTTTATAAAAGATGAGGAAATCAGAGATTTTTTTAATCAACTAGGATAACAACTATTTTTACTACTTTATACTTTTCCATGATTATAGGGGGATTATATATGAAATTTTTTGAAGAAAATTATTCACAAGAAATACCTACTCGTATCAAAAATTTAAGAAAAAAATACAATATTACACAAAGCGAACTATGATGACACGACAAACGCGTAAAGAGAAAAGTTCCAATAAATTTTTGAAATACAAAAGATTTGAAAGATTAATTCCATATTTTTCTGAAAGACGCTTTAAGCTGATTCCTTGTTTCCTTAGTTCATAGATTTGAACTTTATCTTCATAACGCAATTTCATTATAAAATACCCCAATGTTAGATTTTTTCTGTCCAACTTTTCGGGGTCAGTACATTTCAAGCGCTTTTCCTTTTTCTTGAATTCAGTACATCGCAATATAAATCAATCGAATCACTACCTTTTTCACTACCCTTATTTGAAATGAGAATATCGATTCGGACAATCAAAAGTAAGAGGAACTTCATTACGAGGCTCCTCTTTTTTCTATGCTCGCTCCAACATCTATTTTATTATTGTATTATAATAAGATAGCATGTAAATTGATGGATTTGGTTTTATTCAGCTCGACAAGCTGTAATCTGTTTACTTACGATATTCCTCTACTTTAGATTCATACTTTTTTAAAAGTTCCCGTGAGTAAACTTTTTCATGTATCGAGTTTCTAACTTCTTTCCAGAGAATAGCTGCAACTTTTAACCTATTAGAATAACAATCGCTCAATTCATCTAAACAAAAGTCTTTTAGAAACTGATTCCATTGGCAAGCCGAACTATCATACTTGGCATAATCTGACTCACCATAATATATTTTAATCATATCTTGAATAGTGAATGTTATATCTTTATCCCTTTTTACTTTTCGCCAAGCCGTTGCCATATCAGCACTAAATTTAAAGGGACTAATGCCTGTTACAGCTGAGAAATAATCTCGAAATTTTTGGTTAAAAGAAAAACCGCAGTTAAGTAGCGGAGTCTCCAAGGTTATCACTTCAACTTGACTCTTGTTTCCTTTACTCAAAAATTTTTCTATTTTATTTCCCTTAAAATACTGTTCGATAATATAGTTTAATTCTTGCTTCGTACATCTATACTCTAATCCAAGGGACTTACAAATTTGTGAAAGTTCTTCTCGATACCAGTAGTATCTATTAAATTCTTCAAATGATTTTATATCTCCAAAATCAGGTCTTTTTTCTTCCATATGCACACCTTAATACATTCAAATTTGTCAGACAATCAATTTACTTGCTAACTTGTAAACCCGTCTTATCTCTTTACTTTTTCATTTTAAGCTATCAAGCTCAATTAAGCAACTCTGGAAATTTCTTACTAATATCCCTTAAAGCATTTCCAACCGCTTTTCTCACATATTCGCTTGCATCTTCTTTTAAGTTTGCAATCTTTCAATAGCTTCATTCGGATTTCCTTAAACTATGATCTACTCGTCTATATTCTTAACCCCTCTATGACTGCTCTCCTTGTATTAGGATTGAATAACCGGAATACAATCATAACTGCTCATATTATAGCATTATTTCGAAGATATTATTTCTATCGACTTCGAATCCTTCAAAAAGAGAGGAAAAAATGGATAAAATTCGGAGAAAAACTCTTATAAAATTCCAAGAAAACCCTTACTTTTGAAAATCTTCATTTTAATGCAATAAACTTTGACAGATGCTCTACTAGCCTTTATAATAGTATTATTACTAAAATTAGGGAGAGTATGTCCATGCCAAATAATGAAGAGAACAAAGGTATGTTTCGTAATTTTTTAGGTGGCTTTAAGCGTCTTATAAAAGGAGAAGAGGACGAATCATCCACTTCTGCGGTTCATAACAATGAAGGAAGTAACTCACAAGTCAATGTGAACCCAGAAGATAGAGAAAATTTCCTCATTGAGAAAGCTTTGGAGTCGATCCAATACTACGACCGCTTGGATGTTATGAATATTGGTGGAGAAGAAGTAGACGAATCTCCAGCTGTAGAAAGTGAAGCTAGTCTGGAGCAGGAAAAAATGGCAGCGAAAAGCCATGCAGCTAGCACGACAGAATCTGCTGAGACAAGCACTTTTTCAGATTCTATGAAAAAGAGGGGCTTGAAGAGCACTGCTGATTCAATATCTCTATCATTAAGTATAGAAAGTAAAAAGGCCTCTCGTAGTTTGGAAGTAACCGAATCACAGACACACAGTTTGGAAGTTGGGCAATCTGATAGCAAAGAAACGGATACTTCTGCTAGCTTGTCAATTGCACAAAGTCATGCCTTCGAGCAATCAATCCTTGAAGAAAATAGAGCGTCGCTTAGCTTATCAATTTTTGAGTCAGTATCTCAAAGCATGGCCGCTGAAGAGTCTCTCAGTGCGGACAACGAAGCATCGCTGAGCTTATCTGCTGCTGAGTCTGTGGCTCAAAGCATTGCCATCCAAGAATCAATCAGCACGGAAACGGAAGCATCTACCAGCTTATCTGCTGCTGAGTCTGTGGCGCAAAGCATTGCTATCCAAGAATCGATCAGTGCAGAAATCGAAGCGTCTAAGAGTTTATCCGTGGCGGAGTCTATTTCTCAGAGCGTTGCCATCCAAGAATCGATTAGTACGGAATTGGAAGCATCTACCAGCTTATCTATCGCTGAATCTGTGTCTCAAAGTATCGCGATTCAGGAATCCATTAGCGCAGAATTGGAAACATCGCTGAGCTTATCCGTGGCTGAATCTTTATCTCAAAGCATTGCTATCCAAGAATCCATCAGCGCAGAAAACGAGGCATCACTGAGCTTGTCCGTGGCGGAATCTGTTTCGCAAAGTATCGCGATCCAAGAATCAATCAGCGCAGAAATCGAAGCGTCTACTAGCTTGTCCGTAGCGGAATCTGCTTCGCAAAGCATTGCTATCCAAGAATCTATCAGTGCAGAAATCGAAGCATCTACTAGTCTGTCGGTAGCCGAGTCTGTTTCTCAGAGCATTGCTATCCAAGAATCTATCAGTGCAGAAATCGAAGCGTCTACTAGCTTGTCCGTAGCGGAATCTGTTTCGCAAAGCATTGCTATCCAAGAATCAATCAGTGCGGAATTGGAAGCATCTCTTAGCCTGTCCGTAGCTGAGTCTATTTCTCAAAGTATTGCTATCCAAGAATCGATCAGCGCGGAATTGGAAGCCTCTACTAGCCTATCTGTAGCAGAGTCAGTTTCGCAAAGCATTGCAGTCCAAGAATCGATCAGCGCTGAAAGCGAAGCATCTACTAGTCTGTCGATAGCTGAATCTGTTTCTCAAAGTATCGCAATCCAAGAATCAATCAGTGCAGAAATCGAAGCGTCTAACAGCTTGTCTGTAGCCGAGTCTATTTCTCAGAGCCTTGCCATCCAGGAATCTATTAGTGCAGAAGTCGAAGCGTCTGCTAGCCTGTCTGTAGCGGAATCTGTGTCGCAAAGCATTGCGATCCAAGAATCGATCAGCGCGGAATTGGAAGCATCTACTAGCCTATCTGTAGCAGAGTCAGTTTCGCAAAGCATTGCAGTCCAAGAATCCATCAGCGCAGAAATCGAAGCATCTACCAGCTTGTCTGTAGAGAAATCCCAAGTCTTAGATAGAGCTATTGAACAGTCTATTATGACGGAAAACGAAGTGTCTACGAGCTTATCTATCGTAGAGTCTGAAGCACTAAGTAAAGCGATCGAGTTATCAATTAGTGCAGAAAATGAAGCGTCTATCAGCCTATCTGTAGCGGAATCTGAAGCCTTAAGTCGGGCAATTGAACAGTCTATCAGTGCTGAAAACCAGGCATCGCTAAGCTTATCTATTACAGAAAATGAAATACAAAGTATCGCTATTGAACAATCTATCAGCCTAGAAAATGAAGTGTCTTCTAATCTATCTATGGCAGAAGCTGAAGCGAAAAGCGTGGCCATTGAGCAATCTATCAGCTTAGAAAAAGAAGCATCTACGAGCCTATCTATCGCTGAATCACAATCACAATACACAGCGATAGAACAATCCCGCAACCTGGAACAAGAATATTCATACAGTTTGGCAGCTGCGGAATCTAGAGCCAAAAGAGATACTATTGAGCAATCTACTAGCCTAGAGCAAGAACAGTCATTCAGCTTATCTATTGCAGAATCTAAAGTCCTCAGCAGAGCCGTTGAACAATCAATCAGCGTCGAACGGGATCATTCATTCAGCATCTACCTTGCCCAATCTGAAGCACACAGCATTATTATTGAGCAGTCTATCAGCCTAGAGCAAGAACAGTCACGTAGCCTGTCTATTGCTGAATCACAATCACAAAGCATCGCTATTGAGCAATCAATGAGCGTGGAAAGAGAGCGTTCAATCAGTCTATCTATCGCTGAATCGCAATCACAAAGAATGATTATTGAACAATCAATCAGTGCAGAGAGAGCCCATTCGATCAGTCTGTCTGCTGCCGTATATCAATCGCAAAGCATGGCTTCTGAGTTTACTACTGTCACACAGAATCTATCAACCTTAGCCATGATTACTAAAAGACAGAAAAAATAAGCTCAGAGCAAGCAGCGAATGAATACTGAAAGGAACTAATATGATTAGAAATATTCTATCAAGTAATGGTAAAAGTCTAGGAATCACCGACATCCTGCCCCAGTATGGTGAAGACTATCGTCTCTCTGTCATGGACGGAACAGTTGATTATCGAACAATTCCCCTAGGAGCCTACGATTTGTTCAAACAAGGCTCCAGCAAACAGGATTATCTGGCAGACATTGAAAAAATTAAAACAATGGGCTTCAATACCTACCAGCTATCCTTTTCATGGACTCGCCTCTTCCCAACTGGAGAAGAGCGGAGACCCGATGCTAAGGTCCTTGCTTTCTATGAGTCAATTATCGATGCACTGCTAGAGAATGACATCGAACCAATTGTAAGCTTGTCTCATTTCGATTTCCCGCTTCATTTGTATGAAAAATACGGCGCATGGAAAAGCCGGCAAATGATTGCCATGTACGAAAAGTATTGCGAAGCCGTTTTGACCCACTTTAAAGAAAAAGTCACTTATTGGATTACCTTTAAAGAAATGAGCGCTCTGTCTTATTTGCCATTCTTAGGCGCTGGGCTACACTTTGATAGCACAGAAAACCAAGAGCAACAAATTTGGCTGGCTGCTCACCATCAGCTAATCGCATCCGCAAATGTGGTTAAGCTCGGTCAAACCATCAATCCAACCTTCCAATTTGGTAGCTTGATTACCATCAATAGTGATTCCCACCAAGAAAATCACTCAGCTACCGATGCCTTGGGCCATGAGCTGAACAGACGTAAAAACTACATTTTTACAGATGTGCAGACCAAGGGGCACTATCCAAATCACTTCCTTCGCTACATTGAGCGAAATCAGCTGGATCTGGGCATTACGGAAGAGGATGTCTTCGCCTTAAGAGAAGGAGTCGTGGACTTCATCGCCTTCTCACACTATGCGGCAGAAAATATCCAAGATTTGTTTACCAGCAAATATGTCCGCAAAAATGTAGAAACTTGCCTTGCACAACCTGTCCTTCTTCGGATTGCCATGTCTGAGCTATACGAGCGCTACCACAAGCCTCTGTTGGTCATTGAGACTTGTTCTGAAGTTTCTGACCATCCGCAATTAGCTAAGAACATTCAAGACAACGTTCAAGAAATTATTAAATCCGTTGAGATTGACGGGATTGAGTTACTTGGTTACACACCATTTAGCTGGAGCGATGTAAACATCTAGAATCCAGTCCCAAGTTCAAAACATAGAAAAAATCTCCCTAAGAAAGTGGACAGCCACTTATGGGGAGATTTTTGATGTTTTAGAATAGAAATCAAAGCCTTAATCTTTTCCTTTTCTATCTCTAAAAATCCGATAACTGGTCTCAGCGACAGGCAGGCCGATGATGGTGTGCATATCGCCTGTAATTGAGCGGATAAAGCGAGGATCCAGCTCCTGAAAGCCATAAGCACCTGCCTTATCCAGCGGGCGCTTATCATGCAGATAAGCCTCGATGACAGGCTCTAATTCTGGGTAATAATCTACAAAGTCCACCTGAGCCACGGTGTAAAAAACTTCTAAAAAACCCTGCATACGTAGGCAGACCGAAGTCACTACATGGTGGCTCTTGCCAAAGTAAGAGCGAAACATCCGACTAGCTTCAGCTAAATCCTGTGGTTTATTGTAAATCTGACCATCCACTACGACGATGGTATCAGCTGAAATATAAAGGGTTTCAGCTTCCAAGTCCAAATCGGACTTTGCCTTGGAAATCTCACAACAAATTTTGGCTGCCTTGGTCAGAAAGTTCTGATCATCGATGGTCGCCATGCAATGCTCTTCGATAGCTCGCTCGTCCACTTCTACAGCCTGAATCTCTGAATTCAAAAAACTCAGCAATTCCTTGCGTCTGGGCGACGTAGATAGGAGTACAAAGTGACGAATCCTTCCTTTTTCACCTTCCCTTTGGTAGTCAAAAACCGTCTTCATGATTGTCCTCCTATGTCCTTTAATTGAAAGAGTTCTTCCACCCGCAAATCAAAAACCTGAGCGATTTTTAAAGCCATCTCTAGCGAGGGATTGTAGCGGTTATTTTCCAAGTGCAAGATTGTCTCGCGTCGCATGCCGATGCGGTCAGCCAATTCCTGCTGGGTCATGCCTCTAGTTTCACGGACAGATTTGAGTTTGGTGATAATATTGCTTTCCTTGGCCATCTTCAACCTCTCTTTTCAAATAAAAAGAAGACAAAGCCAAAGAGCAAAACCAAGACACCGGTCATGATGAAAAATATTCCAGCATTGACTGTGATGGAACCTACATTAGCGCTAAGCCCTGCAAGTGCCAATAAAGTTGCTATGCAGATGGCAAACATCAAAGTCGCTGCTTTTGCCAGATTGGCATAAAAGCGCTCGTCTGCTCTCTCCTTGACCTTTTTCAAGGCAAAAAATAAAAGAAAGAGAAACTGGATAGCGAGGAAGCCTCCCAAAGCAATGTGCTTTATAATGGGCGGATTGGTGCTCGGAGTCCACAACCAGATTCCGACAGTATAGATAGAGGTTGCCGTAAGATTCAACAGATTATAAAATTTCATGGTCAGATCATAGACCTGCTTTTCTTGAATCTCTTTCATCTTCTTAGGCCACGGTTTCATGTGAAACCAAGACCAGATGCTTATAAGCTGACCTATACTTACCAAACCGACAATCATCCACTTGGCTGACCAGCTGAGATTGCTGGGAGCAAGGAAAACAGTAAAATCAATAAAGAGAGCCGTGGCAACCATTAAAATGAGGCCACCCATTTTTTGACTTTTTTTCATGATAGACTCCTTTCGTTTGTTAGAAATATTTAACACCCTTTATGTTATAAATATATCACACATAAGAATAAAAGGCAAGTACTTATGTACTGCTTTGGAATTTTTTATTTCCACAAACAAAAACCCCAGAATTTCTCTGGGGAGCTGGCTTATTCTTTACCAATACAATATTCTTGGTGTTCCTGCAAGCTTTCATCGGTCTGAATGGTTACTTTGGCAATGCCATGAGCTAGAAGCTTTTGGCGCAAGCTAGCCTGCGTTTCAGCCAGCAAATTGGGATTTTCCAAACAGATATGAAGCATGGCAAATTTTTCTAAGCCATCCGTCGTCCAGACATTGAGCTGGGTAATAGCTCGCACATTTTCCAATGCTGCTATTTCCTGATAAAGCTGACCGAGGTTCACATCACTGGGCAAATGGTCTAGGAAAATCTGGATATTTTCCCAAAATTTTGGCAGAGCCTGACTGAGAATAAAGCCTGCGATGACCAGAGAAAGCAGCGGATCCAGGAAATACCAATCGGTGAAACGCAAGATGAGAGATACTACGATAACCGCTATCCAGCCCAAAATATCCTCAAGAAAATGCAGGCTGAGAATGGATTCATTATGACTGTGTCCATGGCTAACAACTCGGCTGGCCGCTGTATTGACGACAATGGCGACAATCCCCAAAACTAACATACCATCATAATTCACCCTC
Source organism: Streptococcus sp. Marseille-P6264 (assembly GCF_902460355.1). Lineage (GTDB taxonomy): Bacteria > Bacillota > Bacilli > Lactobacillales > Streptococcaceae > Streptococcus. Next base: position 82,167 of record NZ_CABPTO010000007.1, read on the forward strand.
TCAGGCGCAAATAATTTAGGAATATTTTCCACGATCACCAAGGTTGATCCGACCAGCAAAATCACCGAGGTCAACAGGGCTCCCAGCAAGCTGTATCGTTTATAACCCAAGGTATATTTTTGGTCTTCTTTTTTTGTGGAAATCTTTTCAAAAAGAGTCGATAGACCAATAGCCAGAGCATCTCCCGAATCATGAATCGCATCCGCTAAGATAGCGCTGGAATTAAAGAGAAGGCCAAAGATAAACTCAATAATAGCAAAAGAAAAGTTTAACAGAAAGGCGATTGTCATATTTTTACTGGATTTCATGCGAACCTCCTTCTTTATTTTCCTAAGTAGACAATACTTATGGTATAATCTAATCAATACCGAACACTATGTTCAATTATATTATCTCCTATTATTAGAAAGGAAACAAGAGCCAGTTCATGTCCTTTGTCTCTTAGCAGACAAAAAGCTCTTTTTGTACGGAATTTCCATGGATAGACGAGTAAAAAAATCACGCGCAGCCATTTACCAAGCCTTTATCAGCCTGCTCAATCAGAAAAGCTACGAAAGCATCACCGTTCAGGAAATCATTGACCTAGCAGATGTGGGACGCTCCACCTTCTATAGCCGCTTTGAAACCAAGGAAACCCTGCTGGAGGAACTCTGCCAAGATCTCTTTCAGCATACCTTTATCGAGCGTTCCGAAGGACGCGATTTATTTGAAGCGACAGCCCATATTTTCCATCACTTTCGGAAAAATCAGGATCGGATAGCCACCCTTCTCTTGGCTAAAAATACTTACTTCATCAACCGCCTGAAAATCGAGCTGGAACACTATCTCTTTCCCATGATTCAGCAGAAATTATTGCAGGAAAAGGACCATCTGCCTGAAGATTTTCTCAAAAATTATGTGACGTCAACTTTTGTGGAGACGGTCAGCTGGTGGCTGCAGCAAAGAAAGCAGATCGACGAAGACACGATTTCCCACTATTTTCTGGACTTGATGAACTAATCTGCAATTTACCTGTTATTTTCAGGAAAGATGTGGTATAATCGTTCCTTGACGCACGAAAGGAGATTGATAACTCATGAAAAAAGAACACTCACCATTTTTAATTCCAGGTATTATCATGATTGGGGTTGCCTTGCGGGCACCTTTTACTGTTTTGCCTGTCGTTTTGACGGACATTGCTGATGGACTTCAGGTTCCAGTCAGTTCTCTGGGTCTCTTGACTAGTCTGCCTTTGATTATGTTTGCCCTCTGCTCAGTCTTTGCTCCGCGCTTGGCGCAAAAGATGAGCTTGGAAAAGCTGTTTGCACTTGTGCTAGTCGTCCTAACTCTAGGCTCGCTGATTCGCGTGTTTAATCTTCCCTTACTCTATACGGGAACTATTATTTTAGGAGCGGCTATTGCTGTCTTAAATGTCCTTCTTCCAAGCCTGATTCAGGCCAATCAGCCACATCGAATCGGATTCTTGACAACCCTTTATATCACATCAATGGGGCTGTCGATTACGATTCTTTCTGCTCTAGCTGTTCCCATCGTTCAAATGAGCTCTTGGCGAGGTCTCATATGGGTGTCGACTCTGATTTGCTTTGTGATTCTCTTGGTTTGGCTGCCCAATGTCAAATATAGCCATCGCTTGGCTAGTAAGCAGCAAGGAAAGCAAGAGCACGGAGCTCTTCTGAAAAATCCAAGAGTCTGGGCCTTGATTTTATTTGGTGGTTTACAGTCACTACTCTTTTATACCAGCATGACTTGGTTGCCAACCTTGGGGCAGCAAGCCGGTCTTTCTACTGATACGACCGGACTACTAGCAGCGGTCTTTTCTCTGATTAGCCTGCCCTTTTCGATGACAATTCCTAGTTTGACAGCCCGCTTGAAAGCTCGTCAACGCCTGGTCATGATTAGCTTGGTTTCCGCAGCAGGTCTGAGTGGTATTGCCATGCTCTTGATTCGGACAGATTCCTTTGCTTACTGGTTGATTCTTAATCTCCTCATTGGCATGTCTGTCAGTGCTCTCTTCCCCTATCTCATGGTGACCTTCTCCCTCAAGACCTCTACGCCTGCGCAAACGGCTCAACTATCTGGACTGGCTCAAACTGGAGGATACATCCTAGCTGCTTTCGGCCCTAGCCTCTTTGGCTACAGCTTTGATTTGTTCCATTCTTGGACACCAGCCATCCTCATCCTCCTCGGTCTGACCGTCATCATGACCATGAGCCTCTTTTACATAGAAAAATTTGATAAGATTCTATAAAACTTCTGATTCTCCATCAGGAGTTTTTTGTTGCCAAGTTTCTTGTAATTTCCGAAATTCGCTTGAAATCATCTTTCCCTCATCTTATCTGTTTGATTCTTTTGATTATAACATAACTTTTAAACGACTTTTTTATATTCGACAAAATAACTTACATTTCATTATAAAAACTTGCATATACTTATAAAATGAATTATAATGAACTTATAAAGTAGCAGAAAGGATGAGAAAGATGTATCAAGAGCAGCGAATTTCAAAGATGCTGGAACTTTTGGAGGACAAAGGGCAGCTGGCGGCCAAGGATATGGTGGATTATTTTCAGGTTTCTAAGGACACTATTCGCCGTGATTTCTCGATTTTGAGCGAGCGAAAACTGGTTCAGCGCACTCATGGCGGGATTATTCCTTTAGAAACTAGTCGGCAAATTCCCTCTTTCAACGACCGTGTCGGCCAACTAAACCAAGAAAAAAAGGCCATTGCTCACAAGGCTCTGGACTTTCTCAAACCCAATCAAGTCAATTTCTTTGATGTATCGACGGTAGTTCTCAAGCTGGCTCAGCAAGTTCAGCAACCGATGACGATTTTTTCTCATTCTTTGGATAATGCCATCATGCTGAGTGGTCAAGAGCAGATTGATTTCCATCTTTTAGGTGGGAAGTTCTATCCGAGAAATCGTTTTTACTACGCTCTCAATGAAGCCGATCTGCTCAGAGAAATTTCTTTTGATCTAGCCTTCATCGGAGCTGCAGGTCTAAAAAATGGCCAAATCAGCTTTGAAGACCAGGAAGATGCCTATCTAAAAAAGCTAGCTCTCAAGCAGGCCAAGACAAAGATTCTGCTGGCCGAGCAGGCCAAAGTTAAGAAAGAGTCAACCTATATTTTAGGAAATATCAGCGATTTTGACTACTGGATTACCGATCAAAAACCTAGCCCTGAGTTAGAAGCTCTTCTGGCTGGGAAAGTCACCATTATTTACTAGTTTCATTTTATAGCTTACGGAGGAAGAACCATGACAAAGCCAGATATTCGTTTGATTATCAGCGACATTGACGGCACAATCCTTAATGACCAACACCAAGTAGATCCGCAACTGAGGGAGCAGATTCCCTTGCTGAACAAAGAAAACATTCCCTTTGTCCTAGCCTCTGCCCGCTCTCCTCTGGGCATGGAGCCAATTGCGCGCAAGCTAGGGCTGGGGGATAACCCACTAGCCTGCTACAACGGTGCTCTGGTCATCAAGGGTGACCCGCAAGATTACGAGACCATTATCGAGCATCCATTGGATAAAAAAGAAATTCGCACTTTTCTGGAACTGGTTAAAACTAAGTTTCCTAGTATTTCCATCAATCTCTACTCTGGTAAAGATTGGATTGCTAATCGTTTAGACAAGTGGGTACAAATTGAAGCCGATATTACAGGTGAGCGACCTCTTATTCAAAATATTCTGCTGCCTGTTCTGGATGTGCTCATCCCAGCTCATAAGTTGCTGTTGATTGATGAGGCAGCCGTCATCCAGGAACTCCATACCTACTTACAAACGATAGATTTTCCAAATACAGCCTTCTACCTGTCCAAGGACAACTATTTGGAAGTCACACATAAAGAGGTGTCAAAAGAGCAGGCTCTTCTGGAAGTGGCCAAACACTATCAGATTCCGCTGGAACAGGTCATGACCATTGGAGACAACTTCAATGACCTTCCGATGCTGAGACTGGCCGGTCTGGGAGTTGCCATGGGCAATGCTCCTGAAGCAGTTAAACTCAAGGCAACAGCCGTCACTAAAAGCAACAACCAGCACGGTGTCGCCAAAGTTATTGAGGAATACGTTTTACTATAATGCAAAAAAATCTGCCCTTGAGCAGATTTTTTATTGATGGTAATCATAGGCAAGGCGAGGGCTGCCATCTGGCAAATAAATCGTACCACACTTGCTAAAACCGTAGCGGCGAATGGCTGCCTGCATCGGATGGTTATCCTCATGCGTATCAATGCGGAGATAGGAAATTTGCTGCAAACAAAAGTCAAAACACTGGTAAGCCAGACCCTTGACTTGTCCATTTGAAGCGATACGGTGGATTGTACCGTAAGGCTCTGAAAAATGCCAAGCACCTTCAATTTCTTGGTAGGTCGGATCTGGTCCGATGATGAACGCAAAGGTTCCAATAACTTGCCCAGCCTCTTCAAAGACATAGCAGTGACCTGCCCGAATATCTTCCTCTACCAGCTGACGATTCGGATAGGAAGCTGGCCACTGACTGGGATTTCCCATAGTCCGCATAAACTCCCTAGCCTGATCAAAAATTGCTAAAATCGCTGGGATATCCTGCATTTCCGCCAAGCGAATCATGTCGCCTCCTTCCAGCCTATTACCTTATTTGACAAATTCCTCGTAGTTCCCCGTGTAATTAGCCCACTCCTTACTGAAGAATTTTTCATTGATCTGATAATTCGGAGCAGGTTGAGGGTTAGAGACAAAAGGATCGACAGCCTTGTCGAAAGCCAGCCAGCCATTCCAACCCATGTGGATCGTGTCCTGCATAAAGTAAGGCTTATCGCCGTCCTTAGAAAAGTCAGCAATATTTGTAAAGCCTTGACTCTCCAGCTGGAACTTAATCTTCTCAACTGTACGCTGGTACATCTCCTCACTCAATCCAGTATAGGCCATCCATTTGGCATTGACTGGTGGAATGACAAAGATGACATTCGTATGGGATTTGGCAAATTGTTCCAAAACTAGCTGAAAATCATTGTACTCAGGAGACTTTTCGTAAGACTGTTTGGATTGGAATCCTTTGAACTTCTTGATTTTTCTAGCCAAACGCTTCTTATAAAAGTCGTTATCGATACCTAAATCATTGTTATTGGTCTGCTTGACAGCATCTGCCGTAGCCAGTTTTTCCAATTCTTCATAAGAGAATTCATCTGGAAGACGGGAAAGCTGAGGTAAAACCTTCGTGTCATAGTTGCCATTATTACCAGCAGCAAACGTGCTGAAAAAAGCATCCTCCCGCTGATAAATACGGCTCATAGTATGGATATACTGCTGCTCAAAAGAAGTCAGTTGGCTTCCATCGGCCACTTTCCTGACAATATCCCCCATAGCAATGTTGGGATAGAGCTGCAAAAGCCGCTGGGCTGCATACTGAGCGCCTACTCCACCATCCTGCCAGCTAAGAAAACCAGCTAGCTGGTCGCTATTGAAATACTGCTGAAAAGCTGCTGCATCATAGCCTTTTTTAGTAAACCATTGCGGAGAAACGACATAGACAGCCGTCTTATTTTCCAGCTCAGAGGTCATCTGCTGCATCCCAAAATATTGGTTGAGCGAAGCCGCCCCCCGCTGCCCTAGAAAATAAGGTCGGTAATTGCGGTCATACTTCTCGGCCAAAACAGCTGGGTGCATGCTGTCAAAGCGCAGCCATTCGCTGGAGCCAAAGTAGGGCACAAAACGGGTATCTTGATCTGTCAGGGCCGTCATTTTTTTGCTACGGCTTTTGAACGTTTCTGCTGTAAGGGTCACAGCTGCCCGCTTCTCTGCTTCCACATCATGCTTTTTCTCAAGCGGATAGAAGAAAAAGAGCAGGGCGACCATGACCAAGGCGCAGAAGACCGGCCCCAGAATCAGCCAGAGTCGTTTAAGCATTACGAAGCTCCGTTACACCTTCAACGATTTTATTGGCTGTATTCCAGTCATCGCGACCAAATTCTGATACTGGCACGCGGATATCAAAACGGTTTTCCAGCTCAACAATCAGCTCTACTGTCCCCATGCTGTCCAAAACGCCAGCATCAAACAAGTCCTCGTCCATCATGTCCGAAACATCTTCCATAAATAATTCGTCAATAATTTCAATTACTTCTGCTTTTACATCCATTATAGTTTCCTCGTTTTACATTTTATTTTTTAAACCAAAGGTCATTCAAAAATCCTGAGAAGATCAAGAATGAGAACATGACAACATGGAAGGTGATAACAACCCCCAGTGCTTGGGTCCACTTGTTGTCAGGCAGGGCTGGCAGTCCCTTGCTTTTACGCTCTTTATTGATGTTCTTTTTCTTACGGAGCCAAGCGTCATTGACCACCAAACCCAGACCGTGGAAAAGACCATAGGCGATATAGTACCAGGTCACACCATGCCAGAAGCCCATGACCAACATATTGATTATATAGGCTACACTGGAAGTCGTATTGCGGTTTTTAAAGACCTTGTTGCGCATGAGCACCATGACCAGACGCATAAAGACAAAGTCTCGGAACCAGAAGGACAGGCTCATGTGCCAGCGATTCCAGAATTCCTTCAAATCGCGTGAAACAAAAGGCTTGTCAAAGTTGATAGGACTCTTGATGCCCATAAGATTGGAAATGGCCACCGCAAACATCGAATAACCAGCAAAGTCAAAGAAGAGATCCAGACCAAAGACATACATGACGCCTAGCGTTCCCAGATTGAAGAAACCGCCAGTATAGAGGGCGTAGGTCTTGACATGCCCTAAAATCATGTGGCCAAAGATATGAGCCAGTACAAACTTATAGAGAAAGCCCAGCATGATATACTTGACCGACTGCTCCAGCATATCTAGAAGCTCATCGCGCTCTGGTATCTGGAGATAATTTTCATTGAAACGCTTGAAACGATCAATAGGACCACTAGAAAAAGTGGGCATAAAGAGCATAAAGCGGAGGAATTCCCAGAGGCTGAAATCAGTCAGCACGCCATCCCTCAGCTCAATAATCATACCAACTGAGCGGAAGGTCAAATAGGAAATTCCCAAAAAGCCAAAGAGTGATTGATGGCCACTAATAGCTGGCTCGACCTTAACCCAGAATAGGGGCAGAACCGCCAATGCTGTATGCAAATAAAATATCCACTTGCTGTCCTGCTTTTTGCGGTAGAATTTATAAGAATAAACCCAGACCGTCTGCCAGACGACATAAAAGAGCAGGGCATAGAGCTGCGCCAGACTAGGACCCGTCAGCATCAAGACGATAAAAGCCAAGCTAACTAAAGCTTCGTAGACCGGGAAGCGTTTTTTAAAGAAAAGTCCGATAAAGATTGGCAAAACAGCCAAGATAAGATAAAGGAAATACTGTGGGTCTCCGTAAGGCTCCAGATGAGGAAGCTGTTTCAAGAAATCCATCATGACTTGTTGACCTCACTAATCAGCCCCTTGATATCAATCTTGCCGTTTGGTGTTAGGGGCAGAGATTCCCGATAGAGGAACTTAGATGGCATCATATAAGACATCATGATATCCTGTAAATCCTCTTTGATAGCCTTGGTAATATCGATTTCGCGGTCAAATTGCTCTGCAACACCGTCTTTCAAAATAACGTAGGCCAATAAGTTTTGCACCTTGTGGTCCTTATTATAACGTGGCACTGCTACTGCCGCCTCGATATACTTGGATTTGTTGAGGTTTTGAGATACGTCCTCTAGCTCGATGCGATAGCCGTTAAACTTAATCTGGAAGTCCATACGACCGCCGTAGAGTAGGAGGCCTTCATCAGTCATCGTCCCCACATCACCTGTATGATAGGCTGGTAGCCCTTCAAATTCAAAGAAGGCTTCAGCTGTCTTTTCAGGATTGTTGAGGTAGCCCTTGGATACAGCTGGTCCACAGACAATGATTTCCCCCTGCTGACCATTTGGCAATTTTTGCCCATTTTCATTGATAACAAAGGTTGGTGAATCCGCCTTGGTATAGCCGATTGGCAGACGCTTGAGGGTCGCTAGCATGTCATCCGTGATGGCAACTGCAGACAGAGCCACCGTTGCCTCAGTCGGACCGTAGGCATTGATAATACGAGCCTCAGGGAAACGCTCCCGCAATTTCTGAGCTGTCTTGACCGTCAACTCCTCCCCATCAAAGTAAAAATGCGTAATGCCTGGCATCTTTTGGCTGTTAAAATCTTCCGAAAGCATAGCCATATCCGCAAAGGACGGTGTAGAAGTCCAGATTGCTACAGGGAGGCTGAGAATCGCTTCAAATAACTGCTTGAAGTCCTGAGTCAGACTAGAAGGTAGGGCATAGAGAGTGCCTCCCAGCGCCAAAGTCGGTGCCCAGTACATAACTGACAAGTCGAAAGAATAAGGCGGTTGCGCCAGCATTTGCGGACGGCTTGGTGTCGCAAATTCCTTATCTGTAATCATCCAATTAGTAAAGCTGAGCAGGTTATCATGAGAGATTTGCACACCTTTAGGTTTGCCAGTCGTACCAGAAGTAAAGATAATGTAGTAATTATCATCTCCCTTGACTGGATGACTAATCTCATAGGCAGTCTTCTCTTCATAAGCCGCTCGAACCTGATCCAGACTGAGAATAGCTACATCTGTATCAGCCAGCGGAAAATCTGCAATGGCGATAATCAGGCTTGGTTCAGCTACTTCCACAATAGCAGTCACGCGCTCCAAGGCTGAATGACTATCAATAGGAATATAGGCATGACCTGCCTTAGTCAGAGCCACAAAAGTAGCCAGCATTTCATACTCCTGACCACCGTAGACAACGACGGGTGACTTAGGAGCCAGCCCCAAGCTATCAATCTTGGCTGCCAGTGCATCGGAATCGGCTTTTAGATCTCCGTAGGTATGAACTTGTCCGAGGACATTGTAGACAGGGAAATCTGGCTGCGTCTGAGCAAAGTGCTCAATTGCTTCAATCATATCTGTAATTGCTGTGTTTGACATATGTATAGTACTCTCTTACATTAAAATTCATTGTAGATAAAGCCACCTTGACCTTGACCAAGATAACTAAAGAAATAAAGCAGGGCTACGAAAATCACAAAGTATAGCAATGTCTGCCCTACAAACTTATAAATCGTCTTATATTTCGTCATTTCATTCACTCTTATCTTTTTTAGATAGACATAGATTATTTTACCATTTTATAGAGAAAGATTTCAATATAAAAGCTATCAATTGTGTAAAGTTCTTGTAAGGAAATAAAGAGAAAAAGAGTTACTTCCCTTATCTTTCAAGGATGAAATCCTTTTCAAATTCTATAAGTAAAATTTCTATATATTACTTGACTTTTAGTTCAAAGGGCGGTATCCTATATGTAGAAAGTTTATATATAATATTTTTATATATAGGAGGTAGTGCATGTATTTCCCTACATCTTCTACCCTGATAGAATTTCTGATTTTAGCGATTTTAGATAAAGAAGATTCCTACGGCTACGAGATTAGCCAGACCATCAAGCTCATTGCTGATATTAAGGAGTCCACGCTTTATCCTATCCTAAAAAAATTGGAAAAGAGTCAGTATTTAGAGACTTACTCTCAGGAATATCAAGGTCGAAAACGAAAATATTACTCTCTGACCCCAAGAGGTCAGAAACAACTGGTCCACCTCAAAAAGGAATGGGAGCTTTATACCAGCACGATTAAGGGCATTATCGAAGGGAGTGTTCGCCATGACAAGAACTGAATATCTAGCCCAACTAGATAACTATTTGAAAAAGTTGCCAGCAAAAGACTATCAAGAAGCCATGGACTACTTCACCGAGTATTTTGACGAGGTAGGTCCAGAGGGTGAGGCAGCGGCTATGGCTGAGCTAGGCAGTCCAAAAGAAGCCGCTCACGAGATTATCATCAATCTTTTGGATAAAAAAATAGAAGAAGACAACCAAGAAGCTGGCTCTGTCAAAAACAGCAAGCAGATCGTCCAGATTGCTATTCTGTCCATCTTGGCGGCTCCACTAGCAATTCCTCTATTAATTTTGGCTTTGACTTTGATTTTTACTTTCTTCCTCCTCGTCAGTGTCCTTGCTTTTGTCATGGCCGTCTTTACCTTTGCTATGCTTCTCCTAGGGGCTAGTCTGATTTGGGACAGCCTGACTCTCGGCATGACCACTTCTATTCCTGCTTTTGCCCTTAGTTTGGGGATGAGCCTTTTAGCCTTGGGGCTGGCTGGACTCTTCTATCTCAGCATTGGTCCTATCCTTCGCTTTATCAAACTCAGCTTTGTCAAACTCGCCCAAGCCTTGGCACGGAAAGGAGGCCGTCATGTCTAAAGTAAGAAAAACCATATTCCGCTTTGCTATTGCTGCCTGTCTGCTGGGTCTAGGCCTCATACTGGCAGGGCTAGCAAGTGGTGGGCTGCAGGATCTGGCGAAGAGCTCAGCCGCTAGCACCAAGATGGCCAAGCAAGAAGAAACCTATGACAATATCCATTCCTTAAATCTAGAGCTGAGCAACCGCTCGGTTGTAATTGGAGAATCGCCCGATGATAAGGTTCATTTGACCTATTATCAAGGAGACGGAAAGACAACTGAAAAAATCAGTACCAAGGCCGAAAACGGTAGTTTATACATTAAGGAATCCAGCTTTTTTATCAACATTAGTAGCGGTCTGCGCTCTTTACTGAGCTTGATAAATGGAGATTTTGAAAGGACTCAACAAATCACTCTAAGCCTACCTAAGGGAAAAAACTTGGAAGAGGTTAAGGCAAGTTTAGCTAATGGCAGCCTATCAATCAATGACCTGACAATCAAAAAATTAAAAGCCGATCTCAGCAATGGTTCAATCGAACTCAGTCATAGCCAAATTGAGAGCGGTAGCATTGAAAGTGCTAATGGCAGCATCGAGCTAGTCCAAACCAGCCTGACCGATACTCAAATCAATCTCGCCAACGGGAGTATCACTAGTGATAAACTAACCCTCAAGGGCAATATCAACATGTCCAGTGGCAATGGCTCCATCGATCTCCATCTCACCGAAGAGACCTACAAAGCCATCTCACTGGATCTGCAGACAGATATAGGTGACATTGAACTACCCAAGGAGATGCAGACGAGCCACGAACAAGAGGACTTTATCGGCGATCGAGTCATCCACACCAATGAACGGGCCCAAGCCAAGCTGACCGCTCGCACCAGCACCGGCAGCATTGAGATTAGTCATTAAAAATAGAACGGAGCCTGATTGGTTCCGTTTTTTATGGTTATTTTCTCTAACCCTACCTTTACTTCCTATAGCCTTTATGTTATGATACTCTATAAAATTTACCACAAGGAGGTTTCTATGAAAAAACTCACACCTGGCATGCATATTCGGGTCGTCAGCCCCTCGGCGTCAATCGAACACATCGGTGGCTTCGAGGCCAATCTAGTCGCCAAGGAGCGCTTGGAAAAGCTAGGATTTACCGTGTCTTTTTCGGAGCATTATCTGGAAAATGATATGTTAGACTCTGCCTCCATCGAAAGCCGGGTGGCAGACATCCATGCCGCCTTTGCAGATGACTCCGTTGATGCTATTCTGGCCACCATCGGCGGTTTCAACTGCAATGAGCTCCTGCCCTATCTGGACTTTGAATTGATTGCTAGAAATCCTAAGATTTTCTGCGGCTACTCAGACACAACAGCCTTGCTCAACGCCATCTATAGTAAGACCGGCATGAAAACTTATATGGGTCCCTCCTACTCTAGCTTTAAGATGGAGGCCCTGCAGGACTATCAGACCGAGAGCTGGTTCAAGGCCGTCAGCCAGACCTCTTATGAATTGACTCCTAGTGAAAAATGGGGCGACAATGCTTGGTATCTGCCCGATGCGCCACTGACCTTCCATGAGACAGAGTGGAAAGTCTACAACCATGGAAAAGCCCAAGCCACTGCTATCGGCGGTAATCTCTCCACCTTCTCACTCCTACGCGGCACCCCCTATGCCCCGACAGATGAAAACTATGTGCTCTTTGTTGAAGAGGCGGAGGAAGATGATTATGTGGAGTTTGACCGCAATCTAGCTGCCCTCCTTCAAGCCTATCCTAACCCACAGGCTCTCCTCATCGGCCGCTTTCCCAAAGAATGTCAGATGACAAAGGAGCTGCTCCTTTATATCTTGGATAAACATCCTATTCTAAAGACAATTCCTGTCCTCTATGACTTGGACTTTGCTCATACTCAGCCACTCTTTACCATCACCATCGGTGCTCAAGTGACGGTGGATACAGAGAAGATGTCTATCAAAATTGATGAATAAACAAGAGACGACCTCCAAACAAAAGGTCGTTTTTGATATCTAAAAGTCATGAATCATCTCTAAACAGCGCTCCAAATCCACATCCCGCTCCAGATGCTCAACTGTCCAAGGAATAAGGATGTCTGGTTCAATCCCCTTGTCTGTCATCCCCTGTCCCTTATCAAGTGCTAGAGCGCGTGAAGTTGGAAAGTTCAAACTATAATCACCATAATCTACCTGACAGCAGTTGGAATAATCTAGTATTCCAAGAGTCGGGCGCCCCAGAACCGTCACCTTAGGAAACCATTTCATCATCTGGACAAAATTGTCTCCCGACGAAGCACAGTAGACATCTGCTAAGACAAAAATCTTCTCAGGATGGCTTCCTCCTTTCACATTAGGAAACATTTCCCTGTCCTCGCCTCCAAATTTGACATAGCCTTTGCCCCGATTGGCCTGCAGGTCTTGCATGATTATCTCCAACAAATCCTTCATCTCCTGGTTAATCCCTTCCTGCTGCACATAGGCTTCAAAATCTTTCAAACGCAGGTCGACATTCCGCTCTGTGTAGAGAATTTCCATCCCTTCATCAGTCCAGTCCAAGTCAGAATAGACTTGCCCCTCAGAAAGAGCATAGTGGAGTAGGGGAAAATACAGCGAGTCCATCCCGCCAGTATTTTGACGGACATCAATCACCAGACAAGCAGCCCTCTTGATAGTATCTTGTGCTTCCTGATAGAGTTTGTTGATGGCTTTCTCGTTCCTAAAGTCATCCAAACGGAGATAAATAACACCCTTTTCTAACTCTTTACATTCAAATCGGCTCTCTATAGGATTCTGGCTAGGCTCAACTGAAAGGATTTGCTCTGCTCCTGCTCGCAAAACAGTCACTTGCCTAGCTTTTGAAATCAATTCGCTCCACTCACGGTAGTTTCGCTCGGGTGTTGAACTGGTAAAATACGCTCGGTGCATCCTATAAAATTCTTCTAGATGCTGTCCATCCAGTTTCACAATTTGATCGCCCGCCTGCAAATTCGTATCTGCATTAGCCTGCTCAACATAAAGTCCTTGGATTGTTGAACGTAGAACAAAACCTTTTGGCTTAGCATATTTCTCCCGAAAAGCTACGTGGCCAATAACTCCGAAGCTAGCTAGATAAGTCTGAACCTGATAAAGAAAGTCCTTTTCACTCATATCGTCTGAAATACATTCGCGAAAACCAGTCGGATCCGCACCGTCAATATCCTTTTTAGTTGCAGAATCTTGGGTCATAATAGAAACAACATCTTCAAAAATAGCCGTTTTTCTCATCGTATTGCTCCTCGTCATTATTGAGACTAGTATATCATTTTTGTACATTTTATGCCGATTTAAACAAAAAATCTAAGCACAATCTCTGCTTAGATTTTTTTCTAATCAATGTCCACCGGGACCGCCACCTTGTCCGCCTTGGGCACCGCCACCACCAGGGCCATCGGCTGTGATTTCGGTTCGGGTTTGCCCATTGACCGTGATAGTCCCGCCCGTATAGGTAGCCTTACCATCAAAGTCAAAGGCAGACACAGTGGACGTGATAGCTAAGTTTCCACCTGTCATGATGATATCACCGTTGGAATCAAGGGCGTCTGTATCGCCTTGGCCGACCTCAACCTTGATGTCACCTCCAGTAATCTTAATAAAAATCTCAGCCCCAGTCGCTGTACTAGCCGCATTGATTCCATCATCCGTCGCATAAAGGTCAAGTGTACCGCCGTTAATCGTGACATTTGTTCCCTCTAAAGCTTCGACACTGGACTTGACTGTGATAGTACCACCGTCAATCACTGCTGCATTGCTGGCATGAAGACCGTCATCGCCAGCATTAATCGTAATGGTACCAGATTGGATATAGAGATTTCCGAGCGAAGTGTCCTCGTCATTATCTGCGTGGATCGCATCCTCCGTCGCGGTAATATCTAGACTCGCCTCCTTGATGTTGATGGCATCATTGGCTGACAAGCCATTCTTGTAGCCTTTAATCGTATAAGTCCCGCCTGTGATACGCAGGTCATCATTAGATTCGACCGCGTTACCGTATTTTCCTTCAATGGTCAGACTGCCTGAGCCGTTGAAGGTCAAGTCGTCCTTACTGTAAATAGCCGCATCGTAGTCAGTATTGGTGTGATTGGCTGAGTCAGAAATGCTATTCTTGCTGCCTTCAGCTAGGGTAATGAAGGTTTTATCCGCATTTTCTACCACAATCGCTGCATCCGTTCCCGTCATGGTCACGCCATCCAAGACGATTTGCACCTTGTCTTGATCGCCAGCCTTGACGACAATCTGCACATTTTCACTGCTGCCAGAGAGGACATAGGTTCCAGCTGCCGTAATGGTCACCGTTGAGCCAGAAACGCTCGCTCCGTCACCAGATGTCTTGGCTGTAGAGCCGCTCAAGCTAATCTTGGTCGCTGTCGACTCATCATAAGAAGCATCCTGATCACGATCCGTGAAATAGCTAGATGTATCTGTCTTTGTCGTACTGCTAGCCGTTTGAGTGGTCGTGGCACTAGCACTCGTAGGAGTGCTGGACTGGTTGGTCAAGCTACAGGCCCCCAAGCTAACAGTCATAAGCGCTAGGGGCACCATTAGTTTTATTTTCTGAAATATTTTTTTCTTGCCTGTTTTCATGATTGGCCTCTTTCTAGTTATAATTCATTTTCTTTCGTGATATAGCGGCTGATGGCAATCTCTAGATTTCCATTGCGCGTGCGTAGGGCATCGATGAGTTCTTTTTCAGTCATTTGACCATTCAGCTGAAGGATGTATTTAATCTTGAACAAACTTCCCATATCAGAGGTTTTGACATTGGCTAGTTCAATATGATTTGCAGCTTTGTTAAAAATATCATCAAAAATGCTTTCATAGTCCAGACTTTCTGGTATGACGACAGTCAGCTGGCGCATGGAATGCTTCATCTGACCAAAATTGACCACCTCAAGCAGCAGCATGACGAGCGACATGATGAAGGTAAAGACGGTCGCAAAGACCAGATAGCCCATTCCGATGGCAATCCCGATTGTCATGACCAGGAAAATGGACACCAGCTCCTTGGCCCCTCCCGGTGCGGAACGGAAACGAATCAAGCTGAAGGCCCCCATGACGGCAACCCCTGCTCCCAGACTTCCATTGACCAAGAAAATCACAATTGCAATCAAGGTCGGCAAAAGCGCCAAACTCATCACAAAGGATTTGCTGTAAACCGTCTTAAACTGGTAAACCTTGGCAACGACCAAGCCCAAAAGCAAGGACACTCCGATTGCCAGCATCATCATGGCCGGATCTACGGCCGTATCGGTAAAAATATCATAAAATAAGTGACTAAGCATGATTTACAACTCCTTTATAGTCTGTCGTTTTCTTGTAAGCAACCCCGTATTTGGAAAAGGAACTTGGAAAGACCTGATGGCGATCCAGAATCTCACTCAGCCAGAGCGGATAGGCTCCTGGCACCTTAACTTCCATAATCACATGATGATCCGGCAGAAGATTTTCTCCGTAATGACCATGCAAAAGACTCAAATCATAGTTGCGGTAGGTCAAATCGTGGTCAATGGTAATTCGAACATTGGGATCCTCAATCCCCTTCATAGAATAACGATTGTAGTAGATATACATCATGGGCTGCAGGCCACCGTAGCGCTGACTCAGCCAGTCGATTTCCTCACGAATCTGACAATCTTCAATCTTACTGTGATCGCCCTCCAAGTAAGCCTCTGCAGCCACTAAATCTGTCGAAATGCGGCGTTTGTAGACAATTTTGCGTACTTTTTTCTTGATTTCCAAAAAGACTTGACTGTCTTCTCTTGGATTTTCATCGTAGGTCCGCACGCGCAATTTTTCTTTAAAATAAGGCTTTTCTAAGGACTCACGAATCATTTGATAGGTCGGGGTGTCGTAGTAAAGATTGTTGATGGTCGAATAAGCATGCTCATCCTCCACCAGATGGCCTTCAAACTCGGTCAATAAATCGGCCAAAGTTTCTTTGGAAATAATGTATTTGGTTTCAAATCGTTGAAATTTATCTTTAAATGTTTTTTTAGCCATGGATTCTCCCCTTGTCTTTCTTGTAACTAGGGCCATTTTACGGATGAAAACTTAAAGCAAGGCTAAAGAAAACTTAAAGAAAACAAAACATTATTATTTTCATACCGAATAAAATAGACTTGTGGAGAGAATCTATACAATAAAACTCTCTGTTATTTAACGACTGTTTCACGTGAAACAAAAAAACTTGGTTCTGTTCACAAAACCAAGTTGTTCCTTTCGTAGAGAAAATAGTCTGCGCTCTTCTCTATCTTAAATGATTTCTTTCTTATCAGGACGATAGGCTATTGTTCCTAAGGCCATGAAAAGCAGTAAAGTCGCGATCAAGAAGGCTAGCTGGCCACCGATTTGACCATTCATCGAGATCGTTTCCCGCAGTCCTGACACCGCATAGCTCATCGGCAAGATTGGATTGAGTTTTTGGAAGATTTCCGCCGTCAGAGGCAACGGATAAGTACCAGCGCTGGAAGCCAGTTGCAGGAGCAAGAGGATCAAGGAGATAAAGGCCCCGACCTTACTATCCCAAGTGACCAGAGTCGTCACAACCGCCATAAAGGCCATGCTGGCTAAAACAGTCAAGGCCAGCGTCATCCATTCATAGTTGGCCTCAAGACCAATCAAATGAACCGCTCCATAAACTAAGATGCCTGCCAAAACAGAAATCAAGCCATTGACCTCCAAACGAGCCTTGAGCCAAGCTTTACGGGAAGCTGGAACCTGACCAGAAGGGAGCGTGCCGAAAATAACATTGGTTGAAATCGCCGCTACAAAAAGAGCAACAGAAATCATGTAGGGAGCCATACCAACACCATTTTTACCAACTTGATCTTTATCTGTCTTTTTCAGCTCGACAGGGCCAGCCAAGGCAGCCGCATTGTCCTCTGTCACTGAAAGTTCAGATAATTGACCCTTGGCATTCGTCAAGCCTGTATTTAGAGTCTGAGCACCGATTGATAAATCTCCCAGCCCACTGTTCAAGGTAAGACCACCAGCCGCTAACTGCTGAGAACCATCCGCCATTTGAATAGCACCCGTAGATAATGTTTGCATCCCTGTGACCAAAGTAGATGATTTATCATTTAATTGAGAGAGGCCTGAGCTGATTTGACCGATTCCTGAAGTCACTTGGTCATTATGGCTAGCTAGATTAGCCGCTCCTTGAGAAAGCTGATCGACCCCTGCAGTATATGCCGCTACTCCCTGAGCTACTTGAGAAAGGCCACCTGTATAAGCCGTAATGCCTTGAGAAAGGGTCGCTGAACCAGTGCTGGCAGAGGACAGAGCTTCATTTACCTGACCTAGACCACCGTAGAGACCATTAATCATAGCTGAAGCACCTGGCAGGACTTGATTGGCTGCTGCCGACAGCTGACTTGCCTGACTGCTAGCTGTTTTCAAACCTTGGAGATTTGTTTGGATAGCTTGAACTTCCTGTACAATGGCTGCCGCCGCACTGCTGCTAGAATCCGTACCACCTGCTAGAGCTGATTTTAGTTCTTCTTGCTCACTGGCAGAAAGTTTCTGGTAAGCAGCTGTGCCTTCCAAAGCCGCCACGGCTGCCGCCCGATCACTTTGCGCACTACTTGCCAAAGACTGGGCATTGGTCGCAATTGTCGTGAGAGAAGCCGCAATTGTGTCCGTTGGCAAGCTCGTTCCCGATGTGGCATTCTGAATGGCTGTATTGAGCTGATCTAGACCCGCTGTCAACTGAGCAACCTTTTCTTGATTAGTCGTAACACTGCTATTAACAGCTGATTGCAGTTCTGCCAATCCACTATTTAGGCGCTCTACACCAGCGACTAATTCCTGTGAATTTCCTGTCAGTTGGTTGGTTCCATTCAGTAATGTTTGTGACTGAGCGGTTAATTGACTAGCACCAGCTGAAAGCTGCCCAACTCCATCTGTATATTCTGTCATCTTGTTAGTAAAAGTCGGCAAGCCGGCATTGATCTGAGCCACTCCATCTGTGTATGCTACCAGACCAGTCGATAGCGCTGTAGCTCCATCTGAGAAAGTGAGGCTGGACTGAGCTAGACTTTCCAAGTTAGTAGAGAGCTTTTGGCTGCCGTTTGCTAATTCTTGACTGCCTTCAGCCAATTTAGCTGTCCCATCTGCGGCTGTTCCAAGTCCACCTTTTAGCTTGTCCATGCTCGCAAAAAGGCTTGTCACATAGCTGTTCGTGATCTTCTGACTGACCGACTGCTTCATCGAAGTCATGGCAGAATCGCTCATTTTACTAGCGATAAAACTATGGCCACTGGATGTTTGATAATTAATCGTGACCTGCTTAGGCTGATTGCTCAAGATACTAGCCGCATTGGCTGACAGATCCTTGGGAAGAGTCACCACCATGTAATAGTCGCCCTTTTCCAGCCCCTTCTCTGCCTGACTCTCATCCACAAAATGAAAATCCAACGATGCATTTTTCTTCATATCTTGGACCATATCTGACCCAATGGACAAGTCTTTTCCATACAAGCTCGCCTTTTGGTCTTGATTGACCACCGCTACTGGCAAATCAGAAAGTTTGCCATACGGATCCCACATGGAACTCAAAAAAATCACATTATACAAGGCTGGAATCAAGGCAACTCCCAGCATGACCACTATAATCTTCGGTTTTTTGAAGATCGCTTTCCATTCTTTGAACATCTTTTCTCCTTTTTTATACACATTGTCTAAAAATTTGATATAATAGATTATACACAATAAAAAAATTAAGGCAAGCAGAAAATTCTATTTTTTGTACACCTTGTCTAATTTTGTATAATTCAATAACAAAGGAAAAATTGAAATGACAGAAAGTAATAAACGTAAGAAAACCAAGGCCATCATTGAAAAGGCTATGGTTGACTTATTGCATCAGGAGTCTTTTGACCATATTACAACAGTCGAATTAGCCCGAGCTGCTGGTATCAGTCGCAGTAGCTTTTATACCCACTACAAGGATAAATATGATATGATTGAGCGCTATCAACAAGGCCTCTTTCATCAACTAGAATACATCTTTGAACACAATCGTGAGGATGTAGCAGTCGCTATCACAGAGGTCTTTCAGTTCCTGACCCAAGAGCCTCTTCTGGCTGCTCTCTTGACGGAAAACGGTACTAGAGAAATTCAAAATTTCCTACGCCACAAGCTCCAATCCTTACTTTCCCAAATCCTACAAGAACGGTTTCGCAATAAAGCTTTCAATCAAATCGAAAAGGAATACGGCATCGTCTACCTCGTTAATGCCTTCTTTGGCGTCTACCAGATGTGGATCGCCCGAGGTAGTAAGGAAAGCCCAGAACAAATGGCTAATCTTCTTTTAAAGATGCTATAAAACTCGACAACTAATAAAGGCTGGGACAAGATGTCCTAGCCTCTTTTGGTTAATCGAATAAAAAAGAAGCCGAAATCGGCTTCTGAATAAATTTCCAATAGAAATTAAAGCATTTTGTTGTAGAATTCAACGACAAGTGCTTCGTTGATTTCTGGGTTGATTTCGTCGCGTTCTGGCAAGCGAGTCAATGAACCTTCCAATTTTTCAGCGTCGAATGATACGAATGCTGGACGTCCAAGAGTTGCTTCAACAGCTTCAAGGATCGCTGGAACTTTCAATGATTTTTCACGAACTGAGATCACTTGACCTGGAGTTACGCGGTATGATGGGATATCAACGCGTTTTCCGTCAACAAGGATGTGACCGTGGTTTACGAATTGGCGAGCTTGACGACGAGTAGTCGCAAGACCAAGACGGTAAACAACGTTATCCAAACGACGTTCCAAAAGAAGCATGAAGTTGAAACCAAGGATTCCGCCTTTGATTTTTGTAGCTTGTACGAACAAGTTACGGAATTGTTTTTCACCTACACCGTAAGTGAAACGAAGTTTTTGTTTTTCAGCCAATTGCAAACCGTATTCTGACAATTTAGAACGGTTGTTTGGTCCGTGTTGTCCTGGTACGTAGTTACGACGTGCCAATTCTTTACCTGTACCTGTAAGTGAAAGGCCAAGGCGACGAGCTTGTTTCCAAGATGGTCCTGTATAACGTGACATATGTATGTCCTCCTGATATAAATAATATTTGGCGGAAATAGTCACTTAGAAAGCCCTGATTCGTGCAGATGCCCTTCGCCTAAACAGCCAAGGTTACTTGTCATAAGACACCTGTTGACGAGCTTCATGCTTTCCTGCTGCTATTTCACACAAAGGCTATTGTACCATGAACAAAAGAAAAAGTAAAGGGGAATAAACAAAAAAAGGGCTGGGACAAAAGTCCTAGCCCCTCAATTGTTTTTGGATTGTCGAGCAAGACGCAGTGGTTGAGTGGGCTCTATTACGCTGATTTCATCAGCTTTTACAACCCTACTCAACTGTGCGGAGGTGGGACGACGAAATCGAATTCTAACGAATTACCGATTTCTTTCCCACTCTCTAAAGTCATTTTTAGAAAACAAGGAAACTCACAAACCTAAAAGTTTCAAAATCTCCTGCTTGTATCGCAGCTTCTGCAGTTCTTTATCCTCGCTGTCTGACCAACTTAGCTGGAGGTTTGCCACGATTTGCCCAGGGCGATTTTTCAGAATGTAGATACGGTCACTGAGAGCGAGAGCTTCCTCAATGCTATGCGTGATGAGAAGAGTCGTCAGACTCAGCCTACGGTGAATATCCAGATACCAAGCATGTAGCTCCATCTTGGTCAGCTCATCCAAGGCACTAAAGGCCTCGTCCAGAAGAAATAGCTTATGGCCGAACATGTAGGTCCGCAGCAGAGCCACGCGCTGCCGCATCCCCCCGCTCAGCTCATGTGGATACTTGTCTGCCACATCAAAGAGCCCGAACTCCTTCAAAATCTGAGTTGCTTGCTCCGTCGCTTCCTTTTTGGATACTTTTCGGATGAGGAGGGGCAAGATGACGTTGCCCAGCACTGTCTTGTGCTCCAGCAGCAAGTCCTTCTGCAGCATATAGCTCACCCGCCCCTTAGGATTTTCCTGCCCGTCTAGGACAATCCTGCCCGACTGGACTTCCAAAATCCCAGCAATCAGATTAAAGAGAGTCGATTTCCCAACGCCACTAGGACCCAAAATCCCTACGACCTGGCCTGCTTCTACCTCTAGGCTGATATCTTTCAAAATCTGCTGCTCATCATAAGCATAGCTTACATTTTCAAGTTTAATTTCTGTCATTATTTTATATAATCGTTGCTGAATCCCTTATCACTCAAGTCATTGTTCACGATGCCATTGTCCTTGGTCCATTTGTAAAAGGCATTCCAGCGGCTAGCCTCAAACTGACCCCACTTGTCCTTATCCGATGCATATTGCTCGGACAAATATTTTTGGGAAGCCAAGACAAAGTCACGCTTGCTTTTCAGCTCTGGCGCATGCTTGATTAAAATATCCGCTGCTTCTTCAGGGTGCTCCATGGCATATTGATAACCCTTCCTGATGGCCTGCAGGACCTTTTTCGCCTCGTCTGGATTCTTCTTCAGATAGTCATTATTAGCAATAATGACTGGGGAATAATAGTCAAACTCCTTTACATAGTCCTTCATATAAAAGAAATTAGTGTCAATGCCTTGCGTCTCTGCCATGATGCCGTCCCAGCCATGATAAATCCACGCTGCATCAAACAAGCCATTTTCAATCGGCGTAATAGAGTTGGAATCGTTATTAGGCACTTTTTCCACTTCGTCAAACTTGCCACCTTGGCTTTCAACTAAGGTTTTGAGCATGCCCAGCTCCACAGGATCATTCCAAGTGCCGTATTTTTTCCCAGCCAGATCCTTAGGCCCTGTAATACCAGCCGATTTCTTAGAAATAATGCCCGAAGTATTATGCTCTACAATAGCTGCAACAGCCGTGATTTCTGCACCCTTATCCAGTTTTTTAGCCATGGAGTCCTGGAAGTAAATACCAAAAGGTGCCTTGCCGTTGATAATCAAATCCGAACTGCTATCTTCAGGCGGCAACTTGATATCCACATCCACACCTGCTTCCTTAAAGTAGCCCTTTTCCTGAGCTACATAAAGGCCAGTATGGTTGGTGTTTGGTGACCAGTCTAGAATAAAATCAATCTTTTTATCCTTACTAGCAGACTCTGAGCCTGACTTGCTGCAAGCCGCTAGGCCAAAGATTGACACGGCAGCCAAACCTGCCAAGAACATTTTATAAGTTTTTTTCATTATAATCCTCTTTTCTTTCTTTGGAAATAGCAGAGCTGAGCTCCTATTTCCACTTAATGACATATTTTTCACTGACAGCCACCAGCTTCATCCCCAGAAGACTGATAACCGAAACCAATATGATAATAGCAAACATAGTATCGTACTGGAAAAGTTTCTTGGACTGAATCATATAAACACCCAAACCTTCGAAACCGCCCAGCCATTCAGAAACCACGGTCGTGATAAAGGCATAAGAAACACTGACACGCAAGCCCGCATAGAAATAGGGTAGGCTAGCCGGAATCTTAAAGTGCCAGAGAATCTGCCAGCGATTGGCCTGCATAAGCTCAAAGAGCGTCAGAGTATCCCGGTCACAATGCCGAAAACCATCCAGAATACTGACGATAATCGGAAAAGTTGTCGTCAAAATAATCAGCACAATCTTAGGCAAAATCCCATAACCCAGCCAGAGAACCAGAATTGGCGCCAAAGCAATGGTCGGAATCGTCTGCACCACGACCATCATGGGGTAAATCAGATCATTGAGCCAGCTCATGCTGTCCATGAGTATAGCTAGTATACAGGCCAAGATGACGCCCAAGACTAACCCCAGCAAGGCTACTTTTAAGGTGGCCCAGCTATGACCTGCTAGAAAGCCCGCATCTCTGATAAAGGCCTGACCGATTTCCAGAGGTGTCGGCAGGATAAACTTGGGCAAGAGCTTGAGCCAGCCCATGACCTGCCATATGACAAGGATTCCCAGCATCCCCAAAAGGCTAATCTGCTGCCGCAGGATATTTTTCAAGTTTTTCATCAATACTTAAAATCTTTCCATAGTTTATTTTCACATTCGCAAAAACATTGTCTGCCTGAGTGCCTGCAAGCTCAATCGCCTGCTGCAGAATAGGAAATAAGGTCTCCCATTCCCCTTCTAGAACGGTCTCAAAAGGTGTCACGACCATCTTCACTGGCTGTTTTTGCAAAAACTCAATCACTTCCTCTATGACTGCCAAACGATTCAAATCATGTGACAAAGGAAGAATTTGTAAAGCGATACTGGCTTTCATCTCTTCACCTCCTTACTTTCATGCTTCATCTGAGAATAATGTATGCAGATAGGATTAAAATTCACAAGAAAATAACTTGGCTTTTAAACAAAAAGACAGCGAGCTCCCTTTATAAACACCTTACTTTCCATACAAAAACACCTTCTCCAATATGGAAAAGGTGTTGCATGCATCAGTAAACTAAAGATTGGTGAATATTCACCAATTTAGCAAAACCACAAGGTCTTTACAAATACAATTCCCTACGCTGGCATTACCCAGATCAGGTGCGGTCGAAGCTTACACTTCCTCTCAGACTGTACACAGACTCCCATATATAGGATTATGATAACGCAATCATCAGCAAATGTCAAGATTGGAGCTTGGACTCACTACTTTTCAACTACAAGTGAATCAAACGATCGTCAATCAGACAAACTCTCCTTTCGCAGCCAACAAAGCCTCCATAGCCCTGATATTTTCTGGCTCACTGGTGGATAAGATGGTTTCAAAACCCAGTTCAGCTGCCGTATCCAAGTTAGCCTGAATGTCGTCAATGAAAACGGACTCTGTCGGATTAAGACTATACTTTTTTAGTAGCTTTTGATAAATCTCTGGCTCTGGCTTGACAACCCCGACTTCTGAGGAAAGGATATAGCCCGACAGCAGTGGAAAGATGGGCAGCAAACCAGCTTTTTCAATACGGTAAAAAATCTCGCAAGTAGTTGACAGGATGTAAATGCGATAGCCTTGATCAGCCCACAGCCCAATCTGCTCCTGTAAACCACTGTAAACCTCCACAACCTCATACCAATTGTAGAAGATATTCTGAACAGCAGGATGGTAGGAGTCATCCAGCTGAACAAGCACTTCGTCACAGGCTTCTTTCAAGCTCAGCTCTCCCTTGTCTGTTTGATGCCAGACACCCGACTCAAAAATGACCTGTCTAAGAAGCTGTCGCCGCTCTTTCTCAGGTTCAAAAGAGGTCAAGATTTTCTCAGAATTCCATTCAATCAAGACATTTCCTAAGTCAAAAATCAGGTTTTTTATCATTTCCTTCACCAGCACTTTCTCTATATGTAGGAGCTTTCATAAGTCCTAGCTCATGCCTTCGCAGATACACCATTCGGCTGATCTTAACCGTCCTTGGTATGGCATGTTTAGGTTAAGAAAAATCCCAGAAATGAACTGTTCCTCAAAGTTGGGTTTTACCCAACTCTAGGAAGCAATACAAAGTTCTGGAATAACCTATTATTCTTAGTCAAAATAGCGAATTAAATTTTTCTCTGTCAAAATATCTGAGTAAGTATAGGACTCCACATAGGTGTTGGCAATTTCACCCGGCTGCCCTCCTTCATTTTCATACTCAACGATAAATAGAGAAGGATAAACTTCAATCAAGCGACCTTGTTTGCTTTTTTGGCGCTTACGGCCATTTTCCAAGGTCATTTCCACCATCTGCCCCTCGTGAGCCTTGATGTCCTCCTTGATTTTCTTCATTTTTGCCACATCTGTAAATGCATCACTCATACTATACATCCTCTCTTTTAGAAATACTTGAAAATTTATTATATTCTTTTTGGAAAATTAGCTCAACCGTACCACGCGCTCCGCTCCGGTTTTTCTCAATAATGACTTCAACCTTATTGTTAGGAATGCCTTCCTCTTCCTCACCGGCCCGTTCATAATAGTCATCTCGGTAAAGAAAGGCTACGATATCCGCATCCTGTTCGATAGAGCCAGACTCCCGAATATCTGATAGTACTGGACGTTTGTCCTGCCGTTGCTCCACGCCACGCGAGAGCTGACTCAGCGCAATAACTGGCACCTTGAGCTCCTTCGCTAAAATCTTAAGCTGGCGGGAAATTTCTGAAACTTCCTGTTGGCGATTTTCGCGACCCGTTCCTGTAATCAACTGCAAGTAGTCAATTAAAATCAGGCCAAGATTACCTGTCTCTTGAGACAGCTTACGAGCCCGCGAACGAATCTCCGTAATTCGAATCCCTGGCGTGTCATCAATATAGATACTCGCATTGGCCAGATTTGCCGTCGCAATGGTATATTTCTGCCACTCTTCATCTGTCAATTGCCCTGTACGAATGGAGTGAGAATTAATCACTCCCTCTGATGCCAACATCCGGTCCACCAGACTCTCTGCCCCCATTTCTAGTGAGAAGATGGCCACTGTTTTATCCAGCTTGGTCCCGATGTTCTGAGCGATATTGAGGGCAAAGGCCGTCTTACCAACCGCTGGACGAGCAGCTAGGATGATTAACTCTTCTTCGTGCAAGCCCGTCGTCATCTTATCCAGCTCACGGTAACCCGTCGCAATCCCTGTAATATCAGTAGTTTGCTGAGAACGAGCTTCCAGACTAGCGAAGTTAAGATTTAGAATATCCTGGATGGTTTTAAAACCGCTACGGCTAGCCGTTTCACTGACATCAATCAGGGCCTTTTCCGCACCCGCAATGATTTCCTCGGATGGTCTCTCGCCATCATAGGCTTGATTGATGGATTCTGTCAAACGCGAAATCAGCCGACGCAAGATTGCTTTTTCAGAGACGATTTTGGCATAGTACTCTGCATTGGCAGAAGTCGGCACAGAATTAACGACCTCTACCAGATAGCTCAAACCACCAATATTCTGCAAGTCTCCCTGGCTATCCAAAATATTGCGGACAGTGGTCGCATCGATGGCATCCCCACGGTCTGCCAAGTCAATCATAGCCTTAAAAATCAACCGATGGGCATATTTAAAGAAATCCCCAGGCTCAATATATTCACGGACAAAGACCAGTTTGCTCTCATCGATGAAAATGGCCCCTAGTACAGACTGTTCTGCTAAAATATCTTGAGGCTGAGCTCGCAACTCATCAATCTCTGCCATAGGTGAATCCTTCCTTTATTCCCTTTCTACCCTTCAGTAACCCGCAGGCGAATCACACCTGTTACATCTTGGTAAATCTTTACAGGAACATCAATCAGACCAATCGAACGAATGGGAGAATCAACCTTGATATTCCGTTTGTCAATTTTTAGGCCAAATTGCTTTTGTAGTTCATCAGCAATTTTCTTGTTAGTAATCGAACCAAAAGTCCGTCCGTCTGGGCCGACCTTCTCTGTAAACGCAACAACCGTTGCCTCTTCTTCCAACTTAGCTTTAATGGCTTGAGCTTCTGCTACCATTTCTGCGTGGGCTTTTTCTTGAGATTTTTGCTTTCCTCTCAGCTCACCGATAGCTTGTGCATTGGCTTCTTTGGCCAGATTTTTCTTAATCAGGAAATTTTGAGCGTAGCCAGTAGGCACTTCCTTGATTTCCCCTTTTTTCCCTTTTCCTTTTACATCTGCTAAAAAAATAACTTTCATTTTATTTCTCCTTTTCTAGTGATTCTTCATTATCCATCACTTGATCCATAATCTCTTGATTTAGACGTTGGGTGACTTCAGCAACCGTTTGATCGCTGACTTGCGCTGCAGCTAGATTAAAGTGGCCGCCACCACCCATTTTCTCCATAATCCGCTGGACATTGATCTTGCTGCGACTACGAGCTGAAATGGATACGTAACCCTCAGTATTCCTGCTGACCACAAATGTTGCTTCAATGCCCGACATGGCAAGCATAGTGTCAGCTGCCTTACTAATGACGACAGTATCATAGCTGGTATTTTCAGGACCCGCTGCTACAATCACATTTGGCAAAAGCTTCTTACCAGTCAAAATCAGCTCATTGACTGCTCTATACTCTTCAAAATTCGTCGAAGAAATATCCTGAATGACGACACTATCACTGCCCCGAGCCCGCAAATAACTGGCTACATCAAAGGTTCGACTCGTTACTCTGGAGGTGAAATTCTTGGTGTCTAGCATAATCCCAGCCATGAGCAGGCTGGCTTGAATTTTATTAAGGCGATTTTTCTTGGAGTTTTGAAACTGAATCAGCTCTGTTACCAATTCGCTGGCGCTGCTAGCTCCACTTTCGATATAGGCGATGACTGCGTTTTCAGGAAAATCCTCATCGCGACGATGATGATCCACTACAATTGTCTGACTAAATCGATCAAATAATTCTCTTGAAAGCGTTAAGGCCAACTTCGAGTGGTCTACCATTATCAAGAGCGAACGACTGGTCACTCGGTTTACGGCTTCTGAGATCGGCAAAAGATAATCAGCGCCTTCTGACGTCAATTTTTGAATAGAGCGATAGATATCTGACCCCATCTGTTGATCATCATACACAACATAAGCTTTCTCAATGATATTGCTAGCAAAAAGCTGCATACCCACCGCGGAGCCTAAGGCATCCAAATCAAGATTGCGATGACCAACCACAAAAACCTGATCTACACTCTTGATTTTATCTGAAATAGCTGCCATCATAGCCCTCGTACGCGTGCGTGTACGTTTGACAGATGCAGCCGTTCCACCACCAAAGTAAACTGGATTCTTGGTCTCGTCATTCTCTTTGACAACCGCTTGGTCACCACCTCGGACCTCAGCTAGGTTAAGATTAAGGAGGGCAATCTTACCAATTTCATCATGCTTACCATCCCCGTAAGAAAAGCCCATACTAAGCGTCAGAGGAAGTTTTCGATTCTTGGCTTCTGTCCGAAATTGATCAATGATCGAAAATTTACTATCCATCAGTTGTTCCAAAACCGTATAATCTGTGAAAAGATAATAACGATCCATACCCACCCGACGGTAGAACATATGAAATTGCTCAGAAAACTCTGCTACAAAGTTAGCTACAAAACTATTGATATGACTGATATCTGAATCTGATACAGCATCTTCCAAATCATCATAATTATCAACTGAAACAACACCGATAACTGGTCGCGTCGTAACGAGCCCAACTGTTGCTTCATACTCACTTGATGCATCAAAAAAGTACAAGACACTAGAAGCTGAATCAAAGTAAACAGAATACTGGTTTTCTCCTACTGTTGCGTAGCTACCCGATTTCGAAGCAGCAAGCTGGATAATTTCCTGCAGGAGATCACTATTTAGCTCCCCATCATCCGTTGTAAAAATCAATTCAGCATAAGGATTGAACCAGTCCACATCTCCACTATTTTCATTGATTTTAATCACACCAACTGGCATCTTATCTAACAAAGAAGCTAAACTTCCCTCTGCTTGATGATTGACATAGCGAATCTGCTCAAGCTCGTCCAATTCGGACATTCTCTGCTGCTGAATAAATAGCCCAACCAAAAGCGCCAGCACTATGAAAAGAGAAGCCAGCATAGGCAAACTATCACCAAAAAGGCGTAGACAAATAGCTAATATGATAAAGGAAGTAAACCCCACTATCGCAAAGTGGCTCGGGGAAAAACGAATTCTTTTCATTAAAAAACCTCTTATTGCGCCATTTTACCATATTTTCTTAAAAAAAGCGAGTTTTCACTGTCTTTGGACACTTGTAAAGCAAGACAGAAGCAAGTCGCTAAGATTCTTTTTAGATAAGAACTTGTGAATCGCTTTCAATCTCTGTAAACCTTGTAAATATAACAGTTTTAATAATTGACAATATATGTAAACCCTGTTTTGTATAAAGAGATTCTTTTGTCAATTTTCGTTTACAAAACTGTAAATTATATAAAAAACGTACTATCATTAAGATAGTACGTTAATATGGTTATGATTTTGCTTTGTTTTTAGAAATACTTCTAGACTTTCCTTCCAAATAAACCATCAAAATCGAAATATCTGCTGGATTGACACCCGAAATACGGCTTGCTTGACCAATCGTTTCTGGATTGATTTTCTTAAACTTCTGCCGTGCTTCTGTCGCAATGGAATCAATATCATCCCAGTCAATATTAGCTGGAATCCGCTTTTCTTCCATACGTTTCATCTTCTCAACCTGATCAAGGGCTTTAGAAATATATCCTTCGTACTTAATCTCTGTCTCAATTAGCTCGATAATTTTTTCATCCAACTCTTCTGTCGCTGGACCAATAAACTGAACTACATCTTGGTAAGACACTTCCGGACGCCGCATAAATTCTTTAGCTGTCACTGCATCTGTCAGAGATTTAAAGCCAAGAGCTTCTATCTTAGCATTGGTTTCCTTGACAGGTTTCAACTTGATGGATTCCAAGCGCTTCATCTCGTTGTCAAATTGATTCTTTTTAATCTCGAAACGAGCCCAACGCTCATCATCTACCAAACCAATTTCTCGGCCAATCTCTGTTAAACGCATATCAGCATTGTCATGGCGGAGAATCAAACGGTACTCCGCTCGGCTAGTCAAGAGTCGATAAGGTTCTACGGTTCCCTTGGTCACTAAATCATCAATCATGACTCCAATGTAACCATCACTGCGCTTCAAGATTAACTCCGGCTTACCTTGAACTTTCAAGGCCGCATTAATCCCAGCGATAATCCCTTGACCTGCAGCTTCTTCATAACCAGAAGTTCCATTGGTCTGACCTGCTGTAAAGAGTCCAGAAATTTTCTTGGTTTCCAAGGTTGCCCGCAACTGGTGAGGCATAATCATATCGTACTCAATGGCATAGCCTGTCCGCATCATCTCAGCATTTTCTAGCCCCTTAATAGAGTGAACCAAGTCCTTCTGCACATCTTCTGGCAGACTGGTTGATAGCCCCTGCACATAAACTTCTTCCGTATCACGTCCTTCAGGCTCTAGGAAAAGCTGGTGGCGTTCTTTGTCCGCAAAACGGACGATTTTATCCTCAATAGACGGGCAATAGCGTGGCCCCACACCCTTGACTATTCCTGAAAACATAGGCGCCCGATGCAGGTTGTTTTGGATGATTTCATGACTTTCGGCATTGGTATAAGTCAACCAGCAAGGAACTTGATCCTTCACATAGTCCTCATCACGAGACGTGTAAGAGAAATGATTGGCCTTTTCATCACCTGGCTGAATCTCGGTCACATCATAATTGATAGATGACGCCTTGACACGCGGAGGCGTTCCAGTTTTAAAACGACCAATTTCAAAACCTAGATCCCGCAGGTTATCAGCCAAAGGAATGGCTGCCAGACTGTGATTCGGGCCAGATGAATACTTGAGATCACCAATGATAATTTCTCCCCGCAAGGCTGTTCCAGTCGTAACAATGACAGCTTTAGCTGCAAATTCTTGATTGGTCGCTGTCTTAACCCCAATGACCTTACCATCTTCTACTAAGATTTCATTAATCATGGTTTGCCGCAGAGTCAGATTTTCTTGATTTTCGACAGTTTTCCGCATTTCTTTGGAGTAGACTTCCTTATCCGCCTGCGCACGAAGAGCCCGTACTGCAGGTCCCTTCCCCGTGTTGAGCATCTTCATCTGGATATAGCTCTTGTCAATATTCTTGGCCATCTCACCGCCCAAAGCGTCTACTTCACGGACAACAATGCCTTTAGCAGACCCTCCGATAGATGGATTACAAGGCATAAAAGCCAGCATCTCAATATTAAGGGTTGCTAGCAGCACTTTACAGCCCATACGACTGGCAGCCAGAGACGCCTCAACTCCGGCGTGGCCTGCCCCAATCACGACAATATCATAACTTTCAGTAAAATTGTGTGTCATTTCTTTTTCCTTCATTTTTTCACCAAAAAAGGCCAAGTCTCTAGAAGTGCAGGACAAAAAAGCCTGCAACATCCATGAGCTTTGACCATCATAGGTATTGCTTATCTTATTGTAGCAAATTGAGCGAAATTGTCAATCTAAATGTACTGCAAGACTTGACCATTCTTATAAGCTCTGTCAATCAATCCTCCACCTAAACACTCTTCTCCATCATAAAAGACGACAGCTTGACCTGGAGTAACAGCCCTTTGTGGTTGATCGAAGTTGACAACTGCCTTGTCCCCCTTCACAGTAACTGTCACTTTGGAATCTGGCTGACGATAACGGAACTTAGCTGTACATTCCATAGTAAATTCCTCTGGCATTTCTTTTGTGAAATGAACCTGACTAGCGTCAAGGCTAGTTGACATCAAATTATCATGATAAAATCCTTGACCGACATAAAGAATATTTTGGCTAAGGTCTTTTCCGACTACAAACCAAGGCTCGTTGTCACCGCCCTGCTGACCACCAATTCCAAGACCACCCCGCTGTCCAATGGTATAATACATGAGTCCAGCATGCTGGCCCATATCTCGGCCATCCATTGTCATCATGCGACCAGGCTGGGCTGGTAAGTATTGACTCAGAAATTCTTTAAAATTCTTCTCACCAATGAAGCAAATGCCTGTTGAGTCTTTCTTCTTAGCAGTCGCAAGGCCTGCTTCTTCTGCTAGTCTGCGAACTTCAGGTTTTTCCAAATGTCCCAAGGGGAACATGGTTTTTTGCAGTTGTTCTTGCGAAAGTTGGCTGAGGAAATAGGTCTGGTCTTTGCCATTGTCCACACCACGAAGCATATGAACAATGCCATCCTCATCACGCGCCACACGGGCATAGTGCCCAGTCGCCACATAGTCTGCCCCCAAGGTCATGGCATAGTCCAAAAAGGCCTTGAACTTGATTTCCTTGTTACACATGACATCTGGATTTGGAGTCCTACCAGCTCTGTATTCTGCCAAGAAGTATTCAAAAACGCGATCCCAATACTCTTTTTCAAAGTTGACAGAGTAGTAAGGAATGCCAATCTGATCTGCAACAGCAGCTACATCCTTGTAGTCTTCCGTAGCTGTGCAGACACCAAATTCATCTGTATCGTCCCAGTTTTTCATGAAGATGCCAATTACATCATAACCTTGCTCTTTCAAGAGTAAAGCAGTTACTGATGAATCGACCCCTCCGCTCATACCAACGACGACACGAGTCTTAGAGTTATCACTCATTGTGTTCTCCCATCTTTTCGTTATTTCACGATTGAAGGTCGTGCTGTGCTTTCAACGATTGAAGGTCGCTTGAGCAAGGTCTATTATAGCATGATTTAGCAAGGAGAACAACGAATAACCTTTGCCCAATCTGATGAGTATTTCAAGTTGTCAAGTAAGTTTACAGCATTGTAAATATCTTGATACAAAAACATCATATTCCAACCAAGAATTTACTAATAATTATAAAAAAGGAACTAGAATGCAAATTCCAGTCCCCATAAACATATTTCTAAATAAAGTTTTAATACCAGCCATTTGCTAACCAGAAATTTTTAGCAGCCGACCATGAGCCATAGCGACCTGCTACATAAGCATCCGCTGTTTTCTCTTGATTTTCTGGTGACAAATCTCCATTTAGATAGGTGATAGTCAACTGATAGCGACCATAGTATTGCCCATTTTGCGCTGTATAACTGCCGCTGGATTCTTTTTGAGCAATCCACTCTTTGGATTCTGCATCCTCAGCACTCAAGCCAGAACTTGGGTTTACAGTAGATTGCTCAGCCTTATCTGATTTTTCAACAGTCACCTGCTCAGACACATCATCGTCCAGCTCTAAAACCTGTCCAACACTAATCAGATTGATATTGCTGATCTTGTTTTTTTGCGCAATCTTGTCAACATTCGTCTGATGAGAAGAAGCAATCGCTGACAAGGTGTCACCTGACTTGACAGTATAACTTTCTGCATTGGCTACAATAGGAAGCAAAACAGCAGCTCCTGACATCAAACTGAGCAAGCCTACTTTCATCATTCTATTTTTAAAATACAAATTCATGTTTAGAATTCTCCTTTTCTGTGATATATCTATCCTAAAGTAAAAGTATTACAGAATCTTATTACTTTGATGAATTATATTACAGACTATTGAAGAACTTGTAAAAACAGACATATATTCTAAAGTTTTTGATGATGTAAAGGCTATGCTGAACTATCTCTATGTTTTTTGCTCCATTTAAATCGAACTCTATCATAGAAGAAAAATAAAACTATTCCTAAAATGAAAGCTGCAGTTCCTTCCTTTAATCCCCTTGGAACAAATGATAGGGTAACTCTGCCTGCTCCTCTGTTCACATCAAGTTTCATAAAACCATTTTGCGCACGTTTTAACGGAACCTTCTTGCCATCTACACTAGCTGTCCAGCCCTTATCGTAAGGAATGGTGAAAAAGAGAGAACTATCTCTATCTGCATGATAATCAACTGTTACCGTATTGGATTTTGTCGTCACAGAAACCTCTTGTTCTTTCAATTTACTTATGAGTTGCTGATATTTATTCACATCCACAGAGAAAAACTCTGGTTGGTTAAAAGAGACAGTTCGATTCTCTGGGAAAGAAAATTGGATAGAAACCGTCTGTGCTTCCTTAAAGTAACCAATATTCAAAAATGGGAAAACATTATGAGTCGGATAACGATTCGTGATTCCATTTACAGTGATATTGACATCCGTTTGATTATCGTTTGAAAAATCAAGATCTGAAAGGTTGACATAGACTTGACTACCTGCAGCTACCTCAATTGTATAGGTGATGCTAGCATAACTTAATTGACTGTCATTTTTGATGCTTGCAGTTACTTTTCCTTCAGTTTCTTCCTCACTATCAACTATAGAAATCCGCTCATAATATTTATGATTCAAACCCGATAATTGATTTAAAAAGGCTGTTTGATTGTCAAGTGTTAAATTTGTAAACTTGACATCTTTGTAAACATCATTGGTTAAGAAAGCCAAGCCCAAAGCATAATTATTTTCATACAGTGTCATTGACCGCTCAGTCTTCTCTGCAGAAAAACCAAATTTCTGTGGGTCTGTTTCAGACAAGTTATACTTTACAGCAAAGATGCTATCCATCAAAATAGTATTATTTTGATAGCGGAGATTGAGATTAGTTCCTGCCGATTTAAATCCTAATTTATCTAAAGTCGAGCTTGCTTGCGTATTTCTGACTGATGAGAATTGAGAAATTCCATTATAATTAAATTTCATACTGTCATTCCCAGTCTGAGGATCAAGCCTCTCTGTTCGAAAGAAATCTTTGTTTTCTTTCTTACTATACTTGACAAGACTGTCAATTTCGTTCATCTTTTTCGAATAGGATGAACGACTTGCAAAGACCCATTCTTTTGCAATTCCATCAACCTGATAATAAGCGTTTAAAGTAAGCTCAAAAACCACAAAAAACAGTAAAGATAGTGTAAACATCCTTTGCCTAACGTGATAACGAATAAAAGCAAAACTGATTAAGAGATAGGCAAAGAAAAACTCTAAAGTAAAAATGTAATTTTCGGGACCAAGAAAATCATAGTGCTTTCTATAATGCAAAGTGGCTAGAAAACCAAAAGAAATGAGTAGAAAGCTAAGGAATACTTGTCGCCATTTTACTTCCTCCAAACGATTGAGCGTTTCTGCAGCCATCAAAATGATAAGAAGAGAAAAGAGCCAAGAATAGCGATGTAAAAACATATTTGGAGCATGCATTCCTTGCCAAAGCAAATCCAAATGCTGCAGTCGAAAGCTCACTATAAAA
The DNA here is from genome assembly GCF_902460355.1 of Streptococcus sp. Marseille-P6264. Lineage (GTDB taxonomy): Bacteria > Bacillota > Bacilli > Lactobacillales > Streptococcaceae > Streptococcus. The sequence continues at coordinate 117,040 of NZ_CABPTO010000007.1, forward strand.
ATGCCAATCAACAAAATGTAGGTCAGTTTCACGCGAAGCTTAATACTTTTTATCGTGAAAAATAAGATACTTAAAATAAGAGGAAATAGACCAACATAAATCATAGGAATGGATCCATACTTAGTCGTATCAAAACTTCCTACAAAATTTTTAGCAAAAATATCTAGATACCAACTTTTCTCAGTAAACAAGTCTTCAACCTTTGTCAAGGTCTCACCATGTGAACTCAGATCTAGATAAGTCGGCAAAATCATAGTTAAACTAGTAAGGCCTGCTAATATTGACACGATAGCAAAATCAGGGAGAGAGCGAATCCTAGCCTTAAAGTTCCAAGAAAGCTGAACGAGATACCAAAGGACTAAAAACAAGGACATCATGTAACCAAAATAATAATTTTGGATAAAGAGGATTGACAAGCTTGTAAAGTATAAAACTCTCCCTTGTCCATTCATCAACTTGTGTAAACCAAAGATGATAAGGGGGACTACTATAAATACATCTAACCAAGTTTTTATTTCAAGTTGACTAACTGAGAAACTCATCAGGGCAAAGGAAGTCGACAGAATCAAGATTAGTGTTTCTGAAATTTTTTTAAAGATCCCTTTAATGCTAATACAAGTTGTCAAGCCAATCAAGCCAAATTTAATAAGAGTAAACAAGTAAACCGCATCTGGCATTGATTTTAAATCGAAAAAGTAGACGAAGGGGGAAAGGAAACTTCCTAGATAATAGCTGGAGAGGGCATAAAAATTTTGCCCTAAGCCACTTGAAAATGTGTAAAAAAGACTATCTGTTCCATGAAGGATATTCCTCAAGGTCGTATCAAATACGACATACTGATGGAAGCCGTCTCCAAGTAACGGCGAAGTATCACTTCCCCAGTAAATACCTTGACTCAGATAAACGAAACACATAATGAGAAAAGGTAAGATGAAGGAAGCCAAATAAAGCCAATTTTTCTTAAAAAAATATCTGATTTTTTCCATGTTTCTTATAGAGAAAGAGGCCGAAACGTTGTTTCATGCCTCTGTAAACCTCTGTCAACTCATGTTGACAACTTATTAATCTTTCCAAAGTTCTTTGACTTTTGCCTGAACTTCTTGATTTTCCAAAAATTCATCATAAGTTTCGTCAATGCGGTCAATCACACCATTTTTTGAGAGAACGATGATATGGTTGGCCAAGGTTTGAATAAACTCATGGTCATGGCTGGCAAAAATGATCGATTCTTTAAAGTTCTTCAAACCATCATTAAGACTAGAAATAGATTCCAGATCCAAGTGATTAGTAGGATCGTCCAAGACCAAAACATTTGACTTGAGAAGCATCAGTTTAGACAGCATAACCCGAACTTTTTCTCCACCTGACAAGACGTTGACAGACTTGTTAACTTCATCGCCAGAGAAGAGCATCCGACCCAAGAAACCACGAAGGAAGGTGTTATCATCCTCTTCCTTGCTCGCAAATTGACGGAGCCAATCAAGAATAGATTCACCACCAGCAAAGTCGCGAGAATTATCTTTTGGTAAATAAGAACGACTGGTTGTAACACCCCACTTGATAGTTCCTTCATAGTCAATATCTCCCATCAAGGCACGAATCAAGGCAGTTGTTTGAATATCATTTTGTCCAATCAAAGCTGTCTTATCGCCAGGACGAAGGATAAAGCTGATATTGTCAAGAATGGTTTCGCCGTCAATCTTGACAGAAAGATTTTCTACTGTCAAGAGATCGTTCCCGATTTCCCGTTCCGCTTTAAAGCTGATAAATGGATATTTTCGACTTGACGGAACAATTTCTTCCAATTCAATCTTATCCAGCATCTTTTTACGAGAGGTTGCCTGTTTAGACTTAGAAGCATTGGCTGAGAAGCGAGCAACAAACTCTTGCAATTGCTTGATTTTTTCTTCCGCCTTAGCATTTCGGTCAGCGAGCAACTTAGCTGCCAATTCACTTGATTCTTTCCAGAAATCATAGTTTCCGACATAAAGTTTGATCTTACCAAAATCAAGGTCAGCCATGTGGGTACAAACTTTATTTAAGAAGTGACGGTCGTGGGATACGACAATAACTGTATTGTCAAAGTCAATCAAGAAATCTTCCAACCAAGTAATGGATTGAATATCCAAACCATTGGTCGGCTCGTCTAGAAGCAAGACATCAGGTTTACCAAAAAGAGCCTTGGCAAGAAGAACTTTGACCTTGTCGCCGTTTGTCAGTTCACTCATATTTTGGTAATGCAAGTCTTCTGGAATATTGAGATTTTGTAGCAATTGAGAAGCTTCACTTTCAGCTTCCCAGCCACCCAACTCAGCAAATTCACCTTCCAGCTCAGCCGCTCGAACCCCATCCTCGTCAGAAAAGTCAGGCTTCATATAGATGGCATCTTTTTCCTTCATGATATTGTAAAGGTGCTCATTCCCCATGATAACAACATCAATGGCCCGCTCATCCTCATAGTCAAAGTGATTTTGACGCAAAACAGAAAGTCGCTCATCTGGCCCCAAAGAAACATGGCCTGTCGTCGGCTCAATATCTCCAGCTAAAATTTTCAAGAAGGTGGACTTACCCGCACCATTCGCCCCAATCAGGCCATAAGTGTTTCCTTCTGTAAATTTAATATTTACTTCATCAAATAATTTTCGATCACTGAAACGCAGTGACACATCAGATACTGTAAGCAATGATTTTCTCCTATATATGTGATCTCCTCCATTTTACTAGAAAATTCTTCTTTTTTCAAATTATTATGGAATTAAAAAATATTTGAAGAGATAAAAATACTGTCAACCTTGTAAACATACTGTAAATATATTGTCAAGTTATTTCTTTTGAACTATGATTATTCTTTTTTCTTCTAGATTCTTCCGCATTTTCTTTGAAAATGATATAATGAGAGCAATACTAATTGAGGAGCAAGCAATGACAAAACCCATTATTTTAACCGGAGACCGTCCGACTGGAAAATTACATATTGGTCATTATGTCGGAAGTCTACGTAACCGTGTCCTTTTACAAAATCAAGACAAGTATGAGATGTTTGTTTTTCTGGCGGATCAACAAGCTCTGACAGATCATGCAAAAGATCCACAAACAATTGTAGAATCCATTGGCAATGTAGCCTTAGACTATCTGGCAGCTGGACTGGATCCAAAAAAAGCAACTATTTTCATCCAGAGTCAAATTCCAGAGTTGGCAGAACTGTCAATGTACTACATGAATTTGGTGTCTTTAGCTCGTTTAGAGCGCAATCCGACTGTCAAGACAGAAATTGCTCAGAAAGGTTTTGGAGAAAGTATCCCAACTGGATTTTTGGTTTATCCTATCTCTCAAGCCGCAGACATCACAGCCTTTAAGGCCAATTATGTACCTGTGGGAAATGACCAAAAACCAATGATTGAGCAGACACGAGAAATTGTTCGTTCCTTCAATCATGCTTATGACTGTGAAGTTTTGGTAGAGCCAGAAGGCATCTATCCAGAAAATGAAGCGGCTGGTCGCCTGCCAGGGCTTGATGGCAATGCTAAAATGTCCAAATCATTGAACAATGGGATTTATCTAGCGGATGATATGGACACACTCAAGAAAAAGGTCATGAGCATGTATACCGATCCTGACCACATCAAAGTTGAAGATCCAGGAAAAATCGAAGGTAATATGGTTTTCCATTATCTGGATGTTTTTGGTCGACCAGAAGATGCTGCTGAAATTGCGGCTATGAAAGAACACTACCAACGTGGTGGTCTGGGTGATGTCAAAACTAAACGCTATCTCTTAGAGATTTTAGAGCGGGAATTAGGACCAATCAGAGAGCGTCGACTTGAGTTTGCAAAAGACATGGGACAAGTCTATGACATGCTGAAAGAAGGCAGTGATCGTGCTCGACAAGTTGCTGGACAAACCCTGTCAGAAGTCAAAAATGCAATGGGAATTAATTACTTTAAATAACGAACGATAAGATCTAATTGCGACAAAAACCATCGTCTTTTACCTAAAAAAGAGATGGTTTTTAATTTTTACATAATAATCATTGACAAATGCCTATAGAATGGTATGATAATAACAATAAAAAGACGAGCCCTGCTCAATATATAAGAAAAGAGGAAACTGTGGATGTCTAACTGGGACACTAAATTTCTGAAAAAAGGTTTTACCTTTGATGACGTATTGCTTATTCCAGCTGAAAGTCATGTGTTGCCAAATGATGCTGATTTAAGTACAAAACTTGCTGAGAATTTAAAATTAAATATCCCAATTATTACTGCGGCTATGGACACAGTTACCGAAAGTCAAATGGCGATTGCTATTGCCCGGGCCGGCGGTTTAGGTGTCATCCACAAAAATATGTCTATTGCACAGCAGGCTGATGAGGTTCGTAAGGTAAAACGTTCTGAAAATGGTGTCATTATTGATCCATTCTTCCTGACTCCTAATCATACAATTGCTGAAGCGGATGAATTGATGGGACGCTACCGCATCAGTGGGGTGCCAGTGGTTGAAACGATGGAAAATCGTAAATTGGTTGGTATTTTGACTAATCGCGATTTGCGCTTTATTTCAGATTACAATCAACCAATTTCTAATCACATGACTAGTGAAAATCTTGTTACAGCCCCAGTCGGAACTGATCTAACAACAGCTGAAAGAATCTTGCAAGAACACCGAATTGAAAAACTACCTTTAGTAGATGAAAACGGTCGCCTCTCTGGTCTTATCACCATTAAAGATATTGAAAAAGTCATTGAATTTCCAAATGCAGCTAAAGATGAGTTTGGTCGTCTACTAGTTGCGGGGGCTGTTGGTGTAACTTCAGATACTTTTGAGCGTGCAGAAGCCCTCTTCGAAGCGGGAGCAGATGCCATTGTTATTGATACAGCACACGGTCATTCTGCTGGCGTTCTACGTAAAATTGCTGAAATTCGTACACACTTCCCAGACCGCACCTTGATTGCGGGTAATATCGCAACTGCTGAAGGAGCACGCGCTCTTTATGAAGCAGGTGTTGACGTGGTTAAGGTCGGAATCGGACCAGGTTCTATCTGTACAACTCGTGTCATTGCCGGTGTCGGTGTACCACAAGTCACAGCAATCTACGATGCAGCTGCAGTTGCGCGTGAGTATGGAAAAACCATTATTGCCGATGGAGGAATCAAGTATTCAGGTGATATCGTCAAGGCTCTTGCTGCAGGTGGAAATGCAGTTATGCTTGGATCCATGTTTGCTGGAACAGACGAAGCGCCAGGTGAAACTGAAATCTTCCAAGGACGTAAATTTAAAACTTACCGTGGAATGGGCTCTATCGCAGCTATGAAGAAAGGTTCCAGCGATCGCTACTTCCAAGGTTCTGTCAATGAAGCTAATAAGCTAGTTCCAGAAGGAATTGAAGGGCGTGTAGCTTATAAAGGAGCGGCTGCAGATATCGTCTTCCAAATGTTGGGCGGGATCCGTTCTGGTATGGGATATGTCGGTGCAGCTAACCTGCAAGAACTTCATGAAAATGCTCAATTTATTGAGATGAGTGGTGCTGGTTTGAAAGAAAGTCACCCTCACGATGTACAAATCACAAATGAAGCTCCAAACTACTCTGTCCAATAAAATTATAAATAAAAACAACCTTGTCAACTCCTTGACAAGGTTGTTTTTATTAGTTTACAAAGTTGTAAATTAAATTTACAACCGTTTTACTTATTTGTAAAACAAAGGTTCTCTTCTTTCTTAATTACGCCTTGACTTATCTGAAAAATATTAATATCGTCTGGTAGATTTTGCAAGTGATCAAGGCTAGTTGTTGTAATGAATGTCTGAATGTTTTGAGAGATAGTTTCTAGTAATTTAAGTTGACGCATGTTGTCAAGTTCACTCATTACATCGTCAAGTAATAATATTGGAGTATCTTTTGTAAGATTCTCGATGAGTTTAATTTCAGCTAACTTGAGAGATAGGACAAGGCTACGATGTTGGCCTTGGCTACCAAATCCAGCTTCCATATCATTGATAAAAAAGTTAATATCGTCTCGGTGAGGTCCGACACCTGTATTTTTTTTGAAAAGATCGCGTCTACGGCTTTCTGATAAGGCTGCTCGAAAAGAAGCTTCCAAGTCTTCAAGACACGAAAACGGAACAGAGGATAAATACTTGATTGTCAATTTCTCTTTCCCTTGAGAAATATCTCTATGACTTTCCTGAGCAAAACCTTCTAGCTTTTCAATAAAGTCTAAGCGATGTTGCATGACACGACAACCAAAATCAATCAGTTGCTCATCTAGAACAGAGAGAAAGGTTTCATCTACCTTGTCATTGGCCTTAAGATAGGCATTTCTTTGCTTGAGCACATGATTATAACTAGATAAGTCAGCAAGGTAGATGGGCTTGATTTGCCCAAGCTCAATATCAATAAATTTTCGGCGCAAAGCAGGGGCACCTTTAATGAGCTGTAAATCTTCTGGAGCAAACAAGACAACGTTGACAACCCCTATATAATCTGATAATTTCCCTTGTTTCAAATGATTTACCTTGGTGATTCTCCCCTTTGGTGTCAACTCGATGTCAAGTGGGATTTTACCCGTTGTTTTTTCAATGATCCCTGAAATTTGAAGATTTTTCTCTTGAAAATGAATCAAATCCTTATCGGTTCGGGTCCTATGACTGCGAGTAAGGGCTAAAAAATAGATGGCTTCTAGAATATTAGTTTTCCCCTGTGCATTTTGCCCCAGAAAGATATTAAGGCCAGGATCAAAATCAACCTCTGCAGACTGGTAATTACGAAAATGTTTAATTTTCAGCGTTTTTAACCACATGGCTTAGGTTCCTGGAAAGCGAACAGGAGCTTTTTTATTTTTCTGCTCGGGCTTTCTTTTCTTCTGTTCTTTTTTTGCTGGTTGAGATTTTTTCAAGTCCTTATTCATGGCTTTAACTAAGTCTGCCACTCTTTTTTTCTCTGCTTGCTCCTCTTGATGTTCAAGAATTTCCTCCCGACTTGCAGCAAGGAGGATGATCTCCAGTTTTTGGTCTGGGAGAGAGACGACATCTCCAATTCTAAGTTTTTTTCCTCGTCTATTTTCCAGTTCACCGTTAAAAAAGACCTGATTATCCGCTAAAAAGGACTTGATTGCTCCGCCACTTTGAATGATACCGACTTCTTTTAAGAGAGCCTGTAGAGTAATGTATTCGTCAAATAATTTGTATTCCATATTTCACCTCAATCCTTGTCATTATATCATAATTTAAGCAGAAACTGTTCCGTGGTAGTCTCATTCAAGGACAAGTTTTACTAGAAAAAGAGAAAACGCTTTAATCACTAAAATTGCCGATCCTTACAAAGCATTAAATAGCATTTCGTGTTATAATAGAAGTCTATATTATTCGGTATGAGGAGCGCAATGGAAATCATAAAAGGAGTACATCTTCACTTCATTCAATCAGAAAAATTTAAAACCAATAAAATTAAAGTGCGATTTTCAGCTCCTATGTCTGAAAAAACAATAGCCGGGCGGGTTCTTACGGCCAGTATGCTAGAGACTTCAAATGCTCTTTACCCAACATCGCAAGCCTTTCGAGAAAAATTAGCGAATTTATACGGGGCTAATTACTCGACAAGCCTTTCACGACGGGGATTAGTGCATTATCTAGATATCAATCTTTCTTTCGTGTGGGATCAATTCTTGAGCCGTAAGAATATGTTAGCAGATGAAATGCTAGATTTTTTGAAGGCTAGTCTCTTTTTTCCTCTGTCAAATGGAAAGGCTTTTGATGCTAAAACCTTTGAAATTGAAAAGAGAAATGTTTTAACAGACTTGAAAGCTGAAATTGAGAATCATTTCTACCATGCTCACAGAGAGTTAAATAATTTATTTTACGATTTACCAGAAATGCGGATTCCACGCGTGGCAACAATCGAGCTTGTTGAAAAAGAAACAGCTGAAACTAGTTTCGCTGCTTTTCAGCAAATGCTAAATCAAGATCAAATCGATTTTTTCTTCATCGGTGATTTCAATGAGATTGCTGTCCGTGAGAAAATCCAAGAATTCCATTTTTCTGAACGAGAGCAACCTTTACAGCTTAGCTACCAACAAAACTATTCAAATATAACAAAAGAAAAGCTGGAGCAGCGAGATGTGCATCAGTCCATTGTTGAACTGGCCTACCATTTTTCTAGTCAATATGGAGATAGAGACCATCTGCCCCTAATTGTTTTGAACGGCTTATTGGGAGGATTTGCTCACTCCAAGCTCTTTGTCAATGTTCGGGAAAAAGAGAGCCTAGCCTACACTATTTCTAGTAGTTTTGATATTTTTTCTGGTTTGATGCGAATCTATGCTGGAATTGACCGAGCAAATCGGACAAAGACCATCGCTTTAATCAACCGCCAAATTCTAGATTTGAAGCGGGGACATTTCACAGATGAAGAACTTGAGCAAACCAAGAATATGCTGAAAAATTCAATACTTCTGGCTCAGGATCGACAAAACACCTTGATTGAGCGTGCATACATGTCCTCTGTTCTAGGGAAAAAATTTCTATCACTAGAGGCTTGGCTGAAAGCATTAGAAAATGTCAGCAAAGCTGATCTTATAGAGGCAGCCCAGCAGTTGAAATTACAGGCGATTTACTTTATGGAAGGGAAATAATGCAGAATCCAGGTCTAGAAAGAATCAATTATATAGCCGTGGGAGAAAGCATCTATCGGGCGGTACTAGCAAATGGATTGCAGGTTTACCTACTCCCTAAAAATGATTTTAATGAAACCTACGGCATCATCTCAACACATTTTGGCTCTGTTGATACTAAGGTTGTTTCACGTGAAACAAAGAAAGTTTCTCATTATCCAGCAGGGATTGCGCATTTTTTGGAGCACAAATTATTCGAGCGTGAAAACGGCGAGGATTTGCTGCATGAATTTACCAAGTTTGGCGCAGAAAGTAATGCCTTTACAAGCTTTACACGGACCAGCTATCTGTTTTCTACGACAAACTGTGTAACAGAAAATCTGAAGATGTTGCAGGAACTCGTTTCCCAAGCTAATTTTTCAGAAGCATCTGTTCAGCGTGAGCAAGGAATTATTCAGCAAGAAATCGAAATGTACCAAGACGATCCAGATTATCGGCTCTTCTTTGGTGCTTTGAGCAATCTCTACCCTCAAACTCCACTAGCAGAAGATATCGCCGGAACGACAGAGTCAATTATGGATATTACTGTGGAAGATCTAACAGAAAACTTCGAGCTTTTCTACCGTCCATCCAACATGACTTTATTTGTCATTGGAAATTTCGACTTGGAGTCCACTTTTGGAGACATCATACAAACACAAGAGACCTTATCTCCTAAATTATTAACTGAAACAGTTGAAAAAGAGCCTCTCATCTTACAGCCAGTAATTCCAACTGCTACTAGTCGGATGGAAGTTGCCAGTCCTAAGTTAGCGATTGGTATTCGTGGCAAAGATGCGATACAGGATACGGAGCTTTATCGCTATAAAATTGCCCTGAAATTGCTTTTTGCCATGATGTTTGGTTGGACTTCCAAGCGTTTCCAGACCCTGTATGAAAATGGCAAGATTGACAATTCGCTCACTCTTGAAGTAGAGGTGGAAAAGGATTTCCACTTTGTCATCCTAACTATGGACACGCAGGAACCAGTGGGAATTTCTCATCAATTCCGCTCAGCCATTCGGAAGTTTGCCCAGGATCCAGATGTCACAGAAACACATCTAGACACGATTAAAAGTGAAATGTTTGGAGATCTTCTGCATGGTCTGAATTCTCTTGAGTACATGGCAACCCAGTATGAACCGCATTTAAAAGGTGAAAATCTTTTTGATTTGCCTAAGATTTTACAGGATATCACTTTAAATGACGTCTTAAAAGTCGGACGTCGCTTTATCGACCAGTGTGATATGACAGATTTTACTATTTTTCCAAAATAGTTCCAAGTTTATTTCAAAATTTTGTTAGAATAATGTCTAAGAGAAAAGGACTATCCCTATGAGAAAAAAAACGATAGGAGAGGTACTCAGACTTGCTCGAGTAAATCAAAAACTTACTTTAGAAGATGCAGCCAAAAAAACAGATATAAAAACTGACTACCTAAAGGCTCTTGAAAACAATCAATACGAAAAATTTCCGAATGCCTTTTACGTCCGTAGCCTGCTACGAAAATATGCTTGGGCTCTGGATTTAGACGAGACAATTCTTTTAGAGGCCTACGACACAGATAATACTGTCGTTTATGACGAAATTGAATTAGCTGAAAACGAAGAATTTCGAAGCAGAAAATATAAAAATCGTTCTTTCTCGCTTCCGCTCTTTTACTTCCTAGTAGTTGCCCTGTCTATCATTATTTTTGTCACCTATTATGTTTGGCAATATGCCAATACAACTACTCCACAGTTTAGCAGCTCCGATAGTTACAGCCTCGTCTCTAGCTCAAGTCTCGAAGATCGTTCAACTCCACCTGAGACCTCCACAACAGACTCTAGCTCAATAAAAGAAAAGCTGGAAGTCACTGGAGAAGGAAACTATTTAACTGCAAAATATCGCGGTGAGTCGCAAACTACTCAGTTAACAATCTCAGCGAGCAACACCTCAAGCTGGATTAGTGTGACAAATACGGACTTGGCAGCTGGTACAACCCTTACTCCAACCCAATCAAGCCAAACTGTGACACTCTCTCCTAATACCACTTATACAATTACCTTAGGAGTCGTGAAAGGCGTCACTGTAACTGTCGGCAGTCAGAAAATAGACCTATCTACCTTGACCAGTGACAGTGCTGTAATTACCCTTACAATTGAATCATAAAGGAAGAATGATGAAAAAAGAAAATATCCCCAACGCTTTAACCCTTGCCAGAATTGCCTTAATTCCAATCTTTATTTTGATTCTGACTTTTGGGCATTCGCCAGCCATGCATATCCTAGCTGGAATCATTTTCGCCCTTGCCAGCATCACAGACTACCTGGATGGCTATCTGGCGCGCAAGTGGCAGGTCGTGACCAATTTTGGAAAATTTGCCGATCCCATGGCTGATAAACTGCTGGTTATGTCCGCTTTTATCATGCTGATTGAAATGAAAATGGCTCCTGCTTGGGTAGTAGCTATCATCATTTGCCGAGAGCTGGCCGTCACTGGTTTGAGACTTCTCCTAGTCGAAACTGGCGGAACAGTTCTAGCGGCCGCTATGCCAGGCAAGATCAAGACTTTCACGCAGATGTTTGCCATCCTCTTTCTTCTGCTCCATTGGACGTTACTCGGTCAGATTCTCCTTTACATAGCCCTGATTTTCACTATTTATTCTGGCTATGATTATTTCAAGGGCAGTGCCTATCTCTTTAAAGATACATTTAAATAATATGGAAAATATCATTGAAGTAAAAAATCTTAGTTATCGCTATGACCATAAGTCTGAAGATTATATTTTAAAAGACGTCTCGTTTCACGTGAAACAAGGAGAATGGTTGTCTATCGTCGGTCACAATGGTAGCGGAAAATCGACTACGGTTCGTTTGATTGACGGTCTTTTAGAGGCCGAGAGTGGTGATATCATCATTTCTGGAGATAAATTGACGGCTGATAATGTTTGGGAAAAACGTCGCCAAATCGGCATGGTCTTTCAGAATCCTGATAATCAGTTTGTTGGGGCGACTGTTGAGGATGACGTTGCATTTGGTCTGGAAAATCAAGGCATGGATTATCCGATGATGGTGAAACGGGTCCACGAAGCTCTGGAGCTAGTCGGCATGCAGGATTTTAAAGAGAGAGAACCTGCTCGACTTTCTGGCGGACAGAAGCAAAGAGTCGCTATTGCTGGCGTAGTCGCGCTCCAGCCAGATATTATCATCTTGGATGAAGCAACCAGTATGTTAGACCCAGAAGGACGTCTGGAATTAATTCGGACTGTCAAGGAAATTAAAGATAAGAATCATTTAACAGTCATCTCCATTACTCACGATTTGGACGAGATTTCGCTGAGTGACCGTGTACTTGTTATGAAAAATGGTCAGGTTGAGTCCACTGCTACACCAAGAGAACTCTTTTCTAGACCTGATTTGGAAGACTTGGGCTTGGATCAACCCTTTGTCAACCAGGTCAAGGCTGCCATGATTCAAACTGGGCTGACTCTGCCAGAAACCTATTTAACTGAAAAAGAATTGCAGGAACAATTATGGGAATTACTCTAAATAAAGTCAGTTATACCTATCAGGCTGGAACTCCATTTGAGGGTCCAGCGCTTTTTGAAGTTGATTTGGAAATCAAAGATGGTAGCTATACGGCTTTGATTGGACACACTGGTAGCGGAAAATCAACCATTTTACAGCTCTTGAATGGCTTGCTGACTCCTAGTGAGGGCAGCGTGCAAGTCAACCATGTCACCATCACTTCAAATTCCGTCAACAAGGACATCAAACAAGTTCGTAAACAGGTCGGTTTGGTGTTTCAGTTTGCTGAAAGTCAAGTTTTTGATGAGACTGTTTTGAAAGACGTGGCCTTTGGCCCGCAAAATTTTGGTGTTTCTAAAGAAGAAGCCGAGGCTTTAGCGCGTGAAAAATTAAGCCTTGTCGGCATTTCCGAAGAATTATTTGGCCGCAGTCCTTTTGAACTTTCTGGCGGGCAGATGAGAAGGGTCGCCATTGCCGGAATCCTAGCAATGGAGCCTGATATCTTGGTTTTGGATGAGCCAACAGCTGGACTTGATCCAGCAGGGCGAAAGGAATTGATGGAACTCTTTAAGAAACTGCATCAAGCTGGAATGACCATTGTTCTTGTAACCCATTTAATGGATGATGTAGCGAATTTTGCTGATACAGTTTATGTTTTGGAAAAGGGGCGCGTTGTCAAAAGTGGTCAGCCTGCTCAGGTTTTTCAAGATATTGATTTTATGGAAAAGATTCAGCTAGGAGTGCCTAAAATAACGAAATTTGCTCAAGAATTAGCTGAAAAAGGAATGAAATTTGCTCATTATCCGATTACGATTGAGGAATTTAAGGAGATGATACATGGATAAATTGATTTTAGGACGGTATATCCCAGGAAATTCAGTCATCCATCGATTGGATCCGCGCAGTAAATTGTTGGCCATGTTCTGCTTTATCTTATTAATTTTCTGGGCCAACAATCTCATCACTAATTTGCTGCTATTTGTTTTCGTTTTTACTCTGATTTTTCTCTCAAAAGTTCCTTTGACATTCTTTCTAAAGGGCATTCAATCAATGGTTTTCATTATTGCCTTTACCACCCTCTTCCAACTCTTTCTGACGGGGGGAGGCAAGGTACTTTTTCAGTTTGGTTTTATTAAAATTACGGAATTTGGGCTTTCACAAGCGGGGATTATCTTTAGCCGTTTTGTTTTGATTATTTTCTTTTCAACTCTGTTGACCTTAACCACGACACCGCTCAGCCTTTCAGATGCAGTAGAAGCCCTACTAAAGCCACTCAAAGTCTTTAAAGTTCCTACGCATGAAATTGGCCTCATGCTCTCTATGAGTCTGCGTTTCGTGCCGACTTTAATGGACGATACCACGAGAATTATGAACGCTCAGAGGGCTCGCGGAGTTGATTTTGGTGAAGGAACGATTGTTCAAAAGGTTAAATCAATCATTCCAATCTTAATTCCCTTATTTGCTTCTAGTTTCAAACGGGCAGACGCCTTAGCTATCGCAATGGAAGCGCGTGGCTATAGTGGTGGTGAAGGAAGAAGCCGCTATCGACAACTTTCTTGGAAAATGATTGACAATCTGGCTCTTCTATCTATTTTCCTGATTGGTATATTGCTCTTTATCTTAAAAAAATAAAGAATAGTATAAGTTTGATAGCAATATTTTTGTTAGAGATCTAATGAAATACACTAAAAATCCTTTTAAAATAATATTTTTATGTGTAAATCTCAATATTTTTGTAATATTCGTACTTAAAATGTAATCTTTTAGTAATATTTAATGTGTATGATAGTATTATAACTAAAGGAGAAAACTTTTAAAATGAGTATGAAAGTGAAAAAATTGACTCTAGCAGGAACGATTGCTACAGCAACACTATTTGCATCAACTATTGTTGCTAGTGCTGAATCTTATACAGTAAAAGCTGGAGATACCCTATCAGAAATCGCTGAAAGTAAAAAAACAACTGTTGAACGTTTGGTAGAATTAAACAAAATTTCAAATCCAGATTTTATCATGACTGGACAAGTTTTGGAATTGGGTGATTTGAAAGATATTGCAAAACAAACAACATCAGCACCTGTTGCTTCATCAGCAACACCAGCAGTCCCAGCTCCCGTAACACCAGCTGCCCCAGTAGCTACAGAAACTCCAGTAACGACAGAAACTCCTGCAGTTACTGCAACTTCAGACTACTCTGCCTATTCATCAGACGTCGTACTCGCAAATGGTAATACTCCAGGTGCTGTAGGTTCTTACGCAGCTGCTCGTATGGCTGAAATGACAGGAGTGTCTGCATCTACATGGGAAAATATTATTGCTCGCGAATCTAACGGACAAGTCGATGCCTACAACCCATCAGGAGCAAGTGGTCTTTTCCAAACAATGCCAGGTTGGGGATCTACTGCAACTGTTGAAGATCAAATTCAAGCAGCTTACCGTGCTTACAGTGCACAAGGACTGTCTGCTTGGGCTTACTAAAATAATAAAAAAATGACTAGAATATCTAGTCATTTTTTCTTACTCAAAGATACTATTTATTCTCCAAAAATTTCTTTTGAAAGTCTACGACCTGTAGGTGTTGTAGCAAGACCGCCTTCAGCTGTTTCTCTGAAAGCAGTAGGCAGGCTAGAGCCGACCTGGTACATGACATCAATGACTTCGTCAACAGGGATTTTGGACTCGATTCCGGCCAGAGCCATGTCCGCTGCGATGAAGGCATAGCTGGCCCCCATAGCATTTCTTTTGACACAAGGTATTTCTACCAGACCAGCCACAGGATCGCAAATCAAGCCCAGCATATTTTTGATGACAAAACAGATAGCTTGACTAGCCTGAAAAGCAGAGCCACCAGCAGCCAAAACTAGGGCAGCTGCACTCATCGCAGAAGCGGAGCCCACCTCAGCTTGACAGCCTCCTTCTGCACCGGAAATAGAAGCGTTATTGGCAATAACCAAGCCAAAAGCACCAGCAGCCAGCAAAAAGTCTAATTGCTGTTCCTCTGTCAAATCTAGTTTTTCAATCGCTGATGTAAGGACGGCTGGCAGACAGCCAGCGCTGCCTGCCGTAGGAGTAGCACAAACCAAGCCCATTTTAGCGTTGTGCTCATTAACAGCAATAGCATTTTTTGCAGCAGTCAGCACAGTATAATCTGACAAGGCCTTCCCCGACTGGATATAGTGGTGCAATTTGGCTGCGTCTCCACCAGTCAATCCGCTGCGAGATTTACTCTCATCAAGCCCAAGTAAAACCGAAGCTTTCATGACCTCAAGATTCCGACTCATCAGACGTAAAACTTCGTCTCTTTCCCGACCTGTCAATTCATACTCGGTCGCAATCATTAATTCAGCGACATTGCCATTAAAATCTAAATCAGCCTGCTCAACCAATTCTTTTATTGAATAAAACATCTCTTCTCCTATTTAAAGAAATTGACATTATGGAGATGGGGGATTTTCCGAATCTCTTCGATAACCTCTTCGCAACTACGACTATCCACCTCAATGATCATAATCGCTTTCTCGCCCGCTTTTTCTCTAGTCACCGTCATTTGAGCAATATTGATATTGTAGCGTGATAGAGCCTCCGTGACATGGGCAATCATACCTGGAACATCTTGGTGGACGATGATAATGGTTGGCGTATTCATGCTGAGCGAGACTGAGAAACCATTCAACTCAGTCACCTGAATATTTCCACCGCCAATAGATACACCCGTTACACTGATGCTTTTATAGGCGTTTTTAACCGTGATTTTTGTCGTATTTGGATGGGGAGCATTGCTATCTTTCTGAATAGTCCAGACAATCTTGATACCGCGTTTATGGGCAATTTCAAGGCTGTTAGGGATTTCAGGATCATCTGTATCCATTCCTAAAATACCTGCTACCAGAGCCAAATCTGTTCCATGCCCGCGATAAGTCTTTGCAAAGGAATTAAAAAGCTGGAATTCAACCTCGGTTGGTGTATCATCAAAAATAGAGGATACGATCTTACCGATACGCACAGCCCCTGCAGTATGACTGCTGGAAGGGCCAATCATGACAGGCCCGATAATGTCAAAAACAGATTGAAATTTTAATGATTTCATAAGAAACCTCTTGAACATATTTTCTAAAATTATTATATCAAACTTATCAAGTTTCTGCCTCATATCATACAAAAAAAGAGGACAATTGTCCTCTTTTCATTATTGGTAATTCGCATACCTGAAACTCTTTTACTCCGCCAGTAGGACTCGAACCTACGACATCATGATTAACAGTCATGCGCTACTACCAACTGAGCTATGGCGGATAGTATAGTCCGTACGGGATTCGAACCCGTGTTACCGCCGTGAAAAGGCGGTGTCTTAACCCCTTGACCAACGGACCATATATGTTCTTTTCAGAACATATTCTATTATATCAGGTTTTAAATCTTTGTCAACAGTTTTTTATTTATTTTTTAAAATTTCTTTTAAATGTTTTGTTCTTAGCCTAGAAACAGGGCAACGACGGCCTTCATAAAATATAATTTCCTTTGTTTTCTTATCATAATCGCAGATATTATCGATATTGACTAAGAAAGATTTATGGGAAGCAAAGAAACGTTGGGTTTTCTCATCCTGCTCTTGGACACTGGCAATCGTTCCATAAAATTCTTTTATAAAGTTTTTTCCGACCATCCGTAACTTATGAGAGGAGCTTGAGGTTTCGATATACAAAATATCATTAAATGGCACGCGCACATCATTGCCTCGATAGCTGTATTCAAAGTAATCAACCATGTTAGTGTTTGTAATTAAGGTGTTTTTCGTATAAATGATACAATCTTTTATACGTTTTTTAAACGAATCATCGTTAATATCCTTGTCAATAAAATCAAGAGCTGATACTTTATATTTAAAGGTCATGGTCGCAAACTCTGATTTTGAAGTTACAAAGACAATAATGGCATATGGATTATGATGACGAATAAAACGAGCGACCTCCAATCCTTTGGTCTCTTCCCCTTTAATATCTATATCCAGAAAATAAATCTGATTGACATCTTCATTTTCGACGTAGTCCTTAAATTCCTGAATTTTTCCTGTGATTTTTACCTGAATATCGAGACCCATTTCTTCAGCAATCTCTGCTAAAGTTTTTTCCATACGGAGTTGGTGGGCTAAGGTATCTTCTAATGCTAAGATTCTCATAAACTATTCCTTCTTTTAATTGTTAATACTTGAGTAAAATCATACTTACTTATTTCTGTATCTAGCATGATATATTCATAATTCTCTAAAATTTCTTTCAGATTATTTAAACCTAGGCCTCTTCGATAACCTTTCGTTGAGAACTCTGGTTTATAAATTTCTTCTAAATCTAATTTTCTTTGCTTGCGGGAATTTTTTACAACAAAAATAATCTCCGTATCGAGTTGAACTAAAGTCACATGAATCATTTTTTCATAGCTTTCAATTGCGCCTTCAACAGCATTGTTTAGCAAAATACTGGCCATTCTTACCACATCTAATAGCTTAATTGGTAATGTCTCAACAGGCTCTTTAACCTCAAATGTCAAATCAATCTGGTGTTCACGCGCCTTGAACAAAGTCTCTGTCATAACGCTTCGAAGGGCTGAGTCACCAACATTATTCAAATCAAAATAGGTGTATTTGTCCGAACGTAATTTCAAATTCGCATCGACTAAAACTTCTTGATATATTTTTTCAATTTCCTTGATATCTTGCGTATTGATGGCCGTCTGAAAGCTGGTCAGCATGCCAGCATAATCATGACGAAAGCCACGAATTTCATTATAGAGAGAAACAATTTCATCTGTGTACTGCTGCAGCTGCAACTGTTCCAATTCTCTTTGTCGAATCTCCTCTTCTTTTTCATACTTTTCCCGAATCGCCTTCAAATAGAAAAGAGTCGTCATAAAGATCAAGAAACAAATAGTCGCTAGCATACTACTAAAACTATTAAAATGATCGTCTTCACTTAACCAATGCGAAATATTCAATATGAGGATCGTTAGAAAATAATAAATATTAGTCTTTTGAACTGTCTTTTTAAAGGAAGAGTCTTTAAAATCTCTCAGTTGAAATTCAAAATAATCAATAGATTTTAGCATAAACAAAACAGAGATACTGTTTATCGTGATATAAAAGATAGCCCAATTACTTTTTACAAATTGATCCCCTGTAATGGATGAAATAATAACTGAAAAAAAGGTAGACGAAGCCTGAGTTGCTAAATAAAGGAAAAAAGATAAAAATAAAGAAAGATAATTAGGCAACTTTTCTTTCTTATAAAAATAAGCATAAAAAAGGAAAGGTTGCACCATTAAGATGATGTAATAGAGTAATAAATTAATCAGAGATGCTAAAGGAGCAATAATAACTGTAAAAATACAAAGACAAATAAAGTAAAATCTAGATTTTACTTTACTCTCTACTTTTTTATATATTTTTACAATTGCAAAAATTTCTATTAATTCACATATAAACCATAAAATGAAGTTTAATATCATTTTTATCTCCTAATTACTTCCTTTACTTAAAAATAATTCGAGGAAGGCCTATCTTTCTAAAATCTCCTCCAAGAACTTCTTTAAGTTCTTTTTCATTCAAGGCTGGGAATTGAGCGATTGTTTTAAAGTTTTTCTGAGTATTTTTCATAATAGATTCTCCTAAAAATTTTTTCGTAAGTGTTACCTTACAAGATCTATTATAAATAAAATTTCAAATAATCTGTCATCTTTCCCTGAAATGTCATTTTTTATTCCTGAAATGTCGTTTTCTCAAAAATATAATAAAAAAACACGAAATTTTTCGTGTCTGAATAGTGTATATTATGATCCCAGCAGGATTCGAACCTGCGACCGTTCGCTTAGAAGGCGAATGCTCTATCCAGCTGAGCTATGAGACCGATACCTTTTCATTCTATCAGAAAAATCTAGTATCGTCAAGATTTACTTATGGTAGGGACTCCCCTGTTGAATCATGAAAGCCCGGTAAATCTGCTCTACCAAAACAAGGCGCATCAATTGATGAGGCAGGGTCAATTTTCCAAAACTCATCAGTAGATTGGCTCTTTTTTTGACAGCAGGAGACAGACCCAAGCTACCGCCAATCACAAAAGTAATGTCGGAAAAGCCACGAACTGTGATGTCGTTCAAGATCGAACTAAACTCTTCTGAAGGAAATTGCTTTCCTTCAATAGCTAAAGCAACCATAAATTCTCGTTCAGAGACTTTTGCTAAAATCCGACTTCCTTCTTTTTCGAGGATTTGCTGATTTTCTAGCTCACTGGCCTTATCTGGTGTTTTTTCGTCTGCTAATTCTACAATTTCTAACTTAGAAAATCGACTCAGGCGTTTGGCATATTCAGCAATTCCATCCTTAAGATACTTTTCTTTTAATTTTCCAACGGTTACAAGCTTTATTTTCATATTTCCATTCTATCATATCCACATGGATTTCACACTTTATTCACATCAGTTTTTTATGAAAAACTTGTTGAATCTATATATTTTCTAACCTCCATCAACATTTTTTATAAGTTTTCCACAACTTGTGGAAAACTTGTGAATTTTAAGTTATAATTAAGAATAGATTTATATAATTTCATCAATTGTAATCAAGGAGGAAAATATGAAAAACGCTTCAAATTTCTTAAAAAAATCTTTGTTGCTTTTTATTGTTTTAGTTGTAGGATTTATTGGCGGAAGCCTCGGAAATTTAGCCACTGCATTTCTTAATAATAAAATGGCTAATATTAGTCCTTCTAGCTCAAAGACCACTGTATCAACGTCTTATAAAAACACAACCGACACCACAAAGGCTGTAAAAAAGGTGCAAAACGCAGTTGTATCAGTGATTACTTATACAGGTTCTAATCAAGAAGGAGTGATCAATAATGAATCAACCAGCGATCCTCAAGTAGCTAGTGAGGGATCTGGCGTTATTTATAAGAAGGAAGGAAAATATGCCTACCTTGTCACCAATACTCACGTGCTAAATGGAGCAAAAAATCCTGATATTCTACTAGCAGATGGTAGTAAGGTTCCTGGTGAGGTTGTTGGTTCAGATGTTTATTCTGATATTTCTGTAGTAAGAATTAGCTCTGAAAAGGTGAAAGATGTAGCTGAATTTGGAGATTCCAACTCCCTGACAGTAGGAGAAACTGCTATTGCCATCGGAAGCCCTCTCGGAACAGAATACGCCAACTCTGTTACACAAGGGATCATCTCTAGTTTAGGCAGAAATGTAACTCTCCAATCTGAAGACGGCCAAAATATTTCCACGACTGCCTTGCAAACAGATGCTGCTATCAACCCTGGTAACTCTGGCGGCCCACTCATCAATATCCAAGGACAAGTTATCGGTATTACGTCCAGCAAAATCTCTCACAATGGTCAAACTGCTGTAGAAGGCATGGGCTTTGCAATTCCATCGAACGATGTTGTCAATATTATCAAGCAATTAGAGAAAACTGGAACAGTAACTCGTCCTGCTCTGGGTATCCAAATGCTCGATTTATCTAATATCGCCACTTCTGACTTAGCAAAATTACGTCTGCCTTCATCTGTAAAATCAGGTATCCTTGTCCGCTCTGTGCAAGAAGGAATGCCTGCTGAAAATAAACTTCAAAAATACGATGTCATCACAAAAGTTGACGATAAGGATGTTGAGTCAACCAGTGATTTACAATCTGCTCTCTACAGACACTCTCTGGGAGATGAGTTGAAAGTGACTTACTTTAGGGATGGTAAAGAAGCTACTACAACCATTAAATTGACCAAATCAACCCAGGACTTAAGTGACAACTAATCCTTTACATAATTGTCAACACACCTTTACACGATCGTAAAGGTGTGTTATGCTATATACAAATGGAAAATTATCAATACATATCACTAAAAGACATTCGAACCAATCCTTATCAGCCTAGAAAGAGTTTTTCTAAAGAAAAAATAAATGAATTGGCAGCTTCTATTAAAGAGAATGGAATTATCCAGCCCATTATTTTGAGAAAATCTTCCTTATTTGGTTACGAAATTTTAGCAGGTGAAAGACGATTCCGAGCTGCTAAGATTGCTGGCTTAGAAAACATTCCTGCCCTTATTAAAGACCTATCTGACGATGACATGATGAAGCAAGCCATCATCGAGAATTTGCAGAGAGAAGATCTCAATCCAATCGAAGAAGCGGAATCCTATCAGCATCTGATTGAGAAAGGATTGACCCATGAAGAAATTGCAAAAATTATGGGAAAATCTCGGCCTTACATCAGTAATCTTGTCCGCTTGTTACAGCTACCAGCTTTTATGATGGACGCTGTCAAAGAGGAAATGATTTCGCAAGGGCACGCTCGTCTCCTCATTCCACTAAAAAAGGAAGAACAAGTCTTTTGGCTGGACAAAATCATTCAAGATAATTTATCCGTTCGTGCTCTTGAACTTTCATTACAAAAGACCAAAAAGTCAAAGACTAAGAAGAACAAAGAAATTTTTGCCCATTCAGAAGAAGAAAAACTGAAAAAAATCCTTGGTCTCAATGTCACTATTCAATTGAAGACTCCTTCAAAAGGAAAGATCATTATTCCTTTTGAAAATGAGGAAGAGTACCAAAGAATTATAAACAGCCTGAAATAGGGCTGTTATTTTCTTTTTTCAAACTAACAGACTTTTCCACCTTTAAAAGCGGCCTAAATTGTTGAAAAATAAGGATTTTACTTGTAATCCACAATCTGTGGATAAGTCTTATGAACATTGTTAATTTTTCTCCACAAGTTGTGGAAAACTTGGTCATTTTATGTTAAAATGAGAGTCGATATAGAGAATAATTTTTTGAAAAGGAGGAGGCAATGACCAAAGAGCAAGAATTTTGGCGAAGAATTTTAGAACTTTCAGCTGCTCAACTAAAACAGACGACCTATGATTTTTTTGTTGCAGAAGCAAAATTGATAGCCATTGAAAATAATCAGGCCACTATCTTTCTTGATAGCCCAGTCAAACAGCTGTTTTGGGAGCAAAACTTGGTAGGCGTTATTCTTACAGCTGGCTTTGAAATTTTTAACGATCAAATCACAGCCAAATACGTCTTTGAAGAAGCAGGACATGACCTTGTTTCCAAATATCAGCTGGAGGAACAGGCTGAAAAAACTCCATTTCGACCAACTTTACCTCCCATTGATACTGGATTAAAAGCTAAATATACCTTTGATAATTTTGTACAAGGGGATGGAAATATCTGGGCCAAAGCAGCAGCCTTGGCTGTGTCTGAAAATCTAGCGACTACTTATAATCCCCTATTTATCTATGGTGGTCCAGGTCTAGGAAAAACCCACTTACTAAATGCTATCGGCAATCAAATTTTAGAAAATATTCCTGATGCGCGTGTAAAATATATTCCAGCGGAAACCTTTATCAATGACTTTCTGGAGCATCTAAGGCTCGGTGACATGGATAATTTCAAAAAAATCTATCGGAGCTTGGATTTGCTCTTGATTGATGATATCCAGTCTCTTGGCGGCAAAAAAGTCTCTACCCAGGAAGAATTCTTCAATACGTTTAACGCCCTGCATGGAGATAACAAGCAGATTGTGCTGACTAGCGACCGCAGTCCAGATCATCTTGATAATTTGGAAGAACGCTTGGTCACGCGCTTCAAATGGGGCCTTACTCAAAATATTACACCACCCGATTTTGAAACGCGGATTGCCATCCTCCGAAACAAAATCGAAAATCTGGACTATATTTTCCCTAATGATACATTGGAGTACCTCGCCGGACAATTTGACTCGAATGTCCGTGACCTAGAAGGGGCCCTCAATGATATTACGCTCATTGCAAGAGTCCGCAATCTCAAGGAAATTACGATTGACATTGCTGCTGAAGCTATTCGAGCTCGCAAGCAGGACTCTAGTCAAGTAACAGTCATTCCGATTGAAAAAATCCAGTCTGAAGTCGGCAATTTCTATGGCGTCAGTGTCAAGGAAATGAAGGGAAGTCGTCGCGTCCAAAATATCGTTTTGGCTCGACAAGTGGCCATGTATCTAGCCCGCGAACTAACAGACAATAGCCTACCAAAAATCGGGCGAGAATTTGGCGGCAAAGACCATACAACAGTCATTCACGCGCATGGAAAAATCAAAAATCGACTTGAAACTGACGATAGCCTGCGACTTGAAATCGAAAATATCAAAAACAAGATAAAATAAGGGTGTGAAAAAGATTGAGCTAATCTGAAGTTTTTTCCACAGGTTGTGAACAAGTCTTAAAACTTGATTTTAGATACTTTGCTCCATTTTTCCACAGCTTCCACAAGAACTACTATTACTATTAACTTAATAATCATAAATAATAAAAGGAGTCCCTATGATTCACTTCTCTATTAATAAAAATTTATTTCTACAAGCTTTGAATACAACTAAAAGAGCTATTAGTACAAAAAACGCTATTCCAATTTTATCAACTGTTAAAATTGATGTGACAAAAGAAGGTATTACCTTGATTGGTTCAAATGGTCAAATTTCCATTGAAAACTTCATTTCAGTGCAAAATGAGAATGCCGGGCTCTTGATTACTTCACCAGGTTCTATCCTCCTCGAAGCAAATTTCTTTATCAATGTCATTTCTAGCTTGCCAGATATCGTACTTGATTTTAAAGAGATTGAACAAAAACAAATCGTCCTCACCAGCGGCAAGTCAGAAATTACGCTAAAAGGAAAAGATGCTGATCAATATCCACGTATCCAAGAAGTCTCTACCAGCAATCCTTTGGTTTTAGAAACAAAAGTCCTCAAAAACATCATCAATGAAACAGCTTTTGCTGCCAGCACGCAAGAAAGTCGTCCTATTTTGACGGGGGTTCATTTTGTCTTGACAGATAACCAATACCTCAAAACAGTTGCGACAGACTCTCACCGGATGAGCCAAAAGAAAATTACTTTGGACAAGAAAGGTGACGACTTTGATGTGGTGATTCCTAGCCGTTCTCTGCGTGAATTTACAGCTGTTTTCACAGACGAAATTGAAACAGTAGAGGTTTTCTTTGCCAATAATCAACTTCTCTTTAGAAGTGAAAATATCAGCTTCTATACACGCCTGTTGGAAGGAAACTATCCTGACACAGATCGCTTGATTCCGACAGAATTTTCAAGCGTTGTGACCTTTAATACCAATAATTTACGTCATGCCATGGAACGGTCGCGTCTTCTGTCTAATGCGACCCAAAATGGAACAGTAAAATTGGAAATTGTGAAGGGCATTGTCAGCGCTCATGTCCATTCACCAGAAGTTGGACGCGTGAATGAAGAAATTGATACAGAAAGTGTGTCAGGAGAAGATTTGACCATCAGCTTTAATCCTACCTATCTGATCGAAGCGCTAAAGGCAGTCGACAGCGAGAAGGTGACCATCAGCTTTATTTCGGCTGTTCGGCCTTTCACCTTGGTTCCAAGTGAAGATGCTGAAAACTTTATCCAGCTGATCACGCCAGTCCGTACCAATTAGAAGATAAGATTTAAGACAAGGTTGACTCGTTCCGCCTTGTCTTATTTTTATAATTTGCATGCCAGCTGATTCTAAACTTGTGGTATAATACAGCTAGGGTTGAGAAAAGCGTCAATCTGTATTTTTTAGAGAATAAAAAATAGATTGTCAAAAGGAGAGAAGATGTACGAACTTGGAACTTTTGTAGAAATGAAAAAGCCCCATGCCTGTACCATTAAGTCAACGGGCAAGAAGGCCAATCGTTGGGAAGTCATCCGCATGGGAGCAGATATCAAGATTCGCTGCAGCAACTGCGAACACGTTGTCATGATGAGCAGATATGATTTTGAAAGAAAAATGAAGAAGGTCATTGAATAGTCCATATTTTAGACTTAGCTTGATTTTGAATGATTTACCTTATCAACAAAGAACGAGATTGGGACAGAAATCGGTAATTCGTTAGAATTTGATTTCGTCGTCCCACCTCCGCACAGTTGAGTAGGGCTGTAGAAGCTGATGAAATCAGCCTAGTAGAGCCCACTCAACCACTGCGTCTTGCTCGACAATCCAAAGACAATTGAGAGGCTGGGACTTTTGTCCCAGCCTCGTTTTTCTGCTTTTATTTAAGTTCTTCAAATTTGCCATCTTTGACTTCTTTATAACCAGAAGCTTCAAGAGATTTTACCGTTTCTTTATAACTGATATAATTAGCTTTTTGGTCTCCATCTGTTTGAATAAGCTGCTTGCTTTTCAGTTCTGAGATATCTGCCTTGCTAAAATCCATCGTCATCTTTTGCGTCAAATGATCGTCTTTATACTCGATTTTATTAGTAAGTCCTTTAGTGTTTTCCAGAGTTTTCATGTAGCCCCCAATTTGCTCTTTGGCTGTATCTTTTGTCAATCCGATAGGCTCATAATAGAAAACATTGCTGGTTTCATTTTTCAGCAAGTCATCTCCCTTATACTCAAGAGTGATCCGGCTGTCTTGCTTGGTCTTTTGGTCAATCAACTGAAAATAGGATTTTTTAGGACTGCTACTGCAGGCAGCTAAAAAAAGTAAAGTAAACATGGTCAAGAAAGAAAGAACAAAAGTTTTAATTGTCATTTTTTTCATGGTTAACTCCTTTTATCAAAATATTAACTATATTATATCATTTTTTGAAGAAATATTTTCTATTTCTATCCCGAAAGCAGGAAATTTTTCATTCAAATCCACTGTTTAGGATAAGGATTTATGGTATAATGGTTTGGATTGAAAAGATGAATGGAGAAGATACGAATGGCTTTAACAGCAGGGATTGTTGGCCTGCCTAATGTGGGCAAGTCAACTTTATTTAATGCAATTACAAAAGCAGGGGCAGAAGCTGCCAACTACCCTTTTGCGACCATTGATCCAAATGTCGGTCGGGTAGAGGTGCCAGATGCTCGTTTGGACAAATTAACAGAATTGATTAAACCTCAAAAGAAGGTTCCAACTACATTTGAGTTTACAGATATTGCAGGTATTGTAAAGGGAGCTTCGAAAGGTGAAGGGCTGGGAAATAAATTCTTGGCCAATATCCGCGAAGTGGATGCTATTGTCCATGTAGTCCGTGCCTTTGATGATGAAAATGTCATGCGGGAACAGGGCCGTGAGTCTGACTTCGTCGACCCTATGGCTGATATTGAGACCATCAACCTGGAGCTCATTTTGGCCGATCTGGAAAGCATCAACAAACGCTATGCGCGTGTTGAGAAGATGGCTCGAACTCAGAAGGACAAGGACTCAGTAGCAGAATTTAATGTTCTACAAAAGATCAAGCCAGTTCTGGAAGACGGTCTGTCAGCTCGAACAGTTGAGTTTACAGAAGAAGAGCAAAAAATCGTCAAAGGTCTCTTTCTCTTAACGACTAAGCCAGTGCTTTATGTGGCCAATGTCAGTGAAGATGAGGTGGCTGATCCAGATAATATTGACTATGTGAAGCAGATTCGTGAATTTGCGGCTACAGAAAATGCTGAAGTTGTTGTCATTTCAGCGCGTGCAGAGGAAGAAATTTCTGAACTAGATGATGAAGACAAGGCAGAATTTCTGGAAGCTATCGGCTTGACAGAGTCAGGTGTAGACAAATTGACACGTGCAGCCTATCATCTATTGGGACTTGGAACCTACTTTACTGCTGGTGAAAAGGAAGTCCGGGCTTGGACCTTCAAGCGTGGTATGAAAGCTCCTCAAGCAGCTGGCATCATTCACTCAGACTTTGAGAAAGGTTTCATCCGTGCAGTGACGATGTCTTATGATGATTTGGTAAAATATGGATCTGAAAAGGCTGTAAAAGAAGCTGGACGTTTGCGTGAAGAAGGAAAAGAATATATCGTTCAAGATGGCGATATTATGGAATTCCGCTTTAATGTGTAAATCAAGTGTAAATTTAAAATACCTAGGTTGGAAAGAAATTTCCAGCCCTTTTGGCTTTTATAAAGGAGTAAAATGACAAAATTAATTGTTGGATTGGGGAATCCAGGAGATAAGTATTTCGAAACAAAACATAATGTTGGTTTTATGTTAGTTGACAAGATGTGTAAAGAATTAAATCTAAAGTTTACAGCAGATAAGATTTTTCAAGCGGAAATTGCTTCAACTTTCTTAAATAGAGAAAAAGTATATTTTGTAAAACCGACTACTTTTATGAATGAAAGTGGAAAAGCAGTCCACGCCTTACTCACTTACTACGGCTTGGATATAGATGACCTACTCGTTATCTATGATGATCTAGATATGGAAGTTGGAAAAATTCGTCTTCGTACCAAGGGTTCGGCTGGCGGGCACAATGGTATTAAGTCCATCATTAAACATATTGGAACACAGGAATTCAAGCGAGTGAAAATTGGCATTGGAAGACCTAAAAATAATATGTCAGTTATTCATCATGTTTTAGGCAAATTTGATGAGGAAGACTATATTAGTATTTTAAATACATTAGAGAAAGTTGACAGTGCTGTAAATTATTATTTACAAACTGGGAATTTTGAGCAAACAATGCAACAATACAATGGATAAGACAATGACACTACTTGATCTATTTGGTCGAAACAAACAAATTATAGACTGGAAGAAACAGTTACAAAAGAAGACTCGGCAGTTAGTGATGGGACTTTCAGCTTCAACAAAAGCTTTGGCGATTGCTAGTAGCTTAGAAGAGCAGGAGAAAATCCTAGTTATCACTTCGAGTCAAAACGAAGCAGAGCGTCTAGCTAGTGATTTGATTTCATTATTGGGAGAAGAAGAGGTTTATACTTTCTTGGCAGATGATACACCTTTGGCTGAGTTTGTTTTTTCATCTCAAGAAAAAATCTTTGCCCGGTTAGAGGCCATGAATTTTTTATCAGACAAAGAGAAAAATGGGATTTTGATCATAAACGTCGCAGCCAGTCGCTTATTATTGCCCCAGCCTGATATTTTTAAAAAATCTGAGCTTATCCTTTCTGTTAGTAAAGAATATAACCTTGACAAGCTAGTAAAGTCTTTGTCAAGGAACGGTTATAAAAAAGTTTCGCAAGTTCTCAGCCAAGGAGAATACAGTCTGAGAGGGGATATTCTGGATATTTTTGAACGCTCGGCTCAATATCCTTATCGGATAGAATTTTTTGGTGATGAGATTGATGGCATAAGGATTTTCAATCCTGAAAATCAGCTTTCTCTTGAAAATGTGGAAGAGATTTTGATAGAGCCTGTCACAGACCTTCTATTTACAGAAGAAGATTATGCAAGAGGACAGAAAAATCTAGAAACAGCTCTTTCTACGGTTATCGATCCGTCTTTGAAATCCTATTTAGAAGAAGTATTGAGTTCTGCTAGAGAGCAATTTCATCATGCAGATATCCGCAAATTTCTTTCTTTATTCTATCAGAAAGAATGGACTATTTTAGACTATTTGCCAAGGCATACTCCTATATTTTTTGATGATTTTCAAAAGATAATGGACAAGCATGCCCAGTTTGAATTAGAAGTTGCCAATATCTTGACAGATGATTTACAAAATAGTAAAGCACTGTCAAATCAACAATACTTTGCAAATAATTATCAGGACTATCGTAAATATAAACCTGCTACATTTTTTTCTAATTTCCATAAAGGCTTAGGAAATCTAAAATTTGATGCACTTTATCAATTCAATCAATATCCAATGCAGGAATTTTTTAGCCAGTTTCCTCTCTTAAAAGAAGAAATCAATCGCTTTAGGAAATCGGATTATACGGTCGTCTTGCAGGCAAATTCAGCCTCGAGTTTACAAAATTTACACAAAAATTTACAGGATTATGAGATTCATTTAGATTACATCAAGGAAAAAGACATCCATGAAAAAGCTGTCCAGCTCATAGAAGGAAATCTAGTTCAAGGATTTAATTTCGTTGATGAAAAAATCGTTTTGATTACTGAACATGAGATGATTCAGAAAAAAATCAAACGTAGGATTCGTCGTCAAAATATTTCTAATGCTGAAAGGTTGAAAGACTATAATGAGCTGGAAAAAGGCGACTATGTGGTTCATAATATCCATGGTATTGGTCGCTATTTAGGAATTGAAACGATTGAAGTTTCAGGAATTCATCGAGATTATTTGACGATTCAGTATCAAAATGCAGACCGTATCTCCATTCCGGTGGATCAAATCAACCTTCTGTCTAAATATGTAGCTAGCGATGGGAAAGCACCTAAAATTAACAAGTTAAATGATGGGCGTTTCCAAAAAACGAAGCAAAAAGTACAACACCAGGTTGAAGACATTGCCGATGACCTTATTAAATTATATGCAGAGCGTAGTCAATTAAAAGGTTTCCAATTTTCTAGTGATGACCAACATCAAGTAGAGTTTGACAATGCCTTTCCGTATGTGGAAACAGATGACCAACTCAGAAGTATCCAGGAAATCAAGAAAGATATGGAGAGTGACCGTCCTATGGACCGACTCTTGGTTGGAGATGTTGGTTTTGGGAAGACCGAGGTGGCTATGCGGGCTGCTTTTAAGGCTGTCAACAATCATAAACAGGTTGCTATCTTGGTTCCGACCACTGTTTTAGCTCAGCAACACTACACAAACTTTAAAGAACGTTTCAACGATTTTGCCGTGAATGTCGATGTTCTCAGTCGTTTTAGAAGTAAAGGGGAGCAAAAAGAGACTCTGGAAAAATTGGAAAAAGGGCAGATTGATATTATTATCGGTACCCATCGTCTTCTATCAGCAGATGTGACATTTTCCGATTTGGGACTACTGGTGATAGATGAAGAGCAACGCTTCGGTGTCAAGCATAAGGAAAAGTTAAAGGAACTAAAAAAGAAGGTTGATGTTCTGACCTTGACGGCCACCCCTATTCCACGAACCCTTCATATGTCAATGCTGGGAATTCGAGATTTATCGGTCATTGAAACACCACCGACAAATCGTTATCCAGTCCAAACTTATGTTTTAGAGAATAATAGGACGGTTATTCGGGATGCGGTCTTACGTGAAATAGACCGAGGCGGACAGGTTTACTACCTTTACAACAAAGTTGACACCATTGAGCAAAAAGTTTCTGAATTAAAAGAGTTGATTCCAGAGGCTTCAATTGGTTACGTGCATGGACAGATGACTGAGGTTCGTTTAGAAAATACCTTATTAGACTTTGTTAATGGCGAATACGATATTTTAGTTACAACAACGATTATTGAAACAGGTGTCGATATTCCAAATGCAAATACTCTCTTTATCGAAAATGCTGACCACATGGGGCTGTCAACCTTGTATCAACTTCGTGGTCGGGTTGGCCGCAGCAATCGAATTGCCTATGCCTATCTTATGTATCGTCCAGATAAGACTCTAACTGAAGTTTCAGAAAAAAGACTAGAAGCTATTAAAGGATTTACCGAGTTGGGATCTGGATTTAAGATTGCCATGAGGGATTTGTCTATCCGAGGAGCGGGAAACATTTTAGGAAGTTCACAGTCTGGTTTCATTGATTCTGTAGGATTTGAAATGTATTCTCAACTTTTGGAAGAAGCTATTGCTAAGAAGCAAGGTAAGGAAACCAAGCGTCAAAAAAGCAATGCTGAAATCAATCTTCAGATTGATGCCTATCTTCCGAGTGATTATATTTCTGATGAACGTCAGAAAATCGAAGTTTACAAGAGAATTCGTGAAATTGACAACCGTGTAAACTATGAACATCTGCAAGATGAATTGATTGATCGCTTTGGAGAATATCCGGATGTAGTGGCTTACCTACTAGAGATTGGTTTAGTCAAATCCTATCTTGATCAAGCCTTTGTGGCACTTGTTGAGCGGAAGCAAGAATCTGTCATCATTCGTTTTGAAAAAATGTCTCAGCAAATCTATCTGACCCAAGATTATTTTGAAGCTTTGTCAGCGACAAATCTAAAGGCTCGAATTGGAGAGCAGAAAGGCTTGATTGAAGTCGTTTTTGATGTTCGGAAGAAAAAAGATTTCGAGATTTTGGAAAACTTGCTGAACTTTGGTGAAAAACTGGTAGAAATCAAGAATCGAAAAGCTGAATAAACATTACAATTCGGTAAAATTTCAGCTTTTTGGCTTTGTTTCTTTCAAAAGAATGATAGAATATTAAGAGAAAATCGAGGAAAAGACTATGAGATTAGACAAATATTTAAAGGTATCACGCATTATCAAGCGGCGTCCAGTAGCTAAAGAGGTAGCAGATAAAGGTCGTATCAAGGTAAATGGAATCCTGGCAAAAAGTTCGACAGATTTGAAAATCAATGATCAAATTGAAGTTCGTTTTGGCAATAAGCTGTTAACAGTGCGGGTGCTAGAAATGAAAGACAGCACTAAAAAAGAAGATGCTGCTAAAATGTATGAAATTATCAGTGAGACAAGGATTGAAGAAAATGTCTAGAAATATTGTTCAAATAAATAATCGCTTTATCCAAGATGAAAATCAGCGTCGTAGATACCTCGATGAGGAGCGTCGGAAACGAAATCGTTTTATGGGATGGGTTCTAATTTTAGTCATGCTACTTTTTATTCTTCCAGCCTATAATTTATATCAAAGTTACGAAACTTTACTTAATCGCCGTGCTCAATATGCACAACTACAAAAAAAATATGAAAAATTAGGTGAAGAAAAGAGTTATCAGTCTGATATTGCAACCAAGTTGAAAGATGACAGCTATGCTGCTAAATATGCTCGTGCTAAGTATTCTTTTTCAAAAGAAGGAGAATACATTTACACAACACCAGATTTATTACCACAATAATCATGGAAAATTTACTTCAAAATATAGAGAAATTTTTATCTTTTTCGGATGAAAAACTAGCAGAATTATCCGAAAAGAATCAAGCTTTAAAACTTCAAGAAACGAAAAAGGAAAGGGGAGGTCATGCGTAAGTTACTTTTGCTGATATTTTTACTGCCAGCCTTATGGAGCAGTCAAACAGCAATCAGTACTGAAAAGGAACTTGTTTTAGACGAAGAAGAAAAGTATCAGCTTACAGGTACAGCTTATGGCCGTTATCATACGAGTATCCCTACAAATCCTAATGTTTATGAAGAAACGCCTACTTTTACAGATGCTACTTTGACTAAGGTAGCTGGGAAACTTTTGCCAGATCAGCCACTAGAGCTGACAGAGTTGCACGTGAATGCAGCTGGGATTCCTATCTTTAAATTAAAGAATGGCCAGTTTGTAATTGCAGATAAGAATAGCATTTATGAGGATACGGTTCAGTCTATCACAGATGTTAAACAGGAAAGATGGCTGGCCCCTAACTATGTGCTCTATGATACTATCCCGATCAATTCTTCTAAAAAGCTTGCAGCTAAACTACCTGCTTATAGCAAAGTAAAGGTGGTACAAATTGCTCAAACAGCTAAGGGAGAATATGCTAAAATTGAAGGTCAAGGTTGGGTTTCTGTTGATTTTCTTTCCCAAGAAGATAATCGAATGGAAAAGGTTCAGGAGCTTTTAAATTCTAAGTACAAAAAAGCTGACTTTTCTATTTATGTAAAACAGCTAGATACGGGCAAAGAAGCAGGTATCAATCCAGATCAACAAATGTACTCAGCTAGTGTGACGAAAATTCCTTATCTTTACTATGCCCAGGAGCAACTAAATAATCATAGCCTTTCCTTGGATAAAAAGTTAAAATATACAGCGGCTGTCAATGATTTTGCAGGTGCCTATGACCCTGAGGGAAGCGGTAGTATTTCCAAATCAGCAAATGATAAGGAATATTCTGTGCAGGACTTAATCAATGGTGTAGCAAAAGAGTCGGATAATGTGGCCCACAATATCCTCGCCTATTATACAAGCAATCAATCTGATAGCCAATTTCAAAATACTATTGAAAAAATTGCGGGTAAAAGGTGGGATGTGGAAAGCAGACAAGCTTCAGCTCGAATGGCAGGAAATGTTATGGAAGCCATTTATAAGCAAAATGGCATGATTATCGATGCTTTATCTCAGACAAATTATGATAATCAGCGAATTTCTAAAAACATCAATGTAAAAGTTGCTCATAAAATTGGTGATGCTTACGACTTCAAGCATGATGTCGCTATTGTGTATGCGGATTCGCCATTTATCATTGCTATTCTTACGAATAATTCGGATTACGATACAATTTCTAAAATTGCGGATGATGTGTACGGAGTTCTGAAATGATCGATCAGAAGTTTCGCAAACAAATGCAGGAAAAGCGGTATTTTCAAAATCATCGAAAAGTGCTGGTAGCAGTTTCTGGTGGCTTGGATTCGATGACCTTGTTCCATCTTTTGTACCAGAACAGGGAAGAACTAGAGATTGAGCTGGGCATAGCGCATGTCAACCACAAGCAACGACCAGAGTCAAATATGGAAGAAAAAGAGCTGTCAAATTTTGCCCAGCAACTTGGTGTGAAATTTTTCAGCTCAAATTTTTCAGGTGATTTTTCCGAGGAAAAAGCTCGGCGATTTCGCTATCGTTTTTTTGAAGAAATCATGTTGACAGAAGGCTACACGGCCTTGGTAACGGCTCATCATGCTGATGATCAGGCCGAGACGGTGTTTATGAGACTATTACGAGGAGCAAGGCTGCGCCACTTGTCTGGAATGACCGAGGTTCAATCCTTTGCAAACGGGGAATTAATCCGACCTTTGCTTCATTTTCATAAGCAAGATTTCCCTGATATTTTGCATTTTGAAGATAAGAGCAATCTTCAAAATGACTATCTCAGAAATCGTATTCGTAATCTTTATCTTCCAAGTCTTGAAAAGGAAAATCCACGCTTTAAGGATTCTCTGATTTCTTTAGGGAAAGAAGTTGAGAACTTACAGACAGCCCTGTCTAATATGACGCAAGATTTGGACATTACAAAACTTGAAGTGTTTGAGCAACAAATTCCAGAAGTTCAAAATTTCCTTCTGCAGGAGTATTTGAAGAAATTTCCTTCTTTAAATTTAAATAAAAAGCAATTTGTAGAAATCTTAGGCATCTTACGAACCAAGGCTAATTACATCCACCCTTTAAAGGATGAATATGAGTTGGTGAAAGATTATAAGCATTTTGAAATCAGAAAAATCAGTCGTAGGTCTGATTTGAAAGTGGAGTCAATTCTGTTAAAATGTGGTAATCTACTTCAATTTGGAGAGTATCAATTCTCATTTGGCTCTCCTTTGGAGGGTGAAAATGTTCAAGCGATTGCAGTTTCACGTGAAACACCAATTCTTTTACGTCACAGAAAAACAGGTGATTTTCTTCGTCTGAAGGGTCATCACAAAAAACTTCGTCGGCTATTCATTGATCAAAAAATTCCATTTGAAGAACGCGAAAAAGCGATTATTGTAGAGCAAAATCAGCAGATTTTAGCAATTGTAAATATCGCTATCAGTGATTTGAGTAAGGAATTAAAAAGTGATATAATGAGTACTGTACTTTATATTCAGAAATTAGATAGGTAAAATTATGCTAGAACAAGATATTAAAAAGATATTGGTTTCTCACGAGGAAATCGTAGTAGCGGCAAAAAAATTGGGCCAACAGCTGACAGTGGATTATCAAGGTAAAAAGCCTATTTTTGTAGGAATTTTGAAAGGTTCAGTCCCTTTTATGGCCGAACTAATCAAGCATGTGGATACAGATATCGAATTGGACTTCATGCTGGTCTCTAGCTATCATGGTGGTACAACTAGCAGTGGCGTGATTAATATCGTTAAGGATATTGATCAGGATATTGCTGGCCGTGATATTCTGTTTGTTGAAGATATTATCGATACTGGCCAAACTTTGAAGAATTTGTGTAATTTGTTCAAAGAAAGAAATGCAGCATCTGTAAAAATTGCTACGTTGTTGGATAAGCCTGAAGGACGCATTGTTGATATTGAGGCAGACTATACTTGCTTTACAATTCCAAACGAATTTGTGGTAGGTTATGGACTGGATTATGATGAGTACTACCGTAATCTTCCTTATGTAGGTGTCTTGAAAGAAGAAGTTTATACAAAATAAAGGTTTACTAGATATAAATGAAAAATAAACAAAATAATGGTTTTATAAAAAATCCTTTTCTCTATATCCTAATTATTGTAGTCCTTGTTACAGGTTTTCAGTATTTCTTTACGGGAAATGCGACAGGTCGTAGCCAGCAAATCAACTACAGTCAATTAGTGAAAGAAATCCAAAATAATAATGTTACAGAGATGAGCTACCAGCCAAATGGTAGTATTATCGAGGTATCGGGTACTTACAAAAAACCTAAAGAATCAAAAGATACGACAGGAATTCTGTTTTTCAGTCCAGAAATCTCAAAAGTTAGCAGATTTACTAGTGTTGTTTTGCCATCAGATACAACAGTTTCTGATTTGCAAAAGCTGGCTGCTGAGCATGAGACAGAAGTAACTATTAAACGCGAAAGCTCCAGTGGAATGTGGATTAATCTTTTGATTTCCTTGGTTCCATTTATCATCATTGCTTTCATCTTTATGTCTATGATGAATCAAGGCGGCGGTGGCGGTGCCCGTGGTGCTATGAATTTTGGACGCAACAAAGCTCGTGCTGCCAATAAAGAAGATATCAAAGTACGTTTCTCTGACGTTGCTGGTGCAGAAGAGGAAAAACAAGAACTTGTTGAAGTTGTTGAGTTTCTAAAAGATCCAAAACGTTATACTAAGCTGGGTGCTCGAATTCCGGCAGGTGTTCTTTTGGAAGGCCCTCCAGGAACTGGTAAGACCTTGCTTGCTAAGGCGGTTGCTGGTGAAGCAGGAGTTCCTTTCTTTAGTATTTCAGGTTCTGACTTTGTTGAAATGTTCGTTGGTGTCGGAGCAAGCCGTGTTCGTTCTTTATTTGAAGATGCGAAAAAAGCAGCGCCTGCAATTATCTTCATCGATGAAATTGATGCCGTCGGTCGTCAGCGTGGTGTTGGCCTCGGCGGCGGTAATGATGAACGGGAACAAACCCTTAATCAGCTCTTGATTGAAATGGATGGTTTTGAGGGCAATGAAGGAATTATCGTAATTGCTGCGACAAACCGTTCAGATGTTCTTGATCCAGCTCTTCTACGTCCAGGTCGTTTTGACAGAAAAGTCTTGGTCGGTCGCCCTGATGTCAAAGGTCGGGAAGCTATTCTTCGCGTTCATGCTAAGAATAAACCGCTGGCTAAAAACGTTGATTTGAAATTAGTTGCCCAACAGACACCTGGCTTTGTTGGTGCTGATTTGGAAAACGTCTTGAATGAAGCTGCTTTGGTTGCTGCCCGTCGCAACAAATCAATCATCGATGCTTCAGATATTGATGAGGCAGAGGACAGAGTGATTGCTGGACCATCTAAGAAAGATAAAACAGTATCACAAAGAGAACGCGAATTGGTTGCCTATCACGAGGCTGGACATACCATTGTTGGTTTAGTCTTGTCAAATGCTCGTGTTGTGCATAAAGTAACCATCGTACCACGTGGACGTGCAGGCGGATACATGATTGCCCTTCCTAAAGAAGACCAAATGCTTCTTTCTAAAGAAGATATGAAAGAGCAATTAGCAGGTTTGATGGGTGGTCGTGTAGCTGAAGAGATTATCTTTAATGTCCAAACTACAGGAGCTTCCAATGACTTTGAACAAGCTACACAGATGGCGCGTGCAATGGTCACTGAGTACGGTATGAGTGAAAAACTAGGCCCAGTCCAATACGAAGGTAACCATGCTATGTTTGGTGCACAAAGTTCTCAAAAATCAATTTCAGAACAAACAGCCTATGAGATTGATGAGGAAGTACGTTCATTATTAAATGAAGCACGAAACAAAGCAGCTGAGATCATTCAAGCAAATCGTGAAACTCACAAATTGATTGCTGAAGCGCTCCTTAAATATGAAACACTTGATAGCACTCAAATTAAATCTCTCTATGAAACGGGCCAGATGCCGGAAGAGTCTGAAAAAGACTTAGAACGAGAGGCACATGCCCTTTCTTATGATGAAATTAAGTCCAAAATGGAAGAAAAATAAGAGATGCTTTTCTAATTGAATAGCTTGATTACTAATTGTGTAATCAAGCTATTTTTTTTATTCTTTAAAGCATAACATGTCATAAAATGTCCCTGAGATGTCGAAAAATTTTGCGTTAGGAACCAGTTGGGGCATAAAATAGACAGGATGGAGGAATGATGCCTGAAGGAGAAGATTTTCTTGTAGAATCATATTATCAAAGGAAAAGGAGATAAGATGAAGTTCAAGGAACGCTATGAGAAAGTGCAGTGGATCGTCCGGCGCTGTGCACGGGATTATTATGTACATTTATGGGAGAGTAGTGACTGGGAACAAGAAGGCATGTTGATCTATCACCAGCTAGAAGAAAGTCATCCAGATATCAGTCAAGACGAAAGTCGCCTCTATCGCTACTTCAAAACAAAATTTAGGAATCATATTCATGACATTCTTCGCAAGCAAGAGAGCCAAAAACGCCGCTTCGATCGTCAGTCTTATGAAGAAGTTGGAACCATTAGTCATAGACTGAGTAAGCGCGAACTAGCATTAGATGATTTAGTTGCTCTTCGAAGTTCGTTAGCAGCCTACACTTCCAAGTTAGACAAAGAACAACTGGAGTTATACTACCGCTTACTAGGCGACGAACGTTTTAAGGGACGTAAAAGACTGTTGCGCGACTTGGAGGCATACTTATCAGATTTTTCTGAGATAATTATCTAAGAACAGAGTAAAAGGGAGAGTTAATCTTTCCCTTTTA
>NZ_CABPTO010000008.1 GCF_902460355.1 Streptococcus sp. Marseille-P6264
TCGTCGGGCTCATAACCCGAAGGTCGTAGGTTCAAATCCTGCTCCCGCAATTTGGCTCGGTAGCTCAGTTGGTAGAGCAATGGATTGAAGCTCCATGTGTCGGCGGTTCGATTCCGTCTCGCGCCATACGGGATCTAATATGCGGGTGTAGTTTAGTGGTAAAACTACAGCCTTCCAAGCTGTTGTCGCGAGTTCGATTCTCGTCACCCGCTTTGAACAGAAGTTCATACCAAGTTTTTTATAACTTGGGCGCGTAGCTCAGGTGGTTAGAGCGCACGCCTGATAAGCGTGAGGTCGGTGGTTCGAGTCCACTCGTGCCCATTAAGTATATTGGAGAATTACTCAAGAGGCTGAAGAGGACGGTTTGCTAAATCGTTAGGTCGGGTAACCGGCGCGGGGGTTCGAATCCCCCATTCTCCGTAAATAAGGGAGTTTAGCGTTTGCTATCTCCTTTTCTTGTTTTATAATGTTTTTATTTTGTAGAATTGTTTTTTATTGTTTATTTGAACTCGGTTGGTTGAATTGTTATAGTCTGATCTGGTTTCATATAAGCATTTTTTAGGGATTTGCTGATTTCGGAGATTGGAATGAATAAATTAAAGATGTCTAAATTTTTGATTTCTATTTTGCTATTGGGAATTGTCATGGTGAGCTTGATACTTTCTCCTCTTTCATCATGGGTCGTTTCTGTAACTGGTGATTTTTTGTCCAGTGTTGATCGGGTAGTTGCTATTCCTTTTAGCTATCTTGCTAAGGAAAAGAAAAAGGTTGTTCAGTTAATAGAGACCTATCAAGAAAATGAAACCCTGAAAGCAACAATTTACAATCTTGAAGAGAAAGCAAATAATTCTGATGCCTTAAAATTGGAGAATGAGCAGTTGCGTTCTCTCTTAGAGTTACGTAGTAATGATCAAAGTGCTGTTAAGATTACTGCAGAAGTTATCTCTCGCTCTCCATCTACTTGGAAAAATGAATTAACTCTTGATAAGGGACAGTCAAGCAATGTGACAACCTCTATGCTGGCTATTTCTAACGGTGGTTTGATCGGAGCGGTTACTAGTGTTTCTGATTCTTCCAGTGTCGTTAGTCTACTTACAAATGAAAAGAATGATAGTTCTATTGCCATTAAAATTCAGACAAAAACTGGTTTTGCCTATGGCATCATTGTTGGTTTTGACACTGAAAAGTCAGCTTTTATCGTCAGCCAGCTAAATACGGCGGATGGAATTGAAGAAGGAGCAACCGTTACGACAAGTGGTCTCGGCTCTTATAATGCTGAGAATGTTTTGGTTGGTCAGGTTTTATCAATATCAGCTGGTAAGGACCAATTAAACAAGGAAGTTTTGGTGAAGCCTGCTGCGGATTTGTCTGATATTCAAGCGGTTCTGTTGGTGAGAAATTAGTATGAAAATTCTAAGAGGAACTTTTTTTACAGCTTTGTTTCTATTTCTGATCTTCTTCATTGATGGTCAATTATCAAGAAGTCTTGTAGATCTTTTTGCTGAGAAGTGGCATCCGGCAAGTCATATTTTATTGTTCTTTACAGTTTTCTTATTTTTAAACTTTTCAAAGGAATATATTTTTTTCCTCTTCTTCACTCTAGGCCTTTTTTACGATGTTTATTATCTACATGTGATTGGGCTTTTCACCTTCATCTTGCCTCTACTGACAGTTGTCATCTATCATTTTCTTTCTGTATTTTTGCTAAATCGTTGGACCCGCGTTTTGGCCATTATTACGATTGTTTTCTTTTTTGAAATGATCAGCTTTGTTTCTGCATCATTCTTGCACCTAGCGAGCTTTACATTCCCTGATTTTATTATCTATGCTTTGGTGCCAACTTTAGTATTTAATGCCTTTCTTTTCCTATTGTTACAGCCTTTGTTTGAAAAAGTCTATTTATGATAAATTAGAAATAGAAATGTAACGAATGCGTAATATATAGCCAGAATTTTTTTGATATACTATATAATGTCTTAGTAAGAAGGAGTGTTAATATTTTTATGAAGAAAAAGCTACTTACATCAGTTTTATTGAGTGCTGTGATCCTTTCTCAAGGTGCTGCGCTAGTAAATGTTAAAGCTGATAGTACAGATGATAAAATTGCAGCTCAAAATAGTAAAATTGACAGTTTAACAAATCAACAAAAAGCGGCACAAGCACAAGTTGATGAAATTCAAAAACAAGTTTCAGCTATTCAAAAGCAACAAGAAGAGCTTCAAGCAGAAAATGAAAAATTGAATGCTGAATCTGCGAAACTTACTGCTGAAATTGAAGAGTTATCAAAGAATATTGTTGCTCGTAATGAGTCTCTTGCAAATCAAGCACGTAGTGCTCAAACAAATGGTACGGCAACAAGCTATATCAACACAATCATCAACTCTGCTTCCATCACTGAAGCTATCTCTCGTGTAGCAGCGATGAGCGAAATCGTTTCGGCTAACAACAAAATGCTGGAACAACAAAAAGAAGATAAAGAAAAGATTGCTGAAAAACAAGTTGCTAACAATGAAGCTATCAATACAGTCATTGCAAACCAACAAAAACTTGCAGACGATGCTCAAACGTTGACAACTAAGCAGGCTGAACTCAAGGTTGCTCAACTGAACCTTGAAGCTGAAAAAGCAACTGCTGAAAATGAGAAAAATAGTCTCTTAGAACAAAAAGCAGCAGCTGAAAAAGCGGCGGCTGAGGCAGCAGCGGCAGAAGCAGCATATAAGAATCAGCAACAAGCGCAACAACAAGCGATCCTTGCTTCAGGAAATACAAGCTTCGCAGCACAAGTTCAAGCTGTAAATAATACAGGTGGAACCCCTGCAGCAGAAGCAGCAGTTGCTACATCAGGAGCAGTTGTTGCAACTCCATCATATAGCCTTTCAGCATCAACTTATCCTGTAGGTCAATGTACTTGGGGTGCTAAGACTTTGGCACCATGGGCTGGCGACTACTGGGGTAATGGTGGGCAATGGGCAGCTAGTGCAGCAGCAGCAGGCTTCCGTACAGGATCACAACCACAAGTTGGAGCAATCGCATGTTGGAACGACGGTGGCTACGGACACGTTGCAGTTGTAACAGCAGTTCAATCTGCTAACAACATTCAAGTATCAGAAGCAAACTATGCTGGTAACCAATCAATCGGTAATCACCGTGGATGGTTTGACCCAACAAATGCACAAGGATACGTAACATACATCTATCCAAACTAATGAAATATGAAGGAGGCTGGGACAAAAGTCCTAGCCTCTTAATTGTCTTTGGATTGTTGAGCAAGATGCAGTGATTGAGTGGGCTCTACTACGCTGATTCCATCAGCTTTTACAGTCCTACTCAACTGTCGGAGGTGGGACGACGAAATCGAATTCTTACGAATTACCGATTTCTGTCCCACTCTCCCTTTTATTTTTTATTGAAAAATTGCTGGAAAAGCGTTACAATGGTAGGTAGGACAAATGCAATTGGTTACAATAAAAGACGATTTAGAATCTGGAGGGAATCATGTCTTTTTCTGATTTAAAGCTCTTTGCTCTTTCTTCTAATCAAGAATTAGCGAAACGTGTTGCAAAAGAGATTGGTATACCGCTTGGGAAGTCAACGGTTCGTCAATTT
Source organism: Streptococcus sp. Marseille-P6264 (assembly GCF_902460355.1). GTDB lineage: Bacteria > Bacillota > Bacilli > Lactobacillales > Streptococcaceae > Streptococcus. The sequence continues at coordinate 3,607 of NZ_CABPTO010000008.1, forward strand.
TCTGATGGAGAAATTCAAGTAAACATCGAAGAATCGATCCGTGGTAAGCACGTTTTTATCTTGCAGTCGACTAGCTCACCTGTCAATGACAATCTGATGGAAATTTTGATCATGGTGGATGCCTTGAAGCGGGCTAGTGCGGAGTCTATCAATGTGGTGATGCCTTACTATGGCTATGCTAGACAGGACCGAAAAGCTCGTGCTCGTGAGCCGATTACATCTAAATTAGTGGCTAATCTGATGGAGATTGCTGGGGTTGACCGCCTATTGACCATTGATTTGCATGCTGCTCAGATCCAAGGTTTCTTTGACATTCCTGTCGATCATTTGATGGGAGCGCCTTTGATTGCTGATTATTTTGAGCGTCGGGGCATGGTTGGTAGCGACTATGTGGTTGTTAGCCCAGACCACGGTGGTGTCAGCCGCGCTCGTAAGTTGGCCGAATTTCTCAAGACTTCGATTGCGATTATCGACAAACGTCGCAGCGTTGATAAGATGAATACCAGTGAAGTCATGAATATCATTGGTAAGGTGGAAGGTAAGACCTGTATTCTGATAGATGATATGATTGATACGGCGGGGACCATTTGTCATGCGGCAGATGCGCTGGCAGAGTCCGGTGCTGTGGAAGTCTATGCGAGCTGTACTCACCCAGTCTTGTCAGGGCCAGCTATGGAAAATATCCAAAAATCAGCTATTAAAAAATTAGTGGTTTTAGATACCATCTACCTTTCAGAGGACAGATTAATCGATAAGATTGAGCAGATTTCTATCGCTCATCTCTTGGCAGAAGCCATCGTTCGAATCCATGAAAAACGTCCACTTTCCCCTCTTTTTGAAGTAGCAAAAAAGGCTTAAAAGTGCCTTGATCAAGTTTTTTTTAGCAAAAGACTTGACAATTTAAAGAATATTTCATATACTATACATAGTAACGATAGTTACCAAATAAAAAATGTTTTTTATATAAAAAAGGAGAAAACAAATGAAAAAAGTTGTACTTTCTAGCGTAGTAGCTCTTTCATTGTTCGCATTAGCAGTACCAGCGTTTGCACAAGGTGAAAATGCTGAATCATCAAACCAATTGAACCAAAAGAAATACGTTTCTGAACGTGACGTTGCTGATGAAGCAAACACTCAAGTAGCTGCTCACGAAGCTGAAATCAATGCTGAAGCTGAAAAAAATGCAGCAGTTGTAGCTGCTAAGGCTGCTCTTGAACAATACGGTTCAGGTCATGAGTATGGTAAATATGCAGAAAAAGTTGAGGAAGCTCGTGTAGCGGCTCGTAATGAAGTTCGTAATGAATATGTTAAGAACCTTCAAAAAACTTACCGTAATGGTGCTAAAACACAAGGTAACTACTGGAATGACCCAACTGGTGTAGAAGATAACAAACCTAACGATGTTCGTATCAAAGAAGACCAAGAACGTCAAGGTCAAGCTGGTCAAGCAGGCCAAAACGGTCAAGCTGGTGAAAATGGAAAAGCTGGTGAAAACGGTCAAAAACCTGCATCTGCAGCAGAAGCTAAAGCTTCAGAAGCTAAAGGTGCTAAAGGTGCTAAAGCTGGACAAAAAGCAGCTGGTAAAGCTCTTCCAAAAACATCTGCAGTTAAATAATTTGTTTTAAACAATTGTACTAACGCAATTTATATCACTGGACCTCTGGTTCAGTGATATTTTTTAGAAAGATTTTATAGGATTTTTATCTATGAGAAGAAGAAGACAAAAACGACAGCAGAAAAATTGGAAGATTTTTGGTGGTTTAGGAGCTTTATTTGTTGCTATTTTAGCAGGGATTTTTCTCCTCCAACAGGTAAATTCTTCGAATTCTGCTGCTAAATCATCCACTAGTCAGGTAGGTAAGGTAACTTATACACCAAGTAAGGAAGAAAAGGAATACCTAACTAATCGTTTTAATGGTTTGAAAGCGATCAATCCTGAAACGGTGGCCTATGTCTATGCTCCTGGTACAGAATTGGACGAGCCAGTTGTACAGACGGGCGACAACTCAACTTACTTGGATAAGACCTTTGAAGGTGGAAACGAGCCTTATCTGGGGACTGTTTTCATGGACACTGAAAACAAAAAAGACTTTAGTGACCGTTTGACTTGGCTCTTTGGGCATGCTCGTGGAAGTCAGGTTGGTGACCACCGCATGTTTAATGATGTGAACTACTATGATAAACAGGAATACTTAGATAAGCATAAGTATGTTGTCATTGAAACACCAGAGCGTAAGCTTTACTATCAGGTAATGGGCTTGGTGATCGTGCCAGAAGAGACTGCTTTTTATCGGATTAAGTTTGATGATGATAAGGATTTTGAAACACAGCTTAAGAATATCTATGAAGCTGCCCGTACCAAAGATCCAAAAATTAAGATTAAGGCTAGCGATAAGTACGTTGTTCTGTCAACTTGTCGTGAAGAGGACGAGACGATTCGTTCTAACCTCTATCTGCGTCAAATTCCAGACTCTGAACTACAGGATTTCCTAGCTAAACATGGGAATGAGCTTACTTATAAAGCAACTCGTGAATAAAAATCAGGATTTTTCCTGATTTTTTTGTTACCTAAGGGCTCATATGAGATTGAATTGGAGTAAATACTTGACAAACGCTATATGTATATATATACTAGAGTAGTATGGATTTTCCATAAAATTAATTCTAAATAAAGGAGATAAAACATGAAAAAAGTTTTATTGCTTAGTGTATTAGGTCTTTCTGCAGTTGCTAGTGTAGCTTATGCAGCAACTGGTGTGCCTGCTATTCCAGGAGTTACAGCACCTGCTACATCAGCTGTGACAAAAGTGAACGAAAAAGGTAACCACAATAACCGCTTTGGTTACGGAGTTTCACCAGAGAATAAGACATATGGATATAGCTTTTCAGGTGCAGCTACTTACCCAGTAGTACCAGCAGCAGGAACAGCAGATGGTAAGCCTTTGGACGACGCAACTCGTGGTAAGTTTGCTCACAATGCTCGTTTTGGTGCAGGATTCAAGAAAAACGTAGGTACTTTCCCAACAGCACCAGCAGTAAATCCATCAATGCCAGCTACACCAGCGGCTCCATCAACACCTGCTACTCCAGCTACACCAGCGGCTCCATCAACGCCTGCTACTCCAGCAGCACCATCAACACCTGCAGCTTCAGCGGCTCTACCAGCTATTACAGTTAAAAAGCCAGTTGGAGCTCCAGCAGCAGCAGACCTTCCTTCACAAGCGAACGTTACAGGAACTACAAATGCACGTTTTGGTGCTGCAGCTCAAGAAGATCGTGACAATAATAAAGTAGCTTATGATGCAGTTTACCAAGCAGGAACATATCCAGTAGCTCCAGCAGCAGGAACAGCAGATGGTCTACCATTAAACGATGCAAAACGTAATTTTGGTGATAACACACGTTTTGGTGCTGCAGGACAAGATACTAATCTTAAAGCAGCTACAACATTTGAAAACACAAACTATTCAGCTGTAGTAAACGGTAACTAATTTATTTTTAGTGATATTTATATTAAAAAATCAGGATTTTTCCTGATTTTTTTGTTTTTCTATCCATAAATCAGATGGATTTTTGCGCAGGTGCTGCATTTATAGTATAATAGTTCTATTAGATTATCGGAGGCGGCTATGGATTTGATTAAGAAATTTAATAAGAATTTAGATAAAATTGAAGTGTCTCTGATTCGTCAGTTTGACCAGTCTATTTCTACGATTCCAGGTGTTCTGCGGCTGACCTTGGGCGAGCCAGACTTTCCGACACCGGATCATATCAAGGAGGCGGCCAAGGCAGCTATTGATGCCAACCAGAGCCACTATACAGGAATGAGCGGGCTTTTGGAGCTGCGGCAGGCTGCGGCTGACTTTGTCAAGGAGAAGTACCATCTGAACTATCGCCCAGAAGATGAAGTCTTAGTTACTATTGGGGCAACCGAGGCTCTGTCTGCGACTCTGACGGCTATTCTGGAGGAAGGCGACAAGGTCTTGCTGCCAGCGCCAGCTTATCCAGGCTATGAGCCGATTGTCAATTTGGTCGGGGCAGAGATTGTCGAGATTGATACGACAGAAAACGACTTTGTCTTGACCCCTGAGATGCTAGAGCAGGCTATCTTGGAACAGGGGGATGCGCTCAAGGCGGTTATTCTCAACTATCCGGCCAATCCAACTGGCGTGACTTATTCGCGGGCGCAGATTGAGGCTTTGGCAGCAGTATTGCGCAAGTATGAAGTTTTTGTCGTTTGTGATGAGGTTTATTCTGAGTTGACCTATACGGAGCAGGGGCACGTTTCTCTGGCAGAATATTTGCCCGAGCAGACCATCGTCATCAATGGCTTATCCAAGTCTCATGCTATGACGGGCTGGCGACTAGGTTTTATCTTTGCTCCTGCTGCTTTTACGGCTCAATTGATCAAGAGCCATCAGTATCTGGTGACGGCAGCCAACACTATGGCTCAATATGCAGCTATTGAGGCCTTGACGGCTGGTAAGGATGATGCTCAACCCATGAAGACGGAATACATCCAGCGGCGGGATTATATTATCGAAAAAATGACAGAGCTGGGCTATCAGATTATCAAGCCAGATGGCGCTTTCTATATTTTTGCCAAAATTCCAGCAGGCTACAATCAAGATTCTTTTGCTTTTTTGCAGGATTTTGCTGAGAAGAAGGCTGTGGCCTTTATCCCAGGAGCGGCCTTTGGCCAGTACGGAGAAGGCTATATCCGCCTGTCTTATGCAGCTAGCATGGAAACCATCAAGGAAGCTTTGAGACGGCTCAAGGAGTACATGGAAGACCATGCTTAGACCGTTAACGAGCAAGAGTTTGATTCTCTATAATCGGAATTTCCGAGAAGATGATAAGCTGGTCAAGATTTTTACGGAACAGGCTGGCAAGCGAATGTTTTTCGTGAAACATGCTGGAAAATCCAAGCTGGCACCAGTCATCCAGCCTCTGACGACGGCAGAACTCTTGATGAAAATCAATGACGACGGGCTCAGCTATATCGAAGATTATCAAGCTGTGGAAAGTTACGGGCAAATCAAGGGCGATCTCTTTGTCATGGCTTATGCCAGCTATGTGGCAGCCCTAGCAGATGCTAGTATTCAGGACAATCAGCCAGATCCAGCCCTCTTTGTCTTCCTGCAAAAGACACTGGATTTGATGAATCAAGGGCTGGATTATGAGGTTTTGACAAATATCTTTGAAATTCAGATTTTATCTCGCTTTGGCGTTTCTCTGAATTTCCATGACTGTGTTTTTTGTCATCGGACAGGTCTGCCTTTTGATTTTTCCTTTCAATATGGCGGGGTGCTCTGTCCAGAGCATTATTACAAGGATGCTCATCGCAGTCATCTTAATCCCAATATTCCTTTTTTGCTCAATCAGTTTCAGGCGGTTCAGTTTAGTGAGTTGGAGACAATTTCGCTTAAGCCGAAAATCAAGCGACAGATAAGGGATTTTATGGATCAACTCTATGATGAATACGTGGGCATTCATCTCAAATCAAAGAAATTTATCGACTCTCTGGGCGACTGGGGCAGTATTTTACAAGACAAACATGAGGAAGAACAGCATGAAAAAAATAGCTATTGATGCCATGGGCGGAGACAATGCCCCTCAGGCTTTAGTCGAAGGTGCCAATCAGGCTCTGAGAGACTTCTCGGATATTGAGATTGTTCTCTATGGGGATGAGGCCAAGATTAAACCTCTGTTGACAGCGACAGAGCGCGTCAGCATCGTTCATACAGATGAAAAGATTGACTCGGATGATGAGCCGACCAAAGCTATTCGTAAGAAGAAGCAGGCCAGCATGGTTTTGGCAGCCAAGGCAGTCAAGGATGGAGAAGCAGATGCGGTCCTGTCTGCTGGTAACACAGGGGCGCTTTTGGCAGCGGGCTTCTTTATCGTCGGACGGATCAAAAATATTGACCGACCAGGACTTTTGTCCACTTTACCGACTGGAGATGGCCGAGGCTTTGATATGCTGGATCTGGGGGCAAATGCTGAAAATACCCCTCACCATCTGCATCAATATGCTATCCTAGGTTCTTTTTATGCGGAAAATGTTCGTGGCATTCAGCAGCCACGGGTTGGTTTGCTCAATAATGGAACTGAAGCCAGCAAGGGAGACCCTCTGCGTAAGGAAACCTATGCCTTGCTGGCGGCGGATGACAAGTTGAACTTCATCGGCAATATAGAGGCTCGTGACCTTATGGATGGAGTAGCAGATGTTGTCGTAGCAGATGGCTTTACGGGCAATGCCGTGCTCAAGTCTATCGAAGGAACGGCCATTAGCATCCTAGGTCAGCTTAAAAAGGCTGTGCTAGGTGGTGGTCTTAAGGCTAAACTAGGGGCTTTGTTGCTCAAAGATAGCCTACAAGAGATGCGCAAGAGTCTGGACTATTCCAGTGCCGGTGGGGCCGTTCTCTTTGGTCTTAAGGCGCCAGTGGTCAAGACGCATGGTTCAAGTGATGCCAAGGCCGTATATAGTACTATTCGTCAGATTCGGACCATGCTGGAGACAGATGTTGTCGGAAAATCTGTGGTAGAATTTTCAAAAGAGGTGGAAAGAGAATGAATCAAGAACAAATTTATCAAAAAGTAACAGAAATTATCCAAGAACGTCAGGGAGAGGACTTTGTGGTCCAGCCAACTTTGGGCTTAAAAGATGATTTAGGCGCTGATTCTGTTGACTTAATGGAATTTATCCTGACTTTGGAGGATGAGTTTGCGATTGAAATTTCAGATGAGGATGTTGATCGCTTTGAAAATGTCGCAGATATTGTTGCCTATTTGGAAAAGAAACTAGCGAAGTAAGAAATCGACTTTGATTTGAATAGAGAAAAACCTTGGTTTACAAAACCAAGGTTTTTTTAGTGGATTTATTTTGGATAGATATAGCTAACAGCTCCTTGACCGGCGGCGTAAGGATTGAACCAGCCACGGAAGTTGCCAATGTATTGTTTGCCCGCATAGTTGGATTCTTTGATTTGGATGCGGGTATTGGATTCGACATGGGTGACAACACCGACATGCCCATAACCGCCATCGGTCCAGCAAATGATGGCTCCGACTTGTGGGGTGCTTCCTGTTCGGAAACCAGCTGCGCGTGCGCTAGCTGCCCATTGGCCACCGTTGCCCCAGTAAGGACCAGCCCAAGGAGCCAGTACTTTTGCTCCCCAAGTACACTGGCCATGAGGATAAGAGGAGGCTCCAGCATAATCAGGGGTGTAGAGGGTTGGCTCAGGCGTAGTTGGTTTATCAACCTGATAGCTGGTGCCTGTAAGTCCAGTCATCTGTCCATTGAGATTACGGTAAACATGGGTATGGAAGAGTCCATTTCCAGCATGCTGTTGCGTATTGATGGTAAATTTATACAGGCCATTGCCCACTTTGTTAGCAGTGTACCATTTGATGTCATCCTGGCCATTGGCCTCTGACCAAGTTGGTAGAGAAATGGTTCCTGGTCCGAAAGCATCGGAAACGGTCACTTCGTAATTGTAGGTAGAGATTTTATTGACAGAAACCTTGGCTTTGATATTTTCAGCGGAGAGGGTGACGCTGTCTGTCGCATAGTTATGCTCGCTACCATCTTTGTACTTAATGTAGATATGATTGGTGTAGCTTCCAGATAAGGCTTGGTGGTTACGGATATTGAATTGTGCAGTAAAAGTCCCATCTCCATTATTACTTGCCTCATACCACTTGATATTACTTTGATTCTGGGTACTCCAAATAGGGACACGGACGGATTGAATTGCCTTAGATGCGGCAGTTTCAGTGACTTTTACAGTGTAGGTTCCCTCTTCCTGATTGATGTTTTCAACAGAGAAAAGCGGTTTTTGGTCTTTTTGAGAAGGTATTTTTCCAGCATCTATTGTAGCAGTCGCTCCTGCTAAACATGTAAAGGCTGGATTGACATAGCTTTCGCCATAGAGATGGATATGGTAGGTTCCGGTATCGTAATTGTGCTTCTTCAGCTCGACTCTGACGCTATAACTGCCATCAGGATTTTTCCTTGCTTGATACCATTGTAAATCATCTTGTCCCTTATTTTCAGACCAGGTTGGGACAGTGACCTTATACATGGATTCAGGAAGATTTTTGATAAGGATTTCCATAATGCCAGGTTCAGGGAAGCTTGTCTGAATGGTCGGATTAGGTTTTTCTAGATGGAAAGTAGTGCCCGATTGGTAAATCATTTTGCCATTTTTATTTTCATAAGTATCTACGAAATATTTTCCATAACCTTTGTGTTTAGAAAAGTTAAATTCAGTACTCTCTTGCCCAGCTTCATACCAATTAAGATCATCGCCACCATTTTCATCAGACCAAACTGCATGGACAATTTTTGAGTTCCTTTGGTCTTTATTTCGCGTAAAATTGATGCGGCCGGTTTGTCCAGATGTTGTGACGCTTGTCTTGCTAGCAGGCTTATTAACAGTGAAGGTTGTACCATTCAAGCCTATCATTTTACCGTTAATATTAATGTAAGTGTGCACATGGAAGGTGCCATAGCCAGCGTGCTGCCGGAGGTCAATGGCTGTGCTGGTTGTCTGAGGCGTGGTGTACCATTTCAAATCATCCTGTCCGTTTTCGTCGGACCAGACTGCGTGGGAAATGGTATAGGGAACCTGAGCCTTGGAGCGGGCATAATGAATCTGTGCTGTATCTCCAGTGACATTGACGGTCACATTGCTGGCACGATCAGTGGGGCCTAGGACTTTGTTTCTAGCTTCAGTCGATGTAACAGCTTGAGCTGTGGAATGACTGGCAAATAGCCCAAGGACTGCTCCGGATAATAAAAACAGCTTCTGATATTTTTTCATAAATCTCCTTTGAATAAGTAATTTGGATGATTCCATTTAGATTATTCGGGAAAAAATATAAAAAAAAGAAAAATTTTAAAAGATGTTGAAACTTGAATTTCTAATTTATTTTAGTTTTATGAAATTTTTGATATTTGAAATAAAAGTAATGAAATAGTCAAAATACAAAAAATAATATAGGTAGATTTTATTTTTCAGAGATGGATATTCCTAACAAAAATAGATATTTCTCTTCTTTCCCTACTTAGAATAGAATAAAACGAACGATTATGATATAATTTAGATGAATGATTCGTAAAAATGGCAATGGTTTTTACGTGATGTGTTGGCTTGGTGCGTAAGCACCTATGATGATGGATGTTGAGGTATCTTAGCTATGAAGCTTTTAGTTGTTGGTTCGGGCGGTCGTGAGCATGCGATTTCCAAGAAGTTGTTGGAGTCTCAGGGTGTGGAGCAGGTCTTTGTCGCACCTGGAAATGATGGCATGACCTTGGATGGGCTAGACTTGGTGAATATTGGAATTTCCGAACATTCTAAATTGATTGAGTTCGCAAAGGCGAACGATATTGCTTGGTCTTTTATTGGCCCGGATGATGCCCTGGCAGCTGGAATTGTGGATGATTTTAACCAAGCTGGACTCAAGGCTTTCGGCCCATCTCGTTTAGCTGCGGAGCTGGAATGGTCCAAGGATTTTGCTAAGGAAATCATGGTTAAATACGGCGTTCCGACAGCAGCCTATGGCACATTTTCCGACTTTGAGGAAGCCAAATCCTACATAGAAAAGCAAGGGGCGCCTATCGTAGTAAAGGCGGACGGCCTAGCTCTAGGCAAGGGCGTGGTCGTAGCAGAGACCGTAGAGCAGGCAGTCGAGGCAGCTCATGAGATGCTCTTGGACAATAAATTTGGTGATTCAGGTGCGCGCGTGGTTATCGAGGAGTTTCTGGACGGCGAGGAGTTCTCCCTCTTTGCCTTTGTCAATGGCGACAAGTTTTACATCATGCCGACGGCTCAGGATCACAAGCGTGCCTATGATGGTGACAAGGGTCCCAATACAGGTGGGATGGGTGCTTATGCGCCAGTTCCACACTTGCCACAGAGCGTGGTTGACACAGCGGTTGACACGATTGTCAAGCCAGTCCTTGAGGGGATGATTAAAGAAGGTCGCCCTTATTTGGGCGTGCTCTACGCGGGCTTGATTCTGACAGCAGACGGGCCTAAGGTCATCGAGTTCAACGCTCGCTTTGGCGACCCAGAGACCCAGATTATCCTGCCTCGCCTAACGTCTGATTTTGCGCAAAATATCACGGACATCCTTGATGGCAAGGAGCCGAGCATTACTTGGACAGACAAGGGTGTGACTCTGGGCGTGGTTGTCGCATCTAATGGCTATCCGCTAGATTATGACAAGGGTGTCGAGTTGCCAGCCAAAACCGATGGCGATATCATCACTTACTATGCAGGAGCTAAGTTTGCGGAAAATAGCAGAGCACTGCTATCAAACGGCGGACGTGTCTACATGCTCGTCACCACAGCAGATACCGTCAAAGAAGCCCAAGACACCATATATAGCGAACTTAACAAACAAAACACAGAAGGTCTCTTTTACCGAACAGATATCGGAAGCAAGGCTATTCGATAAAGATATAAGAAAAAGCGACGAAGTCGCCAAGTACGATAATGGTCGCCGTGGTGAAAAGACCAGAACAATTTCTGTTCTGGTCTAGGGAAACTTTGAGACCTTAGGCTCAGAGTTTAGGAATGAAACCGAAGGTTTGCTTCCGTCCCCACCACCTAAGACCATTATCAAAAAAGAAGAAAAAAGGAAAAATCATGACTAAACCAATTGTTTCCATCATCATGGGCTCAAAATCTGACTGGGCCACCATGCAAAAAACAGCTGAAATCCTAGACCGCTTTGGTGTAGCCTACGAAAAGAAAGTCGTCTCTGCTCACCGTACACCAGACCTCATGTTCAAACATGCTGAAGAAGCCCGTAGCCGTGGCATCAAGGTTATCATCGCTGGTGCTGGAGGTGCAGCCCATTTACCAGGAATGGTAGCTGCCAAAACAACCCTTCCAGTCATTGGTGTGCCTGTCAAGTCTCGTGCCCTTAGTGGCGTGGACTCGCTCTACTCTATCGTACAGATGCCGGGCGGTGTGCCTGTTGCGACAATGGCTATCGGTGAAGCGGGTGCGACAAACGCAGCCCTGACTGCCCTTCGGATCTTGGCCATTGAAGACCAAGACCTGGCAGCAGCGCTAGCGGATTTTGCTGAAGAACAAGGAAAAATCGCTGAGGAGTCTACGAATGAGCTCATCTAAAACTATCGGAATTATCGGTGGCGGGCAGCTGGGTCAGATGATGGCTATTTCTGCTATCTATATGGGCCACAAGGTTATCGCGCTGGATCCTGCGGCGGATTGCCCTGCCTCTCGCGTGGCGGAAATCATCGTGGCACCTTATAATGATGTGGAGGCCCTCCGTCAGTTGGCGGAGCGTTGTGATGTTCTCACCTATGAGTTTGAAAATGTCGATGCTGACGGTTTGGATGCGGTTATCAAGGATGGACAACTCCCTCAAGGGACAGATCTGCTCCGCATTTCCCAAAATCGCATTTCTGAAAAGGACTTTCTTTCAAACAAGGCTCAAGTCACTGTGGCACCCTACAAGGTCGTGACTTCAAGCCAAGACTTAGCAGATATCGACCTCTCTAAAAACTATGTCCTCAAGACTGCGACCGGTGGCTATGATGGCCATGGTCAAAAGGTTATTCGCTCGGAAGTAGACTTAGAAGAAGCCTATGCGCTAGCGGATTCAGCAGATTGCGTTTTGGAGGAATTTGTCAACTTCGACCTTGAGATTTCCGTCATCGTGTCAGGAAATGGCAAGGACGTCACAGTTTTCCCGGTTCAGGAAAATATCCACCGCAACAATATCCTGTCTAAGACCATCGTACCAGCCCGCATTTTAGAAAGTCTAGCTGACAAGGCCAAAGCCATGGCGGTGCGAATCGCAGACCAGCTTAAGCTATCTGGAACTCTCTGTGTGGAAATGTTTGCGACAGCTGACGACATCATTGTTAATGAAATTGCTCCACGGCCACACAACTCTGGGCATTACTCAATTGAAGCCTGTGACTTCTCCCAGTTTGACACGCATATTTTGGGTGTTCTCGGAGCACCATTGCCAGCTATTAAACTACATGCGCCTGCTGTTATGCTCAATGTTCTCGGCCAACACGTCGAGGCCGCTGAAAAATTTGTCACAGAAAATCCAAACGCCCACCTCCACATGTATGGTAAAATAGAAGCAAAGCACAACCGCAAGATGGGACATGTGACTTTGTGTAGTGATGCGCCGGATGAGGTGGAGGAGTTTGGAGAAGGGATTGATTTTTAGTGGATAAGTTTTTTACAAATGAACACGGTTATTTTAATTGGCAATCTGTATTAGCGATTGTAGGGGTTTTTGGCTTTGTTTTGGGGGATTTATATCTATGTTGATAAACGAAAATCGAAGATACAAGAACGAAAAATACAAAGTCAAGTACAAAAACAAGAAAAATTAACGGAACCTTATAACGAGTTAATCAGGATAATATCTTTATTTCCAAATAGAACTCCATATGATGTCATGACTCTATTATCATATGGACCTAACTTTTATTCAGAAAACTTTGATACGGTGAATGGAATTTTGGAAATTCAGATTAAGGAAGATTATCAAAAGCGATTAGAGCGAAAAGGTCTTATTTATCAAGATGAAGAAGATATCAAAACAGGAATAGAGAATATTATATCAAGGAAATAGAAAAAATCAAAAATCAGTATTTTTTAGCTAAGAAAGAATATGAACGATTTAGAAGTACCGATAAGATTATTGAATTGTATGCCAATCAAGACGTAAAAAATTGCTTAGTCAAGTTTGATGTTACTTGGCACAACGCTTTTATTGCATGTACTTTAATGATAATCAGAAATTTATAAGTCATAAAGGAGAATAGTTAAGTTAAACAGAGATGAGTGAGAAAAAGAAAAAATGTATAATTTGTGCTATTAAAAAATCGGAAAATGATTTTAAAACAGAACATATAATACTTGAGAGTTTAGGGGGAAATAGACAACCAGAGAATACGCTTAAAGATATATGTGTGGATTGTAATTCAAATTTAGGAAGGCATGTTGATTCGATATTTGTAAATAGTCCATTATTAGAGTTTATTCGAAATAGGAAAGGTATTAAAGGAAAAAATGGAGTTCCGGGTTTAGATAAATTGGATTTTCCTTTTTGGATTCCAGAAATTACGGGAAATTTGATGACAAATAAGAAGACTGGAGATATAACAGGCTTTAGAGCAAATTATGGAAAAAGCGAAAATTTTATTTTTGCTCCTAAAAATGTTAACTTAGGATATTTTAAAAAGCATATAGAATCTTATAGTGATGATGAGATAAGAGATAGAATTATTGATTTTGATAAAGTAAAACTTTTTCCACGACTTGATGGTGTTGAGCTTCATCAGGAAGTAGTAGAGTATTATCTAAAGTATGTATTCTTTCCTTTGTCAATAAAAATATCATTTGAATACGCATATAAATATCTTGGAAGTTCATGGTTAAAACAAAGTATCTCAAAAGACATAAAGGAAGTTTTATTTCAATTATGTCAAGGTAGTAAGTTAATTAAAATACCTGCAGATACTGAGTTATACATGGGAGATAAGCTTTCAAATGAAATAATAGTAGAGCTTGAGCAAGAGAAAAATAAAATCTACGTGAGAATTGATATTTTTGGTATTTTTAATTCTAAGATGTTAATAAGTTATGAAAATTCACTTACAGGGCTGGAATGTGAGTATTTAAAGTTGAAAATTGATGTAAGCAATTCTAATACGAAAGACTTTGATATTAAATATATATGAAGTCAGAAAGTTTAAATATTAGTTGACTATAGAGTTAAATGAAAATACTGAAGTGTTTGAATATAGACATTCTTTGGAATCTTACAAAGAATATAATTACAAAAGGAACAAGAGTACCGTATCTTCTAAAATGAATACGGGTTACAGACTTCTTTGGACTAAAATTTTAGATAAAAGAAAGGAGAAGAGCGAAAGTTCAAGTATTTAAACTCGGGCTAAAAGTGCCCTTCTTCCTGTAAAATATATACATAGAAAGGAATAAGAGCCTCGTATATTCTTAACTGAATACGGGCTACGGACTTGGTCATTACTATGATTCAAATAATAGTTAATAGTTTTGTTGAGAAGGATAAGACTGGAGCAGTCGTTGAAGTCTTATTTGCAAGTGCTAACTATGATAAGGTGCAAGCTAAATATGATGAATTAGTTGTCCAATACCCTGAAAACTATTTAGCTATCTATGATCTACCGCGCTGGATACGGATTTGAATACACTAGATCACTATCCATCTGTATGGATTGGGAAAGAGGAGTTTGAGGAATAAGTAGAATTTTAGGGGATAGATATGGAATTTGGGGTGGAATTATTAACTAAAAATAGTAGTATGACTAAACTTGATAAACTATTTCTTAATTCAGAAATAATAGATATTACTTCTACTAATAAATATAAAGTTGGGGATAAGTTTGTAGAAGGATATTTAGCTAAATATAAGTGTACTTTTGAAGGTGACGACTTTAAAATAAATACCCGACAATTTCGAAGTGGAATAGTCGAAATTTCACTTAGCTATGAATATAGTAATTCTAAATTGAAGTCAGCAAAAAAGTTTGGGGATTTCCTTTCAAAGTTTAGAGAATTTTTAGGAAAAAATCATTTGAAATATTCAATTCTATCTAATAGTTTATCTATGTATTTTTTGCAAAGGCTTTATCCTAAATTTCAAACATATGAATCGTTATTACGAAAAATTTTTGCATTAGCTTTGTCTCCGTTGGAAGATGAGAATATCATAAGAATCATCAAGGAACAGACTAATTATAAATTAGATTTATCAAAAATTCATACAATGGAGCATATTGAAAGATTGCAAATGGCTGAACTCCATACGTTGATATTTGAATTAAATATAAATCCAGTTAATAATTTAACTATTCATTTTAAAGGTTTTCAAAATAAAGATAAATGTAGTCTGAAAGAAATGATAAGAAATTCGCTACCAATCACTATATGGGAAAAGCATTTTGCACCATTTACTGGTAGCGAGAAAGTAGACGTACTCAAAAATAACTATGATGACATTAGAGAGTATAGAAATGATGTTATGCATTTTCACATGCTAACCTATGGACGATATAAAAAAATAGATTTACTGTTATCAGCTGTAAATAAAGAATTAAAAGAGCTTGAGTATAACATGCTTAAGAAATGGGATGTTGAAGCAACTAGGAAACTTGTCAATGATATCTCTAATCAAGAACTTTTAGTTAGTTTAGCAAAAACAGTATCAAAAGTTGTTAAACCAGCTATGGATAGGTTTTATGTTAACGATGTTAATTTTAACAAGTCATTAAAATCCATGATGGAAGCTTTCTATAGTATTCAAGCACCTAAAATAGATCCTGAAGTATTAAAGTCTATTCAAGGTATATCTGATACTATGAGACATTTAGGTTTACCATATACCTTTAATGAACCAAACAGTGAAGAGGATGATGAATGAACCTATCAAATTTGAAACACAAAATTTAAGATTAGAAGTAAATCTAACAAAATCGAAGAAAAGTTGAGAAAAGAGAAAGTTTCGAGGAATTGAGTTTAGGATGAGGGCGTTTGTCTTTTGATAAATATAGAAATAAAGAACAAGCACCCATCTCCAATTATATGATAAACTAGAATCAAAGCACAACCGCAAGATGGGACACGTGACTTTGTTTAGTGATGTGCCAGATAGTGTGGATGAGTTTTAGGCAGGAGGAAAGTTTGAACATTGTAGAACAATTAGTACAGGAAATTAAATTATTACCAAAAAAAATAAAACAATTTTTCAAAAGTAGAACAATTGATGCTGAACACATCATTGGTTATTGCTATTTGATGTTATATATGCTTCCGTTTCTTGTAAATGGGATGTTATTTATAGTATTGGGGGTAATTTTAAATGAAATACCATTTTTAAGCTTTTTACCCCCTATCATTATTTGCTTTATAAACGGTTTTTTTCTATTTTACTTCACTAAAAGAATTGTTGCTTATATTAAACAAAAGAGATTTTTACTCAGTTTAATATTAATTTATATTGTATTGTCATTTTTGAGAGCATTTATTTTTTGGATAGGAACTATATTTTTAAATATTACTGTTATGTTTGCCATGATAAATCCTAACAGTCTTAGTAAAAATGAGTTGTTTGATTTAATTTCTAAGTATAGCTATGGTTACCAAACTATGATAAATAGTTTTGAAGGTTATTTAAGAGTAGTTGTTCCATTTATTCAAATTTTAGGATTCTCATATTTTCTAAATTTATTTGTTCCACCAAAATATCAGAATATTGACATACCAATCAATAAAAAAATTATCCGCATTTTTATAAAAGTAATTTATCTGATACTTCCAATAGTATTCTTTCTTATTTTTTCAATAGTCGATAAAGATTCTTACACAGTTATTGCAGGAATAGGTTTACTAATTATTTGGTTTTCTCAACCTAACAATATAATTAGCCTATTAGATCGTAGCATCATTATTAGTGATGAAGATGTTAAACCTGAGGTAATCAACAGGATTAAAATTTTACAATTATTTTTAACATTAATTGAAATATCATGGGGGATTAGTGTTTATTTTCTTGCTAATTATAGTGCTACTGAAAGATTATATATTACTTTAGGTATACTTTTTATCGGTCTTATTTTATTAATTATTTGGCAAAAGTATATAAAAGCTCATCAAACTCAATGGTTAGAGAATACATTGAAGAAAGAATCGGCTCAGAAAATTCTTGATCACATTCAAACAGACAAAACAGAAGGAGAAGACAAACTATGATCAACCGTTACTCTCGCCCCGAAATGGCGAACATTTGGACTGAGGAAAATAAGTACAAGGCTTGGCTGGAAGTTGAGATTCTGGCTGATGAGGCCTGGGCTGAGTTGGGTGAGATTCCCAAGGAAGATGTGGCCTTGATTCGTGAGAAGGCAGGCTTTGACATCGATCGCATCTTGGAGATTGAGCAGGAGACGCGCCACGATGTGGTGGCCTTCACGCGGGCGGTTTCTGAGACGCTGGGCGAGGAGCGCAAGTGGGTGCACTACGGCCTGACCTCGACTGACGTGGTGGATACGGCCTACGGCTACCTTTACAAGCAGGCCAATGACATCATCCGTGAGGATCTGCGTCGCTTCACCGACATCATTGCGGAGCGGGCGCGGGAGCACAAGTTCACCATCATGATGGGCCGGACCCACGGGGTGCATGCGGAGCCGACGACTTTCGGACTTAAGCTCGCGACTTGGTACAGCGAAATGAAGCGCAACATCGAGCGTTTCGAGATTGCGGCTGCGGGTGTGGAAGCTGGGAAAATTTCTGGTGCGGTTGGGAACTTTGCCAACATTCCGCCATTTGTGGAAAGCTATGTCTGTGAGAAACTAGGCATCCGTCCGCAGGAGATTTCGACCCAAGTCCTGCCACGTGACCTCCACGCTGAATACTTCTCGGCCTTGGCCTTGATTGCGACGTCTATCGAGCGCATGGCGACTGAGATTCGTGGTTTGCAAAAGTCTGAGCAGCGCGAAGTGGAAGAGTTCTTTGCTAAAGGTCAAAAAGGCTCTTCAGCAATGCCTCACAAGCGCAACCCTATCGGTTCTGAAAACATGACTGGTCTGGCGCGTGTCATTCGTGGCCACATGGTGACAGCCTTTGAGAATGTCTCTCTCTGGCATGAGCGCGACATTTCCCACTCATCAGCTGAGCGGATTATCGCACCGGACACGACCATTCTCATCGATTACATGCTCAACCGCTTCGGTAATATCGTCAAGAACTTGACGGTCTTCCCAGAAAACATGATCCGCAACATGAACTCGACCTTTGGTCTTATCTTCAGCCAGCGGGCTATGTTGACCTTGATTGAAAAAGGCATGACACGGGAGCAGGCTTATGACTTGGTGCAGCCAAAGACCGCCCAGTCTTGGGACAATCAAGTAGACTTCAAGCCCCTGCTCGAAGCGGATCCAGAGGTTACATCACGCCTCACTCAAGAGGAAATCGACGAAATCTTCAATCCTACTTACTACACTAAGCGCGTGGATGAAATCTTCAAGCGCGTGGGCTTAGATTAAATATAGAAATAGGCGCTTCTTACGAAGTGCCTATTTGCTTGTTCTTAAATTTGACTGGCCAGTTGCCCGATTTTCTTGAGCATTTCTTGGCGTTGTTGGTCTGTTTTGCGTTCTACCCCGCTGAGCTCTGTCAGTTTGACTGGAGAAATACCGCAAGGTTTCAGGATTTGATTTTTAAGTACCTTGCCATAGTCTTGGACGAAAGGCAGGGCAAAACCTGGAGTATTGTGGCTGACGATAATCCAGCCGGTCTTGCCTTGTAGGTGGCCTTGGAGTCCGACTTTCTTATAAGAGTAGGCGAAATCAGCCACAAAGACACAATCAATAAAGCCTTTGAGAATAGCAGGCATACCGCTCCACCAGATAGGGAAAATGAAAATCAGATGCTCTGCCCAAGTAATCAAATCGCGGTATTTTGCCATTTCAGGGTCTTTGTGCAGGTCACGGCGTCTATGTTCTTGGTCAAAGCGCAAGATTGGGTCAAAATTTTCAGTATACAAGTCCAAGGTTTTCACTTCGTGGTTCTTAGAAATGTTGCTTTGAACTTCTTTGAGAATAGCAGCATTGAAGCCAGTTGGGCTGGGGTGGGTGTAAATAATCAAGGTTTTCATGATCGTTCTCCTTTGATATAAATGTCAAGCATATGCTCGATTGTGTTTTGGATGGCTTGAGGATCAAGGTCTTGTCCGATAGGACTGTTGGTCAGAACGGCTAGACCTGTGATAAAGCTCCAAAAGTGAAAAAGGCTTTCTGCTTCGCTATTGCTAAAATTTTCCTCCTCGCGAAGCTTTAAAACAAGCTCCTTAAATTTATCAAATCCAGGCAAGTCAGACTCCAAGAGAATGGTGTTCTGCGTCACCTTCATATATTTAAAAGGGAATTTGATAAAGAGAGCTTCGAAAAAATGAGGGTAAGTCTTGGCAAAAATAATGAAATTAAGTCCAAGCTGGGTCAGTTGCTCACGCGCAGAAGTTGTCGCATCAATGCTCTGATTGATTTCCTGATTTAGAAACTGCGAAAGCTGACCTAAAACCACCTTGAGGTAGCCTTCCTTGCTCTCAAAATGGCGGTATGGAGTGCCGTGAGTTACACCGCAGGCCTTGGCAACAGTCCTGAGCGAGAGCTGCTCAATTCCATGTTTTCCGATTTCGTCAATCCCCGTTTGAATGAGCTGTTCTTTCAGCTGGGCACTATTGCGTTTCATTCATCTCCTCCAAAAGTATACACTGTCTACTTATCTATCTTTAGTATACGCTGTCTACTTTTTCTTGTCAACTAATTTAATGCTTTCTTCTATTCTAGGATGTGGCAGAATTTGCTTTCGGTAAGATAAAATGTTAAAATAATATTAAAATGATAGCGCTTTCTTTTAGGGCGAATTGCTCATTTTAGAGAAGCACTGAGAAACGGAGGACACCTATGAAAAAAATTATCAACGATCCAACAGCAGTTGTGGACGAAATGCTGGACGGCTTAGCCTATATTCACAGCGATTTGGTTTATCGGGTGGAGGGCTTTGATATCATTGCCCGCAAGAGTGAGAAGACAGGCAAGGTCGGCCTGATTTCTGGTGGTGGCAGTGGTCATGAGCCTTCCCACGCTGGCTTTGTCGGTGAGGGCATGCTGTCGGCCGCTATTTGCGGAGCGGTCTTTACTTCACCAACACCTGATCAGGTCTTGCAGGCTATCAAGGAAGCAGATGAGGGAGCTGGGGTCTTCATGGTAATCAAGAATTACTCCGGTGACATCATGAACTTTGAAATGGCTCAGGAAATGGCCCAGATGGAAGGGATTGAGGTGGCTAGTGTCGTCATAGATGACGATATCGCAGTGGAAGACAGCCTTTATACGCAAGGTCGCCGCGGAGTGGCTGGTACCATTCTTGTCCATAAGATTCTAGGGGATGCGGCGCGCGCAGGCAAATCTCTGACTGAAATCAAGGCACTGGCTGATGAGCTGCTCAAACATATTCACACGGTCGGTTTGGCTCTGAGCGGGGCAACCGTACCGGAAGTCGGCAAGCCTGGTTTTGTTTTGGCTGATGATGAGATAGAGTTCGGCATTGGTATCCATGGTGAGCCAGGCTATCGCAAGGAAAAGATGCAGCCGTCTAAGGACTTAGCCAAGGAATTAGTCGAAAAGCTCAGTCAGTCCTTTGAGCTCAAATCTGGTAAGAAAATCGGCATTCTCATCAATGGTATGGGTGCAACACCGCTCATGGAGCAGTATGTCTTTGCGGCAGATGTAGCAAATCTCCTGGCAGATGCTGGAGTTGAAGTTGTCTATAAAAAGTTGGGTAATTACATGACTTCCATTGATATGGCAGGGATTTCTCTGACCTTTATCCAGCTGGAACAGCCAGACTGGCTGACAGCTCTCAACAGTTCTGTCACGACAGCCGCTTGGTAAGGAGGTGCTTATGGACGCAGCAAGAGCAAAAAAATGGATGCAGTTGTTCAACGAGAAGATCCAGGACCAGAAAGCCTATCTGTCTGATCTTGATACTCCCATCGGCGATGGCGATCATGGCGCCAATATGGCTAGGGGAATGGCGGCAGCAGTAGAGAGTCTAGCTGCTAAGGACTTTGCCAGTGCGGCTGAGGTTTTTCAGGCTGTTTCTATGCAGCTGATTAGCAAGGTTGGCGGTGCTTCAGGCCCTCTATATGGCTCAGCTTTCATGGGCATGGCCAAAGCTGAAAAAGACGGCAAAGACTTGCTAGAAGTCATCCAAGCTGGGCTGGACATGATTCAGAAGCGGGGCAAGGCTGTGCCTGGTGAGAAAACCATGGTGGATGTCTGGTCGGGGATTCCTGTTTCTCTGCAGTCTGGAGACTTGACGCGTGAAAAGATTGGTTCTCTAGTGGAAGCGACCAAAGATCTGAAAGCGACCAAGGGGCGGGCTTCCTATGTCGGTGAGCGCTCTATAGGCCATATCGATCCTGGTTCGGCTTCATCTGGTCTCCTCTTTGAGGCTCTTCTAGAAACGGAGGCAGGCTGATGGCAGATACTGGCATTCTTATCGTTTCCCATTCCAAAAATCTGGCCCAAGGCTTGTTTGATCTCATCTCGCAGGTGGCGGCAGATGTGGCCATCAGCTATGTGGGCGGGTTGGACGACGGTAGCATCGGGACGAGCTTTGAAGGTATTCAGGCGGCTTTAGATGCCAATGACAAGGACACTATTTTGGCCTTTTTCGATCTGGGCTCAGCTCGCATGAATCTCGAAATGGTCGCAGACTTTTCTGACAAGGAAATCATTATCAATAATGTTCCTTTGGTAGAGGGAGCCTATACGGCTGCTGCTCTTCTTCAGGCCGGGGCAGATTTGTCTAATGTTTTGCTTCAGGTTCGTGAATTAGAAATAAAGAAATAGCAGGTTTTCTAAAGACTTGATAAACGATTTCATTTGAAAAATAAAGAACATTTTATATCAAAAAACTGGGATTGAATCCCAGCTTTTTTGCTTTATCATTATACCAATTTTCAGGGGAATAGCCAGTGTTTCTTATTTTTTCTTCCTTAGGATAATTGAAAAACAGGACAAATTAATAGGCCCTGTTTACTTTTTGACACAATTCACTTTTTAATGAACAAAAGTTCTTAGAATGTCTTGCAAATTGGTATAGATAGGTTTATAATAATGATAGGCTAGTTGGTCAGGAAATGAAAAACGACAGCTCATGAGAACCATCGTTTTTCAGATTAATGATCGCGACTAGAAGAAATAAATTTGATTTTGAAGAAATCACCACGCTTGTAGGTTTCGCTGTACTCTAGGATTTGTCCGGTATTTTCCAGTTTTGTGATCTTGACTTGATGCACAGTTGGGAAGTTTGGATCAATTTCTAAGGTCTTGGCAATGTCTTTTGGCGTTGGAAAGACGATTTCGTTGGTTTCTTCGAAATACTCGTCATTCATGTGGATGTGATAATCCGTCTTGAAGCGATTGTAGATCGAGCTGTAGTAGTCCAAATCTGGATAGTTTGGATTGATGTACTGTTCAGGAATGTAGGTTTGGTGATAGATATAGACTTTATCGCCTGTCCTTCTGATACGGTCAATCTTGTAGTAGAACTGGGACGGTGTTAGTTCTAGTTTTTCCAAGATTCTCAATTCATTTCCACGTTCGATGGACAGAACAGTCACCTTATCCTTTTGGATAGGGAAAGTTTCGATATCAGAGAATTCCACACGCTTGTGTTTTCTTGCGCGTGAAACAAACGTTCCCTTCCCTTGCTGACGGATGATGTAGCCATCATTCGCAAGTTCGTTCAAAGCGCGGACAACGGTGATGGAACTAACGTTGAACATCTTGATTAATTCAGCTTCTGTGTAGAATCTATCACCGTTTTCAAAGTTACCAGAAATGATTTGTTGTTTTAAATCATCTTTGATTTGTTGATATTTAGGAATAGCCATTGTGCTCACCTCTCTTTTTTTATCCCTCTCTATATTGATTTTAACATATTTTTTAAAAAAATGTTGACATTTATGCAAAAGTTTATTATATTAATATTAATAAGAAATGAAAGCGTTTTAAATCTAGGAGGAATAGGGAGATGAAGAGATTTGAAATAGGCTCTTCTTTCTACTTGGATGGTCAGGAGTTTAAGATTTTGTCGGGAGCGATTCACTATTTTCGGATTCAGCCGGAAGACTGGTATCACTCGCTCTATAATCTGAAAGCCCTAGGCTTCAATACAGTTGAGACCTATGTTCCTTGGAACATGCACGAGCCAAAGAAAGGCCAGTTTGACTTTCAAGGGATTTTAGATATTGAGAAGTTTCTTCAGATTGCTCAAGATTTAGGATTATATGCCATCGTTCGCCCTTCGCCCTTTATCTGTGCGGAGTGGGAATTTGGCGGCATGCCAGCCTGGCTCTTGACTGAGGATATGAGAATCCGTTCTTCTGATGCTTCCTATCTTCAGGCTGTTGCAGACTACTATGATGAGTTGCTTCCTCGCTTGGTTCCAAGGCTCTTGGAAAAGGGCGGGAATATCCTCATGATGCAAGTGGAAAATGAATATGGCTCTTACGGGGAGGATAAAGACTACCTGAGAGCGATTCGGCAGATGATGTTGGATCGAGGCCTTGATTGCCCGCTCTTTACATCGGATGGTCCTTGGCGGGCGACGCTGAAAGCTGGCACGCTGATTGAGGAAGATTTATTTGTTACAGGAAATTTCGGCTCCAAGGCAGATTATAATTTTGCCCAGATGCAGGAATTCTTTGATGAGCATGGCAAAAAATGGCCGCTCATGTGTATGGAGTTTTGGGATGGTTGGTTCAATCGTTGGAAAGAACCGATTATCAAAAGGGATCCTGAGGAACTGGCTCAAGCTGTCCATGAGGTTCTGAAACAAGGCTCTATCAACCTCTATATGTTTCACGGCGGCACCAATTTTGGCTTCATGAATGGCTGCTCGGCCAGAGGTGTGACGGATTTACCACAGGTGACTTCGTATGATTACGATGCCCTGCTTGATGAACAGGGAAATCCAACTCCGAAATATTTTGCAGTGCAAAAAATGATGGAGACCTACTATCCTGAGTACCCACAAATGAAACCGCTCACAAAAGAATCTTTTGAACTGAGAGATATTGCTCTGAGTGAGAAAGTGAGTTTGTTTGAGACATTAGCTGATTTGGCTCAGCCAGTAGAGAGTCTCTATCCTGTCAAAATGGAGGATTTGGGGCAGAGCTATGGCTACTTACTTTACCGTACAGAAGCCAGCTGGGATGCGGATGAGGAAAAAATTCGGGTGATTGATGGGCGAGACCGGATGCAGCTCTTTGTGGACGGCAAGCTTATGGCAACCCAGTATCAAGCAGAGATTGGTCAAGATATCTTTGTTGCTGGAGAAAAGAAAGTCACCCACCGTATTGACATCCTGATGGAAAACATGGGGCGGGTCAACTACGGGCATAAGTTCTTGGCAGATACTCAGCGAAAAGGGATTCGGACGGGCGTTTGCAAGGATTTGCACTTCTTGCTGAATTGGCAACAGTATCCACTTTCTTTTGAAAACACAGAAAACATCGATTTTTCAAAAGGATGGCAGCCAGAGCAACCAGCTTTCTACGCTTTTGACTTTGAAATAAAAGCGCTTAAAGATACTTATTTAGACTTGTCCGGTTTTGGAAAGGGCCTTGCCTTTGTAAATGGCGTTAACATCGGCCGTTTCTGGAATGTCGGACCAACCTTATCACTTTATATTCCGCATAGCCTTCTGAAAGAAGGACATAACCGAATCATCATTTTTGAGACGGAAGGGGAATATGAAGAATCAATTAACTTAGTTAACCAACCTACATTTAAAACAATAAAGGGGGAAAATTTATGACAATAGTAGGTGCACGTATCGATGGACGTTTGATCCATGGACAGGTAGCCAATCTCTGGACTACCAAGCTCAACATTTCACGCATTATGGTGATTGACGATGAGGTAGCTGAAAATGCTATCGAAAAGAGTGGACTTAAGTTGGCAACGCCACCAGGAGTGAAGCTCAGCATTTTGCCAATCGCTAAGGCAGCAGAAAACATCTTGGCTGGTAAGTATGACTCACAACGACTCTTTATCGTTGCTCGTAAACCAGACCGATTCCTTCGTTTGGTAGAAGCTGGCGTTCCACTGGAAACACTGAACGTCGGAAATATGTCTCAGTCAGACGAAACTCGTCCCATCACTCGCTCTATCAATGTGGTTGATGCGGATGTGGAAGCTTTCCAAAAGTTGCATGAAAAAGGGGTGAAGCTGACAGCTCAGATGGTTCCAAATGATCCGGTCGCGGATTTTATGAATTTGTTAAAATAAGGAAAAATTTTTAGGAGGTCATTGTCATGATACAATGGTGGCAAATTTTACTACTCACTCTGTACTCAGCTTATCAAATCTGTGATGAGTTGACGATCGTTTCTTCAGCAGGTTCACCTGTATTTGCTGGATTTATCACAGGTCTCATTATGGGAGATTTACCTACAGGTCTATTGATTGGTGCCAACCTTCAATTGGTAGTACTCGGTGTTGGTACCTTCGGTGGTGCGTCTCGTATTGATGCTACTTCTGGTGCGGTTCTCGCAACTGCCTTCTCAGTAGCTCAAGGGCTTGACCCAGAGCTTGCTATTGCTACAATCGCTGTGCCGGTAGCAACTTTGTTGACATACTTCGATATCCTTGGTCGTATGACTACAACTTACTTCGCTCACCGTGTGGATGCTGCGATTGAACGCTTTGACTACAAAGGCATCGAACGCAACTATCTCCTTGGTGCGATTCCTTGGGCTCTTTCTCGTGCCCTACCAGTCTTCTTTGCCCTTGCCTTTGGTGGAGCTTTTGTAGAAACTGTTGTTACAGGTCTCGGTAATGTACAATGGTTGGCAAACGGTCTAAAACTTGCAGGTCAAATGCTTCCAGGTCTTGGATTTGCAATCTTGCTTCGTTATCTCCCAGTGAAACGCAACCTTCACTATTTGGCACTTGGATTTGGCTTGACAGCTATGTTGACAGTGCTTTACAGTAATGTTCAAAGCCTTGGTGCTGCAGTGTCTAGCATTGTTGGTTCTGAAGTGTTCTCTAAACTTCCAAAAGAACAAGCTATTACTTTTGTTAACAACTTCAAGAGTGTATCTATGATTGGTATCGCCATCATCGGTGTCTTCCTTGCGGTACAACACTTCAAAAACAGCCAACGTACAGTCGTAGCTGCTCCAGTAACTGAATCAGAAAGCGGGGAAATTGAAGATGACGAATTCTAATTACAAACTAACAAAAGAAGATTTTAAACAGATTAACAAACGTAGCTTATTTACCTTCCAATTGGGTTGGAACTATGAGCGTATGCAGGCTTCTGGTTACCTTTACATGATTTTGCCACAATTGCGCAAAATGTATGGAGACGGTACACCTGAACTAAAAGAAATGATGAAATTGCATACGCAATTCTTCAATACTTCACCATTCTTCCACACCATTATCACTGGTTTTGACCTTGCTTTGGAAGAAAAAGATGGTGTGAAATCAAAAGATGCGGTCAATGGTATCAAGACAGGTCTCATGGGGCCATTCGCTCCTCTTGGAGACTCAATCTTTGGATCATTGGTACCAGCTATTATGGGTTCAATCGCAGCAACTTTGGCTGTTGCGGGAAACCCAGCCGGTATCTTCCTATGGATCGCTGTTGCGGTTGCTTATGACATTTTCCGTTGGAAACAATTGGAATTTGCCTATAAAGAAGGGGTTAACCTCGTCAACAATATGCAAAGTACTTTGACAGCTTTGATTGATGCTGCATCCGTACTTGGTGTCTTCATGGTTGGTGCCCTGATTGCCAGCATGATTGGTGTTGAAGTTTCTTGGGCTCCACACATCGGGAAAAAAGCTATCGATATCCAAGACATGCTTAACTTGGTCTTCCCACGCTTGGTACCAGCTATCATCACAGGTGTAATCTTCTGGTTGCTTGGACGTAAGGGTATGAACTCTACAAAAGCTATCTTGCTCATCATTCTTGCAGCGATTGCTTTCTCAGCGTTTGGTCACTTCTTCTTTGGAATGGCATAATGGTGTAAATTATGAGCAAACAGTTAATTTTGATTAGCCACGGTCGCTTTTGTGAAGAGCTGAAAACAACGACTGAGATGATTATGGGACCTCAAGCGGATATCCATGCCGTTGCCTTGTTACCAGAGGAGGGACCAGATGATTTCACAGCTAAGTTCTTAGACACAGTCAAGGATTTTGATGACTATATTGTCTTTGCAGATCTTTTGGGAGGCACACCATGTAATGTAGTCAGCCGCCTTATTTTAGAAGGTAAGGATATTGACTTGTACGCCGGCATGAATTTGCCAATGGTGATTGAGTTTCTCAATGCTTCTCTGACAGGAGCTGATGTTGACTATCCGAAAAAAGCAGTCGAAAATATCGTTAAGGTTAATGATATCTTAGCAGGCTTATCAGATGATGAGGATGAGTAGGACTGTTTTGTAAGGAAAAAAGAAATGAAGGGGAGTGGGGAATTTTCCCATTCCCTCTTTTAAAAGAAAATAACTAATATATCGATGTTTATTTTGAAAGGACTACCATGCTAGATTATTCAAAAGAGAAACTGGTTGAATTGGGCGCGGAAATCACCACGCGTGAAATCTACCAACAGCCAGATGTTTGGCAGACAGCTTTTAATACTTACAAGGCTCAAGCTGACCAAATCGCTGCTTTTCTAAAAGGTATCGAAGAAAAGCATGATTATGTAAAAGTTATCTTTACAGGTGCGGGAACTTCGGCTTATGTGGGCGATACGCTATTGCCATATTTCAGAAAGCTTTATAATGAGCGCCAATGGAATTTTAATTCGGTTGCGACGACTGATATTGTGGCGAATCCTGAAGTGCATCTGCACAAGGAAATTCCAACGGTTCTCGTTTCTTTTGCCCGCAGTGGTAATTCGCCAGAAAGTGTTGC
This sequence comes from Streptococcus sp. Marseille-P6264, assembly GCF_902460355.1. Taxonomy (GTDB): domain Bacteria; phylum Bacillota; class Bacilli; order Lactobacillales; family Streptococcaceae; genus Streptococcus. Next base: position 31,166 of record NZ_CABPTO010000008.1, read on the forward strand.
GACAGTGGACTTAGCCAAGCAGCTGGTTGATGAGCTTTATCAAGTGACCATTACCTGTGCTGCAGAGGGGAAATTGGCTCAGCAGGCGCATGGTGATGAGCGGAATCTCCTCTTATTGCAACCAGCTCCATCAAATGATGCTGGCTTTGCTATGACTTCCAGTTTCACCTCCATGATGTTGACAGCTCTCTTGGTCTTTGATCCAGCGGATTTGGCTCAAAAAGAAGCAAGAGTAGCTGAGTTGATTGCCTTGAGTCAAAAGGTTTTGGCAGATGTAGCTGACGTTCAGGCTTTGACAGAATTAGACTTTAACCGGGTCATTTATCTTGGAGCAGGGCCGTTCTTTGGTCTGGCGCACGAAGCTCAACTGAAAATTTTGGAGTTGACCGCGGGGAAGGTTGCGACTATGTATGAAAGCCCAGTTGGTTTCCGTCATGGACCAAAATCCCTGATTAACGAAGAAACGCTTGTGCTGGTATTTGGCTCAAGGGATGCATACACCAAACGTTACGACTTGGATTTGGTGCGTGAAGTGGCAGGAGATCAGATTGCTCGCAAGGTGGTCTTCTTTACAGAGCACAGAGAAGACTTGGAAAATGTTGAGCAAGTGGTTCTTGAAAGTGATATCTTGGAAGATAGCTATCGAGCCTTCCCTTACATCGTCTATGCTCAGCTTTTCTCTCTCTTAACTTCTTTGAAAGTAAAAAATCGACCAGATACACCGTCTCCGACAGGTACGGTCAATCGGGTCGTTCAGGGAGTTATCATCCACCCTTTCCAGCAGTAGGAATCTAAATATGGAAAAGTCAAACATTAGTCATGGGAAAGCTAGTTATTAAAAAGACTTTCGGATAAAAAGGATGGCCTTCCATCCTTGTCCCTTGACTAAGTCAAGAAAGAGAGTGGGACAGAAATCGGTAATTCGTTAGAATTCGATTTCATCGTCCCACCTCCGCACAGTTGAGTAGGGCTGTAAAAGCTGATGAAGTCAGCGTAGTAGAGCCCACTCAACCACTGCGTCTTGCTCGACAATCCAAAGACAATTGAGAGGCTAGGACTTTTGTCCCAGACTCGAGACAGAGGGAGATTGTATGAAATCTTATCAAGAATCCATTTTTGGTACTTTTAAAGGACAGGATGTCTTAGCCTACACCTTTGAAAATAAGCTAGGCTATCGCTTCAAGGTCATGAACTATGGCGCAACGATTTTAGAATATCGGACGCCGGATAAAAATGGTGATTTTGCCAATATTATTCTAGGCTTTGAGCGTTTTGATGATTACGTTGGCAATAGTCCTAAGCATGGGGCCAGCGTGGGGCCAGTTGCAGGGCGGATTGCAAATGCTAGCTTTGAGCTGAATGGGCAGTCCTACCAGCTGGAAGTCAATAATGGCCAGAATTGCAACCACAGTGGCTCTACTAGCTGGGATGGTGTGATTTTCCAGACGGAGGAAGTCACAAACGAGGGCGTCACATTTTATACAGAGCGCCCAGACGGGACGGGTGGTTTTCCAGGAAATTTGAAAATCTGGATTTCCTATTCCTTGTCGGAAAAAGGGGAGATTGAGATTTCCTATCAAGTCCAGACAGATCAGGATAGTCTGGTTAATCCGACCAACCACAGCTATTTCAATCTGTCAGGTGATTTCAGTCAGCCGATTGATCAGCATGTCCTCCAGCTGCATACCAAAGGAGTGTATCCGATTGCTCCTGACGGTTTGCCAGCAAAAGAAGTGGATGCAGATCGTGGCTTTGTCAAAGGTCTACAAAAAGGTCTGGCGCTGAAAGAAATTTTTGCAGACCAAGACGAGCAAATTCAGGTCGTGTCAGGGCTGGATCATCCATTTGCTCTTGATAAAGAGCAGGAAGAGGCAGGTTGCCTTTATGATCCGGCATCAGGTCGCTACCTGACTTTCCGTACGGATGCTCCTTGTGTCGTGACTTATTCGGCAAATTTTGTCGATGAGTCAGTCATCATCAATGGACAGCCAATGATTCAGCATAATGGTCTGGCATTGGAGGCACAGGCCTTGCCTGATGCGATTCATAGTGACTTGAAAGATCAGGTCATTCTCAAGGCAGGAAGCCTCTTCACCAGCACCACCGTTTATTTCGCAGGAGTGAGATAAACGGCAAACTTGCTTCATTTGAAGTGTATCTCACATGGCGATACTAGCCTCAGATACAAGAAAACGGCAGATTCCCCCTCTGCCGTTCTTACTATTTATTTTATTTGTTATCTAAGTCTTGTGGTTGGAAAAATTGATTGTAACGTTCTTCGTCTTCTTGGTTATCACGGATAACTTTTGCAAGAGTGAATGAAGAAGAAATCAGTCCGACAGAACCCATGAGATAGTATCCTTTAACCATCAAAGGTTCTTTCAAAGTATAGAGTCCGACGAGAACAAGAGTCACAAAGAAGGCGAATGAGCCCCAAGCCATAAACATAAAGGCTGGTGTATTCCGATAAGTTTTCTTTTTAAGGTTGTTCATATCTAAAATCTCCTTTTCGATTTTTTTCATTGTATCATGAGTTTTTGAGACAGTCAATGAAATAGAGGCTATTTTAATCAGACTGAACAATTCATATTAGTTTGTATCATCTTACTAAGATATCTAAAAGTATTTTATTTTTAAAAAATATTTTTTCTTTAAGCAAATTTTAAGATAAGGACGTTATACTAATACCATCAAATGAAGACCTCCTAACTTTATTTGATAGAAATCCTAAAACTTTTTCATAATAATCTCCCATAAGAGCCACCAAATTCGGTGGCTTTTTTTGTGCTCAGAAGCGGGTCGGATTACTTCCTCTGCCCTATTTTTTGCTATAATAGTTCTATGAGTAGAATTTTAGACAATGAATTAATGGGTGATGAGGAATTGGTGGAGCGCACCTTGCGTCCCCAGTATTTACAGGAGTATATCGGTCAGGATAAGGTTAAGGAACAGCTGAAGATTTTTACTGAAGCGGCTAAGCTGAGGGATGAGGCGCTGGACCACACCCTGCTTTTTGGCCCTCCAGGTCTGGGGAAGACGACTATGGCCTTTGTCATTGCCAATGAACTAGGCGTTAATCTCAAGCAGACTTCAGGTCCGGTGATTGAGAAATCTGGTGATTTGGTTGCGATCTTAAATGACCTTGAGCCGGGTGATGTCCTCTTTATCGATGAGATTCACCGTTTGCCTATGGCGGTAGAGGAAGTGCTATACAGCGCCATGGAGGACTTTTACATTGACATTATGATTGGGACTGGCGAAACCAGTCGCAGCGTCCATCTGGAATTGCCGCCTTTCACATTAATTGGGGCGACCACTCGGGCGGGCATGCTGTCCAATCCTCTGCGGGCTCGTTTTGGGATTACCGGTCACATGGAGTATTATGAAGCCAGCGATCTGACCGAAATCGTCGAGCGGACGGCTGAGATTTTTGAGATGGATATTACTCACGAGGCTGCTCGTGAGCTGGCTCTGCGTAGCCGAGGAACGCCGCGGATTGCCAATCGTCTGCTCAAGCGGGTGCGAGACTACGCGCAAATTATGGGCAATGGCTTGATTGATGATAAGATAACCGACCAGGCTCTCTCCATGCTGGATGTGGACCAGGAAGGGCTGGACTATGTGGATCAGAAAATCCTACGAACCATGATTGAAGTTTATGGTGGTGGTCCAGTGGGGCTGGGAACCCTCTCAGTCAATATTGCCGAGGAACGTGAAACAGTGGAGGATATGTATGAGCCTTACCTGATTCAGAAGGGCTTTGTCATGCGGACTCGGACTGGGCGCGTGGCGACTCGTAAAGCTTATGAGCATCTGGGATATGAGTATATGAAGGAATGAAGACAGATCTGGAGATTTTAGAGAGACTGGGTCAGGATCGGGATATCCGAGCGATTCTGGAAATAATCCGCAATCTGCAGCTAGAGGACTCTTGGCTGGCTGCGGGTAGTGTCAGAAATTTTATTTGGAATATCTTGTCTGGCAAGTCGGGCTTTGATGCTGAAACGGATGTGGATGTCATATTCTTTGATCCAACTGTGTCTTATGAGAAAACTTTGCAGCTGGAGATGGAGTTGAGAAAAGCTTTTCCCGCTTATTCTTGGGAGCTGAAAAATCAAGTCTATATGCATAGTCATAGTCCCAACACCCAGCCCTATACTAGCTCGAAAGATGCCATGAGCAAGTATCCTGAGTGCTGCACAGCTATCGGTCTTCGATTGCTGGAAAATGATAAGCTAGAGCTTTTTGCACCCTATGGCTTGGCAGATATTCGAGCATTTCAGGTTCGACCAACACCGCATTTTTTAGCGGATGCGGATCGAAAGAAGCTTTATAGGCAAAGAATCCGCAAGAAAAACTGGCAGGCTAAATGGCCACAATTAAGTTTTGAATATCTTTCTGAAGAAAAGTAAAGTTGAATCTGGTGCAAGCTAGATTGAGTGGATTACCGCCTCAATGATCTGCACTTTTATGTAAGTCGGTATAATTAGCTGTTTTTCAGAGTCCGCTTCCGCTGTCACAGAATAATCAAGAAAGCTCCGCAGTTTTCTTTTTATTCTGGTATAATAGATCTATGAAGAAAATTGTATTTGTTTGTTTAGGAAATATCTGCCGCAGTCCGATGGCAGAGTTTGTTATGAAAAGTCTGACCGATGACCTACATATTGAGAGTCGTGCAACGTCTAGCTGGGAGCATGGAAACCCTATACATCAGGGGACTCAGGCTATTTTTAAGAAACATGCGATTTCTTATGACAAAGGAAAGACTTCTCAGCAGATTTCAGCGCAAGATTTTGCAGAATTTGATTATATCATCGGCATGGATGAAGCCAATATTCGAGATTTGAAGAAAATGGCGCCAGTGGATTTTCAGGATAAAATCTACCAGTTTGCTGGTATCGGTGTGCCGGATCCTTGGTACACAGGTGATTTCGATGAGACTTATGAGCTGATTTTGGCTGGTTGCCACAAGTGGCTAGAACGCTTAAATGGATGAAAAATGGATAAAATAAAAGAATTTTACGATAAATATAAAATCTATCTGACCCGTCAGAATCTAGAAATCTTGGCTGTGACTGTAATTGCCTTGTCAGCAATTTTAGTGTTTACCTCTAATATCCCTAGCAAGGGTGCGCTAACGCTGGATCAAGGTAAAATAAAATATGAAGGCAGTCTAGTTCACGGAAAAATGAACGGCGAAGGTACCCTGACTTTTAAAAATGGGGATAGCTATAAAGGGTATTTCAAAAATGGTACTTTTGATGGTAAGGGTACTTTTACATCGAAGGCTGGTTGGAAATATGAAGGTGAGTTTGCCAACGGTCAAGCCAATGGTAAAGGAAAACTGACGACAGAAAGTAATGTCGTCTATGAAGGAACGTTCAAGCAAGGAATTTATCAAAATGCGCATTAGATGGTTTTCACTGGTTCGGATTACTGGACTGGTCTTGGTGTTACTCTATCATTACTTTCAGGGAGTTTTTCCTGGAGGTTTTATTGGAGTGGACATCTTTTTCACTTTTTCAGGATTTTTGATTACTTCATTATTGATTGATGAGTTTACAAGAAGTCGGACGATTGATATTATGGGCTTTCTGAAACGGCGCTTTTATCGTATCGTTCCTCCGCTCGTTTTTATGATTTTGGTCATCATGCCTTTTACTTTATTGATCCGTCGGGATTTTGTAGCAGGTATCGGGACGCAGATTGCAGCTGCTTTTGGCTTTGTGACCAATTTTTATGAAATGATGTCGGGCGGCAGTTATGAAAGCCAGTTTGTACCGCATTTGCTGATTCACACTTGGAGTTTAGCACTGGAAGTGCATTACTATATCCTCTGGGGCTTGGCTGCTTGGGGAATTAGCAAGATTAGCAAGTCAGTTGCTCAGTATCGGGGGCTGATTTCTCTGACTTCAATTGCTCTGTTTCTGTTCAGTTTCTTGGCTATGTTTATCGGAGCCTTTTTCAGCAAGAATTACTCCAATATTTATTTCTCAAGTTTGACCCATGTCTTTCCTTTCTTTGCTGGGACAGTGCTAGCGACTTTCTCTGGAGTCGGAAATGTGGGCGTTCAGATGAAGAAACTGGAAGAAAAGGTCGAAATCAAGCAAGTCTTGATCGCTTTAGCTGGCAGTTTTGTTCTTCTTCTTTTGCTCAGTTTTATTTTGAAATTTGACAGCCTGTGGACTTATTTATTTGGTTTCTTGATTTCAACGCTTTTGGCTTGTGTCATGATAGCAGCAACTCGCATCTTGCACGATAAATTGCCAAATATTAAGGAGCCTAGTCCTCTCAACTTTATTGCAGACACTAGCTATGGAGTTTACCTCTTCCATTGGCCTTTCTATATTATTTTTACTCAGTTGATGAGCAATGGATGGGCTGTGCTTTTGACTACAATCTTGAGTTTTGGTTTCGCGGCTCTTTCCTTCTATATTTTAGAGCCGACTTTAGCTGGACGGAAGCCTCGGATTTTTGGCAAGGATATGAATGTGAGTTCCATCACCAAGCCGATTTTCTACAGTTTCATTCCGCTGACATTTATCTTGCTTATTATCACCATCACAGCTCCGTCTGTTGGTGCCTTTGAGGAAAGCCTGATTGTCAATTCTTTGAACCAATCCGATACGAAAATGCAGACAACCCGTAAGCACGCAGACCAGAAAACTGCAACAAATTATAACGTGGCAGAGGGAACGACTGTTATCGGTGATTCGGTCACCTTGCGCTCTGCTGAATGGATCCAAGAGGCTATACCTGACGCTCAAGTCGATGCAGTTGTTAGTCGTAATTTAGTGTCTGGTCTGGAATTTTTCAAGAACGATATTGCTAACCAAACACTGCTTCAAAACGTCGTCTTGGCATTGGGAACCAATCCAGTTGACAATTATGAAGAATTGCTGGATCAGTATATCGAGCTCTTGCCAAAAGGCCATCGCTTGATTTTAGTCACGCCATATGATGGCCGGACAGCCAATGATCCAAGTAGTATTCCTGTTAAGATGCGACAATACGAACTTGAACTTGCTAAGAAATACGATTTTGTATATGTAGCAGACTGGTATCAGGTAGCGATTAATAATCCGCAGATTTGGATTGGAACAGACTATGTCCATTATGGGGCAGATTCAGAGTCTATGGCAGAGGGAGGTAAACTCTACTCTAACATGATAAAAGAGGCTTTGGCTGCCGCTTCAAATGGCAGTGTTAAGCCATAAAACTAGCTCGGTTATTTAGCCGAGCTCATTTTATAACAAAAAAGAAAGCGCTAACACATTTTTAAGGAAAAGTATGTGAAATTTTCGAAAATAATATAGAGACTTTTGTAAAAAAGCCTGAAATATCAGTGTTTAAAAAATAATCCCTAAAAAGTTTGTGAACTTTTGTTGAAAGTGTTTACAAATTTGTGGGAATAGAGTATAATTATATTGTGAAATAATTAACAAAGGTTGAAATCTCTATTTAACCTTTTGGCAGAAACCATTGGAGGACTATAATGGCTGATAAGAAGAAAACTGTTGAACAAGAAGATAAAGTGCTAGCGGCAGAAAAACATGTTGACGAGCTTGTGCAAAAAGGTCTCCTAGCTCTTGAAGAAATGAGAAAACTGAATCAAGAGCAAGTAGATTACATCGTAGCAAAAGCTTCAGTTGCAGCTCTTGATGCGCACGGGATCCTTGCTCAACATGCGGTTGAAGAAACTGGTCGTGGTGTATTTGAAGACAAGGCAACGAAAAACCTCTTTGCCTGTGAGCATGTTGTCAACAACATGCGTGGTGTGAAGACTGTTGGTGTTATCGAAGATGATCCTGTTACTGGATTGACAAAGATTGCTGAGCCTGTCGGAGTTATTTGTGGTATCACTCCAACGACGAACCCAACATCAACAGCAATTTTTAAAGCATTGATTGCCTTGAAGACACGTAATCCAATCGTTTTTGCCTTCCACCCATCTGCTCAAGAGTCATCTGCTCATGCAGCGCAAATTGTTCGTGATGCAGCAATTGCAGCTGGCGCACCTGAAAACTGTGTGCAATGGATCACTCAGCCATCTATGGAAGCAACAGCGGCTTTGATGAACCACGATGGTATTGCAACAATTCTTGCAACTGGTGGTAATGCCATGGTTAAAGCTGCTTATTCTTGCGGAAAACCAGCTCTTGGGGTAGGTGCCGGAAACGTACCAGCTTACATCGAAAAATCTGCTGACCTTCGCCAAGCAGCTCATGATATCGTAATGTCTAAATCATTTGACAATGGTATGGTCTGCGCATCTGAGCAAGCGGTAATCATTGACAAGGAAGTGTATGACGAATTTGTAGAAGAATTCAAGTCATACCACACTTATTTTGTAAACAAAAAAGAAAAAGCTCTTCTTGAAGAATTCTGCTTTGGCGCTAAAGCAAACAGCAAGAACTGTGCTGGTGCTAAACTGAATGCAAACATCGTTGGTAAACCAGCCGCATGGATTGCAGAACAAGCAGGCTTTAAAGTACCAGAAGGTACAAACATCTTGGCTGCAGAATGTGCTGAAGTAGGTCCAAATGAGCCATTGACTCGCGAAAAATTGTCACCAGTTATCGCTGTCTTGAAAGCTGAAGATAGAGAAGACGGTCTTAAAAAAGCTCGTCAAATGGTTGAATTTAACGGACTTGGTCACTCAGCAGCTATCCATACAAAAGACGAAGAATTGGCTAAACGCTTTGGTACTGAAATCAAAGCGATGCGGATTATCTGGAACTCTCCATCTACTTTCGGTGGTATCGGGGACGTATATAATGCCTTCATTCCATCCTTGACACTTGGATGTGGTTCATACGGACGTAACTCAGTTGGTGATAACGTGAGCGCTATTAACCTTCTAAACATCAAGAAAGTAGGGAAACGTAGAAATAATATGCAATGGTTTAAAGTTCCTTCAAAAATTTACTTCGAGCGCAACTCTATCCAATACCTTCAAACATGTGAAGATATTGAACGCGTTATGATCGTTACAGACAAATCTATCGAAAAACTTGGCTTTGTTCAACGTGTGATCAATCAATTGAACGCACGTAGCAACCGTGTCACTATCCAAGTCTTCTCAGATGTTGAACCAGATCCAGACATCACAACTGTAGAACGTGGTGCTGAAGTGATGAAAGCATTTGAACCAGATACAATCATTGCTCTTGGTGGTGGATCTCCAATGGACGCGGCCAAAGTAATGTGGCTCTTCTATGAGCAACCAGAAATCGACTTCCGTGACCTGGTTCAAAAATTCATGGATATCCGTAAACGTGCCTTCCGCTTCCCATCACTTGGTAAGAAAGCGAAATACATCGGTATCCCAACGACTTCAGGTACAGGTTCAGAAGTAACACCATTTGCTGTTATCTCTGATAAGAAAAACAACCGCAAATACCCATTGGCTGACTACTCATTGACACCAACTATTGCGATTGTTGACCCTGCTTTGGTTGAATCCGTTCCAGACTTTATCGCAGCTGATACAGGTATGGACGTCTTGACTCACGCGACTGAAGCCTACACTTCAAACTTTGCTAACGACTACACAGACGGTATTGCGCTTCAAACTATCAAGCTTGTCTTTGAATGGTTGGAAAAATCTGTTAAGACAGCTGACCCAGAAGCACGTGAAAAAATGCATAATGCGTCTACAATGGCTGGTATGGCCTTCGCCAATGCCTTTCTTGGTATGAGCCACTCAATGGCCCACAAGATTGGTGGTGTTCACCATACTGTTCACGGACGTACAAATGCTATCTTGCTTCCATACGTCATCCGTTACAACGGTACTCGTCCATCTAAGACAACTACATGGCCTAAGTACAACTACTGGAAAGCTGATGAGAAATTCCAAGACATCGCGAAAATGCTTGGCTTGCCTCACTCAACTCCAGAAGAAGCGGTTGAAGCGTATGCCAAAGCAGTTTACGATCTTGGTGAAGCAGTTGGAATCACAATGAACTTCAAAGGCTTTGGAATCGATGAAAAAGCTTGGAAAGACAGCTTGCATGAAATTGCCTTGCTAGCTTATGAAGACCAATGTTCACCTGCTAACCCACGCTTGCCAATGGTAGCCGACATGGAAGAAATCATGGCAGATGCTTACTATGGTTACGGAGAACGTCCAGGACGTCGTAAATAATGTAGAATCAATCCCTCACTAAGTGGGGGATTTTTCTTTCTTTAAAATGTATGAAATAGACGACTTTCTAAAAAACTAGGGAAAATAGGCCAGAAAGCTTTTTTGAAACTAGTTTCAAAAAGAAAAAGAATCATAGCAAAAACAGAAACTAAAATCTTAATATTGTAAAGGATTGAAAAAGGAAAGGTGCTGTGCTATTATTTCGTAAGGGTTTACAAAAAAACAATATTGTTGGAGGATAAGATGCGCAATCCAGATTTATTAGCAGAAGCAAAAGATTATAGAGGCAGAGATGAAGTTCCAGCAGATTTTGATGCTTTTTGGGATCGTCAGATTAGCAGTTTGAGTGGCTTGCCGGACTATCAGCTGATTGAAAAAGACTTTCAAATCGCTGGGGTGACCTGCCATGAGCTAGTTTTTGAGGGGACGAATCAAGGGCGAACCTATGCTCGTATAGTCCTTCCCAAATCGAGTAAAAAAGTTCCGATTATCTTTCATTTCCACGGTTATATGGGGCGTGGCTGGGATTGGTCCGATATGCTAGCTTATACGGTTGCTGGCTATGGTGTTGTATCTATGGATGTACGCGGCCAGTCAGGCTATTCCTTGGATGGAGGGGCGCCTGTAAGGGGCAATACGGTCAAGGGTCAGATTATCCGTGGGGCAGTGGATGGACCAGAGCGTCTCTTTTATAAAGATGTCTATCTAGATATTTACAGCTTGATTGAGATTGTGGCGAGTTTGGACCTTGTGGACGAGGAACGTTTATCCAGTTATGGGGCTTCTCAAGGGGGAGCCTTGGCTTTGGTGGCAGCGGCTCTCAATCCGCGCATTAAGCAGACAGTGGCTATCTATCCTTTCTTGTCAGATTTCCGGCGGGTGCTGGAGATTGGCAATACCAGCGAGGCCTATGATGAGCTCTTTCGTTATTTTAAGTTCCACGATCCTTTCCACGAAACGGAGGATGAGATTATCCAGACCTTGTCCTATATCGATGTGAAAAATATGGCTCACCGCATTCAAGGGAGCGTGCGGATGATAACCGGACTGGCTGACGATGTTTGCTATCCGATTACCCAGTTTGCGATTTACAACCGGCTGGAGTGTACTAAGGAGCACCATCTCATGCCAGAGTACGAGCATGAAGCCATGAATGTCTATGTCAATGATAAAGTTTTCAACTGGCTTTGCGGCTCAAAGATTAACCATCCTTCTTTGTTGGAAGCTTTTAAAGACTGGTAAAAATAGATAGTAGCAAGAAAGAAACTAAGTCTGAGGTTAGCATAATCTCAGGCTTTTTATGATAAATATTCAAAAATCTATAGTAACTTTTTTTGTAGAAACACTTCTAATCCTGAAAGTAGTTTCAGCTTTTAAGAAAGGAAGTCGGTTTTTAGAAACTAAAATCTAAATCTCAAAACGCATTGAAAGCGCTTTATTTTTTGTATATAATGACATTATAAAAAGAACGGAGAAAACATAGAAAAAGGAGAGATTATTTATGTCACAGATTAGCAAAGATCAATTAATTGCAAAAATCAAAGATGGCATTATCGTTTCCTGTCAAGCTCTGCCGCATGAGCCCCTCTATACGGAGGTGGGCGGTGTCATACCTCTCTTGGTCAGGGCGGCTGAAGAGGGCGGAGCGGTTGGTATTCGAGCCAACAGCGTGCGAGACATCAAGGAGATTAAGGAAGTAACCGAGCTCCCGATTATTGGGATTATCAAACGGGACTATCCACCACAGGAGCCTTTTATCACTGCGACCATGCGGGAAGTGGATGAGCTGGCTGCCCTTGATATCGAGGTCATCGCTCTGGACTGCACCCAGCGGGAACGCTATGATGGTTTGAAGGTTGAGGACTTTATCCGCCAAGTCAAGGAGAAATATCCGCAGCAACTGCTGATGGCTGACATTAGTACCTTTGAGGAAGGCGTGGCAGCTGTAGCATCTGGCGTTGACTTTGTCGGTACAACCTTATCAGGCTACACGTCCTACAGTCCTAAGGTAGACGGCCCAGACTTTGAACTGGTCAAGAAGCTCTGTGATGCGGGAGTAGATGTGATTGCTGAGGGCAAGATTCACTATCCAGATCAAGCCAAGCAAATCCATGATTTAGGTGTCCGCGGTATTGTAGTAGGCGGGGCTATTACTCGACCAAAGGAAATCACCGAGCGTTTCGTTGCAGCAGTAAAATAAAGTGAGGTAAAGCAATGACGACCTTGAAGTTAAATAAGCTCTACAAAAAATATCCTAATAGTGATTTCTACTCTGTAGAAAATTTCGACTTGCAAATCAAAGACAAAGAATTTATCGTCTTTGTTGGTCCTTCTGGATGTGGGAAATCGACGACCTTACGCATGATTGCAGGACTGGAGGACATCACTGAGGGCGAGCTCTATATCGATGAGACACTAGTCAATGATATTGCTCCCAAGGATCGTGATATTGCCATGGTCTTCCAGAACTATGCTCTCTATCCGCACATGACAGTCTATGACAACATGGCTTTCGGGCTCAAACTTCGCAAGTATAGCAAGGAAGATATTGACAAGCGGGTTCATGAAGCAGCTGAAATTCTTGGTTTGAAAGAATTTTTAGACCGCAAACCAGCGGACTTGTCTGGCGGTCAACGTCAGCGGGTTGCCATGGGACGGGCCATTGTCCGAGATGCCAAGGTCTTCCTGATGGATGAGCCTTTGTCAAACTTGGATGCGAAACTACGGGTATCCATGCGTGCTGAGATTGCTAAGATCCACCGCCGTATCGGAGCGACCACTATCTACGTTACCCACGACCAAACCGAGGCAATGACCTTGGCCGACCGCATTGTTATCATGTCAGCGACGAAAAATGAAGCAGGCACGGGGACCATCGGTCGAATCGAGCAAGTCGGAACTCCGCAAGAGCTTTACAATGAACCAGCGAATAAGTTTGTTGCAGGCTTTATCGGCAGTCCAGCTATGAACTTCTTTGAAGTGATGGTATCTGGTCATCAACTGACTGATGGTGACCAACTCAATCTTACCCTGACAGGTGGTCAAGAGAAGCTTTTGACAGAGAAAGGCTACCAAGGTAAGAAAGTCATCTTGGGTATCCGACCAGAGGATATCTCAGCGGACTTGATTGTAGAAGATACCTTCCCTGGCGACGTAGTAGATGCGGAAGTTGTCGTGTCAGAGTTGCTGGGTAGTGACTCAGTGCTCTACTGTAAGGTGGGCAGCCAAGAGTTTTCAGCTAAGGTAGATGCTTCCAATTATCTGGAGCCGGGTTCGAAGCTTCGCTTCACTTTCAAATTACCTAAGAGTCATCTGTTTGACAGTGAGACTCAAAAACGAATTACTTTGTAAAACAACCTAAAATGAACTGACTGACTTTATTTTAGGATAAAAGAAAGATCACAGAGAAGGAGTGATTGTACTTTTAAAAGTTTAGGATTTTAATCAAATATAGGTGGACGCTTGTCCAGAGAAATAACACAGGAAAAACGAGGCTGGGGCGCCTAATGAAAGAGGTCCGTCCCATTCTCCAATAGGCAGGTAGAAGCTGTTTAGGTCAGCTTAGAATCTTAATTTTAAAGGAGAAAAACAAATGAAAATGAAGAAATTGCTTTGTTCATTGGTAGCAGGAGCTGCAGTTCTTACGTTAGCAGCTTGTAGCGGCGGCGGTAGCTCAGATAAAGCAGCTAGCTCTGGTGATAAATCTGGTAAGACAGAGATTACTTGGTGGGCATTCCCAGTCTTTACTCAAGAAAATGCTAATGACGGTGTGGGAACTTATGAGAAATCCATCATTGAAGCATTTGAAAAAGCAAATCCAGACATTCATGTCAACTTGGAAACAATCGACTTTAAGTCAGGTCCAGAAAAAATTACGACAGCTATCGAGGCTGGAACAGCTCCAGACGTGCTCTTCGATGCACCAGGCCGGATTATTCAATACGGTAAAAACGGTAAGTTGGCAGACTTGAACGACCTCTTCACAGATGATTTCGTCAAAGATGTTAACAACGACAACATTATCCAAGCCAGCAAGGCTGGAGACAAAGCTTATATGTATCCAATCAGCTCTGCTCCATTCTACATGGCAATGAATAAGAAAATGTTGGAAGATGCTGGTGTCCTCAACCTAGTTAAAGAAGGATGGACAACAGATGACTTTGAAAAAGTTTTGAAAGCGCTTAAAGATAAAGGTTATACACCCGGCTCTCTCTTCAGTAACGGTCAAGGTGGTGACCAAGGAACTCGTGCCTTCATCGCTAACCTCTATGGTGGATCTGTTACAGATGAAAAAGTAACTAAATATACAACTGATGATCCGAAATTTGTCAAAGGTCTTGAAAAAGCAGTGAGCTGGATCAACAATGGCCTCATGATGAACGGTTCTCAATACGATGGTGGAGCAGACATCCAAAACTTCGCTAACGGACAAACTTCTTACACTGTTCTTTGGGCACCAGCACAAAATGGTATCCAAGCTAAATTGTTGGAAGCAAGTAAAGTAGAAGTGGTTGAAGTACCATTCCCATCAGACTCAGGCAAACCAGCTCTTGAATACCTTGTAAATGGTTTTGCAGTCTTTAACAACAAAGACGACAAGAAAGTCGCAGCAGCTAAGAAATTCGTTCAATTCATCGCAGATGACAAAGAATGGGGTCCTAAAGACGTAGTTCGTACAGGTGCCTTCCCAGTTCGTACATCATTTGGCAAACTCTATGATGACAAACGTATGGAAACAATCAGTGGCTGGACTAAATACTACTCACCATACTACAACACCATTGATGGATTTGCAGAAATGAGAACACTCTGGTTCCCAATGTTGCAATCTGTATCTAATGGAGATGAAAAAGTTGAACCTGCTTTGAAGACATTTACTGAAAAAGCAAACGAAACGATTACTAAAAAATAAGCAAGTTTAAAATCCGCCCCTTTTTCTGTTGTCAGTCTCTAAAAATAGAAAAAGGGGTATTTTGTTAGAAAATCTTGAAAGAGGGGTACCTCATTGTGAAAGTCAATAAAATCAGAATGAAAGAAACCCTAATATCATATGCGTTTTTAGCTCCAATTCTTATATTCTTTACAGTATTTGTTTTGGCGCCTATGATAATGGGATTTATCACTAGTTTCTTTAATTATACAATGACCTCATTTACATTCGTTGGGTTTGATAACTACATTCGGATGTTCAATGATCCAGTTTTTGTTAAGTCACTCATTAATACAGTTATTATTGTAATCGGCTCTGTGCCAGTAGTTGTGCTCTTCTCTTTGTTTGTGGCTTCACAGACCTATGAGATGAATGCTGTTTCTCGCTCTTTCTACCGTTTTGTCTTCTTCCTACCGGTTGTTACAGGTAGTGTTGCCGTGACAGTCGTGTGGAAGTGGATCTACGATCCCCTATCTGGTATTTTGAACTTTGTTTTGAAATCTGGCCATATCATCAACCAAAACATTTCTTGGTTGGGAGACAAACAGTGGGCCTTGGCTGCTATCATTGTTATTTTGCTGACAACATCTGTCGGTCAGCCCATCATTCTCTACATTGCAGCTATGGGAAATATAGATAATTCTCTAGTTGAGGCCGCGCGTGTGGATGGGGCGACAGAGATGCAAGTTTTTTGGAAAATCAAATGGCCGAGCCTTTTGCCAACGACACTTTATATCGCTATCATCACAACTATTAACTCATTCCAATGTTTTGCCTTGATTCAGCTGTTGACATCAGGTGGACCAAACTATTCAACGAGTACGCTTATGTACTATCTATATGAAAAAGCCTTCAAGCTATCTGAATATGGCTATGCAAACACCATGGGAGTCTTTCTGGCGATTATGATTGCGATTATCAGTTTCGCCCAGTTCAAGATCCTCGGTAACGATGTGGAATATTAAAGAAAGGAGCAGGAATATGAAACCAAAAAAATTTAATTCATTTAAAGTGTTCTCATCTGTTATTTTAGCACTTTTGACCGTGCTCTTTGTCTTTCCATTCTACTGGATTCTGACTGGAGCTTTTAAATCTCAGCCGGATACAATTATGATTCCGCCTCAATGGTGGCCACAAAACCCGACAACAGAGAACTTCCAGCAATTAGCCGTTCAAAACCCAGCTTTACAATGGATGTGGAACAGTGTCTTCATTTCTCTTGCGACTATGTTCTTGGTTTGTGCGACGTCATCCCTAGCTGGTTATGTTTTGGCTAAGAAACGCTTTTATGGGCAACGGATTCTCTTTGCTATCTTTATCGCGGCTATGGCCTTGCCTAAGCAGGTTGTCCTAGTACCTCTAGTGCGGATTGTCAATTTCATGGGAATCCACGATACCCTTTGGGCAGTTATTTTACCTTTAGTTGGCTGGCCGTTCGGGGTCTTCCTTATGAAGCAGTTTAGTGAAAATATCCCGACAGAGCTTCTGGAATCAGCTAAGATCGACGGTTGTGGTGAAATCCGGACCTTCTGGAGTGTAGCTTTCCCTATCGTCAAACCCGGCTTTGCTGCTCTGGCTATCTTCACCTTTATCAATACTTGGAATGACTACTTCATGCAGCTCGTAATGTTGACCTCGCGGAACAATCTGACGATTTCGTTAGGGGTTGCGACTATGCAGGCTGAGATGGCAACCAACTACGGTCTGATTATGGCCGGTGCTGCTTTGGCGGCGGTGCCAATCGTAGCAGTCTTCCTCATCTTCCAAAAATCCTTTACCCAAGGGATTACTATGGGAGCTGTCAAAGGATAAGGCACTCAATAGAGGAAATAAAACTATGATTTTTGATGATTTAAAAAATGTGACTCGTTACAAGGGCCTTCATCCGAACCTGGATAAAGCGATTGATTATCTCTATGAGCACCGCAAAGACAGCTTTGACTTGGGACGCTATGAAGTGGATGGAGATAAGGTCTTTCTCTTGGTTCAGGAAAACACGCTCAATCAAGAGGCCAATGATCAATTTGAATATCATAAAAAATATGCAGATTTTCATCTGCTAGTAGCAGGGCATGAGTATTCGGCCTATGGTAGCCAGATGGTCGATGAGGCAGTAGCTTTTGATGAAGAGGCAGATATCGGCTTTGTTCATTGTCAAAATCGTTATCCTCTCTTGTTGGGTTATCATAATTTTGCGATTTTCTTTCCAGGAGAAGCTCATCAGCCGAATGGCTATGCGGGTCTGGAAGAAAATGTTAGAAAGTATCTTTTTAAAGTTTTAATAGACTAGCCCTAGGTGAGCGAGATTTTTGAGTGTGCCAGGCTAGCAGAGAAAGGAGAGACTTATGTCAGATAAGGGAACAGGACTCATCAGAGCTATATTTGATACGGATAATTTCTTCATGCAAATCTGTGAGAAAATCCTAGATTTGATAACGGTCAATCTCCTCTTTCTCTTGTCTTGCCTGCCTTTGGTGACCATTGGGATTGCCAAGCTCAGTCTCTATCAGACACTTTTTGAAATCAAGGGAAACCGTCGGGTAAAAGTAATCAGAACATACACTCGAATCTTTCGAGAAAATTGGAAGCAAGGACTCAAACTGGGCTTGCTGGAATTGGCTTTAGTCGGTATCAGTCTCTTTGACCTCCTGCTTTTTCGGACGCAGGAAGCCTTGCCTTTCCAAGTTTTAAAGGCGGTTTGTTTTGGAATTATTATTTTTACAATCCTGCTTTCTCTTTGCGTCTATCCCTTGGCTGGTAAGTTTCTCATGTCTTTTAGAGACCTTTTACAGACTAGCCTAGTGATTGTAAGTCTGAATTTTCCTTGGTTCTTTGTTATGATGGCGGTTATAGCCGCGATCCTTGTCATCATCTATAGTTCAGGCTTTGTGTTGCTGTTAGGATTTTCCCTCTTTGCCTTTATCGGCTTTGCAGGTCTGGCTTATTTGCATCTTCCTATTTTGGAAAAAATCTTCGCTAAATACAGCAGTCTATAATCTAGAATTAATACATTGGAGAAAATTTGAAAATGAAAGATTTAAAGAAATATCACGGTGTCATCCCAGCTTTTTATGCTTGTTATGACGAGGAGGGTGAAATCAGCCCGGAGCGGACTCGCGCTTTGGTGGAGTATTTCATCGACAAGGGCGTGCAAGGTCTCTATGTCAATGGCTCGTCAGGAGAATGTATCTACCAGAGCGTGGCCGACAGAAAAGTAATTTTGGAAGAAGTAATGAAAGTTGCTAAGGGCAAACTGACCATCATTGCTCACGTAGCCTGCAACAATACTAAGGACAGTATCGAGTTGGCAAAACATGCGGAAGCTTTAGGAGTTGATGCTATTGCGGCTATTCCGCCGATTTATTTTCGACTGCCAGAGTATTCGGTTGCTCAGTACTGGAATGATATCAGTGCGGCTGCCCCACATACTGATTTTGTGATTTATAATATTCCGCAATTGGCTGGTGCAGCGCTGACTCCGAGTCTTTATAAGGAAATGCTCAAGAATGAGCGCGTGATTGGGGTGAAAAATTCCTCTATGCCAGTTCAGGATATCCAGACTTTTGCAGCACTTGGTGGCAGTGACCATTTGGTCTTTAACGGTCCAGATGAGCAGTTCTTGGGTGGCCGTCTTATGGGTGCTGCAGCCGGTATCGGTGGTACATACGGAGCTATGCCAGAGCTCTTCCTCAAACTCAATCAACTGATTACTGACAAGGAACTAGAAAGAGCTAAAGAGTTGCAGTTTGCCATTAACGACATTATCGGCAAGCTAACCAGTGCTCACGGCAATATGTATGCTGTTATCAAAGAAGTTCTCAAGCTCAACGAAGGACTGGCTATCGGCTCTGTCCGTGCTCCTTTGACACCAGTCGTAGAAGCAGACCGTCCAGTCGTAAAAGCAGCAGCGGCCTTGATCCAAGAAACTAAGGAGCGCTTCCTCTAAAAGAAAGAAGGATGCTTATGGGAAATTATGTTACGATTGACATTGGCGGTACCAATATCAAATACGGCCTGATAGACGACCAAGAAACGCTAGTAGAAGCCCATGAAATACCTACGGAAGCCCATAAGGGCGGTCCAGAGATTATGCGTAAGGTTCAAAAGATAGTTGCTGATTATGTGCAGGCTGGTTCAATTGAGGGGATTTGTATCTCCTCAGCTGGCATGGTCGATCCAGACAAGGGAGAAATCTTTTACGCTGGCCCTCAGATTCCTAACTATGCTGGGACGCAATTTAAGAAGGTCTTGGAGGAGGAATTTTCCATTCCTTGCGAGATTGAGAATGACGTCAACTGTGCCGGTCTGGCTGAGGTCATGTCTGGCCATGGTAAGGGAGCAAAAATTGCGGTCTGTCTGACAATTGGGACAGGGATTGGTGGCTGTCTAGTAGCGGATGGGCAAGTTTTTCACGGCTTTAGCAACTCAGCCTGCGAAGTAGGCTATCTGCACCTGCCGGACGGAGCCTTTCAGGATGTAGCTTCGACCACAGCCTTGGTTCAATATGTTGCTGACTTGCACGGAGAAGATCCCTCTCTCTGGAATGGTCGCAGGATTTTCAAAGAAGCGACCGAGGGCAATACCTTCTGTATCAAAGGAATTGACCGCATGGTAGGCTATCTGGGTCAAGGAATTGCCAATATCTGCTATGTCGTCAATCCGGAAATCGTCGTCTTAGGCGGTGGTATTATGGGGCAAGAGGCCATTCTCCGACCGCGGATCCAAGCGGCTCTCAAGGATGCTCTGGTGCCGAGTATAGCTGAGAAGACCAAACTAGCCTTTGCCTATCACCAAAATACGGCGGGCATGTTTGGAGCTTACTACCACTTTAAAAATAAACATCAGTAATCCAAGTAAACCTGGGGAGTGACCTCAGGTTTCTTGCTTCTAGAAAAACTGCTTCTGTAGATGGACAGATAGTATTTTAGAAGAAGTTGAAATGACAGGAAAAATTCGGTGGATAGAACTAAATTTTCAAAAATTTAACTTTGCTCACCTATCTTTAGAAGTAGATTTAAAAAGTTGCACAAGACTTTTAAGAAGTACCAGCCCTTTGAGGTTGAGCAATCAGTAACCCATCAAGGAGTTAAAAATAAGGCCAGGATTTTTGTCCTAGCCTTTTATTGATGCCTACGGTAATAGCCGTTAAGTTTGTGATTTTCCCAGTAACTATTGAAGATTTTTTCCTTTCTCTCTCGGTCAATTTCTAGGAAAAAGGCATAAAGTATGTCAATCATCAGCAGCATTGGGAACTGAGCTGAGATTCGTTGGATGAACTGAGGTTTACTTTGCATTGCAACTGGGATGATTTCTGAAAAGTCTTCTTTAATCAAATCAGGCTGGCCAGTGATTAATACGGTCTTGGCTCCCATGCCCTTGGCATCAATCAGGCTGTCAATAATGGATGGGGTTTGACCTGAAAGAGAAAAGCCGATAACTAGGCAGTTTTTGTCTAAAATGCTCGTTGTCCAAGCAAAGCCATCCGCATCTGTCAGAGCTTCACAAATAACCCCTAAGCGCATGAAGCGCAGTTTCATATCGCGAGCGACGAGCCCCGAGCTTCCCGTGCCAAAAAAATAGACACGATCTGCTTTTTCAATCAGCTGGGCTACGCGCTCCAACCTTTTTTCGTCAATCAAGTCCTCGGTTTGTTGCCGAATTTGAATATAGTTGCGTAGCACCTGGCGGGACGAATCATTTTTCAGATTTGTATGCTCCGTTTTGCTGATTTTCAGCTGTTGGAGATATTGGAAGTTGAACTCCCGATAGCCCTTAAAGCCACATTTTTTTGCAAAACGGGTCAAGGCCGCCTGTGAGATGTGCAAAGTTTGAGCTACTTCGAGGGAGGACAGATCCCCTTCTATCTCTGTCGGAGTCAAAAAATAGTCGGCAATCTGTTTTTCGACATCGGTCATAGTGTCGTAACAGCTTTCGATGATGGCCAAGATATTTTGCTGGTGTCTCATGATGGGTCACTTTCTTTGGTCAAAATAATAAAACATAATTTCATTATAACATAGTTTAGAGGGAATAAAGTGTTTTCACAGCCAAGAATTATCAGACCTTACTTTCCATTGGAGTATGAGCGGTCAGTAGTTTCAGTATTTCCTGATAACATGACGGTCTTTCTTTCTGAGCAGCTATTTCCTAAAGATTGTGTCGGGTACAGGAAAAAGTGATATAATTTACACAAGTAATGTTCCAAGTTTGGATCTGAAGCAAGGGAGATAGGAGCCACTGTCCATTGCAGCTTCCAATTCTTATTTTGGAAATCAGTAAAGCTAGATTGTGAGGTTTTTATGCGAATCAATGAACTAGGCCAGCCTATTGGAGAGGCTCTGCCAGATTTTAAGCCGGGGGACTTGCCTAACTTGGAGCGAATTGAAGGACAGTATGTTATTATCGAGCGGTTGTCCAAGGACAAGCATGGAGCAGATTTATATGAAGTATATGGTCCGGATTCACCTGCTGACATGTGGACCTATCTCTTTCAAAATGCTGCTCAGAGTCAGGAGAAGTGGGAAAGCGTGCTGGATCGGATGCTGGCAGCTCAGGATCGTTTCCACCATGCCATTGTGGACAAGGAGAGTGGCAAGGCGCTGGGAACCTTTGCATTAATGAGGATTGACCGAGGCAACCGTGTCATTGAAGTAGGCGCTGTGACCTATTCACCGCAGCTGAAGCGCACCAGACTGGCTACAGAAGCCCAGTACTTACTGGCACGCTATGTCTTTGAAGAGCTGGAGTATCGCCGCTACGAATGGAAGTGCGATGCGCTCAATCAGCCCTCAAGGCGAGCGGCAGAGCGGCTTGGCTTTACCTACGAAGGTAGGTTCCGTCAGGCGGTCGTCTATAAGGGGCGTAACCGAGACACTGATTGGCTCTCCATGATTGACAGCGATTGGCCTGCCGTCAAGAGTCGTTTGGAGAAATGGCTGAGCCCAGACAATTTCGATGAAAAGGGACAGCAAATAAAAGCCTTGTCTGAGTTTTGACATTTGATTGAGAGTGGGCCAGAAATCGGTAATTCGTTAGAATTCGATTTCGTCGTCCCACCTCCGCACAGTTGAGTAGGGCTGTAAAAGCTGATGAAATCAGCGTAGTAGAGCCCACTCAACCACTGCGTCTTGCTTGACATCCAAAGACAATTGAGAGCTAGGACTTTTGTCCCAGACTCTTTTTGCTTTTTAATTTTGATAAAAAGCGAGAATTTTCTGATAAATTTTGGTATAATAAAACGAACTACAGATAAAGGATGAGAGAGAATGACCTTAGTTTATCAATCAACACGCGATGAAAAGAATAAAGTAACAGCTAGCCAGGCGATTCTGCAAGGTTTGGCGACAGACGGCGGTCTGTTTACGCCCATTACCTATCCGCAGGTCGATTTGGACTTTGCCAAGCTCAAAGACGCTTCTTATCAGGAAGTAGCCAAGCTGGTTTTGTCTGCTTTTTTGGATGATTTTTCTGAAGCGGAGCTGGATCACTGTATCAACCATGCCTATGACAGCAAGTTTGATGATGCGGCTATTGCTCCTTTGATCAAGCTGGATGGTCAGTATAATCTAGAACTTTTCCATGGGGCGACCATTGCCTTTAAGGACATGGCTTTGTCCATCCTGCCTCACTTGATGACAACCGCAGCCAAAAAGCATGGCTTGGAAAACAAAATTGTCATTTTGACAGCAACTTCTGGTGATACAGGCAAGGCGGCTATGGCAGGCTTTGCGGACGTCCCTGGGACTGAAATCATCGTCTTTTATCCGAAAGATGGTGTCAGCAAGGTTCAAGAGCTGCAAATGACGACGCAGACAGGTGCCAATACGCATGTTGTTGCCATTGATGGCAACTTTGATGATGCCCAGACCAATGTTAAGCACATGTTCAACGATACAGACCTACGGGCTCGTCTCCTGGAGCATAAACTCCAGTTTTCATCAGCTAACTCCATGAATATCGGCCGTTTAGTGCCTCAGATTGTCTACTATGTCTACGCTTATGCTCAGTTGGTGAAGACTGGGGAAATCGCAGCAGGCGACAAGGTCAACTTTACCGTTCCGACTGGTAATTTTGGAAATATCCTGGCGGCCTACTATGCCAAGCAAATCGGTCTGCCGGTTGGCAAGCTAATCTGTGCATCGAATGAGAACAATGTCCTGACCGACTTCTTCAAGACTCAGGTTTATGATAAGAAGCGGAGCTTCAAGGTGACGACTAGCCCGTCCATGGATATTCTGGTCTCTTCTAACTTAGAGCGCTTGATTTTCCATCTGTCTGGTAACAGCGCTGAGAAAACAGCAGCCCTAATGGCGGCTCTCAATGAGTATGGACAGTATGAATTGACGGACTTTGACGCTGAGATTTTAGAGCTCTTTGCAGCTGACTATGCGACAGAGGCAGAGACAGCAGCTGAAATCAAGCGGGTCTATCAAACGTCTGACTATATCGAAGACCCTCATACAGCCGTTGCGTCTGCTGTTTATCAAAAATATCTGGTAGAGACAGGCGATCAACGCAAGACTATTATCGCATCTACCGCTAGTCCTTATAAATTCCCAGTCGTGGCCGTTGAAGCTGTGACTGGTCAGTCAGGACTTAGTGACTTCGAGGCTTTGGACCAACTGCACGAACTTTCTGGCGTAGCCCTGCCACCAGCTGTGGACGGTTTAGAAACAGCACCAGTTCGCCACAAAACGACGGTCGCTGCAGACCAAATGCAGGCAGCAGTCGAAGATTACTTGGAATTGTAAAAATGGCTTAGAAAGCCTAAAATCAGCTGGATATCTAGCTGATTTTTTCTTAGGATATCCAATGAAAGAAAGAGAAGTAGCTGATGCTTAAGAGGGAGAATTTTCTCTATGACAACTTATAAAAAAATCATGAATATCGCCTTGCCGGCTATGGCGGAGAACTTCTTACAGATGCTAATGGGGATGGTCGACAGCTATCTGGTGGCCAGTCTTGGGCTGATTGCGATTTCCGGTGTCTCGGTGGCCGGAAACATCATTACCATTTATCAGGCAATCTTTATCGCGCTGGGAGCTGCTATTTCCAGCCTCATCTCTAAGACTCTGGCTCAAGGAGACAAGGAGCGTTTGGCCTATCATACAGCCGAGGCTATCAAGCTGACTTTACTTCTGAGTCTTCTGTTGGGGCTGATTTCCCTGATCTTTGGCAGGCAGATGTTGGATCTTCTGGGGACGGAAAAAGCGGTGGCTGAAGCAGGCGGTCTCTATCTGGCTTTGGTTGGTGGGACCATTGTCCTGCTGGGCTTGATGACTTCCTTTGGAGCTTTAGTGCGGGTCACGCGCAATCCTAGATTTCCCATGTATGTCAGCCTTCTGACCAATGTCCTCAATGCCCTTTTTTCAGCTCTGGGCATTTATGTCTTTCGGCTTGGTGTTGTCGGTGTAGCATTGGGAACGGTGCTGGCTCGTTTGGTCGGTGTGGTCATTCTCTGGCGGGAGCTGGATTTGTCTACGATTCGTTGGAGCTGGGGTTTAGATGGAGAGCTCTTGCGCCTGTCTCTGCCGGCTGCTGGAGAGCGGCTCATGATGCGGGCGGGTGATGTGGTGATCATCGCCATTGTGGTCGTCTTTGGGACGGATGCAGTAGCGGGGAATGCCATCGGTGAAGTCCTGACTCAGTTTAACTACATGCCAGCTTTCGGGGTCGCGACAGCAACAGTCATGCTGGTAGCCCATGCGGTTGGCGAGGGAGAGATGCAAGCGGTCAGTCTGATTCGTCAGCGGGCCTTCTGGCTGTCTTTTGCTTGCATGCTGCCCTTGGCTTTAGGGATTTTCACCCTTGGTCGACCGCTGACCTTGCTCTATACGGACAATAGCGGAGCGATCACAGCCAGTCTTTCAGTCATCCTCTTCTCCCTGCTGGGAACTCCCATGGCAGTGGGAACCGTTATTTATACAGCGGTTTGGCAGGGGCTGGGCAATGCCAGACTACCCTTTTATGCCACGACTATTGGCATGTGGCTGATTCGCATCATTGCGGGTTATGTACTGGGAGTGACTTGTGGCTTGGGTCTGCCAGGAGTCTGGGCTGGGACGCTCTTGGACAATGGCTTCCGCTGGCTATTTTTAAAGGTTTTATTTGACAGAAAAATGAGGGAAATCGCATGACAAAAGCTTTTATTTGGGATTTGGACGGCACCTTGCTGGATTCCTACGATGCTATTTTGGCAGGGATTGAGGAAACCTACGCTCACTATGGTCTGGACTTTGATAGAGCCAGTATTCACAGCTATATCCTAAAGCACTCTGTCCAGAAGCTCTTGGAGGAAGTAGCGTCTGAGAAAGGCCTGGATGCTGCCGAGATGAATACCTTTCGTGGAGCAAGTCTGAAGGAAAAGAACGCTCAGGTCCATCTGATGGAAGGGGCGGCAGAGATTCTAGCCTGGGCTGAGGAGCAGGGCATTGCCCAGTTCGTCTATACCCACAAGGGACTCAATGCCCATCAAATCTTGCAAGACTTGGGTATCCATGATTATTTTACAGAAATTATCACAACAGCCAACGGCTTTGAGCGCAAGCCCCATCCAGAAGGTGTCGACTATCTGGTCGAGAAATACGGTCTGGACAAGCAAGAAACCTACTATATCGGCGATCGGACGCTGGATGTGGATGTCGCGGTCAACAGTGGCATCCAGAGCATTAACTTCTGTGACTACCGACCAGAAATCAATCAAAAAATCGAGAAATTGGTGAATATCAAGCAATTATTTACAAGATAAAAAGCAGACCAGAACTGATCTACTGTCAGTCTAGCCTGCTTTTTCTTTTACATATGCTCAATGTGAAGTTCGAGCAAGAACTCAAGCGCTTCGGGAGAACAGTTCTTTTTTTCAATAGGGAAGCCGACATTTGGCCCCAACATGATATAAAAATCATCCTTAGTATGAAAAACTTTGACGATGTCATCATAGCTATAAAGAAACTCTCCTCGTTTGCTTTTCACAGAAAATTTATCTTTCTCAAATATAAGAGTTTGCTCCATATCCTTCCAGAAAGGAGTTTTTTGATAGGCTTTCTTTATCTGAAAGTCCGTGCCAAAGTACATTACTGGGAATATAATCAAAGATGTAAATAGCACGATAAAGAAAGAAAAACGCCTCAGGTTTTCAGGTAGGAAGGTTAGATAGAGAGCCAGGATTCCTATCAAAATGAACAGATTCAGCAAAAATATTTTCCCGCGTAAGAAAACAGACCATGCAAATCGTTGATAGACTTCCTCAGTCACAAGAGTTGGAATGGTTATTGGGAACATGCTTCACCTCCTAGTTTTTATTATTATACCATAGAAGAGCGATAAGATATAGCTGGCTCTTGCTAGGCGATACGAGGCAAGGTAGATTTCTTTTAGAGAAGGCGAGAGATATTCCCATTTTTATCTAAAACCAGTACATCTGGCATACTTAGGCTGAGCCAGAAGTCATAATCAATGCTGGAGTCAAATGCACTCAGCAAGATGCAAATCAGATTGCCGTGGGAACTGATGATAATTTCTTCATCTTGATGCTTGCTTTCTAGCTCATGAAGAAGAGCTAAAGCACGCTGTTGAGCTTGTTGATTGGACTCACCATCAACAAGTGAAAATGCTGGCTGTGACCAAAGTTGCATGAGGCATTGTTCAAAATCTTGGTCAGCAATCGCTTGACTGCTTAGCTTTCGCTCTATTAGCCGTTTGTCGGTTTGAATAGCGAGTTTTAGACTCTGAGCCAAAGGCTTGACCGTTTGGATGGCTCTGCAGTAGGGGCTAGAATAAATGGCGGTAATGGATTTGTCTGCTAAAAATTCAAGCTGCGCCAAGGATGCTTGCCCTTTGTCTGATAAAGGTCGGTTGATTTCATCAGGTGTATAGTTAGAATGAGCATGACGGATAAAATAGTAGGTGTTGTTCATAAGATGATTATAGCAAAATTTAAATCTCAATTCATTTTCTACCTATTTTCCACGCCGCATTTTCTGTCTTTGTCTGCCTTTCGTGTTATAATAAACCTATGGAAAAAAAGAACAAATTACTATTAATTGACGGTTCGTCCGTTGCTTTTCGCGCTTTTTTTGCGCTTTATAATCAAATCGACCGTTTCAAGAGTCCATCTGGTCTGCACACCAATGCTATTTATGGCTTCCACCTCATGCTCAATCATCTCTTGGAGCGTGTGCAGCCGACCCATGTCCTAGTAGCTTTTGATGCTGGTAAGACGACCTTTCGGACTGAGATGTACGCCGACTATAAGGCTGGTCGGGCCAAGACACCAGATGAATTTCGTGAGCAGCTGCCCTTTATCCGTGAAATGTTGGACTACTTAGGCATCCGCTACTATGATCTGGCTCAGTACGAGGCGGACGACATCATCGGAACCTTGGACAAGATGGCTGAAAAGACGGCTGTGCCTTACGATGTGACCATTGTCAGCGGCGATAAAGATTTGATTCAGCTGACGGATGATAATACCGTGGTGGAAATTTCCAAGAAAGGCGTGGCCGAGTTCGAGGAGTTTACCCCAGCCTACCTCATGGAAAAGATGGGTATCACGCCAGAGCAGTTCATTGACCTCAAGGCGCTGATGGGCGATCAGTCGGATAATATCCCTGGCGTGACCAAGATTGGTGAGAAGACCGGTCTCAAGCTCCTCTTGGAGTATGGTTCTTTGGAAAATCTCTATGAAAATATCGACCAGCTCAAGGCTTCCAAGATGAAGGAAAATCTAATCAATGACAAGGACAAGGCTTTCTTATCAAAAACTCTAGCCACCATCAATACTCAGGCTCCGATTGAAATCGGGCTGGATGATTTGGTTTATAAGGGTCCGCAGATAGAGGCCCTGAGCAAGTTCTACGACGAGATGGGCTTCAAGCAGCTCAAGGCTCAGCTAGGAACAGCTCAGGATTCTGTAGAAGTCAAACCAATTGAATTTACTAAAGTGACTGAGGTCACAGAGGATATGCTGGCACCAGAGCAATTCTTCTATTTTGAAATCTTGGGTGACAACTACCACAAGGAAGAGATTGTTGGTCTTGCCTGGGGCGATAGCCGTCAGATTTATGTCGGCTCCAGCGATTTATTGCAACAGCCTCTCTTTCAGGAATCTTTGACAAAAACAGCTCTGAAAACCTATGACCTCAAGCGGACCAAGGTACTGCTCAGTCATTATGGCATCGAACTGCCAGCAGTATCCTTTGATGCGCGCCTAGCCAAGTATCTGCTTTCGACGGTCGAGGACAATGAGCTGGCGACTATTGCTCGCCTCTACGGTCAAACGATTTTGCCGACGGATGATGAGGTTTATGGCAAGGGAGCCAAGCGTGCTTTGCCAGAACAAGAGCAGCTCTTTGAGCATCTAGCTCGTAAGGTCCAAGTACTGCTGGAAACAGAAGAACCGATGCTGGAACAGCTCCGCGCCCACGATCAGCTGGATTTGTTGCTTGAAATGGAGCAGCCGCTGGCTTTTGTCTTAGCCAAGATGGAGATTGCGGGAATCAAGGTTGAGCGGGAAACCCTGCGGGGCATGCAGGCGGAAAATGAAAAGACGCTGGAAAGTCTGACCCAAGAGATTTATGATCTGGCTGGTCAGGAGTTTAATATTAACTCGCCAAAACAGCTGGGAACTATTCTCTTTGAGGATATGGGGTTGCCGCTGGAGTACACCAAAAAGACCAAGACGGGCTACTCGACAGCGGTAGATGTTCTGGAGCGTTTAGCACCGATAGCACCGATTGTATCTAAGATTCTGGAATACCGTCAAATCAGCAAGCTCCAGTCCACTTATATCATCGGACTGCAGGAGGCGATTGCGGCTGACGGCAAGATTCACACTCGCTATGTTCAGGATTTGACTCAGACGGGCCGCCTGTCCTCGGTTGACCCGAACCTGCAGAATATCCCCGTTCGCTTAGAGCAGGGGCGCCTGATTCGCAAGGCCTTTGTGCCGGAATGGGCAGACAGCGTGCTACTCAGCTCGGATTATTCCCAGATTGAGCTGCGGGTGCTGGCTCACATTTCGCAGGACGAGCATCTGATTGCTGCCTTTCAGCATGGGGAAGACATCCACACGGCAACAGCTATGCGGGTCTTTGGCATCGAGAAGGCAGAGGATGTAACGCCTAATGACCGCCGTAATGCCAAGGCTGTCAACTTCGGAGTGGTCTATGGAATTTCCGACTTCGGATTGGCTAATAATCTGGGAATTTCCCGCAAGGCTGCCAAAGATTATATTCAGACTTATTTTGAGCGCTTCCCTGGGATCAAGAATTATATGGAAACCATCGTCCGAGAAGCGCGTGATAAGGGTTATGTAGAGACCATTTACCATCGTCGTCGCTCCTTGCCAGACATCAATTCCCGCAACTTTAATATCCGAAATTTTGCGGAGCGCACAGCTATTAACAGCCCGATCCAAGGATCGGCCGCAGACATTCTCAAAGTCGCTATGATCAATCTGGACCGAGCTCTGACAGAGAAGAATTTCAAGTCTCGCATGCTCTTGCAGGTTCACGATGAAATCGTG
Organism: Streptococcus sp. Marseille-P6264; assembly: GCF_902460355.1. Taxonomy (GTDB): domain Bacteria; phylum Bacillota; class Bacilli; order Lactobacillales; family Streptococcaceae; genus Streptococcus. The sequence continues at coordinate 60,770 of NZ_CABPTO010000008.1, forward strand.
CTAGAAGTGCCAAATGACGAGCTAACAGCCGTCCGCCAGCTGGTCAAAGAGACCATGGAAGCTGCGATTGAGCTGGCCGTTCCGCTAGTAGCTGATGAAAATGCCGGCCGAACTTGGTACGAGGCGAAATAAGATATCAAGGGCGTAAAACACAAAGTGAAAATATAAAGCTGACATAGCATTCGATGAATGCGAGGAAAAATATCTTTTTTGCACCGCATTCAGCTAAGATATCATTGTTAAAAAGTTAAAAATTATATATAAAACAGGAGGAAGCTTATGACTTACCATTTTCAAAATCCCAGTGATGGCGTTGTCAAGCGCTATCTAGAAACGAGCAAGGTGATTGCCGTTGTCGGTCTGTCTGACCGTGAGGAAACAACCAGTAACCGTGTGTCCAAGGAAATGCAAGCGCGAGGCTATCGTATTATTCCAGTCAATCCGCGAGCAGCGGGCAGTCAGATTTTTGGTGAAACGGTTTATGCCAGTCTCAAAGACATTCCTTTCCCAGTGGATATTGTCGATGTTTACCGTCGTAGCGAGTTTTTGCCAGATGTGGCGCGTGACTTTCTGGAAGCAGACGCCAAGATTTTCTGGGCTCAGTTGGGCTTGGAAAATGAAGAAGCTGAGCAGATTTTGCGGGAGGCTGGTCACGACGATATCGTCATGGATCGCTGCATTAAACGCGAGCATACCCGCTTGATTCTAGGCCAATAAATGGCCAAGTTAGTCATCATTCGTGGCAATTCCGGCTCTGGCAAGTCGAGTCTGGCTAAGAAACTGCAGGCACACTATGGTCGAGGGACTCTTTTGATTGCGCAGGACACAGTTAGACGGGGCATGCTCAAGGAAAAAGTCGAGCCGGGCAACCTATCTATTGATTTGACGGAAAGCCTAGCTCATTTTGGTTACGAGCATGACTTGCTAGTCTTGGTAGAAGGTTTCTACGAGACAGATATTTATGGCCACATGCTGGAGCGGTTGCGGACTTTGTTTGGTCCTCAGACCCTAGCCTATTACTATGATTTGACTTTTGAAGAAACCGTCCGCCGCCATCAGACCAGAGCCAAGCAAGAAGAATTTACCCCAGCCGACATGAGGCGCTGGTGGAAAGACCGAGACTTCTTAGGCTGGGAAGAGGAATCGTTCTTTAGGTACGAAGATTCTCTAGAAGCAGCCTTTGAGCGGATCGTTCAGGATTTAGAGAAAATTTGAAATGAAGCGAGAGTGGGACAGAAATCGGTAATTCGTTAGAATTCGATTTCGTCGTCCCACCTCCGCACAGTTGAGTAGGGCTGTAAAAGCTGATGAAATCAGCGTAATAGAGCCCACTCAACCACTGCGCCTTGCTCGACAATCCAAAAACAATTGAGAGGCTAGGACTTTTGTCCCAGCCTCGTTTTTGCATCAAAAAGGCATTTTCATAAATTGCAGATAAATTTTGAAAAAAATACCACACAAAATATTGACAAAATTATTTCATGGGATTACAAAATGTTTCTTTTGTTACAAATAAGGAGATTCCATTATGAAACGTAGTAAACTTATTTTATTGACAGCCACTGCCTTGTGCTCTGCTTTCCCGCTCGCAGCCTGTAGCTCTAAACCTTCCACGGAGGCTAGCGGTTCTACTACTCAGAGTTCTAAGATTAGCAATTCTAGCAAGACTTCGACCAAACCGTCAGCTAAGCAAAGTTCTGCTTCCAACGAAGCAAAAGCATCCTCTACTAACAAGCCTTCTAGCGACTAGAGTGTTTCCAGTCAAGCTGAGAAGCCCGTGGACAATAAGACTTCAGCAGATTCGAATACTCCAACAACTTCCGGTATGGATGTCAATGCTCTAGCAAATGGCGATTTCTCTAGCATTGCTGGTACTTGGCAAGACGATTTGGGCAACCAATTAGTCTTTGATGCAAATGGCTTAGTAACATTGCAACGTAATAATGGTGAGACATTGAACCATAACGTTATTTATAATGGTCATGTAGAAGGAGATAAGTTTAGAGCTGATTTTGGTTATAATGGAGCAGGCAGTAGTGATCCTTTGTTCGCTGTTCCAGTGGGCGTAGCATTGCCACTTAATGGTGCTCCAGCGCCTAAAGAACAAATCATGCTTGGAAGTGATGCAATCTCTTCTGCACAACATCCCTACTATCGCGTAGCAAATTGATGATAAACTGATAAGGAGATTCCATGATGAAACGTAGTAAATTTATCTTATTGACAGCCACTGCCTTGTGCTCTGCTTTCCTGCTCGCAGCCTGTAGCTCTAAACCTTCCACGGAGGCTAGCAGTTCTACTACTCAGAGTTCTAAGATTAGCAGTTCTAGCAAGACTTCGACCAAACCATCAGCTAAGCAAAGTTCTGCTTCTAGCTCTGTGACAGCCTCTTCAACTTCTCAGACATCTAGCGATCAGAGTGTTTCCAGCCAGGCTGAGAAGCCCGTGGAAAACAAGACTTCAGCAGATTCGAACACTCCAACAACTTCCGGTATGGATGTCAATGCTCTAGCAAATGGCGATTTCTCTAGCATTGCTGGTACTTGGCAAGACGATTTAGGCAACCAATTAGTATTTGATGCAAATGGCTTGCTGTCCCATACTTACAGAGGAAATGAGTCAAGCGACTACACTTTGACAAATAGTCAAGTATATGAAGGTAAGTTTGGAGCGTTTTTAACTCATAAATCAGGGGATGAAGTGGCCTCCTTCACAGCCATTCCTAAAGGAGCTCGTCTTTATGATACTGGAAGTGAAAATCCGAAAGAACGCATTTTAGTGGGGCAAGATTTCACTTACGCATCTCAACATCCCTACTATCGAGTAGCGAATTGATGTGTTGAATGATGAGAATCGTGGTGCGTGTGGCGTTCCGAGATGCTCGTCATGCTGACAATATAAAAACAAGGAACAGAATTGCTTGCTGTTCCTTTTTCTCTGTTTTATGGGGAAAGATTCCTCGTAGGACTGTTTTGGATTATTTTTTGTAAAATGGCTCTTTCTTCTCAAAAAATTGGTACAATAAAAGAAAGCGTTTTAATCGAATAATGAGGTATAGCGATGAAAATATCTTTAGAAGAAATTCAAAGAGTTGCCAACCAAGGTCCTTTCTATCCAGACTGGGATTCTCTTGCGGCCTATCAAGTTCCCTGCTGGTTCAAAAGGGCTAAGTTTGGGATTTTTATCCACTGGGGACTTTACAGCCTTCCTGCTTTTGGGAGCGAGTGGTATTCTCGAAATATGTACATCCAGGGTACGGCAGAGTTTGACCACCATATCAAAACTTACGGGCCTCACAAAGATTTCGGCTACAAGGATTTTATCCCACTCTTTACTGCCGAAAACTTTCATGCGGACGAATGGCTGCGCCTCTTTAAAGAAGCGGGAGCCCAATACATGTTTCCAGTGGCAGAGCATCACGACGGCTTCCAGCTTTATGCCAGTCAGCTCTCTCCTTTTAATAGTGTGGAAATGGGTCCAAAACGTGACATCTTGGGTGAATTGAGTCAGGCAGCCCAAAGAGAGCAAGTACATTTTTGTACTTCCTCCCATCGGGCGGAGCATCATTTTTTCTTTTCACATGGAAAGGAGTTTGCCAGTGACATTGCCAGCGAAGTCAGTCGCGAGGAACTCTACTGGCCGGCTATGCCAGAGCCAGACCACCATGATTTGTTTGGTCAGCCTTATCCGAGTCAGGAATTTCTAGATGATTGGCTCCTACGTACCTGTGAGCTGGTCCGAGATTACCAGCCTGAGATTTTGTATTTTGACTGGTGGATTCAGCATGCAGCTTTTAAAGAGCACATGAAGCTTTTTGTAGCCTATTATTATAATTTAGGAGCAGCTTTTGGAAAGCCGACTAGCATTTGCTACAAGCATGATGAGCTGGCTTTTGGTTCGGGGATTGTGGAAGTGGAACGTGGTGGTTTCGCAGAGATCCAGCCTTTCACTTGGCAGACGGATACGGCTATCGCGCGAAACTCTTGGGGCTACACAGAGAACCTTGACTATAAGTCAGCTAAAGAAATCATCCAGACCTTGATTGATGTGGTGTCAAAAAATGGGAATTTGCTGCTCAATATCGGGCCAAAAGGAGACGGGGCGATTCCAGAAAAAGATCAAGAAATCTTGAGAGAGATCGGGGCTTGGCTCCAAGTGAATGGCCAAGCGATCTATGATTCACGCGCGTGGAGGCAATTTGGAGAAGGACCAACGCAGCCAGCTAGCGGGCCGTTTTCAGATGGAAGCGCCGTGATTTACACGAGTCAGGATTTCCGTTTCACGGCCAAGGGCGGAGCAATTTATGCCTTTTTGATGGAGCCTGCAGTAAATCAGTGGCTGACGATTCAGGCCTTGGCTGACGAAAGAGAAAATCCCGCTTCTCGCTTTCATGGCATCATAGAAGAGGTAACCTTACTAGGCTATGATGAAGCACTCGAATGGGAACAAAGGCCCCAAGGTTTACGCGTCTTCATGCCGACTGTAGCAGGCGACTTACCCTTGGTGCTGAAGGTCCAACTGCGTTAAATCTAGACGAAAAAAGAGAGTGGGACAGAAATTGGTCATTCGATAGAATTCGATTTCGTCGTCCCACCTCCGCACAGTTGAGTAGGGCTGTAAAAGCTGATGAAACCAGCCTAGTAGAACCCACTCAACCACTGCGTCTTGCTCGATAATCCAAAGACAATTGAGAGGCTAGGACTTTTGTCCCAGCCTCCTTTTACTTACTTAGTGATTTTAAATTTTCATAAAAGAGCACCCGAGCTGTTGTGATATAAGGATAGGCCACGACTCCAGCGATTCCCAGTGTGATACCAATCAGGATATACCAGCCGATAAAGCTCAGATCCAGCAAGAAACGCTTCCACTTATAGCCTTTCATCATGCGTCTACTTTGCACAAGAACTTGCCAAGGACCTTGGTAGGTGCCAGTACTCAGCTGATCATAAAGGATGAAGTCGGTCTGAGAGTAAGCGTAGTTGGCCATCAGGAAGACTGCCGTACCAGCCAAGACAATGAGAGTCCCAAGAAACATCATGGGCGCATAGCTGACGATTTGCTCCACTTCAGGACTAGCAGCTGTCAATTGGGACAAATCGGATATTTTTCCATAAATAGCTAGCACCTTGTAACTGCTGAAAATAAGGAAAAATGAACCGACAAGGCTGATAGAATTCCACAGCAAGAGGAGAATGCTTTTGGTCAGTTGTGTGATAAAAATAGGTGAGAAAAGCTCAGCAGAAAAGATTCGACCAATATCCGTAAAGCCAACCGTCTCGCGTTTTTTCCGGACGACTTCCATCATGCTGAAGCTAGCAGATAAAAAGAGCAAGGCGATGATAAATTCTACGATTTGTGGAAAAATTTGACGACCAAAAATCACAACAAAGGCCTGATTGATTTCCAGCTGGGGGATAATTTCCTCTAAATGACGGTTAGGTGACAGATAGGTAGATAAAATGGTTACCAGAGTTGGAATGGCAAAGAGTGAGAAAATGCCGTTGGTTTGATTTCGGATGGTTCGTGCCTGGGCACGGATTTCGCTTAAATTCATACAGACCTCCATTTCATGATTTTTATTATACCACATATCGTGACAGACAAGACTTTTTTTGGTAAAATCATACGGTATCTTATGAGCGCTTGTCGCTTATTTTATAGAAGAAAATAGCTGGGACTGTCTTTCCCAGCAGGAGGAAACATGTCAGATTCACCGATTCAGTATCGTTTGATCAAAAAAGAAAAGCACACAGGTGCCCGTTTGGGGGAGATTATCACGCCCCACGGGACCTTCCCAACGCCTATGTTTATGCCGGTCGGTACTCAGGCTACGGTCAAGACCCAGTCACCAGAAGAACTCAAGCAAATGGGTTCTGGTATCATTTTGGCCAATACTTACCACCTCTGGTTGCGGCCGGGTGATGAACTGATTGCCCGTGCAGGTGGCCTGCACAAGTTCATGAACTGGGACCAGCCTATTCTGACCGATAGTGGTGGTTTTCAGGTTTATTCTCTAGCTGACAGCCGTAACATCACAGAAGAAGGGGTGACTTTCAAAAACCACCTCAACGGCTCCAAAATGTTCCTGTCGCCAGAGAAAGCCATCTCTATCCAGAACAATCTGGGCAGCGACATCATGATGTCCTTTGATGAGTGTCCGCAGTTCTATCAGCCTTATGACTATGTCAAGAAGTCGATTGAGCGGACTAGCCGTTGGGCGGAGCGGGGACTTAAGGCTCATACTCGTCCGCATGACCAAGGTCTCTTTGGGATTGTTCAGGGCGCTGGCTTTGAAGATTTGCGTCGCCAGTCTGCTCAAGACTTGGTCAGCATGGATTTCCCAGGCTACTCTATTGGAGGTCTGGCTGTTGGCGAGTCTCACGAGGAGATGAATGCGGTGCTGGACTTCACAACGCCCTTGCTGCCTGAAAACAAACCTCGCTATCTCATGGGAGTTGGAGCGCCAGATAGTTTGATTGACGGTGTCATCCGCGGGGTGGATATGTTTGACTGCGTTCTGCCGACTCGGATTGCCCGAAACGGCACCTGCATGACCAGCGAGGGACGTCTGGTTGTTAAAAATGCCCAATTTGAGGAAGATTTCACGCCACTGGATCACGACTGTGATTGCTACACTTGTACAAACTACACGCGGGCCTATATCCGCCACCTGCTCAAGGCTGATGAAACCTTTGGACTTCGCTTGACCAGTTACCACAATCTTTACTTCTTGGTAAACCTTATGAAGAAAGTTCGCCAAGCTATTATGGATGATAACTTGTTAGAATTCCGTGAAGATTTTATGGAACGCTACGGCTATAATCGATCCAATCGAAATTTCTAAAAGCTCCATTTGAAAGGAGAGTCCATGTCTGATGAAGGAAAATTGTTGGAAAGCTTGGTAGACTACCTGTCGGATGGTCAAAAGCACACTCTGAGGATTTTTGGTCACGGAGCTTCAGGTAAGTCAACTTTTGCTCGAAAACTTCAGCTAACCTTGGGTGAGGAAGAAGCTAATCTTCTGGAAACAGATCCTTATGTAATTACTGGAGAGTATCGCGATTTGCTCAGTTCTAAGGATTTTCCTCATCAAAAAGTGACGGCTTGTATCCCAGCTGTTCATGAACTCAGTAGTCTGGAGCGCGATATTTGTGCTTTGCAGTCTGGTCTGGATATTCTGAGCATTGGAAAAGCTTGGTCACCGAGTTTGCGTTTGTCAGCTCAAAAGCCGATTCTAATAGTAGAAGGCATGTCGGCAGCTTTTTTGTCTAAAAGCTTGTTTGATTTATCGATTTGCTTTTACACGGATGATCAAACTGAGTTAGAACGCCGCTTGGCGCGGGATGTGGCTGTGCGAGAACGTAGACCGGAGTGGATAGAGCAGACGCATTTAGCTCGGCGAGAGCAATATAGGCACTTTTATCAACCCTATCTAGCGGCTGCCGACCTTGTCATCTGCCAGTCAGGAAACGACTTTCGTATTGAAAGGGACAGCCCTTTGTTATAAAACAAAGTAGCTAAAAGCAAATTTTTCATTTTTAATCTCACTGACATGCGTCAGTGAGCATTTTTATTTTTTGAGCAAAAACTCAAACGAATAGGTAGAATAATCTAAATTTTCTTCTATATAAATGATTACAAGATTAATAAGTCACTTAGAAAACACTTTCATAAAAAATTATCCTAAAAATCTTTAAAAAAATACTCAAATCCCTTGCAATGCTTGGTTCTTTGTGTTAAGATACTATGGTGCTGTAAAAAACAGCGTGTAGCTTTGATGCAAGAGGTTGCGACACGCTCGGTTGCATTGCCACGCAATCGCTTGTCGGTTTTCTTGTGGAGCTAGCCTATTATCTTAAATAGACGAAAAAAGGAGAAAAAGATGGCAAACAAAAAAATCCGCATCCGTTTGAAAGCTTACGAACATCGTACACTTGACACAGCGGCTGCAAAAATCGTAGAAACTGCTGCACGTACAGGTGCTGAAGTTGCGGGTCCAATCCCACTTCCAACTGAACGTAGCCTCTACACAATCATTCGTGCGACTCACAAATACAAAGATTCTCGCGAACAATTTGAAATGCGTACTCACAAACGCTTGATCGACATCATCAACCCAACTCAAAAAACAGTTGACGCTTTGATGAAGTTGGACCTTCCAAGCGGTGTGAACGTAGAAATCAAACTTTAATTTAAAGCTTGGTATCTTGAGCATAAAAAACGCTCGTTAAAAACTTTTTAGATAAAAAAAATAGAAAAGGAAACATTTTCTCATGACAAAAGGAATCTTAGGGAAAAAAGTGGGAATGACTCAAATCTTCACCGAAGCTGGCGAATTAATCCCTGTAACTGTTGTTGAAGCAACTCCAAACGTTGTTCTTCAAGTAAAAACAGTTGAAACAGATGGTTACAACGCAGTTCAAGTTGGTTTTGACGACCTTCGTGACGTATTGAGCAACAAACCTGCTAAAGGACATGTAGCGAAAGCTAACACGGCTCCTAAGCGCTTCATTCGTGAATTCAAAAACATTGAAGGCTTGGAAGTTGGTGCGGAAATCACAGTTGATACATTCGAAGCTGGTGATGTTGTTGATGTAACAGGAACTTCAAAAGGTAAAGGTTTCCAAGGTGTAATCAAACGCCACGGCCAATCTCGTGGTCCAATGGCTCACGGTTCACGTTACCACCGTCGTCCTGGTTCAATGGGACCAGTTGCGCCAAACCGTGTTTTCAAAAATAAACACTTGGCTGGACGTATGGGTGGCAACCGTGTAACGATTCAAAACCTTGAAATCGTTCAAGTTGTTCCAGAGAAAAACGTTATCTTGATCAAAGGAAACGTACCTGGTGCTAAGAAATCTCTTATCACTATCAAATCAGCAGTTAAAGCTGGTAAATAATAAAGAAAGGGGAAATCAGTCACAATGGCAAACGTAAAATTATTTGACCAAACTGGTAAAGAAGCTGGTGAAGTAGTTCTTAACGACGCAATCTTTGGTATCGAACCAAACGAATCAGTTGTCTTCGACGTGATCATCAGCCAACGCGCTAGCCTCCGTCAAGGAACTCATGCTGTTAAAAACCGTTCTGCAGTATCAGGCGGCGGACGCAAACCATGGCGTCAAAAAGGAACTGGACGTGCTCGTCAAGGTTCTATCCGCTCTCCACAATGGCGTGGTGGTGGTATCGTCTTCGGTCCAACTCCTCGTTCATATGCCTACAAACTTCCACAAAAAGTTCGTAGATTGGCATTGAAGTCAGTTTATTCTGAAAAAGTTGCTGAAAACAAATTCGTAGCTGTAGACAGCCTTTCATTTACAGCTCCAAAAACTGCTGAGTTTGCAAAAGTGCTTGCAGCATTGAGCATTGACACAAAAGTACTTGTTATTCTTGAAGAAGGAAATGAATTTGCTGCACTTTCAGCACGTAACCTTCCAAACGTTAAAGTTGCAACAGCAACAACAGCAAGTGTTCTTGACATCGCAAACAGCGACAAACTTCTTGTTACTCAAGCAGCTATCTCTAAAATTGAGGAGGTTCTTGCATAATGAATTTGTATGACGTTATCAAAAAGCCTGTCATCACTGAAAGCTCAATGGCTCAGCTTGAAGCAGGCAAATACGTATTTGAGGTAGACACTCGCGCTCACAAACTTTTGATCAAGCAAGCTGTTGAAGCTGCTTTTGAAGGAGTTAAAGTTGCTAATGTCAACACTATCAACGTAAAACCTAAAGCAAAACGCGTTGGACGTTACACTGGTTTTACAAACAAAACTAAAAAAGCTATCATCACTCTGACAGCAGATTCAAAAGCAATCGAGTTGTTCGGAGCTGCTGAAGCAGAATAATCTAAGGAGGAAATATCGTGGGAATTCGTGTTTATAAACCAACAACAAACGGTCGCCGTAATATGACTTCTTTGGATTTCGCTGAAATCACTACTAGCACTCCAGAAAAATCTTTGCTTGTTTCTTTGAAGAGCAAGGCTGGTCGTAATAACAACGGTCGCATCACTGTTCGTCACCAAGGTGGCGGCCACAAACGTCACTACCGTTTGATTGACTTCAAACGTAACAAAGACGCTGTTGAAGCAGTAGTTAAAACTATCGAGTACGATCCAAACCGTTCAGCAAACATCGCTTTGGTACACTACACTGACGGTGTGAAAGCATACATCATCGCTCCTAAAGGTCTTGAAGTAGGTCAACGTATCGTTTCAGGTCCTGAAGCAGATATCAAAGTCGGTAACGCACTTCCACTTGCTAACATCCCAGTTGGTACTTTGGTTCACAACATTGAGTTGAAGCCAGGTCGTGGTGGTGAATTGGTCCGTGCTGCTGGAGCTTCTGCTCAAGTATTGGGTCAAGAAGGTAAATACACTCTTGTTCGTCTTCAATCAGGCGAAGTTCGTATGATCCTTGGTACTTGCCGTGCTACAGTTGGTGTTGTCGGAAACGAACAACATGGCTTGGTTAACCTTGGTAAAGCAGGTCGTAGCCGTTGGAAAGGTATCCGTCCAACAGTTCGCGGTTCTGTAATGAACCCTAACGATCACCCACACGGTGGTGGTGAAGGTAAAGCACCAGTTGGTCGTAAAGCGCCATCTACTCCATGGGGCAAACCTGCTCTTGGTCTTAAAACTCGTAACAAGAAAGCGAAATCTGACAAACTTATCGTTCGTCGTCGCAACGAGAAATAATCTAAAACAATCTATCCGCCAGCTCGGTAGCGCTGCTTAGCAGCGCAGGCCGCTGTGGTACTTATTTTAAAGGAGAAAACATAAAAATGGGACGCAGTCTTAAAAAAGGACCTTTCGTCGATGAGCATTTGATGAAAAAAGTTGAAGCTCAAGCTAATGACGAAAAGAAAAAAGTTATCAAAACTTGGTCACGTCGTTCAACGATTTTCCCAAGTTTCATCGGTTACACAATCGCAGTCTATGACGGACGTAAACACGTGCCTGTTTACATCCAAGAAGACATGGTAGGTCACAAGCTTGGTGAATTTGCACCAACTCGTACTTACAAAGGTCACGCTGCAGACGACAAGAAAACACGTAGAAAATAAGGAGAACATAAATGGCAGAAATTACTTCAGCTAAAGCAATGGCTCGTACAGTGCGTGTTTCACCTCGTAAAACTCGTCTAGTTCTTGACAATATCCGTGGTAAAAACGTCGCTGACGCAATCGCAATCTTGAAATTCACTCCAAACAAAGCTGCTGGCATTATCGAAAAAGTATTGATCTCTGCAATCGCTAATGCTGAAAACAACTTTGGTTTGGAAAAAGCTAATTTGGTAGTATCTGAAGCTTTCGCAAACGAAGGACCAACTATGAAACGTTTCCGTCCGCGCGCTAAAGGTTCAGCTTCACCAATCAACAAACGCACAAGCCACATCACTGTGGTTGTTGCAGAAAAATAAGGAGGTAACATCGTGGGTCAAAAAGTACATCCAATTGGTATGCGTGTCGGCATCATCCGTGATTGGGATGCCAAATGGTATGCTGAAAAAGAATACGCGGATTACCTTCATGAAGATCTTGCAATCCGTAAATTCGTTCAAAATGAATTAGCTGACGCAGCTGTTTCAACTATTGAAATCGAACGCGCAGTAAACAAAGTTAACGTTTCACTTCACACTGCTAAACCAGGTATGGTTATCGGTAAAGGTGGAGCTAACGTTGATGCACTTCGTGCAAAACTTAACAAATTGACTGGAAAACAAGTACACATCAACATCATCGAGATCAAATCTCCAGATTTGGATGCTCACCTTGTTGGTGAAGGAATTGCTCGTCAATTGGAGCAACGTGTTGCTTTCCGTCGTGCTCAAAAACAAGCAATCCAACGTGCAATGCGTGCAGGAGCTAAAGGAATCAAAACTCAAGTATCAGGTCGTTTGAACGGTGCAGATATCGCTCGTAGCGAAGGATACTCTGAAGGAACTGTTCCACTTCACACCCTTCGTGCGGATATCGATTACGCTTGGGAAGAAGCTGATACTACTTACGGTAAACTTGGTGTTAAAGTATGGATCTACCGTGGTGAAGTTCTTCCAGCTCGTAAAAACACTAAAGGAGGTAAATAACCAATGTTAGTACCTAAACGTGTTAAACACCGTCGCGAATTCCGCGGAAAAATGCGTGGTGAAGCTAAAGGTGGTAAAGAAGTAACTTTTGGAGAATATGGTCTTCAAGCAACTACTAGCCACTGGATCACTAACCGTCAAATTGAAGCTGCCCGTATCGCTATGACTCGTTACATGAAACGTGGTGGTAAAGTTTGGATCAAAATCTTCCCACACAAATCATACACTGCAAAAGCAATCGGTGTACGGATGGGATCTGGTAAAGGGGCTCCAGAAGGTTGGGTAGCACCAGTTAAACGTGGTAAAGTGATGTTTGAAATCGCTGGCGTATCAGAAGAAATCGCTCGTGAAGCTCTTCGTCTTGCAAGCCACAAATTGCCAGTTAAATGTAAATTCGTAAAGCGTGAAGCAGAATAAGGAGAAAGCATGAAACTTAAAGAAATTCAAGATTTTGTTAAAGAACTTCGTGGTCTTTCTCAAGAAGAACTCGCGAAGCGTGAAAATGAATTGAAGAAAGAATTGTTTGACCTTCGTTTCCAAGCCGCTACTGGTCAATTGGAGCAGACAGCGCGTTTGAAAGAAGTGAAAAAACAAATCGCACGTATCAAAACTGTTCAATCAGAAGTTAAATAATAGACTTGGGAAAGGAGAAATTCTAAAATGGAACGTAATCAACGTAAAACCCTCGTCGGACGCGTCGTTTCTGACAAGATGGATAAGACAATCACAGTTGTAGTTGAAACAAAACGTAACCACCCAGTCTATGGTAAGCGTATTAACTACTCTAAGAAGTACAAAGCACATGATGAAAACAATGTTGCCAAAGAAGGCGATATCGTTCGTATCATGGAAACTCGTCCGCTTTCAGCTACAAAACGCTTCCGTCTTGTAGAAGTTGTTGAAGAAGCGGTTATCATCTAATCAAACCAGAAAGGAGAAAACTTAAATGATTCAAACAGAAACTCGTTTGAAAGTTGCTGACAACAGCGGTGCTCGCGAAATCCTGACAATCAAAGTTCTTGGTGGTTCAGGACGTAAGTTCGCCAACATCGGTGATGTCATCGTTGCATCTGTAAAACAAGCTACTCCTGGTGGTGCGGTTAAAAAAGGTGACGTTGTAAAAGCGGTTATCGTTCGTACTAAATCAGGTGCTCGTCGTAAAGATGGTTCATACATCAAATTCGACGAAAACGCTGCAGTCATCATCCGTGAAGACAAAACTCCTCGCGGAACTCGTATCTTCGGCCCAGTTGCTCGCGAATTGCGTGACGGTGGCTTCATGAAGATCGTATCATTGGCTCCAGAAGTACTTTAATCTAAAAATCAAACAAGTCCCCTGGAAGTTTTCCAGGGTGCCCTCATGGGCGTAAGAAATTAAAGGAGAAACCTAATAATGTTTGTAAAAAAAGGCGACAAAGTTCGCGTAATTGCTGGTAAGGACAAGGGTGTTGAAGCACTTGTTGTTGCAGCTCTTCCAAAAGTAAACAAAGTTGTTGTTGAAGGTGTTAACCTTGTTAAGAAGCACCAAAAACCAAATAGCGAAAACCCTCAAGGTGCTATCGTAGAAAAAGAAGCACCAATCCATGCGTCAAACGTTCAAGTTCTTGACAAAAATGGTGTTGCAGGACGCGTTGGTTACAAGTTTGTAGACGGCAAGAAAGTTCGTTACAACAAAAAATCAGGCGAAGTGCTTGACTAATCACGAAGGAAAGGAGAAGTATAATGGCAAATCGTTTAAAAGAAAAATATCTTAAAGAAGTAGTTCCTGCTTTGACTGAAAAGTTCAACTACTCATCTGTTATGGCTGTGCCAAAAGTGGATAAAATCGTTTTGAACATGGGTGTCGGTGACGCTGTATCAAACGCTAAAAACCTTGAAAAAGCAGCTGAAGAGCTTGCTCTTATCTCAGGTCAAAAACCACTTATCACTAAAGCTAAAAAATCAATCGCCGGCTTCCGTCTTCGTGAAGGTGTAGCGATCGGTGCTAAAGTAACCCTTCGTGGCGAACGTATGTATGAGTTCTTGGATAAATTGGTTACTGTATCTCTTCCACGTGTACGTGACTTCCACGGTGTTCCAACAAAATCATTTGATGGACGCGGAAACTACACTCTTGGTGTGAAAGAGCAATTGATCTTCCCAGAAATCAACTTTGATGACGTTGATAAGACTCGCGGTCTTGATATCGTTATCGTAACAACTGCTAACACTGACGAAGAGTCACGTGCATTGCTTACAGGCCTTGGAATGCCTTTTGCAAAATAATATAGGAGGTAAAACAAATGGCTAAAAAATCAATGATTGCTAAGAACAAACGCCCAGCGAAGTTCTCTACGCAAGCTTATACTCGTTGTGAAAAATGTGGCCGTCCACATTCAGTTTACCGCAAGTTTAAACTTTGCCGTGTTTGCTTCCGTGAATTAGCATACAAAGGACAAATCCCAGGCGTTACCAAAGCATCTTGGTAATTCTAGCTTCCAATTCCATCGTGATTCTTTGTTATCGGCTTTTGCCTAACTTTAGTTATGCCTGCAAGCCGATGCCTAGACTCACTTAGGAATTGAAATCTAGAAACATATTCTGAGCTTAGCTCAATCATTAACTAGCAAGTGCAGCTTGCAAACTACTAGTAAGAGGAGAAATATAAAATGGTTATGACTGACCCAATTGCAGACTTTTTGACTCGTATCCGTAACGCTAACCAAGCGAAGCACGAAGTACTTGAAGTACCTGCATCAAATATCAAAAAAGGGATTGCTGAAATCCTGAAGCGTGAAGGTTTTGTAAAAAACGTTGAAATCATCGAAGATGACAAACAAGGCATCATCCGTGTATTCCTTAAGTACGGACAAAATGGTGAAAAAGTTATCACTGGTTTGAAACGTGTTTCAAAACCAGGTCTACGTGTTTACAAGAAACGCGAAGATCTTCCAAAAGTCTTGAACGGACTTGGAATTGCTATCCTTTCAACATCTGAAGGTTTGCTTACTGATAAGGAAGCGCGCCAAAAGAATGTTGGTGGGGAAGTTATCGCTTACGTTTGGTAAAATCAAGATACAAAGAGCGTCATGGGCAATGTGAAAATAGGAAATCTGACAAAGAGTGTTAACACTCTAGGAAGATTTGTCTTTTTCACACAGACCATAGCTCGTGTTCAATTTAGCTGATTTACTGATCAGCTAAATAGAGAGTAAATTAGTTTAGGAGAAAAAGATGAAAGCTACTGAATTGAATGAAAAACTTATTGTTGCAGAAGACGCTTTGGCTGAATTGTCAAAAGATGACCTTGTATCTCTTTTATGTGAAATTGGTTATAGTCCTGCGGCTATTGATGTATTGACAGAATATCAGGAGTTTGTCAAAGCTTTTCGAAAGAAACTAGGTTTGCTCTAATCCGAATGCCCCCCGTGAAAACTGGCCATTCTGGCCTGACAATTTAACAGGAGAAAATAAACATGTCACGTATTGGTAATAAAGTTATCGTGTTGCCTGCTGGTGTTGAAATCACTAACAATGACAACGTTGTAACTGTAAAAGGACCTAAAGGAGAACTGACTCGTGAGTTCTCAAAAGATATTGAAATCCGTGTGGAAGGAACTGAAGTAACTCTTCACCGTCCAAACGATTCAAAAGAAATGAAAACAATCCACGGAACTACTCGTGCCCTTTTGAACAACATGGTTGTTGGAGTATCAGAAGGATTCAAGAAAGAACTTGAAATGCGTGGGGTTGGTTACCGTGCACAACTTCAAGGAACTAAACTTGTTTTGGCTGTTGGTAAATCCCATCCAGACGAAGTTGAAGCTCCAGAAGGAATTACTTTTGAACTTCCAAACCCAACAACAATCGTTGTTAGCGGAATTTCAAAAGAAGCAGTTGGACAAACAGCTGCTTATGTACGTAGCCTTCGTGCACCAGAACCATATAAAGGTAAAGGTATCCGTTACGTTGGTGAATTCGTTCGCCGCAAAGAAGGTAAAACTGGTAAATAATATTGATTGGCTGATCATTTCAGCCAGCCAATTTATTTTCCGATTTTGTGCTAAGGCACGTCAATAATAATAAGAGGTGAAAATTGTGATTACGAAACCAGATAAAAATAAAATCCGCCAAAAACGCCACCGTCGCGTTCGCGGAAAACTCTCTGGAACTGCTGATCGCCCACGTTTGAACGTATTCCGTTCTAATACAGGCATCTACGCTCAAGTGATTGATGACGTAGCGGGTGTAACGCTCGCAAGCGCTTCAACTCTTGACAAAGAAGTTTCAAAAGGAACTAAAACTGAACAAGCCGTTGTTGTAGGTAAACTCGTTGCAGAACGTGCAGTTGCTAAAGGTATTTCTGAAGTGGTGTTTGACCGCGGTGGATATCTCTATCACGGACGTGTAAAAGCTTTGGCTGATGCAGCTCGTGAAAACGGATTGAAATTCTAATAGGGAGGACACTAGAAAATGGCATTTAAAGACAATGCAGTTGAACTTGAAGAACGCTTAGTTGCAGTCAACCGTGTTACTAAAGTTGTTAAAGGTGGACGTCGTCTTCGTTTTGCAGCTCTTGTAGTAGTTGGTGACCGCAACGGTCGTGTTGGTTTCGGTACTGGTAAAGCTCAAGAAGTACCAGAAGCTATCCGTAAAGCAGTTGAAGATGCGAAGAAAAACTTGATCGAAGTTCCAATGGTTGGTACAACTATTCCTCACGAAGTTCTTTCAGAATTTGGTGGAGCGAAAGTATTGCTTAAGCCAGCTGTTGAAGGTTCTGGAGTTGCTGCTGGTGGTGCTGTTCGTGCCGTCATCGAATTGGCAGGTGTGGCAGATGTTACATCTAAATCACTTGGTTCAAACACTCCAATCAACATCGTTCGCGCAACTGTTGAAGGCTTGAAACAATTGAAACGCGCTGAAGAAGTTGCTGCCCTTCGTGGTATTTCAGTTTCTGACTTGGCTTAAGAAAGGGGAACTCATGGCTCAAATTAAAATTACTTTGACTAAGTCTCCAATCGGACGCATCCCGTCACAACGTAAAACTGTTGTAGCACTTGGACTTGGCAAATTGAACAGCTCAGTTATCAAAGAAGACAATCCAGCGGTACGCGGTATGATCACTGCTGTATCTCACTTGGTAACTGTTGAAGAAGTTAAGTAAGCCTTAGCTGAAAGACTTTTATTAAGATACATTAGGGGATTTGAGAATTTTCTCAGCCCCTAAAACTAAATATATGTATAGGCGAGTTTGTATCAGAGACACCTTTTCTCTGGTACGAGCGCTAGCATTTTACAAAAGAGGAGAAAAAATAATGAAACTTCATGAATTACAACCTGCTGCAGGTTCACGTAAAGTTCGCAACCGTGTTGGTCGCGGTACTTCATCAGGTAACGGTAAAACTTCTGGTCGCGGTCAAAAAGGTCAAAAAGCACGTAGCGGTGGCGGTGTTCGTCTTGGTTTTGAAGGTGGACAAACTCCATTGTTCCGTCGTGTACCAAAACGTGGTTTCTTGAATGTAAACCGTAAAGAATACGCGATTGTTAACCTTGACCAATTAAATCTTTTCGAAGATGGTGCAGAAGTAACTCCAGTGGTTCTCATCGAAGCAGGTATTGTAAAAGCTGAAAAATCTGGTGTTAAGATTCTTGGTAACGGAGAATTGACTAAGAAGTTGACTGTTAAAGCAGCTAAATTCTCTAAATCAGCTGAAGAAGCTATCACTGCTAAAGGTGGTTCAGTCGAAGTCATCTAAGAGAGGTGACCTATGTTTTTCAAGCTATTAAAAGACGCACTTAAAATAAAACAAGTACGGTCTAAGATTTTGTTCACACTGTTCATCATCTTAGTTTTCCGTATTGGTACAACCATAACCGTTCCAGGAATTAATGCGAAAGCATTGAATAGTTTAAGTGATTTACCTTTCTTAAACATGCTTAGTTTGGTTTCTGGGAATGCCATGCGGAACTTCTCTGTTTTCGCCCTTGGGGTTAGTCCCTATATCACGGCTTCAATCGTGGTTCAGCTCTTGCAAATGGACTTGCTTCCAAAATTTGTAGAGTGGGGCAAGCAAGGGGAAGTCGGACGGAGAAAGCTTAATCAAGCAACTCGCTATATTTCCCTGGTATTGGCCTTTGTCCAATCCATCGGGATTACAGCTGGATTTGCGACTTTGTCAAGAACCAAATTAGTAGCGAATCCAAATTGGCAAACCTATCTTTTGATTGGTGCCCTCCTCACGACCGGTTCAGTAATTGTGACCTGGTTAGGAGAGCAAATCACAGATAAGGGTTATGGTAATGGTGTATCCATGATTATCTTTGCAGGGATTGTATCTGGTATTCCTGGTATGATCAAAGGGATCTATGAAGATTACTTTGTTAATATCCCGAGCGATCGACTCAATTCGTCTCTGATTTTCGTTGGGATTTTAATTGTTGCAGTTTTGGTGATTATCTATTTCACAACCTTTGTGCAACAAGCTGAGTACAAAATTCCAATTCAATATACGAAGATTGCTCAAGGTGCCCCTTCAAGTTCCTACCTACCGTTAAAAGTGAATCCTGCTGGTGTTATCCCAGTTATCTTTGCAAGTTCGATTACAGCTGCTCCAGCAGCCATCTTCCAATTTGTAAGTGCTATGGGCTATAACGCATCCTGGGTTCGGACGGCACAGGCTCTTCTGGCGACTACAACCATCAGTGGTATGTTTACCTATGCTCTCTTGATTATTCTCTTTACTTTCTTTTATACATTTGTACAAATTAATCCTGAAAAGACAGCAGAGAATTTACAAAAGAGTGGAGCCTACATCCCAGGTGTTCGTCCAGGTAAGGGAACGGAAGAATATATGTCTAAATTGCTTCGCCGTTTGGCGACAGTTGGCTCACTTTTCCTAGGGATTATCACAATCATTCCGATCCTAGCCAAAGATCTTTTCGGTCTGACCGATGCAGTTGCTCTTGGAGGAACTAGTCTTCTTATCATCATTTCAACAGGTATTGAAGGAATGAAACAGTTGGAAGGTTATCTTCTGAAGCGTAAGTATGTCGGATTTATGGATACTACAACAGAATAGAAATAGGTTGACTTAGTCAACCTTCTATTTTGTTTTTAAAAAAGTTTATTAAGTGTTTTAATAGATTGCTTTAAAAACAAAAAAGGAGACAAAACATGAATCTTTTGATTATGGGCTTGCCAGGTGCAGGCAAGGGAACACAGGCAGCCAAAATTGTGGAACAATTCCACGTGGCACATATTTCAACTGGGGATATGTTCCGTGCTGCTATGGCCAATGAAACAGAAATGGGTGTTTTAGCGAAATCCTACATTTCTAAAGGCGAGTTGGTGCCAGATGAAGTGACGAACGGAATCGTGAAAGAGCGCTTGGCACAGGATGATATTAAAGAAACTGGTTTCTTGTTGGATGGTTATCCACGGACAATTGATCAAGCCCATGCTTTGGATAAAATCCTTGCGGATCTAGGTATCCAACTTGACGCAGTTATCAATATCGAAGTAAATCCAGATAGTTTGTTAGAACGTTTGAGCGGACGGATTATTCACCGCGAAACAGGGGAAACCTTCCACAAAGTTTTCAACCCACCAGTGGATTACAAAGAAGAAGATTACTATCAACGTGAAGACGACAAACCTGAAACAGTAAAACGTCGTTTGGATGTTAATATCGCTCAAGGCCAACCAATTATTGATCATTACCGCGCTAAAGGACTCGTTCACGACATTCAGGGCAATCAAGAGATTGAGGCAGTCTTCTCAGATATCGAAAAAGTCTTGTCAAATTTAAAATAAAAGCGTTTTTCCCGCTTGCAATATTTGACAAGTAGTGATACAATGAGTTAGTCTGACTTATAATTGTTACCTCTGTGCTCAGAGGAATCTATCGAAATTTAGGGAGGTGCTTTTGCGTGGCAAAAGACGATGTGATTGAAGTCGAAGGCAAAGTAGTTGATACGATGCCGAACGCAATGTTTACGGTTGAACTTGAAAATGGACATCAGATTTTAGCAACAGTTTCTGGTAAAATTCGTAAAAACTATATTCGTATTTTAGCGGGAGATCGTGTTACTGTCGAGATGAGTCCTTATGATTTGACACGTGGACGGATCACGTACCGCTTTAAATAATCGAAAAACTTGGAGGGATAAGAAATGAAAGTAAGACCATCGGTCAAACCAATTTGCGAATACTGCAAAGTTATTCGTCGTAATGGCCGTGTTATGGTAATTTGCCCAGCAAATCCAAAACACAAACAACGTCAAGGATAAGATAGAAAGGAGAAAACATGGCTCGTATTGCTGGAGTTGACATTCCAAATGACAAACGTGTAGTCGTTTCACTTACTTACGTGTATGGTATCGGACTTCCAACATCTAAGAAAATTTTGGCTGCGGCTGGAATCTCAGAAGACATCCGTGTCAAAGATTTGACATCAGATCAAGAAGACGCAATCCGTCGCGAAGTGGATGCAATCAAGGTTGAAGGTGACCTTCGTCGTGAAGTAAACCTTAACATCAAACGTTTGATGGAAATCGGTTCATACCGTGGTATCCGTCACCGTCGTGGACTTCCTGTCCGTGGACAAAACACTAAAAACAATGCTCGTACTCGTAAAGGTAAAGCCGTTGCGATTGCAGGTAAGAAAAAATAATATAGGAGGTAAAAGTCTTGGCTAAACCAACACGTAAACGTCGTGTGAAGAAAAATATCGAATCTGGTATTGCACATATTCACGCTACATTTAATAACACTATTGTTATGATTACTGATGTGCATGGTAATGCGATTGCTTGGTCATCTGCTGGTGCTCTTGGTTTTAAAGGTTCTCGTAAATCTACACCATTTGCTGCCCAAATGGCATCTGAAGCAGCTGCTAAGTCTGCACAAGAACACGGTCTTAAATCAGTTGAAGTTACAGTTAAAGGTCCAGGTTCTGGTCGTGAGTCAGCTATTCGTGCACTTGCTGCAGCTGGTCTGGAAGTAACTGCTATTCGTGATGTGACTCCTGTGCCACACAATGGTGCTCGTCCTCCAAAACGTCGCCGTGTATAATCATAAACAATTACACTGCTTTTCGTTTAAGAGGGAGTTAACTAAATGATTGAGTTTGAAAAACCAAATATAACAAAAATTGATGAAAATAAAAATTATGGCAAGTTTGTAGTTGAACCGCTAGAACGCGGTTACGGTACAACACTTGGAAATTCGCTTCGTCGTGTACTTCTCGCCTCACTTCCAGGTGCAGCAGTGACTTCTATCAACATTGAAGGAGTATTGCACGAATTTGATACGATTTCTGGGGTCCGTGAAGATGTGATGCAGATTATTCTGAACATCAAGGGGATTGCTGTAAAATCTTACGTCCAAGACGAAAAGATGATTGAATTGGATGTTGAAGGTCCTGCAGAAGTAACTGCTGGAGACATTTTGACAGACAGTGATATCGAAATTGTAAACCCTGATCATTATCTCTTTACAATCAGTGAAGGTGCTCGCTTTAAAGCGAAAATGGCTGTGAATAGCGGTCGTGGATATGTGCCAGCTGACGAAAATAAAAAAGATGATGCACCAGTAGGCACACTTGCGGTAGATTCTATCTATACGCCTGTGACAAAAGTAAATTACCAGGTTGAACCAGCTCGTGTTGGTAGCAACGATGGTTTTGATAAACTTACCCTTGAAATTTTAACGAATGGAACGATTATTCCCGAAGACGCTTTGGGACTATCAGCTCGTATCCTGACAGAGCATCTGAACCTCTTTACAGATTTAACAGAAGTTGCTATTTCAACTGATGTGATGAAGGAAGCAGAGAAATCTTCAGATGATCGCATTTTGGAACGTACAATTGAAGAATTGGATCTATCAGTTCGTTCATACAACTGTCTGAAACGCGCAGGAATTAATACTGTCTTTGATTTGACAGAAAAATCTGAGCCTGAAATGATGAAAGTTCGTAACTTGGGCCGCAAGAGTCTTGAAGAAGTTAAAGTTAAACTTGCTGACCTTGGTCTTGGGTTAAGAAATGATAAATAAAGGAGGAATACATGGCTTACCGTAAACTAGGACGCACTAGCTCACAACGTAAAGCAATGCTTCGCGATTTGACTACTGACTTGATTATCAATGAATCAATCGTAACAACTGAAGCTCGTGCTAAAGAAATCCGTAAAACAGTTGAAAAAATGATTACTCTTGGTAAACGTGGTGATTTGCATGCTCGTCGTCAAGCAGCAGCTTTTGTACGTAACGAAATTGCATCAGAAAACTACAATGAAGAGACTAACAAATACACTACAACTACAGCTCTTCAAAAATTGTTCTCTGAATTGGCACCTCGCTATGCTGAGCGCAATGGTGGATACACTCGTATTCTTAAAACTGAACCACGCCGTGGGGATGCTGCGCCAATGGCAATTATTGAATTAGTATAATTTTTATCAATTTTGTTGAGTGTTATGATGATGGAGTTCTTAAGCTCTTAGTCTAGCTCTGGTCTACCGCTAGGAATTTTCCTAGCGGGAACACTCATCATCATGATGAAAGCGTAGACGCTTGTTTACGAAATTGCTTTTAGTGAAAAACAATTTCGTAAGCAGGCGTTTTTGAATGGGAAAAGAAAAACTTTCTTGAGGGAAGGAGAAGAAATGCAAGATTCGATTGCTATTTTGAAAGAACGTTATTTGGCAAATATAAAAGAAAATCCAGACTTATACATTGGGATTGAGTTAGAATTTCCGATTGTGAATCTTCAGGGAGGAGCGACAGATACTCGTGTAACAAAGGAGCTGTTAGTAAGGCTAAATTCAGACTATGGTTTTATCGTAGAAAGAAGGGATTCAGAGGGCAATCCTATCCAGTTAAAAGCTTCAGATAGCGAAGATCGGATACTTTTTGAAGTGTCCTACAATATTTTAGAGTTCGCATTTGGAAAAGTGAAAACGATTCAGGAGGTCGAAAGACGCTTTAATCATTACCTAGACACCATTCAAAAGATTTTGCGCAAAAATCATCATGAACTTCAGGGGCACGGTTTGCATCCATTCTGGAAGGAAAATGATAATCGACCCGTGAAATATCCTCGCTATCAAATGTTGATGCAATATCTGGCTTTGAGTGAGAAAATTGGCGGAGATTTCTTCCATCGCCATCCTGATTATGGTGGCTATATCTGTGGGAGTCAGGTACAGTTGGATGTTTCTCGGGAGAATTTTATCCGGGTAATCAATGCCTTCAATCAAATCGAGGCTGCTAAGGCCTATCTTTTCGCCAATTCGGAATTGATAACCGAAGATTTCCGAACTAAAATTGCTAGAGACCGTTTTTGGGAAGAGTCCATGCACGGCTTGTTAGTAGAAAATGTCGGTGTCAATCCCTATGATTTCAAAGATGAGGAAGATTTTTTCAATTATTTAAATAACACAGCTATTTTCAATGTTGAGCGAGAGGGTGACACCTATTATTTTCCTCCTATCGTAGCCGGAGAGTATCTAAAGCAGGAGCAAATCAAGGGATACAATTTAAGTGGCAAGGAAAGTCTAGTAATCCCCCATACGGATGATTTTTGTAATCACAGAAGCTATCAGTACCAAGATTTGACAACGCGGGGAACGATCGAATTTAGGAGCACTTGCGCTCAGCCTCTTAATAGAACCTTCGCGCCAGCAGCCTTTCATTTGGGCTTGATAGCTAACCTTGAGGAAGTGACTGCTTATCTTAAAGATTGTGATTTCTTCAAATTAGAGGGGCGTAACTATAAAAGGCTGCGCAGAAAGTATTCGCAAATTGAGCTAACACAAGCGGATCAAGACTCTATTCAATCATTTGCAGCTGATCTCCTTCAATTAGCTGTTAAAGGTCTGGAGAAACGAAAAGAAGGGGAAGAGTGCTACTTGTTACTGCTTATGAATGAGAGATAAAGTAATTTCTTTTTAACCTCTAATAGAAAGCTGAAGTAAATTTCTTTATGTGATTGATTGGACTGTGTATTATACTAGTTTGAGTATGTTTGAATGAATTTAATTGTAGCTAGAGCATTAAGCGACTTTAGCAGCACGGTGATATAGAGAATAAGGGAGAGTTAATCTTTCCCTTTTAGTTGTTGATTTATCAATGATTTTGTAGGTGGTGGGAAATAAAATTGTAAGAAAGATAAAAAAGTTTAAAAAAAGTGTTGACAAGGGGATGGATAGGTGATA
>NZ_CABPTO010000009.1 GCF_902460355.1 Streptococcus sp. Marseille-P6264
CCACTTTCAACGACCTTACCAACTTCCTTGTTGTTGTCATCTTGGTCTACGAATGTGATAATCGCTTTTTGACCATCTTTAACGTAATTGATTGGTGTATCCTGAGTTGGATCACTTGGAATTGGTGGTGGGTTGTATCCCTTGCTTGGATCGCTCGGATCTTTCGGTGTCAATGGTGTAGTACCATCTGGACCTACTGGTGTAGTGCCTGGTACATTTGGTACCACTGGAAGATCAGTGCCTGGTTTTGTTGGATCTGTTGGATTGTTTGGATATGGAAGATTTGGTACTTTTGGAAGTCCGTCTGGTACATTTGGTACGTATGAACCGAGCTTCTTGTATTGTACAACTTCTTCACTGTTAGCGTCGCCAGCTTTCACTGTCTTTGCTGCTACATTGGCCTTATCTGCCACGAATCCAGTTACAACTGGTGTAGCTTCTTGAGCCAATTCTTTCGTAGCTGGTGTCCATGCAGTGAAGGTCTTTTCACCAGTTACAGCATTTATTTTACCAGTACGTGTGAAGGTTGCTTCTTGAGTGACAGGAGCTTTCAGAGCTGGACGACCCGCTGTTTGACCATCTGCGTATTGATACTTGATGGTACGTGTAACCTTGCTGTTCAAATCAGCTGGATTCGTATTGTCATCCAAGCGTGGTGTTACAACAACTGTCCAAGTTTGGTCTTTTGTCTTATCGTTATCAAACTTCTGACCATTCGGTTGAGTGAAGCCGTCGCTCACAAGCTTATAACCTGCTTGTTGAAGTTGAGTGAGACGATTTACAGTTGAGTAAGCTACTGGTTCACCTGACTTACCAGCAACAGAATCTGTATAAAGAGTCTTAACTGGAACGCCATTCTTACCATCTGTTACGTACTTAATAGAACCACGTTGTTCATCCAAGTTGTAATTGACAACTTCAACTGAATCTCCAGTAGTAGGGTCAACAGTTACACCTGGAACTTTTGGTTTATCTGGGCTATAGCCTGTAATAGCAGGAGTGTTTACTTCTGGAAGGTTAGCATTTGGTTTATCCCAAGCACCAGGAGTTTCCACACCTGTTACCTTGTTAACAGAAACTGGACGAGTGAATGATGTTGTTTGAGTAACTGTCTTAGGAAGCGCTGGGCGTCCTGCTGTTACACCGTCACCATATTGGTATTGGATAGTTCGAGTAACATCTTTCTTCTCTTGTTTTGTTTCAATAACTGGAGTAACGACAACTTTCCATACTTGGTCTTTTGTCTTATCGTTATCAAACTTCTGACCATTTGGTTGAGTGAAGCCATCACTTACAAGTTTGTAACCTGCTTGTTGAAGTTGGGTGATACGGTTAGCAGTTGAATAAGCAACATCTTCACCTGATTTACCTGTAACACCGTCTGTATAAAGAGTCTTAGCTGGAACACCGTTTTGTCCATCTGTTACATACTCAATGATACCACGTTGATCATCTTGGCTGTAGCTTACTACTTCATCTTCGTTAGGAGATGTTGGAGTAACAGTTGCAGCTGGAACGCTTGGTTTGTCTGGAGTGAAACCAGTAACTGCTGGAGAATCAACTTTTGGAAGTTCTTCACTTGGCTTGTTCCATTGACCAGGAGTTTCAACACCTGTCACCTTGTTCACAGAAACTGGGCGAGTAAATGTTGTTGTTTGAGTAACTGGGCGAGGAAGTGCTGGACGACCTGTAGTCACTCCATCCTTGTATTGGTAACGAACGTTACGAGTAACATCTTTCGTTTCTTGTTTTGTCTCAATACGTGGAGTAAGAACAACTTCCCATGTTTGATCTACATTGTTGTTACTGTCAAATCTTTGCCCGCCAGCTTTAGTAAAGCCGTCGCTAACAAGATCATAACCCAACTGTTTAAATTCATTGATTTTCGCAGTTGTTGTATAGTTTACAGGTGTATCTGATTTACCAGTTACGTTGTCTGTGTGAAGGGTCTTAGCCGGAACACCATTTTTACCATCTGTACGGTAAACGATGCTTCCCTTTTGAGTTGCAGCTGAATAGCTTACAATTTCACGCCAGCTTGGGTCTGTTGGTGAAACAGTAGCTGAATTCACACGTGCTTTATTTGGTGTGAATCCTGACACTTCTGGGCTGTCAACCGCACCTACAGTACGAGTATTTGGAGTCCAATTACCGTATGTCTTCTTACCAGTTACTGGATCTTCTGATACTTGACGAGTAAATTGAACTGTTTGTTCAACCGGTTGCGGAAGAGTTGGGCGATTTCTAGTCACACCATCTTCATATTCGTAAGCGATTGTACGAGTAACATCCTTAGTTTCAGTTGTTACTTTCGGATCATTCTTACGGTATGAAACGATTTCACGCCAGCTTGGATCTGTTGGTGAAACAGAAGCTGAATTTACACGTGTTTTATTCGGTGTAAAGCCTTTAATCGCTGGTGTATCAACCGCATCTACAGTTTGACGACTTGGTGTCCAATTGCCGTATGTCTTTCTACCAGTCGCTGGGTCTTCTGACACTTGACGAGTAAATTGTACATTTTGTTGTACTTCACGTGGAAGGGCAGGACGACCTGAAGTCACACCATCTTCATATTCGTAAGCGATTGTACGAGTAACATCTTTTGTTTCTGTTGTTACTCTTGGAGCATTCTTGTCGTAGTAAACCGTTACATCACTTGGAGTAGAACCTGGATTTACTGTAAGTCCTGGAACTGTCGCTATATCTGGTGTATATCCTGGTACATTTAGAGAATCTACAGGCGCAAAATTCTTAGATGAAGGGCTCCATGGACCTGGTCTACCACCTGTCACAGTTCGAGTGAACTCAGCTGTTTGAGTGTAAGTTGGCGGAAGTGTTGGTCCTGTCACACCTGGTTTGTATTTATAATAAATATTACGAGTGACAGTCTTCTTCTCTGTCTTAACATCTGTAGCACCTTTACGGTAAACGTAGGTTACTGTACCATTGGTACCCCAGTCAGCCAGAGTTCCTGAAGGTGGCAAACTACCATTCTTCATCCGAACAAAGCCATAACCTGGGATTGTTTTTTGTTCAGTAGTATAAGGCTTACCTTTATAGGCACCTTTTGGATAAGTTACTGAACCTTCAGCGATTTCTCGACCTTGCTCATCTTCATAACGTACGTCAACAGAGGCACTTTGATAGAAATCAAAACGTTTGATTTGGAACTGTTGCAAGTTCTTGTAGTTACCAGTCGTAGCCGTAACCACCATGGACATCAGCTCTTCTGGAGTAGAAACTGTTTTCCTCCATTGCTTAATACCAAGATTACTTTCGTAAGAGATAGTTAATTCCTTGGTTACACCATCATACTGGATAGCAAATCTGTGGAAACGACCATCTAGGTCACTTGAGTCCAGACGTTGAGCACTATTAGCATCTGTCTCAGCCCACCAACGATCATATTCACCACCAGTGAAGATACCACCACCACGAACCTTTTTATGAGTGGTATTTACCCAGGCACCAAATTGTCCCAGTTGAGGGTCTTTATCCCAACCATATTCGAAGGAGTCCGTGTTGCTAGTATCAAAACGATTCCCTCTTGGTGGTGTGAAGACGTTCCAGAAAGTATCCAGTTTGAAACCAGTTGCGTTACGCAAACCACCGATACCCAGGTTACCACCATTTGCCCCTAGATCTGTTGTGTTCCCTGTATGGAAGGCAAAACCGATACCATCGGCACCATAACGATCTTGAGTTTTATCACCAAGGTTAACTCCACCAGTCAGCTTGAAGCTTTGGTTCATATTGATCTTACTCTTCAGACTGAAGTTACCTGTCTTGTGTTCTTCATCTGGAGTAAGGGTTACGATACCATCGTATGAATTATAGGTAGCTGAACCATTCAATCTGAAGTAGTCAAGGAAGTTTTCTTTCGTTACAGTTGTTTTTCCTGTTTGTGGGTCAAACGAACGGAAGCCACTTTCTCCTGATTTACGGAAATCAGCGTAACCTTTATTTACTTCGCTTTGAGCAGCTGCTAATGTTGAATTAGCTTCACTTTTGGCTACTGCATTTGTTGCTTGGCTAGCTGTTGCCAAACTAGCTGCTTGACTAGCTGCCTTTTCAACTGATACCTTAGCAGGTTCTACAGCGGCAACTGATTCTGTAGCTGCTTCAGATGAAACTGCAGTTGACTCTGCAGTAGCTGAAGTAGCTGGGCTAACTCGAGCCTCAGACTGAGTTGCAGCAGTTGATTGGCTAGTCGCTACTGAAGCTTTAGATACTTGTGAAGTAGCTTCTTTTAAAGCTGCTTCACTTTTTGAAGCAACTTCTGATTTAACAGTTTTTTCTTCCACTTTGCTTGATAGGTCTTCAGCAGAGGTAGAAGATGCTGTAGATGCTGCACTTGAAACTGCGTTGCTTTCAGCGACAGTTGCTACGGTAGAATTCTTTTCTATGGCCGACTCGGAGTCAGAATCATTCGCTCCCGAATCTTCTCCTGAATCTGGCACAGAGGTCGTTTTCTCCGTAGAGGTGCTTGAAGAATCCGTCTTAGCTAACGTATCGGCTGAAACGACATTCCCCCCAAAGAACATGAAAGCTGCGACTGCTACAGAAGCCACGCCCACATTAAACTTACGGACTGAGTATCGAAGTCGTTTCTCAGCACTCGCACGGTTTAATCTGCGTCTCGCATTTTTATCCATGAACATCTCTCCTTTTTAAAATATAGTTCAACCACCTATTACTCAACACCTTAACGCCTGAGCAGCAAAGTATTTTATAACATATGATTGGTGGTTCTAATGTCAAAGTTTAGACATTAAACCATACCAATAATTATACCGCTTTTTTCCTATTATATCAAGGATTTTACTATCTAATTTTTTTCTGTAACAAAAGTGTAATATCATATTATAGGGATAGCAAAAAGCTTTAGCGACGCCGTTTTAAGAGAATGAAAACAACAAAAATAATCTTTATAGTTTGATAATCAAAACAAAATAAAAAAGAGCCCCCACAGGGCTCTATCCAACAAAAATCGATCATAAAATCCGACAATTGAGATAGAAAACCTGTTTAGGACTCTCTTTATTTTTATTGAAACTCTGCTTCGACCCGGTAAATAACCTGACCCTTGCTAGAGAATTTTTGTTCATATTCAGTCAAGACATTGCCTTCAAAGTCACTGGCATGAAGATCCAGCCAAACACCTTTGAGAATCATGCCATACTGCGAAAAGCTGACCAGGCTGTACTCAAACAAGCCACGGTTGTCCGTTTTGAAGTGGATTTCACCTTTTTCTGGCAAAATCTGCTTGAAGGTATCCAAGAAAGACTTATGGGTCAAGCGACGTTTTTCATGCCGTTTCTTAGGCCATGGATCAGAGAAATTCAGGTAAAGTCGGTCAATTTCTCCATCTGCAAAATAATTGGTCAATTCCGAACCATCCACCCAGAGTAGCTTAATATTGGGTACATCAGCTGCCAAAACCTTATCCAAAGCATAGCTGAGAACAGATTTCTGAATATCAATTCCGATATAGTTGATAGCTGGATTAGCCTTGGCCATTCCTGTGATAAAAGCCCCCTTACCACTTCCTACTTCAATGTGGATAGGGTGGTCATTACCAAAAGTTTCCCGCCACTTTCCCTTGGCATCAACTGGATTTAGAACCACATAGTGGGGATTAGCTTCTAATAGTTCAGTCGCCCCCTTACGATTTCTTACTCTCATCTTACCTTTCCATACTTAGAACGGAAGTTGCGTAGAGCGTAAATCTCCCGGTTCACATTTTCTAAATCATTGTTTTCATAATATTTAGCAATCTGCATCAGATAAGAGTATTGACCAAACCAATACAGTTTTTTGATAACCTTGTCATTGTACTTATAACCGTAGTAGGTCAACCACTCCTGCCAATTGGTATCTGGGATATAGTGACTCAATATATGAGCAACATCCAACATCCTGTCCGTCAAGCGAACCGAATCCCAATCCACCAAATAAATCAAGCCACTATCCGTCTGAAACCAGTTGCTATGCCGTACATCACCGTGGACAATCGTCGCGTAGTCCTCACGAAAAGCAGGTACCGTTTGCCGCAAATCCCGAATAATTGATTGCAGGTACTGATTGTTCCGCAAAACAACCGGCGCTTGATTGAGCCAGCTATTGATTAGATCGATCGGCGTTTCTAAAATATAACCCAATTTGGCCAACTGAGTCATCAGAGGCTTCGACCGATGCAAACGCGTTAAAATATTGATCACTTGCTTTTTAGACATATCATTAGGTGTTAAAATGGCACCTGAAAGCCATTCTTGTCCGCTCATGACATTGCCATCTGGCAAGCGTCGACTCCACAGAAGTTGCGGAGCAATTTGTTCTCTGGCTAAGCCTGCCAGAATCGGGGTCGTATTCATCTTGACGAAAACTCGCCCCCCGTCTGGATAAGTTCCCATATAGGCCTTTCCGCTCTTACCAGCTATTGGTGTCAGGGCTAGCTCGTTATCAACCAAGACCATGATTCCCCTCCTTAAAAAGTTTCCTCACTATTTTACTAATTTTCATTCTTTTAGTCAACCAATCTTTTTAGTTTATATGGCAAATAGACTAGATACAAAAAGATTGTCGCTCCAAGCATTGCTAACACTGCCATCTTATCTTGAAAAAAGAGCACTGCCACTAGCGTTTCAAAAAGCAAGACACTATGTCCAATCCCTGTAATAACCTGTCTTACACCCTTGATTTTAGACTTGCTATCCAGCGGAAAAAGCTGGGTTAGATACTGATAATCAAGAGCTTCATACAAGGCCAACAACTGAAAGAGCAAAAGATAATTGAAGAGAACAACGAAACCTGCAGCAATCCAAGACTGACTGACGAAGACAATCGTTAAGAAGGCTAAAAGTAGAAGACGCAAGGTCAGAGGGAATAAGTCGCCATTACGCAGATAGGAGCGTAAAAACATATTTTGCCAAGTCTTGGCATGGATCTTAGGCAAAAGTCTCGTCAGCCCGTCCAAGTAAGCTCTTCTTTTGACACTATTGGAAATGCCTTTTACATTTGTAAAGAGGGCGAAGAAACGCAGAACTTTCTGCTTGCGCCCTTCCTCAGCTGCGATTGCATACTGCCAATCGAGGCGGTCAGACAAGAAAAAGCGACGTCCCTTGAACTGGAAGACCAGCCATTTTAGCAAGAGCATAAAGAGGCAGTACAATCCAAAACCCCAGATTGGCAAACCTAGAGCCAAAAACAGTGGCGCTAACAAAAGCAGCAACAAGGTTTGAAGCAGGCCAAAGAGAATATACGAACGCTGGATTTGTCCCTTGACAAACTCAATGACTGCTTGCTCCTGCACCAGCAAGAAGAGCATATCAGGCTTCTCCAGATAGGTTGCGATATGTCCAAAAGGAAGAATGAGCACAGAAAATAAAACTAATCCTACTATTATCGGCCAAGACTGACTAGGGAAATTCCGCAGCAATTGATTGTACTGAACCGCCAGAAATCCGAGAAAAATCAATAAAAATAGGACAAAGTGATCATTGAGAACATAGCGCAGATACTTCAGGCAGCGCTGACGAAAATCCTGCTTGCGTTTAGCAAATACTTCTTTCATAGCGCAGCCTCTTCCGTCAAGGCAAGATAGATGTCATTTAGACTAGCTCCCGGCATCTGAAATTGCTGCCGCAACTCAGCTAAATTGCCCTTAGCACGTACCTGCCCTTTATGTAAAATCACAAAGCTATCACACATCTTCTCGGCCGAGTCCAGAACGTGGGTACTCATGAGGATGGACTTACCTTTTTTCTTTTCCTCATCCAAGAGCTGGATAAGATCTGCAATAGCTACCGGATCCAGCCCCAAAAAAGGCTCATCCACGATAAAAAGACTAGGATCTACCACGAAAGCACAGATAATCATGACCTTCTGCTTCATTCCCTTAGAGAAATGCACTGGAAACCAGTCCAACTTATCCTTGAGTCGGAAGATAGTTAAGAGACGCTCCACGCACTCAAAAGCGTCTTCCTGCTCGATATCGTAAGCCATGGCCACCGTTTCAATATGCTCACGCAGGGTCAGCTCTTCGTAGAGACTCGGTGTCTCTGGGATAAAACCAATCTTCTTACGGTAGGCACTAGGATTTTCTCGCAGCTGCAAACCATCAATCCGAATTTCTCCCTTGTAAGGCGTCAATAAACCGATAATTTCATTGATGGTGGTGGATTTACCAGCACCATTGAGACCAATCAGCCCAACCAGCTGACCATCGCCCACTTCAAAGTTAATATCTTTCAAAACAGGAATGTTAATATAGCCTCCTGTAAGACCTTTGATTTCTAACATATTTTCTCCAAATTCTGGTATAATGTTCTTATATTTTAAATTATAACAAAAATCTAGCGAATAGAGGTATCATTTATGGCTGATTGTATTTTTTGTAAGATTATCGCAGGGGAAATCCCCTCTTCTAAAGTTTATGAAGATGACCAGGTAGTCGCCTTTCTAGACATTTCTCAGGTCACTCCAGGCCATACTTTGGTCGTTCCCAAGCAGCATTTCAGAAATCTTTTGGAAATGGATGCAGACAGTGCCAGTCAGCTCTTCGCTCGTGTCCCAGACATCGCCCGTAAGGTCATGAAAGCAACAGGCGCCAAGGGCATGAACATCCTTAACAACAACGAAGAAATTGCTGGACAGACTGTCTTTCACACCCATGTCCACCTAGCTCCTCGCTATGAAGAGACAGACGGTTTACAAATCAGCTTTGAAACCCACGAACCAGATTTTCCAGCCTTAGCTCAATTGGCTGAAAAGATTGCTCAAGCCTAGGGAGGAACTATGAAATTTTCAAATCTTATGCTTTTCACAGGCGCAGCCTGGGTCAGCTACCATTTGGTCAAAAGTCGGAAGACAATCAGCCAAGAAGTCGTCGAAACATCCGATATCTTGGATAAAGTTCAAGATAATTTAGCTAACATCCAGCACAATCTCGCCATTATCCAAGAACAACGAGACAATATCAAGGAAATGGCTCAAGACTTGACTTATAAATACAAGATTTTCGAAAAACAAGCCCAAGCTCAAATTTCACAAATACAGGATATCTGGCAATAGAAAACTTTCTCATAACAAGAAAAACCATGGCACAACCATGGTTTTTTCATATTTGCGAGATAAGAACTTCAATCAAGACTTATTAAACATTCTTTCTTTAGTCTCTTCTCAAGAATTGATCCAAGTAATAGTCAAAGTAGGTTTTGCTTCCTGTGATGACTACTGCACGACCTTCAATACCGTAACGTATCTTCTTGGCTTGGGCATCCGTTAAGCTTATTTCAGCTTCCACCTTAAAGAAGTTGCCTTTTTCCGTTTTCGTCGCATTGTTGTCAATGTTTGAAATTTTAGATTTGAGAACAAATTCTTTATTATTTCCATCCATTGCAGTGAAACGCAGAGTCTCACCTTTTTTCAGACTAGCTACATCTTTCGAGGTCACATAGGTTGTGATGACGACCTTTTTTTCCTTGGTCAAAACAGGATACAATTGAGCTAGCAACTTTCCCTCGGGAACCAGATTCGCTCCTGCTGTTTCAGGATTTAGGTGGAGAATACCATCTTCAGTTGCTGTGATCATGCCCTTTTGAGTGATACCACCTTGCACCTTGAGATTATTTTCAACTTCTAAAATCTTTTGATTCAAGGCCGTCAACTCTTGACCAACTTTAGTCAACTGCTGAGCTTTCAAGGACTCAAGCTGGCTATCCAAGCTACCAGAATAGGCTTGCTGAGCACCAGAGCCCGCATACTGCACTCGATAACCTGCAAGAGCTGATTCAAACTGAGAAATCTGACTATCAATTTGCGAAAGAACCTGACTCTTTAGCTGACCTTGACTATCTGCAGCTGCTTGTGTCTCATAAGCCTGATAGATACTATAGCCGGCATTAGTCGAAGGGACACTTGTCCCATTTTGGATAGCATTTCTAAGAGTCTGATAATCTGATAATTTAGCATTTGTTTCATTGATCAAATTCCCCAGCTCTGCCTGTGAATTACTAGCTGCTGAGTTTTGAGAAGCAATGGTCGAATTTTGCTGCTCGGTGTTACTACGGATACTCGCAGCTTGATTCTTGTAATCATTAAATGCTTGCTCATAGCCGAAGCGATCCTCTCCTGAAAACTGGCTAGTCCCCGTCTTCAGACTTTCTTGCAACAGCTCCAACTGACGTTTTTGCTCCTTCAAGCTTTCTACTTGAGAGGAGAAGGTTTCTTTTTGAGTATTTTCGCTATCAGACTTATACTGAACTAAAAGATCCCCTTTTTTAACAACTTTGTTTTCCTTCAAGTTATTAGTGACAATAGCATTGTTACTAGTTGATTGGATATTAGCTAGAATCTTGCTAGGTTCAATAGAAGCACCTGAAGTAATAGTGATTTCTTTTTTAGCAAAGAGGGAGAATAAGACCACAAAAATCAACAAGAAGAAAGTCGGTAAAATCACGCGCACAGAAAAGCTAGAATATCTACGGTTATAAAATTCGGCACTCTCTAAGTAATGTTCTTCCATCTTCTTTCTCCTTTCTAACTATTCACAAGATGAGCATAGAAGCCATCCTGAGCAACCAACTCTTCATGCGTCCCTTGCTCCACGATTTCACCCTTGTCCAAAACAACCACTTTTTCAGATCGCTCTGCAATAGTCAATCGATGGGCAATGAAAATAATGGTCTTGTCCAACTCCAAAAGGTTGTCAATAATCTTTTTCTCTGTCAAGATATCCAGATTGCTGGTCGCCTCATCAAGGATCAAAACAGGAGCATCGGTCAAAAGAGCCCGAGCCAAGGCCAAACGCTGACGCTGACCACCTGAAATCCCTGAACCATCTGATGTCAATTCTGTTTGGTAATTCAAAGGCATCCGTTCAATATCTTCACGAATTTCCGCAATTTCCAGCGCCCGAATGATTTCTTTCTGAGTCGTTCCAGGCTTGGCACCTAGGAGAACATTCTCCAAGATGGTACCATTAAAGACATAAGGCTGTTGCGGCAAGTAATTGATATGACGGCGCAAGACATGCTTGTCAATCTGATTGAGGTTGATATTATTAACCAGAATTTCTCCCTCGTTTGGATCGTAAAAGTTCACGATCATCTTGGCAAGAGTCGTCTTTCCAGAACCAGAAATTCCCACAAAAGCTACCTTGCTGCCTCTTTCAATGGTCAAATTAATATCTGATAGAACGTTTCGTCCATAGCCATACTTGTAGCTGACATTTCTCAATTCAATGTCACCCTTGGTCATGCTCAAATCACGGATCGCTTTTTTATCCATAAATTCAGAGTCAACCAGATAAACCTCGTTCAAGCGATTATTGGCAACTTGTGCTGTCTGAAGCTTGGTTTGTAAATTGATAATATTCTCCAGCGGATTTGTGAAATAAACCAGCAAAGTATTATAAGTAATCAGCTGCCCCAAGGTCATTTTATTGTCCATTACCAAAAGGGCTCCCATCCAAAGGATTGCAACATTCAGCAAGAGCTGAGCTGTCTTCTTCAAGCCGATTTGGATATTCTCCATCCGACTATAAGCGAATGATTTCTTCAAATAATCCACAAATTCTCTATCAATCTTTTGATAGCGGAAATCTTCACTTGTCAAGGATTTGATCGTCTCAATACCATTGATATCTTCGATAATAGAAGAAGACAGAATGGCATTAGATTCCATCGTGTCGCGATTCATTTTTTCAAATGGCTTCATGAAAGCGAAAATCACGACGATATAGATCGGCAGCGAGAGCAAACTGATAAAGAACAAATAGAAGTTTTGTGAGAACAAAACAATTGCCATGACGACAACGATAGACACATCCAAAAAGATGGACAGAATAGTACTAGCTAAGGCATCAATGATACTATTGGCATCATTGAAGCGCGATACGATTTCCCCTGTCCTTCTCGTCGCAAAAAAAGACATGGGTAGATGAAAGACATGCTTAATATAGGACAAAATCACATCAATCGAAAGGCGTTGTCCCAAAATGAGAAGCAGATAGCTCTGAGCATAAGTTAGGACCTGTTGCAAAATGTAGACGACTATTAGACCGAGAGAAATAATTCCTAAGGTATTCCTCATCTGATTCGGTACGTAGGTATCAATAATCCCCTGCATGTAGTAAGAGCCCACGATATTAATAATCGTCACCAGCATCGTTGCGATAACGATATTGGCAATCAGTCCCTTTTGTTTCATTAAAATCGGAACAAAAGACCAGAGACCGTTTTTCTTTTCCTTGTGTGGTCTATATTCTGGCGCTGGGGCGATAAAAATAGAGACACCTGTCCACTCTTGCGCAAACTGTTCCTTAGAAAGTTTGGTCATTTTTACAGCCGGATCCGGATCCGCAATATAAACCGAATGTTTATCGTGCCCAGTCACAACATAATAGTGAAGCAATTTCTTATCTTTGATAACATGGGCGATAAAAGGATAAACGATGCCCTTCATGTCAAATAAAGACATATCCGCTTTAAAGGCTCGTGTTTCAAAACCTAACTCTTCCGAAACCTTCACTAGCCCAAAAGCAGTTGTTCCTCTTAAAGTTGTCTTGGCCATTTCACGCAAACTAGCCAAAGAATAATAGGAACCATAATAACCATATATCATGGCTAGCGCTGCTACACCACAATCTCTCGCGTCAACTTGAGCCCTATAATGACGCTTTGTAAATCTCATACAAACTCCTTTATTCACACAAAAGTGTAAGTTTGCTTTTATGGAGGGCAACCCTCGCATAAAAACTCCTAATTAGTAAACATACTATTCAACACAAACTGCTTGTCAACTTTATCCATAGCGGTTCTCTCCAGTAAAAAACAAGTATAAATTAGCGAGAAGAACTTTCATAACAAGCAAAAAATAGATATCTCTATCATACACTAATGTGGCGTATTTTTCCAATGGTATCAGTCGTTTTACTCCATGTAAACATAAAATTACTTAAAAAACAGACATAATGTAACTTTATCAGACCATTCTACACTAAAAAGCCTCTTGTCCAAATCAAGACGAACAAGAGGCTCTATATCGAAACACAAAATATTAGTTAAAAACGTCTGTACCTGCAGCACCACCGTTGTTAGCGCCACCACGATTGCTAGAACCAGATCCTGATCCAATTCTACCTCTGATGCGACCATATGCACGAATAGCAAGTCCACGTACAGTGCGACCAACTTCACGACCGATATCAAATACGGCACGTACAAGGTCACCACCGACCCATCCACCTTCTACTTCAACCAATTCAGCTTCAGTAAGAGGCATAAATTTTTGATCTAATGATTTAAAATCTTTGTTCATGAAATTCACCTTCTTCTATTTGAAATACTAAATTAGCTAAAAAGTCCTACAAAGAAGCCTGAAACCAATGAGCCACCCAAAATAGCCAATGATACTGTGAAAATATCAACAGGGACTCCGTAGAATGACCATCCACCGTCGATCATCATCATTTCTTCTTCAGTCAACGCAACAAATTGGTTGTCCATCATAGCAAAGTTTTCCATATGTGTTCTCCTTTTTTACAAGGTTTCCTTAACCTTGTTAATATATTGTTTGTGGTCAGTTTTATTTAAACATTGACTCAACACCTATATTATACAACAACCATACTGGGTCTAACATGACATCGATGTCATGTTTGGGAGAAAAATGTGTAATTTTTTTATAATATTTGAAATATCCTCTTTTTCCCATTTTCCCTAGTTTCATTTTGTGGTACAATAGGGGTTATGGAAAGTATTACTTTGAGTCCTAAACAAGGAGAAATTGAGGCTTTTGTCCAGAAATATCAAGACAAGCTTGTGCCTAGTAAAAATCAGTATATCCAATATCTACTGAAATTGAACCAGGCAACTGTCAGTATCTATACTTCTGGCAAGGTTCTTTTCCAAGGAGAAAAAGCTGGTCACTATGCTGCTTTTTTCGGCCATCAAGCCGAGGAAACAAGCAAGACCTCTCAGAACATTTCCCTTATAGGTACGGATGAGGTTGGAAATGGCTCTTACTTTGGTGGTTTAGCAGTTGTTGCTTCCTTTGTCAGTCCAGAACAGCACGCTTTCTTGCGCAAGTTAGGCGTGGGCGACTCAAAGACCTTGACCGACCTTAAGATTCGGCAGCTGGCGCCGATTTTGAAAAAGGAAATCCAACATCAGGCTCTGCTCCTGTCACCAGAAAAATATAACGAAGTGATTGCCTCTGGTTACAACGCTGTGTCTGTCAAGGTGGCTCTTCACAATCAAGCCATTTATCTGCTGTTACAAAAAGGTCTGACACCAGAAAAAATCGTCATTGACGCCTTTACCAGTCAGCAGAATTATGACAAATACCTGCAAAATGAAAAGAATCATTTTCCAAATCTCGTTAGCCTCATTGAAAAGGCCGAAGGGAAGTTTCTAGCTGTCGCCGTTAGCTCCATTATCGCTCGCGATCTCTTTCTGGAAAATCTGGAAAATCTGAGTCAAGAGCTTGGCTATATCCTTCCGAGCGGGGCTGGGAGCAAAAGTGATCAAGTTGCTTGCCAGATCCTCCAAGCCTATGGAATGGCTGGCCTCCAGCATACCGCTAAACTTCATTTTAAAAATACAGAAAAAGCTAAAAAGCTCTTAGAAAGGTAGACTATGAAAAACAAACGCTTTGACTTCCGTGCCTTCCTCAAGGAGTGGGGAGTCTTTACCCTGATTCTCTCTGTTCTCTTACTCACTCGCTGGCTGCTCTGGGCACCTGTCAAGGTAGACGGCCACTCTATGGATCCAACCTTAGCCAATGGGGAGTATTTGATGGTTTTGAAACACCAGTCCATTGATCGTTTCGATATTGTTGTAGCCTCCGAAAAGGATGACGATGGCAAAAAGAAAGAAGTTGTCAAGCGAGTGATTGGCCTTCCGGGTGATACCATTCAGTACGAAAACGACACCCTCTATATCAATGGTAAGAAGACTGATGAACCTTATTTAACAGATTACATCAAGAAATTCCAAAAGGACAAGCTCCAGTCTACCTATGTGGGCAAGGATTACACGGACAACGGAACTTTCTTCCGTAAGCTAGCTTCTCAAGCCCAGGCCTTTACCGTGGACAAGGAAGGTAGCCCCGTCTTTACCATCAAACTCCTAGATGATGAGTACCTGCTTTTAGGCGACGATCGCATCGTGTCCAAGGATAGCCGTCAAGTCGGGGCCTTTAAATCTAGTCAGATTCAAGGCGAGGCTAAATTCCGCATCTGGCCAATCCTACCTTTCAAAACTTACTAATACTTAAGAGTATACTCCATCCAAACTCAGTTGACTACTCAGCTGGGTTTGCTTTTTAAAGAGCATATAGAAACAATGACAGAATTTTATTTTTCAGGCACTATTGAGCGCATCATTTTTGAAAATCCCAGCAATTTCTTTCGAATCCTCCTCTTGGATATCCAAGACACGGATTGTGAAGATTTTGATGATTTTGAGATTATCGTGACCGGAACCATGGCCGATATTATCGAAGGCGAGGATTATACATTTTGGGGAAACCTAGTCCAACACCCAAAGTACGGACAGCAGCTAAAAATTTCCCGCTACGAGAGGGCAAAACCGACTAGCAAGGGGCTGGTTAAGTATTTTTCCAGTGAGCACTTTAAAGGTATTGGGGTCAAGACAGCTCAAAAAATCGTGGAACTCTATGGAGATGAAACCATTGACAAGATTTTAGCTGAGCCAGAAAAACTCAAAGAAATCACTGGCCTTTCCGCCAAGAACCGAGAAGCCTTTGTGGCCAAACTGCAACTTAACTATGGGACAGAACTGGTCTTAGCCAAACTGGCAGCCTACGGCATTCCCAATAAACTAGCCTTTCAGATTCAGGAAACCTACAAGGAAGAAACGCTGGAAATCGTCGAGCAGTATCCCTACCGGCTGGTTGAAGATATCCAAGGTATCGGCTTTAAAATCGCCGATCAGCTGGCCCAGCAGTTGGGCATTGAGAGTGATGCCCCTGAGCGTTTTCGAGCTGGCTTGCTTCATACCCTTCTGACCCAGTCCATGGAAACTGGCGACACCTATTTGGAGGCTAGAGACCTATTGGCTCATACGATTGAGCTTTTGGAAAGTTCGCGTCAAGTAGAACTAGATCCTAGTCTGGTAGCCGATGAATTGGCTCACCTGATTGAAGAAGACAAAGTCCAAAATGTTGAGACCAAGATTTTTGAAAACAGCCTCTTCTTTGCCGAGGAAGGCATCCGCAGCAATCTGGTCCGCCTCTTGGAAAAAGGCCATCAGGATCGCTTTGAAGAGGGAAAAATCCTCGACGCCATCAGCCAAGCTGAAGATGACCTAGGCATCCACTATGATCAGATTCAGAAGCAGGCCATTTTCGACGCTATCACACAAAAAGTCTTTATCCTGACGGGTGGACCAGGAACAGGAAAAACAACCGTTATTAATGGTATCATCGCAGTCTACAGCCAGCTTCGAGGCTTGGATTTGAAAAAGAAGGCCGATTTGCCCATTCTTCTAGCGGCTCCCACTGGTCGTGCTGCTCGGCGCATGAACGAATTGACCGGTCTTCCTAGCGCCACTATCCACCGCCATTTGGGGATGACCGGAGATGATGATACCAGTCATTTGGATGATTATCTGGATGCTGACTTTATCATCGTGGACGAGTTCTCCATGGTGGACACTTGGCTGGCCAATCAGCTCCTCAGCAATATCTCTTCCAATACCAAACTACTTTTGGTGGGCGATGCAGAGCAGTTACCCTCTGTCAGTCCTGGGCAGGTATTAGCAGACCTACTGCAAATATCGAGCATTCCCCAGACCAAGCTAGAAAAAATTTACCGTCAGAGTCAAGATTCGACCATTGTTACCTTGGCTAGTCAGATCCAAAAAGGACTGCTGCCAGCAGATTTTACTGAGAAAAAAGCGGATCGTTCTTATTTTGAAGCTCGAAATGAACACATCCCACCCATGATTGAACGAATTACCAGCGCAGCTATTCGCAGCGGCATCCCAGCTCAGGATGTGCAAGTGCTGGCTCCCATGTACCGCGGACAGGCTGGCATTGACCAGATTAACAACCTCATGCAAAATCTCATCAATCCTGTGGAAAAAGATCAGCTGACCTTTGAGGCACCTGACTGCCAATATCGACAGGGAGATCGGGTCATCCACCTCGTCAATGATGCTGAAAGCAATGTCTTTAACGGTGACTTGGGCTATATCACCGACCTGCTGCCAGCCAAGTACACCGAATCCAAGCAGGACGAATTGACCATCAACTTTGATGGCAACGAGATTAGCTATCAGCGCAGCGAATGGTACAAAATCCGCCTAGCCTATGCCATGAGCATCCACAAGTCTCAAGGCAGCGAGTTTCCCGTGGTCATCCTTCCCATTACCCGAAGCAGTCACCGGATGCTGCAGCGAAACCTCATCTACACCGCTATCACCCGCGCCAAGAGCAAGTTGATCTTACTTGGGGAAAAAGCAGCCTTTGACTATGCCGCAAAAAATACCGGTACAGCCCGAAAAACCTATCTAATTCAACGTTTTGAAGATATTGGAAATCCCAAAGAAATTATCCACACTCCTGTGGATAACGCCGAACCACCTGTGGAAAACTATATCTTAACTGAGGAAAATCTCCTAACAATCGATCCTCTAATCGGACTGACTGAGGAAGATATCAACAGTATATTTAGCAATGGCAACCAAATAGAAACAGATGCCTAGGTCTACCTTTTAAGCTGTCATAGAAGCTTAAAAGGAAAGCCTCGTAAGGTCGTTCTTT
The DNA here is from genome assembly GCF_902460355.1 of Streptococcus sp. Marseille-P6264. GTDB lineage: Bacteria > Bacillota > Bacilli > Lactobacillales > Streptococcaceae > Streptococcus. The sequence continues at coordinate 17,794 of NZ_CABPTO010000009.1, forward strand.
GCTCAGATTCGACCAAGAGTGCCTTATCAAATGTTTCCTATAAAAATAGAGTCTGGGAAAAATTGCCTTAGACTCTTTTCTATCTTATTTAAACCCCGTCACTGTCAGTCCTAGCAGCCGAATACCTCGTGGTTGCTCTTCCAAGTTATCGTATATCTCATGCGCAGTTCGCTCGATTTGCTCCTTGTCTTGAGTGGCTAGAGCCAAACTTTTTCTTTTAGTCAAGGTAGAGAAATCGGCATAGCGGATTTTCAGAACGATGGTTCGTCCTCTCTTGTCATGCTTAGTCAAGCTATTTTCTACCTTCTGTGCCAACAGGGTCAGCTCTTTCTTAATATCCTCCTCACTATAGAGCAGTTTGGCATAGGTCCGCTCCTTACCGATAGACTTACGGATACGATTGGACTTGACCGGGCTATTGCTGATGCCGCGCGCTTTTCGGTAAAGATCAAAGCCAAAGCGACCGAACCTATCAATCAAAGTCATTTCTGGTATCTTGAGTAGATCTGCACCAGTATAAACTCCCATTTCATGCAGTTTTTCAACACTCTTCTTACCAACTCCATGAAACTTGGCAATATCCATAGGCGCCAGAAAGGCCTCAGCCTCTTCGGGTAAAATAACAGTCAGACCGTGCGGCTTCTCATAATCACTGGCAATCTTGGCCAGAAACTTATTATAAGAAACGCCTGCCGAAGCTGTCAGTTGCAATTCATTCCAGATATCGTGCTGGATCAGCTTGGCAATTTTGACTGCAGATTTGATACCCAACTTATTTTCCGTCACATCCAGATAAGCCTCGTCTATGCTCATGGGCTCAATTTTATCCGTATAGCGCTTGAAAATCTCTCGAATCTGCAAACCAACCGTTTGATATTTCTCATAATTTCCCGAGATAAAAATCCCCTGCGGGCAGCGCTCGTAGGCTTCCTTGGAACTCATAGCTGAATGAACTCCGAACTTTCTGGCCTCATAATTACAGGTCGAAACCACACCACGTCCACCCGTCTGACGCGGATCACTACCGATAATCACAGGCCTTCCCTTTAGTTTAGGATTGTCCCGCTCTTCGACCGAAGCAAAAAAAGCATCCATATCAATATGAATGATCTTTCGCGATGTATCATTGATTAGCGGAAAAATTAGCATGCCGTCTCCTATAAGTTAGAATAGCTCTTTAGCAAATTTTATCATTTTTAAAGAAAGTTTCAAAGGATTTTTATTCAAAAGCAAGACCGGAAAATGTGATAAACTTTCTGAGGTACATAGACACAGTATTAAAATAGGAATTTCAGTATTGGACAAATTTTTCCATAGTAACGTTCAAAGCAAGGACAAAATAATTCAACTTATCAGCTTCTTTCTACTATTTCATTTACCATTTTCAAAATTATAAAACAATTTGCGACAAAATATCAATCTGTATTATAAAAGAAAGCCTCTTTTAGCACTGAAATTCGTTTGTGAAACCGATTACCTTGTGATATACTTTAATTATAAATGTAACAGTTTATGTTGCTAGAATAAAGAGGAAAATCTAATGGTTGTTAAAACAGTTGTGGAAGCTCAAGACATTTTTGACAAGGCCTGGGAAGGCTTCAAAGGTGAAGACTGGAAAGAGAAAGCAAGTATCTCTCGCTTCGTTCAAGCCAACTACACACCTTACGATGGAGATGAAAGCTTCTTGGCAGGTCCTACTGAGCGCTCACTCCACATCAAAAAAATCGTAGAAGAAACAAAAGCTCACTACGAAGAAACTCGTTTCCCAATGGACACTCGTCCAACATCTATTGCAGATATCCCTGCTGGTTATATTGACAGAGATAACGAACTAATTTACGGTATTCAAAACGATGAACTCTTCAAATTGAACTTCATGCCAAAAGGTGGTATCCGTATGGCTGAAACAACTTTGAAGGAGAATGGTTATGAACCTGATCCAGCTGTTCACGAAATTTTCACAAAATATGTGACAACTGTTAACGACGGTATTTTCCGTGCTTATACTTCTAACATTCGTCGTGCTCGTCACGCCCACACTGTAACTGGTCTTCCAGATGCCTACTCACGTGGACGTATCATCGGTGTTTACGCACGTCTTGCTCTTTACGGTGCAGACTACTTGATGCAAGAAAAAGTCAACGACTGGAATGCAATCAAAGAAATCGACGAAGAAACAATTCGTCTTCGTGAAGAAGTAAACCTTCAATACCAAGCTTTGCAACAAGTTGTTCGCTTGGGTGATCTTTACGGAGTTGATGTTCGTAAACCGGCGATGAACGTTAAAGAAGCGATCCAATGGGTTAATATTGCCTTTATGGCTGTCTGCCGTGTTATCAACGGTGCTGCTACATCCCTAGGCCGTGTGCCAATCGTATTGGATATCTTTGCAGAACGTGACCTTGCTCGTGGTACGTTTACTGAATCAGAAATCCAAGAATTTGTTGATGATTTCGTTATGAAACTTCGTACAGTTAAATTTGCTCGTACAAAAGCCTATGACCAATTGTACTCAGGTGACCCAACCTTCATCACAACTTCTATGGCTGGTATGGGTAACGACGGTCGTCACCGTGTTACAAAGATGGACTACCGTTTCTTGAATACTCTTGACAACATCGGTAACTCTCCAGAGCCAAACTTGACAGTTCTTTGGACTGATAAATTGCCATACAACTTCCGTCGCTACTGTATGCATATGAGCCACAAACACTCTTCTATCCAATACGAAGGTGTAACAACAATGGCTAAAGACGGATATGGTGAAATGAGCTGTATCTCATGCTGTGTGTCTCCACTTGACCCAGAAAACGAAGAACAACGCCACAACATCCAGTACTTCGGTGCTCGTGTAAACGTATTGAAAGCTCTTCTTACTGGTTTGAACGGTGGTTACGATGATGTACATAAAGACTACAAAGTATTTGACATCGATCCTATCCGTGACGAAGTTCTTGAATTTGAATCAGTTAAAGCGAACTTTGAAAAATCACTTGACTGGTTGACTGACACTTACGTAGATGCTTTGAACATCATCCACTACATGACTGACAAGTACAACTATGAGGCTGTTCAAATGGCCTTCTTGCCAACTAAACAACGTGCTAACATGGGATTCGGTATCTGTGGATTCGCTAACACTGTTGACACATTGTCAGCTATCAAGTACGCTACAGTTAAACCAATCCGTGACGAAAATGGATACATCTACGATTACGAAACAATCGGTGAATACCCACGTTGGGGTGAAGATGACCCACGTTCAAACGAATTGGCAGAATGGTTGATCGAAGCTTATACAACTCGTCTACGTAGCCACAAACTATACAAAGACGCAGAAGCTACAGTATCACTTTTGACAATCACATCTAACGTTGCTTACTCTAAACAAACTGGTAACTCACCAGTCCATAAAGGTGTATACCTCAACGAAGATGGTTCTGTGAACTTGTCTAAACTTGAATTCTTCTCACCAGGTGCTAACCCTTCTAACAAAGCTAAAGGTGGATGGTTGCAAAACTTGAACTCACTTGCTAGCCTTGACTTTGGTTACGCAGCTGACGGTATCTCATTGACAACTCAAGTTTCTCCACGTGCTCTTGGTAAGACTCGTGACGAACAAGTGGATAACTTGGTAACAATCCTTGATGGTTACTTTGAAAACGGTGGACAACACGTTAACTTGAACGTTATGGACTTGCAAGATGTTTACGACAAGATCATGTCAGGTGAAGACGTAATCGTACGTATCTCTGGATACTGTGTAAACACTAAATACCTCACTCCAGAACAAAAAACTGAATTGACACAACGTGTCTTCCACGAAGTTCTTTCAATGGATGACGCACTTAGCTAAGCCTCTTTCCTAATTGTAAAACCAGCTGAAAATCAGCTGGTTTTCTTTTGCTTTGGAGAGATAGCTTTGAGCATTTGTGTTATAATAGAGTTATTGTGAAATGAAAAAGGGGATATAATGGCTGAGAAAATGTCTACAGATGAAAAAAATCTTAATCTGGCCGTTGATGTTATCATGCTAGCTGGGACCTTGCTATTACAAAGCGGCTCAGAGATTTATCGGGTCGAAGACACCATGATCCGAATTGCCCATTCGCAAGGCATCATGGACTGCAATGCCTTAGCCATGCCCGTTGCCATATTCTTTTCAATTGAAAACACTAATATTTCTCGAATGAAGCGAAATATCCATATGAACTACAATATCGAGAAAGTCTGCGATGTCAATCAGGTTTCTCGGCAATTAGTCAGTGGAGCCATCAATCTGGAAGAAGCGCTTGAACAACTAAAAGCATTTAAAACAAAAGGGGTTCCCTATAGCAAGAGAGAACTCATTACAGCAGCCACACTCAGTGCTCCTTTCTTTTCTATCATGTTCGGTGGGAATTTCTTCGATGCTCTTGGGGCTGGTCTAGCGACCCTATTTGGCTTCTCTTTCTCTCTTTATGTCGATAAATATATTCGAATTCCTTTTGTTTCAGCCTTTGCTGGAGCTTTTGTCTTCGGATTATTAGCCCAGATTTGGGCTCGCTACTCAGGCTTCGATTCAACAGCAGACTTGATCATCGCAGGAGCTGTTATGCCCTTCGTCCCAGGAATCGCTTTGACCAACTCAGTTAGAGATATCATGACCAACCATATCAACTCTGGAATGAGCAAACTCTTTGAATCACTCCTCATTACCCTTGCTCTCGGCGCCGGCACCTCTGTCGCCCTCATTCTTATGAAATAAGCCTATGACAATCTTGACTTTCTTACTACAAGCTCTGGCCAGCCTACTGGCTATCATCACTTTTCTAATCGTTCTAAATGTCCAGCGTAGTATGCTGATTCCTGGCGGAGTCTTAGGAATGGCCACTTGGCTACTCTATCTCCTACTCAAGGGACCGACCAATGTTATCATTGCAACTTTCGTGGCTGCTATCATTGGCTCCTGTGCCAGCCAAATCCTCAGCATCATCTACAGAACGCCAGCTGTCGTCTTTATTTTGGCTATTCTAGCGCCTCTAGTACCTGGATATATTTCCTACCGGACAACTGCCTTTTTTGTGACAGGCGATTATGGTCAGGCCATGGTCAATGCTACCTTGGTCGTCATCCTAGCCTTGGTCATCTCTATCGGCATGGCTAGCGGGACTGTCGTCTTAAAGATCTACAGCTACCTTAAGAAACATCCTCTTAACTATAAAAAATGAGAGTGGGACAGAAATCGGTAATTCGTTAGAATTCGATTTCGTCGTCCCACCTCCGCACAGTTGAGTAGGGCTGTAAAAGCTGATGAAATCAGCGTAATAGAGCCCACTCAACCACTGCGTCTTGCTCGACAATCCAAAGACAATTGAGAGGCTAGGACTTTTGTCCCAGCCTCTCAATTGTCTTTACGCATTTTGGTTAAAATTTCCTTGGCTTTTGCCTGATTGAATTGCTTCTCTTTGAGAAGTTCTGCAACGACAGAAGCAATCTCCTCTTCCTGAGCACCTGCCAATAAAGCTAGAGATTTGGCTTGGAGCTTCATGTGCCCAGCCTGAATTCCCGTAGTCACCAGTGCTCTCAAAGCTGCAAAATTTTGCGCTAAGCCGACAGAGACGATAATCGAAGCCAATTCTTTGGCTGTCGGTTGCCCCAATAAATCAAAACTAGCGACAACCATTGGATTAAGCCCAATCGAGCCTCCTTTGGCCGCAACAGGCATGGGTAAAGTCAACTGGCCATAGAGCTTACCTTCCTCTAAATCGACCTTCCACTGACTCAATCCCTGGTAGCCGCCATCTCGAGTGGCATAGGCATGGGCTCCGGCTTCAATGGCCCGCCAGTCATTTCCTGTCGCCAAAAGAACTGCATCAATTCCGTTGAAAATCCCTTTATTATGCGTGCTGGCCCGATAAGGATCCTGCTTTGCAAACTGACTGGCTAAAGCGATTCTTTGAGCGGTGCGTTCGGCTTCTGCCTTGTCTCGACTGAGTGAGTGGAAATCAATTTCACAAGAGGCTGTTACGAGTGCCTCAGTCGCATAGTTAGACAGGATGGCCATCAAGCTCTGTCCACCTGTTAGCTCCTCTAATCGTTCTTTTAGGGCTTCTAGCATCGTATTAAGGATATTGGCACCCATGGCTTCCTGAGTGTCCACGACAAGGTAGACAACTAGAAAGTCCGTCTCTCCCTCTAGGAAATCCGTTCTCAAATCACGCGCCCCACCTCCTCGCTTGACGATGGAAGGATGGGCTTGATTTGCCAACTCCAGCAAAGCTGACTTCTCATTTTGGATCTGCTCTAGAGCTTTAGCTACATCAGGTACATCATAGAGTGCGACCTGCCCAATCATATGCCGATTATGAATCTTGGTTTTGAAACCGCCATTGCGCTTAATGATTTTTGCTGCAAAACTAGCAGCAGCAACGACAGAAGGCTCCTCCGTTGCAAAAGGTACCTGATAAACCTGCCCATCTATGAGAAAGTCTGGTGCAATCGAATAAGGTAGAGCCAAAACAGAAAGCACATTTTCACTCATTTGATTGGCTGTCTCCAGCGGCAAATGGCTTTGATTAGCAAGATTTTGCCAATTCTCATCCTGGAGTAGCTCATAGGCTTTCAGAAACTCTAGCCGCTCTGCAGGTGTCTTTTTAGAAAATCCAGTCCAATTTATTTTCATGATGATTTCTCAACTTTGCTATACTTACGCTGGTGTTGGTCTATTTGAACCAAGGCGTAAACTTGGTCATCGTAGCCAGAAAAGACAGCTGAGCCGTTTTCATCCAGCTGGGCTTCTGCACAGAAAAGCTCTTCATAGGCTGCAACCGTCAGTTCTTGACGTTGATCCAAAAGCTCCAAACGATTAGTCGTCAGCTGTTTTTCATAACCTTCTACCAGATTGGCACTGAAAATCTCAGCGACAGCACCACTACCATAACTAAAGAGAGCAATCTTGTCACCAGCCTTAAGATTCTCAGAGTTTTCTAAGAGGGACAAGAGCCCCAAGAAGAGGGAGCCTGTGTAGATGTTTCCGACCTTTTGGCTATAGAGAATAGACTTGTCAAAGTTTTCTTGCAGGCCTTTTTGCTCCTCCTGAGACAAGCTTTTATCCATAATTTTATTCAGCCCCTTAAGCGCCAATTTAGGATAAGGGAGATGGAAACAAATCGCTGCAAAGTCTCCCAAAGCTAAACCATGACGCTTTTGGTATTCGTTCCAAGTCGTCTTGAGGCAATCCAGGTACTGCTGGGTTGAGTAAACACCATTGACGTAAGGAGTCATAGAGTAATTTGGGCGCCAGAAATCCATAATATCACGAGTCTGAGCCACATTATCTTCATTGAATTCAAGGATTCGTGGACTTTGACTAATCAGCATAGCGATTGCGCCTGCACCTTGAGTCGGCTCGCCTGGCGTCTCCTTCCCATATTTGGCAATGTCACTAGCGACGACCAAGACCTTGCTTTCTGGATATTGTCTGATATGCAGCTTGGCATAGTCTAGAGCAGCAGTTGCTCCATAGCAGGCCTCTTTAATTTCAAAGCTACGAGCAAAAGGCTGAATGCCTAAAAGACCATGAATAAAGACCGAAGCCGCCTTGCTTTGGTCAATGCTAGACTCTGTTGCGACAATGACCATATCAATGGCCTTCTTGTCCTCTGCAGTCAAGATTTGCTCAGCCGCTGCTGCGCCCAAAGTTACAATATCCTCAGTTAAAGGAGCAATGCTGATCTCCTTCATCAATAATCCCTTGCTGAGCTTGTCGGGATCAATGCCCCGCTTCTCAGCCAGATGATCTAATTTTAAAACATAATTGCTGGTCGCAAAACCGATTTGATCGATTCCGATTTTCATCATAAAGACCTCATTCAATTCATTTGATAGCTAATAGTATTCAGACATTATTTTACCATAATTAAGGCTAAAACTCTTTTAAAAACCATTTTTTAATCCCAAATCCGACTTGAGACGGAGAAAGCTCATCATCAAAAAATAAGAGAAACCCAATTTTTCCAATTCAGTTTCCCTCATCAATCTATTCCAAATTTTGAGCTAGCAAGTTTATGGATTTAAGGATACACCTCCCTCCATAAACTCCTTACTATATACCTTGTTTTCTTTGTAAACAGGCTGAAGCGAGTCCTATTTCCGTTTCCTTGCAATCAAGTGAATCGGGGTTCCTTCAAAGACAAAGGCCTTGCGAATTTGATTTTCCAAGAAACGCAGGTAAGAGAAGTGCATGAGCTCTTCTTCGTTGACAAAGATGACAAAGGTCGGCGGTTTGGTCGCAACCTGAGTCGCATAGAAAATCTTAAGACGTTTGCCCTTGTCAGTCGGTGTCGGATTAATCGCGATGGCATCCATGATAACATCATTGAGCACCGCTGATGGAATACGGGTATTCTGACTCTGACTGATTTGCTTAATCATGTCCGGCAGCTTATGGAGACGCTGCTTGGTCAGGGCAGAGACAAAGATAATCGGGGCATAAGACAAGTACTGGAACTGTTCGCGGATATCCTCTTCCCAGTCTTTCATGGTATGGTTATCTTTTTCCAGTGTATCCCACTTATTAACAACGATAATCATTCCTTTTCCTGCCTCATGGGCGAAGCCAGCGATTCGCTTGTCGTACTCACGAATTCCTTCTTCAGCATTCAGCACCATCAGAACAACATCTGAGCGATCGATTGCCCGCATGGCCCGCATGACAGAGTATTTCTCCGTATTTTCATAGACCTTGCCTGACTTGCGCATACCAGCCGTGTCGATCATGGTAAATTCCTGACCTTCACTGTCCGTAAAGACGGTATCAATAGCATCGCGGGTAGTACCGGCCACTGGACTGGCAATGACCCGATCTTCACCCAAGATGGCATTGATCAAGCTAGACTTACCGACATTAGGACGGCCAATCAAGCTAAACTTAATCATATCAGGATTTTCGACGACTTCCTCGTGTGGAAGATTTTCAACGATAGCATCTAGAACATCCCCTGTACCAATCCCGTGGACAGAAGAGACTGGGAATGGATCTCCCAAGCCTAGTGCATAGAAATCATAGATTTCATTGCGCATTTCAGGATTATCCACCTTATTAACCGCTAAAATAATCGGCTTGTGGGTCTTGTAAAGCATGCGAGCGACATACTCGTCCGCATCAGTAATGCCTTCCTTACCAGACACGACAAAAACGATGACATCGGCCTCGTCCATAGCAATCTCAGCTTGATGCTTGATTTGCTCCATAAAAGGTGCATCAACATCGTCAATTCCGCCCGTATCAATGATACTGAACTTACGATTCAGCCAATCTGCCGTCGCATAGATTCGGTCTCGAGTTACCCCTTCCACGTCTTCGACAATGGAAATCCGCTCACCCGCAATCCGATTAAATAGCGTTGACTTGCCGACATTGGGACGGCCGACAATGGCAATAGTTGGTAAAGCCATGTTTTTCCTCTTTCATTCTTTGGGACAGAGCTGAGCTCCGCCTTAGTTTTCTAATTTCTTTTCTTTGAACAGTTGGTCAATCGCTTGATTTGGCTCCTGACCAAATTGGGCTGCCAAACGCTGGCTCCAAGTATCCTGTGCTCGCTCACCAGCATACTCAGCCTGCACACGGTCATAGGCCTCGATGACTGAGCTGAGTTGCTCGCAGTATTCTTCCTCAAAGACCACCGCTTCATAAGGCAGACGTGGTTTGACAGCATGGTTTTGATTTGGCTTTCCTAAAGCCATACCAAAAACTGGATAAGTATAGTCTGGTAGATTAAAGAGCTGGGCAATTTTTGAAGCTTCGTAGCGAACTAAACCAATAATAACGCCGCCATAACCCAGACTTTCAGCTGCCAAAAGGGTATTTTGCCCTGCCAAAGCAGCATCTACCGAGCTAATGAGAATATTTTCTGTTCCTTCAGGATAAAAATCTTCTGTATGCAGTGCAGCTCCCTTTTTAGCTCGATTGAGGTCTCCAACAAAGAGCAAAAAGGCTGAAGCTTGAAGAATTGCTTTCTGCGGAACTAAGTCAAAAAGAGCCTCTTTTTTCTCCTGGCTGCGCACCACTATGACAGAGTAGGACTGGAAGTTTTTCCAGCTGGAAGCAGCACGTCCAGCATTGATAATGGCGCGTAGTTCTTCATTCGAAATTTGCTCTTCTGTAAAGCGCCGAACAGACGTATAGGCCTTCATCAAGTTAATTGTTTCATTCATCGACGGTTCTCTCCTTCTAGATGCACTTCTTGAGCCAGAAACTTAATCCGCTCCATAACCCGCTTGGCTTGCCAGGTCTCATCGCCATTCTTAGAGCTGGCAAAGTGACGCTCCAAATCCGCAAAGCTAAAGTTGGAAGTAAAGAAAGTTGGCAGATTTTCCTGCATACGGTGCTGGAGGATAACTTGTAAAATCTCATCCCGCATCCAGGGGCTGGACTGCTCAGCACCGATATCGTCCAAAATCAGCACTTGAGCTGTCTTGACCTGGGCAATCTTGTCCTTGACCAAGCCAGAACTGATCGCATTTTTAACATCCAAAACAAAGCTCGGATAGTGGAGCAGAGTCGTTGAGACACTGCGTTTTTCTGACAAATCATGCGCCAGCGCAGCTATCATGTAGCTCTTACCCACGCCAAAATCTCCGTAGAGATAAACAGCCTTTTGATAATGCGGAAAGTCCGCAACAAAACTGGTCAAGAGCTCGAAAGCTTTGTAGCGACCGACATCGTCCAAATCCACTTTGGCCAAACTAGCTTCTTTTAGGCTAGCTGGCAGATTGATAAGGTTGAGACGGCTTCTAATCGCTTCCTGTCTCTCCTGCTCAATCAACTCAGGCGTTTCCTCATAGGCAACATCCGCATAGCCTTCATTTTTCACCAAAATCGGCTTATAACCCTTGGCAATATAGTTCTGATCTTCTAGCAGGAAGCGATCGCGTTCGGTAATGTATTGATTAAACTTAGAAATGCTCCGCTGAATTTCGGTTGGAGACAGTTGTTCTCGACTGATAAAGGCAGCGATATCTGGATCTGCTAAAATCTGCTGGACTAATTTTTGATAATCAAACTGCTTCACCTTATTCATATGAGGCATCGCCTGTCCTATTTTTTCCATTTAATCGCCTCCCTCTTCCAGTCTCGCTAAAAGTCTTCTTTTTTGTTCTTTTAGTTCAGCTTGTTTTTCTAAGCTCGTTTCATTTTTGTAATCCGGCTGACTCCAGTTCGGCACATTGCTTTTAGCAGAAGCTGGGCTGACTTGCGCAGGACGAGTATTCGTCTGCTGGTTGCGCTCGCGAATTTTCAGAACCGCCTCTTCAGCCGAGATCACCTTTTGATAAGAAAAGTCATTGGCCACCTTGAGGGCATACTTCTCATTGAGATTGGCCGAATCCACCTTATTAAAAGTCAAGAGCAGGATGATATTGATAACTTCATCCAAAAGTCCCATCTCTGCCAAATCCTGAATCAGCTTCCGTTCACTACGCGTAATGGCCGCTTGACGGGTTTTCTTGATTTCGGCCAAAAAGAGCAGTGGCTGCTTGCTTTTGGCCTCACGGATAATAGACTGCTCTTGCTGAGAAAAGTCTCCCGAAACTGGCTTTTGCTGAATTTTTTGCTGCATCCTTTTCGTTGAAATCACATGTGACACAGCCGTTTCACGCGCTAAGACATAAGTCTCATACCAAGTCCATTTCTTCTGCTCCGCAATGGCAAACAAGTCCAAGAGGTCCGCTTTTTCATCTGCAAAACGCAAGCCATCCTGAGCCATTCTCTGTTTAAAATGCGTCAAATCAAAATCATTTTGGCGACTAGTTCTCGTCGGACTGACATCTTCCATGCCATAAATTTGGCTAAAAGAAGGACTGATCTTTTGCCCAACTGGATTTTCCGGTCGTAGCTTATCTACCGCCGCCTGACCAATCTTTTTCTCCAAAAGACTACTGTACACATGGTGAGCAAAGAAGTCCTCAGCGGACAAGGTTGGATAGAGTCGGATGGAAAATCCCGTCTCAGTCTGGAAAAGCTCTAGCAATCCAATAGCTGATAGACGCTCCAAGCTTCTCTCCAACACTTCCATGCCAAAATCAAGATGATTTAAAATATGACTGAAAAGTCGCTGCTGAGCTCCATTATCCCAAAAAGAAACCAGATAAAGATAAAGTGCCACTGCATCCTTACCCACAATGGGTAGATAATAACGGGCCAGCCCGCTCATATCTTGACTGACCTGGTTATTAGACAAGAAAGAAAAATGATCATTTGGTTTCATAAGCCATTATTTTTCCTTTTTCTTCTTAGAACCCTTGGTAATCTGCTTCAAAAGGCTTTCCAGCTCGCCAACATCCTTGAAACTCCGATAAACACTGGCAAAACGGACATAGGTAATCTCATCCAGCTCGGCCAGCTCATCCATGACCAGAGAGCCAATATATTCGCTGGCAATTTCATTTTCACTCTGACTGCGGAGCTTTTGCTCAATTCGATTGACCAATTCTTCAATCTCGTCACTTGATACAGGACGCTTCTGAGCGGAGCGGATGATGCCATTAAATATCTTATCCCGAGAAAATTGCTCACGCGTTCCATCTTTTTTGACAACGACTAGGGTTCTTTCTTCCACGCGCTCATAAGTTGTAAAACGATGCTGGCATTCCTCGCATTCACGGCGACGACGGATTGTGTTTCCATCTTCTGCCTGCCGGCTGTCAACCACACTTGATTTGCTTCCGCCACATTTGGGACAACGCATGTCATTTCCTCCTAGAATCTTAATACTTCATTATACCATGTTTTGACCAATAACAAAAGACGAGAGATTTCTCGCCCATAAAAAAACTAAAGCTGACAAAGCAGCTTTAGCAAGGCAATCTCCTTTCAAAAATCCAGCAAGTGGAAACTCAGCCCTTCTTGTCAAAATACTTTCTGGTTTCAGCAATAATAACAGGAGATAAGACCAAAAGAGCAATCAGATTCGGCAAGGCCATCAAGGCATTGACAATATCGGCAATAACCCAAACTGCTTCTAACTCGATAAAGCCCCCTAAAAGCACCATAGCGACAAAGATGATTCGGTACAAACGAATATATTTGACACCAAACAGGAACTCAAAGCAACGCTCACCGTAGTAGTTCCAGCCTAAAATTGTAGTAAAGGCAAAAAGAACCAGAAAAACAGTGAGAAGAACAGGACCGAAACTAGAGAATATCGTAGAAAATGCTGCTTGTGTCAATCTAACGCCGTTCAAATCACTATTCCAAACGCCAGTGACTAAAATTGTCAGACCAGTTAAGCTACAAATAATAAGGGTATCAATAAAAGTTCCCGTCATCGAAATCAAGCCTTGCTCGACAGGCTCCTTGGTCTTAGCTGCCGCCGCCGCAATGGGGGCTGATCCTAGACCCGATTCATTTGAAAAGACGCCACGAGCTACCCCATTTTGAATCGCCATCTGGATGGTTGCACCAGCAAAGCCACCGACAGCAGCCGTCTGACTAAATGCAGAACTAAAGACTAGCTGGAGAGTTGGCAGCAGACGATCTAGATTGACTGCTAACACAGTCACAGTCCCCAAGATATAAATAGCTGCCATAAAAGGCACAACCTTGGTCGACACTCGAGCAATCGACTGAATGCCGCTGAAAATAACCAAAGCCACCAAAATAGCCAAGATAGAGGCTGTCACAGCTGGAGGCAACTGAATCGTATTCTGCATAGCTTCTGTAATGGAATTGACCTGCGTAAAGGTTCCAATCCCTAAAAGAGCCACCAAGACACCCGCTACAGCAAAGAAGATGGCCAGCGGACGCCATTTTTCTCCCATTCCCAACAGAATATAGTGCATGGGACCACCAGCAACTGCTCCGTGGGCATCCTTGGAACGATACTTAATCGCTAATAAACCTTCGGCATACTTGGTTGCCATTCCAAAGAAAGCAGCTAACCACATCCAAAACAAGGCACCCGGTCCACCAACTTTTATGGCCGTCGCAACACCGATAATATTCCCCGTTCCAACCGTGGCTGCCAATGCTGTACAAAGAGCAGCAAAGCTTGACACGTCTCCATGATGATCCTCTCCGGATACAAAAATTAAGCGAAAGGCTCGAGAAAGACGCGAAATCTGTAGCAACTTCAGACGAAAAGTCAGATAAATTCCCGTTCCAACCAATAAAATCAAAAGGGGAGGCCCCCAGACCAAAGAATCAATTTGATTCAGCAACTTCAACATAAGTCTTATGCTCCTTTTCCACACCGAGAAAAAGAAAAGTACATGTTTACACATGTACTCTGGATGCTTGAGAATGACCGACTTCTGTCCTTCCCTTGCTCTGTCCTTTTACCTGAGAGTTTGAGCAGTTGCCTGCCTTGCCCCTTCGGTGCCAATCATGGTCTCTCCAGAGTTCCGTCCATTTCACAGTCATAAGGTGCAAACGCTTATTTCTGAAAAACTTCATTCGGTGTTTATTCTAAATTTTCTATTATTTTAAAATAATATTCGGCTTTTGTCAATGTTTTATGAAAAACTTTAAACATGTAAACGTTTTTGATCTTGAATATACAAAAAGAAGCCCTGAGGCTTCTCTCTTAGCTTAACTCTGCCAAAATAGCCTTCAGTTGCTCCTTCGTGTGAACACCAGCTACTTGCTTCACAACTTGACCGTCTTTTTTGAACAGAAGTGTCGGAATGGACATAATGCCGAATTCACGGGCAGTATTTGGATTTTCATCCACATCCATTTTAAGGATTTTCAGTTCATCTTCATGAACTTCCCCTGCTAACTGCTCCAAGATAGGCGCCTGCATGCGGCACGGACCGCACCAAGTTGCCCAAAAATCAATCAGAACCAGTCCGTCTTTTGTCTCCTCAGCGAATGTTGCATCTGTAACTGCTGCTACCATAAATCTTCTCCTTTGAATAGCTTACTTTTGATAATATTGTACACCAAACACAGAGGAAAAGAAAATATTTGCTACGGAGTGTCCGATGCTTCCCTACTTAAAGATGACAATCGTCGCGCCGCTGCCGCCGGCATTTTGCGGAGCATAGCCGAAGGACTTGACCTGCTTGTTACGACGGAGATATTTAGTCACCCCTTCACGGATGACACCCGTTCCGATACCGTGGATAATATCCACCTGAGCCATGTTGTTGAGGAGGGCCTGATCGATGAAGGCATCAAGCTCTTCCATGGCCTCTTCGTAGCGCTTGCCACGCAGATCCAGTCTGGCTCTTGGACCATTGGTATTGGTTCGCTTAACTACATTGACCTGCTTGCGCTTAGGTTGCGCCTCCTTTTCAGCCTTGAGAAGATTAAATTCCTGCTCTTCTAGAGTCATCTTGATCAGACCGACCTGGGCTTCCCAGCGCCCATCCTTGAGCTGCTTGACCAAGGTTCCCCGCTGACCATAGCTGGTGACTAGGATATCATCTCCCACCTTGGGCGCCCGATTTTTCTTGGCCTGCTGCAGCACCTTATTCTTTGATAAATCAACGGTTTCAGGTGCCAACTTTTTAAGCTGAGCCTTGGCCTCGATAATCTCATGCGGCTTGAGACTGGATTTGTCATGGAGATTTTTGAGAATGCTCTCGCTCTCTGACAAAGCCATATCAACGATTTCCTGAGCTTCCAAACGCGCCTTATTGAGCTCGGTTTCTTTTTCTCGGTTAAACTCATTATAAAGTTTTTTTAGGGCTCGGTTAAATTTGAGATTTTCCTGCTCCACCTCGCGGATATTATCCAAGCGCTTGCGGCTTTCCAGTGTCTGCTCCTCTAAGCGCTCAATGATTCGATTGACATCACTGTCTGTGTTGGTCTGCTCTAGAGCATGGCCAACGATAACTTCCGACAAGCCCAAACGACGAGCAATTTCAAAGGCATTGGAGCGGCCAGGCACTCCCTGCATAAAGCGATAGGTCGGTCGCAAACTCTCTGTATCAAATTCCATGCTGGCATTTTCCACCCAGTCCGTCTCAATCCCATAGGCTTTCAGCTCAGGATAGTGGGTCGTCGCCATGGTTTTAATCTGTCTTAGCCGCAAATCTTCCAAGATAGCAATAGCCAGAGCTGCACCCTCCTGCGGGTCAGTCCCAGCTCCCAGCTCATCCAGCAGAACCAGACTGTCGCTATCAACCTGCTCTAAAATAGAGACGATATTGGTCATGTGACTGGAGAAAGTCGACAGGCTCTGCTCAATGGACTGCTCATCACCAATGTCAGCAAAAATCTGACTGAAAATCCCGACGCGACTGCCCTTGTCTGCCAGAATTGGCAGACCTGACTGGGCCATAATCTGAGCCAGCCCCAAGGTCTTCAGCATGATGGTCTTACCACCTGTATTAGGCCCGGTAATGACAATCTCTGTCAAGTCAGGTCCGAAATGCAGGTCATTAGCCACTGCATTTTCAATCAGGGGATGGCGGACGCTAAGCAGTTGAATATCCTGCTCTTCCGACAGGTCTGGCACCACTGCTCCCGTCTCCTGCATGAAGCGGACCTTGGCACGCACCAGATCCAGATGACCGATAATCCAAGCATTGTTGGCAATTTCAGCTGCATGAGGCCGTATCATATCCGACATGGCCTGCAAAATCCGCTGAATTTCATAGCGCTCGTCTGCTCGACTGCTGGCAATCTCTTCATTGAGATTAACCACCGCCCGCGGCTCAATGTAAACCGTACTACCGCTGGCCGAAATATCGTGAACGACGCCCGCAATACGATTGCGGTAGGTATTTTTCACAGGCAGCACATTACGGCCGTTCCGACTGGCCACCACTTGGTCTGCCAGCATGTCACCCTTGGTTTTGAGAATCTCTTGAAGAATATCTCGAACCTGAACTTCATTTTCTTGGATTTTCCGGCGAATACGACTCAACTCTTCACTAGCAAAACTTTCGAGAAAGCCCCCATCATTGATAGCTTGCAGGCTTCCCTGAATACTAGGAAACTCTACTAGATTGTTAAAAAGACGATCCAAACGCTCCAATTGGACATTTTCCAAGTCCTCGTAGAAAGACACCAGCTCATGCGTCACAGCCAAGACCCGCTTGAGGGCTAAAAACTCCTCAATATTAAGGTCACTATCCAGCTCTAGGCGCTTGGTCAAGCCTCTAATATCCTGAATGGCTCCCAAACTAAAGTGCGGATGTTGCACAAAAATCTGCCGCATATCGGACATTTCCAAAAAAGCAGCAGCAATTGATTCTTTTTTACTGCTTGGCTGGAGCTGCTTTAATTCCAACTCTCCCAGCTCAGTCAGTAGGTAGGGAGAAAAAAGCTCCTTAATTTTCTCAAATTCCAAAGTTTCTAAAATTTTATGATTCATCATGTTCATTCTATTTCTATATGATTTAAACTGAAAAAGAAACTCAGCTACAGAGCAACTGAGTCTTAATTATCCGATAATTTTTGTGACCCAAAGGTCATGTAAAATGGATGAAGTTACAGGCGTGTGATTGATAATAGACCGAATCAGCAAACTCGAATTTAAGCGTTCTTGGATAAAGGACATGGGCACAGTAGCTAAAATAGTCAGTCCCATCTCGATGACAAAGAGTGAGATGAAGACTGCAATAGCCCCACTAACCATATTGAAAACTTTGGTATCCCACTTATTCGGATAGGGAATTAAATTTACGAAAATCCCAAAAAAGCGGCCTCCTATATAAACAAGACTGAAAACAAGTAGGTAAGCCAGCCCTGCATAAAAAACCTTATCCAAATGGAAAAGTTGGGAATTTGCAAAGAAATAAGTCGAGCTGCCTTTAACAGCGCTAGCATAGGGCACCCACAAGCTGATAGACTTAGCCAAGTCCTGATATAGAGCTCCAGCCACCAGCATGGATACAATCGTCATAGCAGCATAATATCCCTGCAGAACAATCCCACGCGAGTAGCCAATATAAAAGCTCCAAGCTAATATTAGTAAAATAATAATCGCAAACACTATCTTTCCCCTGTATTAGCTGACTTTTCTCTTAATTCGCTAAGCATTTTGCGACGAAGACTTTCCAATTCTTTTTCCTTATCATCAAATTCAATCTCGCGACTGAGCTGAGTAGATAAACTATTAATCGCCAATAAAATGGCCAAGACTTCATCATCTGCCGCAGGCATCTGCTCTTTAATAGCCTTATATTTTTCCTTAGCAACCCGCTCCACTTCTTCCATAAAAAGATTATCGTGTTCTGTTGTTAAAGTTAAGGTTTTGTTTCCAAATGTAAACTTATATCTATTCAAATTTGCCATAAAATCACCTCATGATATTATACCAAAAATCGCTACATTTGTCAGGTAGAAATCTGCTATCCGTCCTTTGATAAATTATAACTCTTTCGTATAATAATATCGCTTACCTGTATAAGGATATTCTTTTAATCTAAACACTTCTTCATAGCCATGCTTCTTATAAAAGTCTGGCGCTTGGAAATAAAAGGTATCCACAAATGAATACTTACACTTCCTGTCACGAGCTTCCTCTTCCGCCCTTTGCAAAATATCCGAGCCAAGCCCTTGCCCTCGTAAATCCTCACTCACATATAAATACTCAATTTCAAGCCAATAACCAAATGTTTCGGCTACCAGACCTCCCATTAAATTTCCGTCCTCATCTTCGACAAAGATATTGAGAGGCTCACTTATTGAAGCTTCCCTTTTAGAGCGATTATAAGCTCGGATTAAATTCCCAAGTTCCTGTGCTCGTTCAGATTCTTTATTTTCCAATCTCAATTTCATTAGAGTCTCCTTATTACTTATCAAACAAATCTTAAACCTATTCTACCATTTTAGAAAGATAAGTCGAATTTATTCATTCCAAAAGTAAAAATTTGAAAGATAGATGCCTTAAAATATATTAGAAAAGACAAGGCAGCAAACCTTGTCTTTATACCGTATCTAATAGTTCTCTTATTCATAGACTTTCTGAATGAATATCACCCTTTATTTATACTCACTCTTACGAACCCGCACTTTCGTAGGCGTCCAAGCCCCTATCCCAGAGTTTCAAGGAAATGACAAAGAAGATAAGAGAAATCAGGATCAAACCACCAATGTTAAAGAGTCCATTCTTGTCCTGCAAGAAATAGCTAGCAGGATAGTAGGCTGTAAAGGCGAAAGGCACAATAAAGCTAATCAACCAACGAAGAAGCGAATTGTAAATGGAAATCGGGTACTTAGCAAAGTCATTGAACATATAGAAAATGTAAATCATGGCGCCTGACTGCTTGGTCCAAAAAGCGATACTGGCTGTCGCTATCTTCAAGGAAGTATAAATCAAGGTCGCAAAAGGAATACAAACTAGGAAAAGCAGGAATTTTGGAAGAGTCCAAGCAATGCTAGACACCGTTGTTGCTAGCAGAATGCCTCCGACCAAAAGTTCGCCCAAGGCATCAATTTGAAAGGTCTCAACTAGAATATGAAAGAGAGGATTGATAGGACGAGTCAGATACTTGTCAAACTCCCCTTTTCGGACTAGGCGTTGTCCCAGTGCCCAGAGATTGTCAAAAAAGAGATGGTCCAATCCCTTGGGAATCAAGGAAAAACCATAAATAAAGGCAATTTCTTGAAAGGTCCATCCTTCTAGCGATGGAATGTGTTGAAAGAGTACATTGAGAAACAAGAGGTTCAAGCCTTGAGTCAGGAAAACACCTAAAACACCAACCACAAAATCGACCTTGTACTCCATGATTTGCTTGATGTATTGTCTGATAAAAATCAGATGCATACGCTGATATTTTTTCATACTAACCTCCCTGAATGGTAATGAAAGACTGGACTCGTTTCCAAATCAACTGAGACAAACCCACCATCACCAAGAGCCAGAAGAACTGTAGCAAAAACGCCTGAAGAATCTGACTGGCATCGTATTTCCCAACAATGATCATGACTGGAGTATAAATCAAGGATGAAAAAGGCAAAAAGGACAGAATATCTGATACGATCTTTGGAAAGAAAGCCAAGGGAATCAAACTTCCAGACATAAAGTCAATCAGAGAATTCTTAAGCAGATTAGAGCCCCATAAATTTTTAAACACAAAGGCTGAAAATCCAAAGCAGATATTAAAGAAAAAGTTGATCAGGTAGGCTAGGATTAAGCTAAAGAGATAAAGGATGGTTAATCCTAGTACTTCTATAACCCTTTGCCCAGATAAGATTTTCATCAAAATAATCACACTCAAAAATGGCAGTCCAACGCTGATAAAAATCAACCACTTGGAACCAAGTTCTGTGAAAAGATAAGAGGCCGCAAAATGCACTGGTCGCAACAAGCGCATGATAATGGAGCCATCCTTGACCTCATCACCAATCATAAAGGAAGAATCCGACCTAGTCAAAAGATTGGTCACAAAACTCATGATGATGTAGAGGGTGATATCTGCCATACTGAAACCCTGAATCAAAGACTCTTGCGAGGAATCAAAGACAGCCTTCCAGAGATAAAATTCCACAAAAGCACCCATGACATCGCCAATCCGATAAAGAAGAAAGTTGACTCGATAGGTAATCAACTCCTGAATCCCTGCATTGATAAAGGGTTTATAACGTCGCCACAATTTGACCATCTTAGAGCTCCTTTCGGTAGAAGCGACGAATAATATCCTCAATATCCGTATCCACCATCTTCAAATCGCGAATCTCAAAATCAGATAGGGTTTGCTTGATAATATCAGCCGACTGATAGCGGGAACTATCGTATTGAATGTTGAGGCTATTTCCTTGTCTATCAATGGTCATATCAGGTAATCCTTCATAGTGAGAAACTAGATGACTTTGACCTGGTACCAGCTCAAAGGAAAGAGTCTTCATCTTGCCAAAGGTTTCTTTGAGCTGACTAACCGTTCCATCAAAAATCTCCTGCCCCTTGTCAATCATAAAAATCCGATCACAGAGTTGCTCAATATCACTCAGGTCATGAGTGGTCAAGAGAATGGTTGTCTCTTCTTCCTGATTGATCTGAGTAATAGCCCGACGAATATTGTCCTTGACCGAAACATCCAAACCAATGGTCGGCTCATCTAAAAAGAGAACCTTGGGATTGTGAAGCAAGGAAGCCGCAATATCCGCCCGCATTCGTTGACCCAGTGAAAGAGTTCGCACGGGATCTTTGATAAATTCCTTCAAATCCAAAATTTCATTCAAAAAGTCCATGCGTTTATGGAAAAGCGAGTCTGGCACATCGTAAATCTCCTTCAAGACCGTGTAGGTCTCTTGCAGCGCCAAATCCCACCATAGCTGGGTTCTTTGTCCAAAAACTACTCCAATATCCTTGACATAGTCTTGACGATTATCCTGCGGAATCTTGCCATTAATCCGACAAAAACCAGATGTCGGCTTCAAAATCCCTGTCAGCATTTTGATGGTTGTCGACTTCCCAGCACCATTAGCCCCGATAAAGCCTAAAATTTGTCCTTTTGGAACCTCAAAGGTTAAATCCTTGACTGCTTCAAAGTTCTGCTTTTCAGGATGAATAAAGGAGCGCAAAGCCCCTTTCAAGCCTGGTTCCTTAACCGTCTTCACAAAATTTTTCTGAAGATGTTCCACCTCTATCATTGCCATATACTTTCTCCCTTTAGAAAGACTTCGGTAAGTCATTTCACAATACAAATAAGCAGTCTAATTTAGCGCGAAATAAAGCAAAAAGCAGAAAAATCAGACGATCTAGCATAACATAAGAAATTATAAATAACTCCAAGATAAAAATTGGTAAAAAAAGACAAGATCCGAAAACCTTGTCTTTATTACTATACCGGCGGCCGGGGTCGAACCGGCACGTCCTTGCGGACACTGGATTTTGAGTCCAGCGCGTCTGCCAATTCCGCCACGCCGGCAAAGTAACTGGGGTAGCTGGATTCGAACCAACGCATGAGGGAGTCAAAGTCCCTTGCCTTACCGCTTGGCGATACCCCAATAATCAAAAGAAATAGGCGAGTGATGGGGATCGAACCCACGCATGCCAGAGCCACAATCTGGTGTGTTAACCACTTCACCACACCCGCCATATTCCAAAACACGGGCAGTAGGAATTGAACCCACACTGAAGGTTTTGGAGACCTTAGTTCTACCTTTAAACTATGCCCGTTAAGCATGGAAGGGGAGGGATTCGAACCCCCGAACCCGAAGGAGCGGATTTACAGTCCGCCGCGTTTAGCCTCTTCGCTACCCTTCCTCAATTTTAACAAAAATGGCGCGAGACGGAATCGAACCGCCGACACATGGAGCTTCAATCCATTGCTCTACCAACTGAGCTACCGAGCCAAATTGCGGGAGCAGGATTTGAACCTACGACCTTCGGGTTATGAGCCCGACGAGCTACCTAGCTGCTCCATCCCGCGATATTCTAATCTAAGGAGGATGTGGGATTCGAACCCACGCACGCTTTTACACGCCTGACGGTTTTCAAGACCGTTCCCTTCAGCCGGACTTGGGTAATCCTCCAAAATATATAGTCCGTACGGGATTCGAACCCGTGTTACCGCCGTGAAAAGGCGGTGTCTTAACCCCTTGACCAACGGACCATATTACTATTCAAATGGGCACGAGTGGACTCGAACCACCGACCTCACGCTTATCAGGCGTGCGCTCTAACCACCTGAGCTACGCGCCCAAGTTATAAAAACTTGGCATGAACTATCGTTCAAAGCGGGTGACGAGAATCGAACTCGCGACAACAGCTTGGAAGGCTGTAGTTTTACCACTAAACTACACCCGCTTGAATATGGGAGTTAACGGGATCGAACCGCTGACCCTCTGCTTGTAAGGCAGATGCTCTCCCAGCTGAGCTAAACTCCCAAAAAGGAAGTACTCCGACTTCCTATCCTGCTAAGCGACTACCATATCTCA
>NZ_CABPTO010000010.1 GCF_902460355.1 Streptococcus sp. Marseille-P6264
CTGAAGCACTTGCACTTACTGAGACTGATTGGCTCAGACTTACTGAAACTGAAGTGCTTGCACTTACTGAGACTGATTGACTCAGACTTACTGAAGCTGAGGTGCTCTCACTTGTTGAAACAGATTGGCTAGAGCTTACTGAGGCTGAAGCACTCTCACTTGCTGAAACAGACTGACTTGCGCTTACGGATGCTGAAGCACTTGCACTTACTGAGACAGATTGGCTTGCGCTCACTGACGCAGATGTGCTCGCACTTGTTGAAACAGATTCGCTACTGCTTACGGATGCAGAGGCACTTGCACTTGTTGAAACAGACTGGCTTGTGCTTACGGATGCTGAAGCACTTGCACTTACTGAGACTGATTGGCTTGTGCTCACTGATGCTGAAGCACTTGCACTTGTTGAAACAGACTGGCTTGTGCTCACTGATGCTGAAGCACTTGCACTTGTTGAAACAGACTGGCTTGTGCTTACGGATGCCGAAGTGCTCTCACTTACTGAGACTGATTGGCTTGTGCTCACTGACGCAGATGTGCTTGCACTTGTTGAAACAGATTCGCTACTGCTTACGGATGCAGAGGCACTTGCACTTGCTGAAACAGACTGGCTCGCGCTTACTGATGCTGAAGTGCTTGCACTTACTGAGACAGATTGGCTTGCGCTCACTGACGCAGATGTGCTCGCACTTGCTGAAACAGACTGACTAGAGCTTACTGAAACCGAAGCACTCTCGCTCGCTGAGACTGATTGACTTGCGCTCACTGACGCAGATGTGCTCGCACTTGTTGAAACAGATTCGCTACTGCTTACGGATGCAGAGGCACTTGCACTTGTTGAAACAGACTGGCTTGTGCTTACGGATGCTGAAGCACTTGCACTTACTGAGACTGATTGGCTTGTGCTCACTGATGCTGAAGCACTTGCACTTGTTGAAACAGACTGGCTTGTGCTTACGGATGCCGAAGTGCTCTCACTTACTGAGACTGATTGGCTTGTGCTCACTGACGCAGATGTGCTTGCACTTGTTGAAACAGATTCGCTACTGCTTACGGATGCAGAGGCACTTGCACTTGTTGAAACAGACTGGCTTGTGCTTACGGATGCCGAAGTGCTCTCACTTACTGAGACAGATTGGCTAGAGCTTACTGAAACCGAAGCACTCTCGCTCGCTGAGACTGATTGACTTGCGCTCACTGACGCAGATGTGCTCGCACTTACTGAGACAGATTGGCTAGCACTTACTGAAGTTGAGGCGCTTTCGCTTGCTGAAACAGACTGGCTCGCGCTTACTGATGCAGAGGCACTTGCACTTGTTGAAACAGACTCACTTGCGCTTACGGATGCTGAAGCACTTGCACTTGTTGAAACAGACTGGCTTGTGCTTACTGAAACCGAAGCACTCTCGCTCGCTGAGACAGACTGGCTCAAGCTCATTGACGCTGAAGCACTGGCACTTGCTGAGACTGACTGGCTTGCGCTCATTGAGTTTGAAGCTGAGGCACTTACGCTTGCTGAGACAGACTGGCTCAAGCTCATTGACGCTGAGGCACTCGTGCTGACTGAGACAGACTGGTTGGTGCTCACAGATGCTGAACCACTTTCGCTTGCTGAAACAGACTGACTAGTGCTTACGGATGCTGAAGCACTTTCGCTTACTGAGGCTGATTGACTCTGGCTTACGGATGCTGAAGCACTTTCACTTACTGAAGCAGACTGGCTTGTGCTTACTGAGACAGACTGGCTGGTGCTCATTGACGTTGAAGCAGATTCACTTGCTGAAACGGATTGACTCAAGCTCAACGAAGCTGAGGCACTGGCACTTACTGAGACTGACTGGCTCAAGCTCATTGATGCTGAAGCGCTTGTGCTTGCTGAGACAGACTGGCTCAAGCTCAACGAAGCTGAGGCACTTGTTGAAACAGATTCGCTACTGCTTACTGAAACTGAAGCACTTTCGCTTGTTGAAATAGACTGGCTCTGGCTCACTGAAGCAGAGGTGCTCGCACTTGTTGAAACAGATTGGCTTGTGCTTACTGAAACCGAAGCACTTGCACTTGCTGAAACGGACTCACTTGCGCTTACGGATGCTGAAGTGCTTGCACTTACTGAGACTGATTGACTTGCGCTCACTGATGTTGATGCACTTTCGCTTGCTGAGACTGACTGGCTACCGCTCATTGACGCTGAAGCAGACTCGCTTGTTGAAACTGACTGGCTCAAGCTTACTGATGCTGAAGCACTGGCACTTACTGAGACTGACTGGCTTGCGCTCATTGAGGTTGAAGCTGATTCGCTTGTTGAAACTGACTGACTCAAGCTCATTGACGCTGAAGCACTTGCACTTGCTGAGACTGACTGGCTCAAGCTCAATGACGCGGAGGCACTTGCACTCGCTGAGACAGATTGACTCAAGCTCATTGACGCTGAAGCTGACTCGCTTGTTGAAACTGACTGGCTCAGGCTTACTGATGCTGAAGTACTTGCACTTACTGAGACTGACTGGCTACCACTCAATGACGCTGAAGTACTTGCACTTACTGAGACTGACTGGCTGGTGCTCAATGAGGTTGAAACAGATTCACTTGCTGAAACGGACTGGCTCAAGCTCAACGAAGCTGAGGCACTTACGCTTGCTGAGACAGACTGACTCAAGCTCATTGACGCTGAAGCACTTGCACTTGCTGAAACTGACTGGCTCAGACTTACTGATGCTGAGGCACTTGCACTTGCTGATACAGACTGGCTCAAGCTCAATGACGCGGAGGCACTTGTGCTTAATGAGACAGATTGACTCAAACTCAACGATGCTGAAGCACTGGCACTTGCTGAGACTGACTGACTCAAGCTCATTGACGCTGAAGCACTGGCACTTGCTGATACAGACTGGCTCAGGCTTACTGATGCTGAAGTACTTACGCTTGCTGATACAGACTGGCTCAAGCTCAATGACGCGGAGGCACTTGCACTCGCTGAGACAGATTGACTCAAGCTCATTGACGCTGAAGCACTGGCACTTGCTGATACAGACTGGCTACCGCTCAATGAGGTTGAAACAGATTCACTTGCTGAAACGGACTGGCTCAAGCTCAACGAAGCTGAGGCACTTACGCTTGCTGAGACAGACTGACTCAAGCTCATTGACGCTGAAGCACTGGCACTTGCTGATACAGACTGGCTCAGGCTTACTGATGCTGAAGTACTTACGCTTGCTGATACAGACTGGCTCAAGCTCATTGACGCGGAGGCACTTGCACTCGCTGAGACAGATTGACTCAAGCTCATTGACGCTGAAGCACTGGCACTTGCTGAGACAGACTGGCTACCACTCAATGACGCTGAAGTACTTGCACTTACTGAGACTGACTGGCTACCACTCAATGACGCTGAAGTACTTGCACTTACTGAGACTGACTGGCTGATGCTCAATGAGGTTGAAACAGATTCACTTGCTGAAACGGACTGGCTCAAGCTCAACGAAGCTGAGGCACTTACGCTTGCTGAGACTGACTGGCTCAAGCTCATTGACGCTGAAGCTGACTCGCTTGCTGAGACAGATTGACTCAAGCTCATTGACGCTGAAGCTAACTCGCTTGTTGAGACTGACTGGCTCAGGCTTACTGATGCTGAAGTACTTACGCTTGCTGATACAGACTGGCTCAAGCTCAATGACGCGGAGGCACTTGCACTTACTGAGACTGACTGGCTGGTGCTCAATGACGTTGAGGCACTTGCACTTGTTGAAACTGATTGACTCAAGCTCAACGAAGCTGAGGCACTTGTGCTTACTGAGACAGACTGACTTGTGCTCAAGGACGCTGAAGCAGACTTGCTTGTTGAAACTGACTGGCTCAAGCTCATTGACGCTGAAGCTGACTCACTTGCTGAGACAGACTGGCTCAAGCTCATTGATGCTGAAGCACTGGCACTTACTGAGACAGACTGGTTGGTGCTCAATGACGTTGAAGCTGATTCACTTGTTGAGACAGACTGGCTCAAGCTCATTGACGCTGAAGCTGACTCGCTTGTTGAAACTGACTGGCTCAAGCTCATTGACGCTGAGGCACTTGTGCTTACTGATACAGACTGGCTCAGGCTCAATGATGCTGAAGCTGACTCGCTTGTTGAAACTGATTGACTCAAGCTTACTGATGCTGAAGTGCTTGTGCTTGTTGAAACTGATTGACTCAAGCTTACTGATGCTGAGGCACTTGCGCTTGTTGAAACGGATTGACTCAAGCTTACTGATGCTGAAGCACTTGCACTTACTGAGACTGACTGGCTCAAGCTCATTGACGCTGAAGCAGACTCGCTTGTTGAGACAGACTGGCTGGTGCTCATTGAGGTTGAAGCGCTGGCACTTACTGAGACTGACTGGCTCAGGCTCAATGACGTTGAAGCTGATTCACTTGTTGAGACTGACTGGCTAGTGCTCAATGAAGTTGAGGCACTTGCACTTGCTGAAACAGACTGGCTCAGGCTTACTGATGCTGAAGCTGAGGCACTTGCGCTTAATGAGACAGATTGACTCAAGCTCAGTGACGCTGAGGCACTGTTGCTCACTGAGACAGATTGACTCAAACTCAACGAAGCTAAAGCACTTGCACTTGCTGAGACTGACTGGCTACCGCTCAATGATGCTGAAGCACTTGCACTTACTGAGACTGACTGGCTTGCGCTCATTGACGCTGAAGCAGACTCGCTTGTTGAAACTGACTGGCTCAGGCTTACTGATGCTGAGGCACTTGCGCTTAATGAGACAGATTGACTCAAGCTCAGTGACGCTGAGGCACTGTTGCTCACTGAGACAGATTGACTCAAACTCAACGAAGCTGAAGCACTGGCACTTACTGATACAGACTGACTTGTGCTCAATGACGTTGAAGCTGATTCACTTGTTGAGACTGATTGACTCAAGCTCATTGACGCTGAAGCACTAGCACTTACTGATACAGACTGGCTTGCGCTCATTGACGTTGAAGCTGATTCACTTGTTGAAACTGACTGGCTCAAGCTCAATGATGCTGAAGCACTTGCACTTGTTGAAGCCGATTGACTCAAGCTCATTGACGCTGAAGCACTGGCACTTGCTGAGACTGACTGACTCAAGCTCATTGACGCTGAAGCACTGGCACTTGTTGAGACAGACTGACTCAAGCTCAACGAAGATGAAGCACTTGTTGAAACTGACTGGCTAGTGCTCAATGAAGTTGAGGCACTTGCACTTGCTGATACAGACCGGCTGGTGCTCATTGAGGTTGAAGCTGATTCACTTGTTGAAACTGACTGGCTCAGGCTTACTGATGCTGAAGCACTATTACTTAGTGAAACTGATTGACTACCGCTCAATGAGGCTGAGGCGCTCTTACTTAATGAGACGGATTGACTCAAGCTCAGTGACGCTGAGGCGCTTGTGCTTAATGAGACAGATTGACTCAAACTCAATGAAGCTGAAGCACTTGCACTTACTGAAACTGACTGACTCAAGCTCATTGACGTTGAAGCTGATTCACTTGTTGAGACAGACTGACTCAAGCTCATTGACGTTGAAGCTGATTCACTTGTTGAGACTGACTGACTCAAGCTCATTGACGTTGAAGCTGATTCACTTGTTGAGACTGACTGGCTAGTGCTCAATGAAGTTGAGGCACTTGCACTTGTTGAAACAGACTGGCTCAAGCTCATTGACGCTGAAGCAGACTCGCTTGCTAATACAGACTGGCTTGCGCTCAATGAAGTTGAAGCTGATTCACTTGCTGAAACTGACTGGCTCAGGCTTACTGATGCTGAAGCGCTTGTGCTTGCTGAAACAGATTGGCTAGAGCTTACGGATACAGATGTACTTGCACTTGATGAGACAGACTGGCTTACGCTTACGGATGCTGAAGTACTTGCACTTACTGAGACAGACTGACTTGCACTTACTGATGTTGATGCACTTTCGCTTGCTGAGACTGATTGACTCAAGCTCAATGATGCTGAGGCACTCTTACTTAGTGAAACTGACTGACTCGAGCTCAGTGAAGCCGAAGCGCTCTTGCTCAATGAAACTGACTGGCTCAGACTCAGTGACGCTGAAGCACTATTACTTAATGAGACAGATTGACTACCACTCAACGATGCTGAAGCACTATTACTTAATGAGACGGATTGGCTACCACTCAACGATGCTGAGGCACTCTTACTCAATGAAACTGACTGACTCAAGCTCAACGAAGATGAAGCACTATTGCTCAATGAGACGGATTGACTACCGCTAACCGAGCCAGAAACACTATTGCTCGCTGAAACCGAACGGCTGGCGCTCATCGATGCCGATTGGCTATTGCGCAAGGAAGTAGACAAGCTCTGGCTAGCAGAAACTGAACGGCTCAAGCTCAATGACGCTGAAGCACTCTTACTTAGTGAGATGGATTGGCTCAAGCTCAATGAAGCAGCGCTCTGACTCACTGAGACAGACTGACTACCGCTCACTGAGGCCGAAACACTATTTCTCGCTGAAACCGAGCGGCTGGCGCTCATCGATGCCGATTGGCTATTGCGCAAGGAAGTAGACAAGCTCTGGCTAGCAGAAACTGAGCGGCTGGCGCTCGTTGAAGCCGACGCACTCGCTGATGTACTAGCACTTACTGAGACACTGGTTGACTGTCTTTGACTTAGACTAGTTGAAGTACTGCTACTCTTATACTCACTATCAGAAAGTTTTACAGTGAACGTATCCGTAGTCTTATCTTTATAGATAATGGTAACTGTTCCATTGTTACTAATAGTAAAGGAATCAATACGTTTTTCCTGCTTATTGTTTAGTTTCTCAACAGCCGCCAATATACGAGTTTTTTCTTGAAGTTTTAATTCAGAAACATTCTCTACTTGGAAGGTTTCAGTCGGTGCTACCCCTTCCATAATATCTGTCAGTCTACCTTGCACAATACGGACATTACCTGGCGAAGCATTTCCTGCACTATTTTTATTCCCAGCCTTATCCGTTGCTACTGCATTACGTTGCCAACTATTTCTACCATTTTTATCGTACTCTAGATTATCATTCAAATGAGCTCTTACAGTAATACGGGCTGGACTAGCAGTAGTCGCTGTGATATTCCCCGTTAAATGCTCTACAGTTCCCGTCCCATATTTATTATCTTCAAAGAAATTATTTTTAAGGGCTGAACCATTTGCATCTTCATTTGAAACAATCTTAAATTCTGATAATTGCCCGCTATTATCTGTAGCAGTGAAATTAATTTGAATATCATCTCCTGCGTACACAATATAGTTGCCGTTTACAGGTGTTAGAGTTTGACCGTTACGAGTCACCGTCGCACTTGGAACTGGAATAGCATCCACATTAGCTGGGATAACAGTTGTAGTATTATCACGGTAGGTAATGGTAATATTCCCATTTTCAGCTACCTCAATCGTTCCGGTTACGCCATCTTTCGTAAAATCACTACCAGATAAAAGCGACTGGTTTTTTTCTTTAAATTTTTCAAGTACTTGATTGCGTTCACTTACAGTCAAAGAAGAGGGATTCTTAACAATAACGGTATCCCCACTAACTGGGTTGTGGCGTTCGTTGAAGCCTTTGATATGGAAATTCGTACGTGCTGTCGCAGTCAGGCGATGAATATCTGTTACTGTGTACTCCAGAACATAGGTACCTGGTTTATAGGGTTTCCAAGTACCGTTTTCACGACCCACCATCCCTGTTATGTCAATGGTGTATGACCTTTGGGCACCTGTTTGTCTTCCCGATCTATCATAGGTATATAGATCTCCAAATCCCCTTTTCTTGCTAGCTGGATAGTTCGGTGCATTTAAACCTGTAATAATAGCATTGGATGGGGAAGCCGTGATTTTATCCATCCCTTGATCATCATTCAGCCTTATCTGGAAATTAACTGTTTCATCATTATAAATTGTGATAGTAGATGGCATAGAAATCGTAGGCGGATTAGAGGCTGCACGTGAGTGTGTCCCTCTAGCAATTTCTGTCCCATTTCGTGGATCACGCACACCAGAATTAGCCGTCAACACAGCATTGACAATCGAATTACGCGCTGAAGTAGCTTTTTGCACTACTGTTGTTAAATCACTAGTTGGATCAGCGAGGGCTTTTTCAATTTCTGTTACTGCAGCATTGGCCTTAGCAAGAGCTGAATCCGTATTTGGTAAATCAACCGCTTTTGCTAGATAGTCACCTATTTCAGCTGAAAGATTGGTCAACTTCCTACGGTTTTCTTCTTGTTGTTTAGCAGTGACTTCTGAAGATGCTATTGCAACCGCAGCAGCTTCAATTAAGCTAGTTGTGACAGAAGTTGATTGAACTCCACTAACACTATTCTTACCAGTAATTTCAGTTATTTTTAATTCAGCTGAGTCAATTTCAAGGTTCTTTGCTTCTTTTGAAGTAGAAGGTTGCTGGTCAATTGCTGTCGTCGATGTGCTCTGTTCAACAGACAAACTTGACACTACAGAAACATTCGATCCACTTGTTGATTGACTGACATTAACCCTAATATTTTTATTGACAGCTCTGAATCCTGAGTAGCCCGCACTACGGAAGCCTGACCGACCAGACTCTTTTGGTGAAGTTGCTACGGTCTTATCTACCGTTTGACTCTTCTCAGCTTGCTTAAGCTCGTCCTTGCCTTGGGCCTGGTTCTTATCCGCTAGCACACCAGCGGCTAAGTTGTTGCTGGTTGCTAGAGCTTGGCTATTGCTTAAAGTAGCACTAGCTACACTTTGTCCGGCAACAGATGAGACAAAGCTATCAGCAACATTGACTCTGATATCCAGTGAGACAGAATTAGAAGCTGAGACAGAAGCATCAGCTACTGATGCGCTAGTTAGCACTTTATCCTGTTCTAGAGAAGTTGTAGTGTTAGCACTTTCTAGCTTAGCGGGCCCTTTGCTCTCTGATACTTTTGCAGCAGGCGCAGTACTCGCTGATTTGCTAGTCAAGACTGAATTGCTAGCAGATACAGACTGGCTGATAGAAGTTGAGTTACTAGCGGAAACTGATTGGCTGAGCGATTGACTAACAGACTGGCTAGTCGAGATACTAAGAGAGACTGACTCACTTGTAGAGACAGAATCACTGACTGACTGACTAACTGAAACAGAGGCCAACTCAGGAGCTTGTTCTGCTTTTGCTTTTCGCATTTCCGCTTGCGCTTGAGCAATGATCGAATTTGTACTTGCTTCTGTTGCTTCTTCATTGTCCTTGACTTCAGCTGAGATAACTGCTTTATCAGTATATTCAGATGTTTCATCTGCATAGACAGACTGCTCCTGAGTCACCATTAGCCCCGCTGCCCCAGCGGCTAATATCCCTCCTAGGCCTGCAAGAGTATTGAGGCTCAGATGATCGTGATCAAGCTCTTCAGTATCTGACAAGCTGTTTGAGACAACTTCTCCCATTCCACCGATACGAAAAAGATCGAGTTGAGAATTTGAAGCTTTTACCCAATTTTTCCCAGACTTATAGAGCTTATACCGCTTCTTTTCGTCAATAATCTCGAAATCTTTGTTATATTTCTTACTTCGAAACATCCTTTTCCTTTCCTTTTCCAACATGCCAGTTTTTGTTAATCTCATGACCATTAGCAAAGAAGCTGGCTTATTGCATACCATAGTTTAAAAGTAACAATAGACACTTTTGTACATTTTTATGCTAGGTGTCCTAATGCTCCAAGTAGTATTCTAACAGAAATAAGACAAGAATTCAATCTATTGAAATCTTGTTTTATTGAAAATAAGCTTGATAAATCAAGCTATTTTAAACTATCTATATTAACCTAGAGATTTAAACTATAGATTATTATAGGAATTAACAATAAGTAACTATTTATACAAAAAAGCTAGACGGCTGACCCAAGATACTTGGCTCAGATCCGTCTAACTTTTTTATATATTTTGAATAGATCAGCGAGAAAGATGATTAATAATCCAAATCTTCTGCATACCCAGCTCCATTTCCTACAAAGTAGCCTGTTTTACAGTTCATACTAAATAGGTATGTACCGTCTGGTTTATAGAGATTGTAGTAGCCATTCCCCTTGACAATGTTAACTTTTTCAAGGATAAACTGGTCTCCTGTGATATAGCCACGCTCGCGAGACACCTTGAGGATCGTTTCTAAAACACCTGGATTGAATGTCCAAGCAGGGTTGTTCACATCATCGATAGCTGCTTGATTGTAAGGTACACGGCTAAGGTGGCGCTGGAGGTTAACTCCTGCACTTGGCAGTCCGATACCAGTTTCTGCATTTCTAATGCCACTAGGATCACTAGGCGCAGGATTAACAGCTGGCTGCGTTGATGGTGCGGCTGGCACTGTTGGTGTTGTTGATGGCGCTGACGGTTCCACTGTTGGACTAGGCGCCGGTGCTGGCAACTGTTGACTGCGTCCTTGAGCAATAGCCGCCTTCAAGACCTCATCCAACTTGCCATTACCTGTCGATACATCTGGAAGATTAGCGTTTTCTTTCACTTGGGCATCCGTCTTCAAGACACCATCAACGATAGCACCCGTATTGAATTGCGAATTCACACTTTGGATAGCAGAAATTTGCTTAACAAGATCATCATACTTCTTCTTAGCAGCTGTGTATTCTGAGCTGCCAGTTAAGACATCTAACTTAGCTTTCAGCTTATCCAAATCGCCAAACTTGTCATTTTTGATAGCTGTCTGACTACTATCCGTAAAGAAGCTAGCATAAAGGTCTTCAAATTCTTTAGCAGCCTCTTTCCTAGATTCACTGGAACTTGCAGATTTCTTTTTGCTAGAAGAAACAGTCGAGCTGGAACCAGTTGTCGACTTGTGACTCCCCAACCCTTGATGGAAATACCAAGTCGTTCCAGCGGCAAGTGCTACAAGACCTAAGGCCGAGTATAGGAAGACTTTCTTCTTGTAGAAAGGCTTTGTCTCAGGCTCGTCCTCATCTTCAAACACTGTTGGAACTGGATTTGATACCGGCTTTGTTGCCGGGATGATTGGTGCTTCAGCTGCAACTGTTAGCGCTGGTTGTGCAGCCTTTGTAGTCTCTACGTTTGCCGAGTTTACAGTTTCTGCTTTCACTGGCTGCGCCGAAGGTGATGCCACATTGGCAGTATTTTCCTTCGCCTGAGACTGACTCTTAAGCTGTTTGATAGTTTCTTGTATCAAAGCTTCTTTTTGTTGTGCCAGCTCTTCCATGATTCTCAGCTTTTGGGTTTCAAATTTCCCAGCCTCGATTTCATCTCGGTGTTGCTTGATGTATTTATCAAGGATATTATCTCCTTCAGTCACACCAGCTTCGACTTCCTCGTTTTTCCGAGCAGCCTGACCGACCGTCATTTCTTTCGCATCTTCTAAGTCAAGAACGGTTTCCTTTGATTCTTGCTCTGTTGGCATCTTTTCTTCTTTGCTCACAGCATTTCCTTTCTAATCTAGTTGTCTTTTGACCCTTTGGCCAAAGTATTGATATAAATCAACTTTTAAAGTACCATTGTAAAGTTTTCGCTTTTTATCCGCCTGACTGCCATATTTGGCTTCAAAGGCCTCATCACTGGTCAAGATAAATTTACTCCAGGTCTTCAAAGGAGCAAAAGTTTGTCCCATTTCTTGATAGAGCTTGGTCACCGCATCATCGTCCAACAAACGCTCACCATAAGGCGGATTGGAAATAATGACACCATTGATCTTGTCCGTATGAAGGTCTTGCAGACGCATTTGCTTAAATTGAATCTGGTCAGCAACACCCGCTTCTTCCGCATTTTTCTTGGCAATCTCTACCAAACGGGCATCCAAGTCAGAACCTGAAATATCCAGCTGAATATCTTGGTCAATCTGAGCTAGGGCCTCTGCCCGAAGCCGACGTACCAAGTCCTTATCTACCCAATTCCAGTCTTCAAAAGCAAAGGAACGGTGTAAACCTGGCGCCATCTTCATCCCAATCATAGCCGCTTCGATACAGAAGGTTCCTGATCCACAAGTCGGGTCAATCAAGGGTTTGTCCGGATACCAGTTTGACAAAAGTAAAATCGCAGCTGCCATATTTTCCTTGATTGGTGCTCCGCCCTTCTCAGTCCGATAGCCACGTTTGAACAAGCTAGAACCACTGGTATCAATCATGACCGTTACTAAATCTTTCAAAATGGAAACTTCAATCTTAAACTCTGCTCCATTTTCCTGCAGGGGAACCCCCTCTGGACGAGCATAATGCTTTTGCAGTTTTTTTACAACTGCTTTTTTTGAAATGGCTTGAACGCTGGGCTCGTTATGCAGTTTTGACTTGACACACTTAGCTTTAGAAATGGGAAATTTGGCACCTAAGGGCAGATAATTTTCCCAGTCCAAGGCAAAGACACCTTGAAAAAGCTCTTCAAATGTTTTGGCTGGAAATGTTCCCACAACAATCTTGATCCGATCTGCCGAGCGCAGCCATAGATTGGTTTGAATGATGGTAGCCATGTCTCCACTAAAGCGAACACGGCCATTTTCAACCTGACAATCTAGACCCAAATCCCGAACCTCGCGGCCTACCACAGCTTCCAGACCTGCTGCTGCAGTAGCAATTAAATTAAATCTTTCTTTCATTCTTTCTTACTCTATCAATTTCTGATTGGCTATACTCTAAAAGCTGGCCTCAGCTAGAAAGCAGAATGTTCTTGCTTGGCTCCTCATTTTGAGAAAAAACTTGCTTTCCTCATTTTATCCCTTCAGCTCACTTCTGTCAAAGGGAGTCTATACCTTAATCAAAAAGCTAGCATACGCTAGCTAACCTATGTGCAATTTTCTATAAGCCATGTTTTGTTCCAGAAATGACTAGGTACCATCTCCTTCGATAATCATCTGTCTACTGTTTCCAGTCAGAATGCTATGTTCGTTTCCACGCATTCCGTGCCCCGACCAAAGTTTGGGTTGCTAGCTTGAGGGGTTTACCGCGTTCCACTTCTTCTGTTTCCAGAAGAACTACGTCACTGTGGCACTTTCAGACCTATTCAGACCTATCTAAAGACTTAGCCTTTTCAGTCGCCGTAACGGATTACTCCGTCCCTAGGCTTATTGTTTCGCCTAGCACAAACACTACCAGCATCACAGCCGGTGCTAGCATGGACTTTCCTCATGAAAATATCAAATCTTCACGCGATTATCCAAAAATTGCACTCTGCAACATTATTGCTCCTCGTTGTCCAGAATCTGTTTGCCAAAAACTTCTTTTTCCAAACGGCTTAAGCGTTTCAAAATATCGAAGTTTGTCGCTGTTCCCATCTGTGGCATCTCAATCGTTGGTTGAGCTGGCTGACTAGGCGCGGAAGGAGTAGGAGTTTCTTGATTCGATACTTGTTCCTTCAGAAGGGCAATCTCCTCACGCAACTCCTTTACCAAAGCTGCATAAGTTTCATAATCCTTAATCACATCATCCAAAAACTCATCCACTTCAGCCTTGCTATATCCTCGCACTTCACGCTTAAAGTCTTGATCAAAAATATCTTTTGCTGTATAAATAATACTCGCCATGCTCTCACTCCAATCTAGTTTATCATATCCAATTATATACGAAATCACCTATAAAAAGCAAGATTTATACCCTACTTTTCCGAAAAAATTTCTGCAACCTCATTCAGATCATCAAATGTTAATTTTTTGATAAAATACTGTTCTTGATTCTTCATCTCCCTGTAAAGATACTTAAGATTGGTCTCATTTTCCTCATCGTAAAACAGGTAAGCTCCATCTGTATTCTGAATCAAAAATTGGTTGTACTCGCGAAATTGACTCGGATTTTGATAGCTAGGATAAGCATATTTGACAAAATCTACTTGTTTAAAATCCGCTAGTTTAGCCTGATTTCCTTCGTTCCAATTTTTTCCCTGATCCTCAAAAAGAAAAATCGTAGCAATCTTGAAATTATAGTCTTCTCTCAATTCCTGAGCAACTTCCAAAACCCAAGCTTCAAAACCTAGATTTCCCGTAAAGATGAGCCACTCCAATCCTTCATCCAGCAGGCGCTGTAAATCCCGTCTGACTGCTTCTTTGATGATCTTGATGCGTATGTCTTTTTCAT
Organism: Streptococcus sp. Marseille-P6264; assembly: GCF_902460355.1. Taxonomy (GTDB): domain Bacteria; phylum Bacillota; class Bacilli; order Lactobacillales; family Streptococcaceae; genus Streptococcus. The sequence continues at coordinate 14,053 of NZ_CABPTO010000010.1, forward strand.
TCATAATGCCAAGTTCAAAAGCCTTATAACCTACAATTAATAGACTTGTCATTTATTCTCCCTCAAAAAATATTTTTATGATATAATAGAGTGATGTTATTGTACCAATAAGGAGTTTTATGGTCAACTACCCTCACAAGCTAAAAATAAAAAGTAAATTAGCTCATCCAAGTTCAAAGACGGCTGTTAACTTTGCCAATCGTGGGATGTCTTTTGAGAAGATGATCAACGAATCCAACAACTACTATTTGAGTAGGGGGCTCGCTGTCATTCATAAGAAACCGACACCCATTCAGATTGTCAAAGTGGACTATCCCCAACGCAGTCGTGCAAAGATTGTGGAGGCCTATTTCCGACAGGCATCCACGACTGATTATTCTGGTGTCTTTAAGGGACATTATATTGATTTTGAAGCCAAGGAAACACGGCAAAAAACAGCCATGCCTCTGAAGAATTTCCATCTACACCAGATTGAACATATGGAGGCTGTCCTTCAGCAAAAAGGAATCTGCTTTGTCTTACTGCACTTCTCTAGCTTGCGGGAGACTTATCTACTTCCGGCATCTTATCTCATTACATTTTATAAGATGGATAAAGGTGGAAAATCCCTTCCTTTGTCTTACATTAAAGAACATGGATTTTTAATCGAAACAAAGCAATTTCCAAGCATCCCTTACCTTGAAATTATCGAACAAAAACTACTAGGTGGTATCACAAATGAATAAACAAACCCTTTTGCAGGCCTTAAAATATCTTGCAACTGCCCTCTTATCTCTCTTTATCATTGGAGTTGTGGCTGGCGTTCTTGTCTTCACATACTATGCCTCCAAGTCTCCTACCCTCTCTGAGAAGGACCTTGTCGCAACAACTTCAAGTAAGATTTACGATAGCGATAACAATCTGATTGCGGACCTCGGTTCTGAAAAGCGGGTCAATGCGTCAACAGACCAGATCCCTACACAGCTAGTAGATGCTATCGTTGCGATTGAGGACCACCGCTTCTTTAATCACCGTGGGGTTGATTTCATTCGGATAGGAGGAGCCTTCCTAAGCAATCTGAAAGGAGGCGGACGTCAAGGGGGATCTACCTTAACCCAGCAGTTGATCAAGTTGACTTATTTCTCCACTTCCTCAGCGGATGCTACCCTTTCTCGGAAAATCCAAGAAGCATGGCTGGCAACTCAACTTGAGCGAAAGGCTACCAAGCAAGAAATCCTGACATACTATGTCAATAAAGTCTATATGTCCAATGGAAATTACGGGATGCAAACAGCTTCCCAAAGTTACTATGGCAAAGATTTGAAAGATTTGACCCTTCCTCAGATTGCCCTGCTTGCAGGAATGCCTCAGGCTCCTAACCAATACGACCCTTACACAAATCCAGAAGCAGCCACTCAGCGTCGGAATCTCGTATTATCTGAAATGTATGAACTCAAGTACATCTCACCAGAACAATACGAACAAGCTATCAATACACCAGTGACCGACGGCTTACAGAGCTTGAAAAATTCAGCTAGCTATCCTGCCTATATGGATAACTACTTAAAAGAAGTTATTGAGCAAGTCGAAGAAGAAACTGGCTACAATGTCCTTACGACTGGTATGGAAGTTTATACCAACGTTAATACCGAAGCACAGAAAAAATTGTGGGATATTTACAACACGGAAGAATATGTTGCTTATCCAGATGATGAACTGCAAGTGGCGTCAACCGTTATGGATGTTACCAACGGGAAAGTTATTGCCCAACTGGGTGCTCGCCATCAGTCTTCCAACGTTTCTTTTGGTACCAACCAAGCAGTCGAAACAAATCGCGACTGGGGTTCTACCATGAAACCAATTACTGATTATGCCCCAGCCTTGGAATACAATGTTTTCACTTCCACCGCTGCCTCAATCCAGGATGCTCCTTACTATTTCCCTGGAACATCTACTCCTGTCTATAACTGGGATAAACGCTATTATGGCTGGATTACTATCCAATACGCCATCCAAGAATCCCGTAACGTACCAGCCGTCAAATCGCTGGAAGCAGTCGGATTAGATAATTCATTGAAGTTCCTCAATGGCCTTGGTATTAATTATCCTGAAATGCATTATTCTAATGCGATTTCAAGTAATACAAGCGAATCTGGCAACCAATACGGAGCAAGTAGCGAAAAAATGGCTGCTGCCTACGCTGCCTTTGCTAATGGCGGTACATATTACAAACCGCAATACGTCAACCGAGTTGTCTTTAGCGACGGTACAGAAAAAGTCTTTTCAAATGGTGGTTCAAAAGCCATGAAGGAAACGACAGCATACATGATGACAGACATGATGAAGACCGTTCTTCAGTCCGGAACTGGTACCAATGCTGCAATTCCAGGAGTCTATCAAGCAGGTAAAACCGGTACTTCCAACTATGCAGATGATGAGCTAGAGAAGTTGACAAAACCTTACTACAGTTCTAGCATTGTCACACCAGACGAGCTATTTGTTGGCTACACTCCACAATACTCTATGGCTGTTTGGACCGGCTATTCAAACCGCCTCACTCCTGTTTTAGATGATGGAGTTAAGGTGGCAACCGATGTTTACCGCTCTATGATGCACTATTTGACAGGTTACAGCAATGAAGACTGGACACCACCTAGCGGACTTTTCCGTAGCGGATCCTATCTCTATCTCAATGGTACTTCTACTTACAGTCGCGCTTATACCCAATCATCTTCAAGCTCCACTTCTGAGTCAAGCTCAGAATCTTCAAGTCAAAGTACGAGTGAATCTAGCGAAGAACATAGTAGTACCAACTCTAGTTCCCAAACAAGTTCAACAAGTTCTGGAACAACCAGCAGCTCAACTAGTTCTAACCAAGGAGCTGAACATCGATAAACCAAAAAAGATTGGATTTTAAAATCCAATCTTTTTAGTTTAAATAAATCAATAGCGTTCTGCAATTGCTCACCCTATCAAATCATTTCGCTATTAGCAAGAGCTCCCATTGGATCCCACGGTGCTAGGACAATTGGCTCTGCATTGTAGGCTGCCAACTCTTCTGGAGTCAAGAATTCTTTTCTGACTACGATTTGGTAAGTATACTCATCCATCCAAGCGTCGCTGGCGACAAAGTAACCCTTATCTCCAACCTTTTCACCCCAAGAATTTTCTACCTTCCATTTTTTAGCTTGACCCTTTTCATCCAGATCCACTCCAGCCAGTACCATGGCATGAGTCATGAGGCTTTCGCTGTAATCAAGACGACCTGCTTTGTCTTGGGTCAATTGGATATCCATGCTAGAGGTTAAATCATGCATACCTGCTTCCATGATACCAGCCTTGCGATTGCTGGATTGACCCACATCAGAGCCAAACCAAACGGTCTCACCAGCCTGCATCTGTGCAATAGCCAATTCCTTGAGACGTTTCATTTCTACATTCAAATAGCGAACAGGTTTACTGCCGACTACATTGCCCAACATTTCGACCGTGTAAGACTTGCCATAAGGTTTATCAGCTGTTGGCGCATTGATAATAGACACATAGTCATCTAGCTTGAGGTCTACATATTTTTGATAAAAGACCTGCGGAGTCAAATCAGCTTCCCTATGGTAGTTGCCGTCCTTGTCCCGATAATCAAAGTCAAGCTTCCGAGGCGGCAAGCCCAGCGACATCGCTAGGAAGTTGAAAATTTCCTGCAACAACTCCTCTTTCTTGGCCTGTAGATCAGCTTCATCTGCACCATTCTGAGCCAGCTCGCGTAAGATTTGCGCATCCTGACGCAAGAGTTTATTGAGCAACTGATTGAGCTCACGGCTATTGCTAGAAGAAATGGACTCTGGGTAGACTGACTTAGGCACGACGCCGTACTTCTCAAAAAGCGCCACGACCATATCCCACTGACCGCCGTCCTGCTGAGGCGTATCTAAGAGGAACTTGACCTTGCGGCTAGTCAATTCTTGGTCAGCCGTTGCCAAAACCTGCTCCAAAAACCAGTTAGATTTTTCATACTTATCCCAAAAGAAGGTATGAGCCTGAGACAGCTCAAAATCCTCCAGCTGGAAGCCCGCAATCATCTTGTGACGGAAAGTATTGAGAGCTGCAAACATCCAGCAGCGGCCGGAAGCCTTCTGGTCACTGACCTTGTCTTTGGTGAGATCCAGTGAGAAAACAGGTGCATTTTCTACAGCAGCAGTCCGTTTTTCCAAAGAAGTCAAGAGCCCATTATGGCTAATAGCATTTTCCATCGCTGCATACTTGGGATTGGCCTCGTAAGCAGCATACAACTTATCTGTAAAATCTTGTTTTAATGAATTCATAAAATCCTCCTTGTCATTATACCTCTATTATAGAACTTTAAAAAAAGAGCGCAAGTAAAAAAGTTAGGCAAGCCTAACTTTTTCAGGATTATCTCACGTCCTAGCTAGAACTGAGAATATTTACTGGAATTTCTCACTTCCAAAATTCATCAAAAATCGTAATCGGCAAATGCCGTTTGTGCTGGCCCTTATGCCACCAAGACTCGATCGTCTCTTGAGCTTGAGCCGAAACGGACTTGCCTTCGAGATAGTCGTCAATTTCATTATAGGTCACACCCAGAGCGACTTCATCAGCAATTCCAGGTTTTTCTTCTTCCAAGTCAGCCGTAGGAACCTTCTCATAGAGAGCCGGATCCGCTCCTAAAGCGGCCAAAAGCTGCTTACCTTGTCGTTTATTGAGGCGGTAAAGTGGTAAGATATCTGCTCCACCATCCCCAAACTTGGTGAAAAAGGCCGTAACATTTTCTGCTGCGTGGTCGGTCCCAATGACAGCTCCGCTATATGAACCAGCCAAAGCATACTGGGCAATCATACGGCTACGCGCTTTGATATTGCCCTTGTTAAAATCAGAGACTTTGGCACCTGTCGCCTCCACTGCAGCTGTCATGGCGTCAGCGGATTCCTTGATATTAACCGTCAGACTGACATCAGGCTGGATGAAAGCCAGAGCCTTTTGCGCATCATCTTCATCCGCTTGAACGCCGTAAGGCAGGCGGACAGCTATAAAACGATAGCTCTCATCTCCTGTCTCTGCCCTCATTTCTTCCACGGCTATCTGGGCCAAGCGACCAGCCAAAGTCGAGTCTTGACCACCAGAAATGCCCAGAACATAGCTTTTCAAAAAAGGATGTTTTCTCAGATAGGCCTTGAGAAAGTCCACCGTCTTGCGGATTTCTTCCTCTGGGTCAATGACGGGCTTGACGCCCAGTTGGCGGATGATTTCTTCTTGTAGGCTCATTTTTCTGCTCCTGTCTGGTAGGCTTTCTTGCGCATCTGGTCAATCAAGTCCATCTTATCCTGCCAAATATCACGCGCCAAATCGACCGGATAATCTTGTGGATTGAGAACCCGTTTATATTCGTCCCAGAGTTTGTCAAATTCTCGGCGGGCATAATCCTGAATCTCAGACAGAGTCGGCAACTCGTAAACGAGCTGGCCTTCTTTATAAATATCTACCAAGAGTGGCACCGCATCAAAGTTCTTAACCGTTTTATTGATGTAAGTATAAGTCGGATGGAACATCTCCAGCTCTGCCAGATGGGTGACATCTACACCATCATAAGTGATGTAGTCGCCCTCAGACTTGCCTTTTTCACGGCTGGTAATCCGCCAAACCTGCTTCTTGCCCGGAGTCGAAACCTTTTCAGCATTGTTGGAGAGCTTGATGGTATTGCGCAAGTGCCCATTCTCATCTTCAATTGCTACAATCTTGTAAACCGCACCCAGAGCTGGCTGATCGTAGGCGGTAATCAATTTAGTTCCTACGCCCCAGACATCAATCTTGGCCTTTTGCATTTTCAAGTTGAGGATGGTATTCTCATCCAAATCATTGGAAGCATATATTTTGGCATTTGGGAAGCCCGCTTCATCTAACTGCTGGCGAACTTTTTTGGAAATATAGGCTAGGTCTCCAGAATCAATCCGTACACCCAAGAAATTGATTTTATCACCCAATTCACGCGCTACACGGATGGCCGTAGGAACCCCGATCCGAAGGGTATCGTAGGTGTCTACCAAGAACACACAGTCCCGATGAGTGCTCGCATAAGCCTTAAAAGCCTCGTAATCATTGCCATAAACCTGCACAAGTGCATGGGCATGCGTCCCCAGAACAGGAATATCAAAGAGCTTGCCAGCCCGAACATTGCTGGTACCGTTGGCCCCACCTATAACAGCTGCCCGCGTACCCCAAATCGCCGCATCCATCTCCTGAGCACGACGGGTACCAAACTCCATCAACGGCTCATCTTCGATCACAGAGCGGATACGAGCCGCCTTGGTCGCAATCAAGGTTTGGAAATTCACGATATTTAAAATCGCTGTTTCCACCAACTGACATTGTGCCAGCGGCCCTTCGACCTGAACAATCGGTTCATTGGCAAAAACCAAATCTCCTTCTTTAGCAGAACGCACGGTCAGCTGCATCTTGAAATCACGTAAATACTCTAAGAAAGCTCCGTTATAGCCCAAGGACGCCAAATAGTCCAAATCTGTCTGACTGAATGTCAAATCATTTAGATAAGCCACAATCCTCTCTAAGCCCGCAAAAACGGCATAGCCATTATTAAAAGGATTCTTGCGGAAATAGACTTCAAAAACAGCACGCTTATTATGGATACCTTCGTTGAAATAAACCTGCATCATATTGATTTGATATAAGTCTGTATGTAAAGTCAAACTGTCATCTAGAAACATAATTGAGCTCCTTTTATCATAGTTATTCTATATTATAACATAAATTGTAAGAAAGCCTTGATTCAATAGCAAAATACCTCTAGAATTTCTTCCAGAGGTATCTTCTTTTATCTTTCACTTGGAAATATTAGATTCCATAAGTCTTGTTCACGCGGCGCATCTGTTTGAATTCTTTTTTATAGGTTACTTTAACTGCTACTTTCATTTTTGCCACCTCGTTTCTTTTGATGCTTTTATTATAGACTTCAAAGCTTAAGGAAGGCTTAGAATTTTCTTGCAGAAAGCTTAAACAAATAAATCAAAACTTTATCTCGCTAATCCAGATAATCGCGTTTTTCTAGATGCAGGGATACCAGGTGCCAATTGGCATCCTGCCGCCAGCTAGGATTGGCAACGATTTGGCTGGCTACCTTGCGCGCTTCTTCCAAAATCGGATAATCCTCTACGATGTCCGCTACCTGAAACTCTGGAATACCAGACTGACGGGTCCCAAAAATTTCACCAGAACCACGCATCTTGAGGTCTTCCTCAGCGAGGACAAAGCCATCTGTTGTCTCGGTCATGATTTTCATGCGCTTCTTCCCAGACTCCGTCTTGGGATTGGCAACTAGCACGGCATAAGACTGCTTATTTCCCCGACCAACTCGTCCACGCAGCTGATGAAGCTGGCTGAGACCGAAGCGGTCAGCATCCATGATAACCATGATGGTCGCATTCGGAACATTGACGCCGACTTCAATGACTGTAGTCGACACTAGAATATCCGTTTTCCCATCCTTGAAGTCCTGCATAATAGCTTCTTTTTCGTCATTTTTCATGCGGCCGTGAAGGAGAGCCACCTGAGCCTGATTGGCAAAGTAGGCCTTGAGCTCTTCCTCTAGAGCAATCCCATTTTTCAAGTCCAAGGCCTCTGATTCCTCAATCAAGGGAGAAATAAAGTAGACTTGGGCGCCCTTGGCCAGCTCTTTTTTCATCCAGTCCAAAACTACTTCCAACTGCTCGTGCTTGACCCAGCGAGTGATAATAGGCTTGCGGCCAGCTGGCATCTGGTCGATGATAGAGACATCCATATCGCCAAAAGCGGTAATGGCCAAAGTCCGAGGAATAGGCGTGGCAGTCATCATGAGGACGTCTGGATTATTCCCCTTTTCCCGCAAAATCCGACGCTGGTCCACCCCAAAACGATGCTGCTCATCAATAATGACCAAGCCCAGTTGATGATAGACCACCCCTTCCTGAATCAAGGCATGGGTGCCGACCACCATATCTACTTGCCCCGACTCTATGGCAGCTAAAGTCTCTCTGCGTTCAGCGGCTTTCATACCACCAGTTAGGAGGGCCAAATTCAGCTCAGGAAAGAGCTGAGCCAGGCTATCCAAATGCTGCTCAGCCAAAATTTCTGTTGGAACCATCAAAGCCGACTGATAACCCGCTGTATGAGCGGCATACATGGCCAAGCCAGCCACCACGGTCTTCCCACTCCCCACATCTCCCTGTAGGAGACGGTTCATATGGACAGGCGATTGCAAATCACTGAGAATTTCTTCCAGACTCCACTCTTGAGCTTCCGTCAGAGAAAATGGTAATGCAGCCTTCTTTTGAGCCAGCATTTTTTCCTGCCAAGGGATAGCCAGGCCCTGGCTGACATCCTTGGTCTCATGCTTCAGAACCTGCAGCTGCATCTGAAAGTAAAAAAGTTCTTCAAACTTGACTCGACGCAGGGCTTGCTTATATTCTGCCAAATCCTTAGGAAAGTGCATGGCACGCACAGCTTGAGTGCGCCCCAAAAGCTGGTAGCGCTCCAGAAGGATAGGAGGAAGATTCTCCTCCAATAACTGATCCAGACCCTGGTCAAAGGCCAGCTTAATCAGCTTGATTAGACTGGCCTGACTAATTCCTTGGGCAACGCGATAAACAGGCTGCAAGTCGTCTTCGACCTGAGCTAGAACCTTCATCCCCGTCAGACTAGCCTTAGCCTTATCCCATTTACCAAAAATAGCCACCGTAGCTCCCAGCTCAATCTTATCTGCCAGATAAGGCTGGTTGAAAAAATTGACTGCAATCGCGACTTCTCCCTGCTTGATTGTGAAACGCAGGCGATTGCGCTTGTAGCCATAGTACTGGACATTAGCTGGAGTCGCGACAATCCCAGAAATAACTGCCTTTTCTCCATCTTCCAAGTCGAGGACATTCTTGCTCTTAAAATCCTCATAGCGAAAGGGAAAATAGAGCAGGAGATCCTGCAGGCTCTCAAGGCCTAGTTTTTTAAATTTTTCAGCCGATTTTGGTCCCACTCCTGGCAGGGCCGTCAAAGCCTGATGCAGATTCATCCTGTCTCCTTTCCTTCTTCTTAATTGTCTTTTACTTTTTATACTCTCTCGGTACTCTGTCGCTGATTAAGCAGACTACTTCATAGTTAATCGTGCCACGTTTGTCCGCTACATCCGTTGCTGTGATAAGCTCGTCGCCGCTCTTACCAATCAAGACCACCTGCGTTCCCAAAGGGTAGACTTGAGGCAAACGTACCGTGATTTGATCCATGGAAACCCGACCGACAATTGGACAGCGCTGACCATCGATCAAGACATCAAAGCCTTGCATATCCCGTGTCCAGCCATCAGCATAACCCAGAGGAATGGTTCCAATGATTTGCTGGCTATCACTGGTATAGGTTGCCCCATAGCCGACATGGGCGCCCGTTTGAATTTCTTTGACGTGAACCAAGGCAGATTCTAAACTCAAAGCTGGTTTGACCTCATAAGGCAAGTCCAGCACTCGTCCGCTAGGATTCAGCCCGTAAATAATATCTCCCAGCCGAACAGCATTCATAATCGTGTCGCTGTGCCAAAGAGTTGTAGCCGAGTTACTGGCATGAACAACCGGCGGCAAGAAAGCCAACTCGCTCAAAATCTCTTTAAAGCGACTTAATTGGCCTACAAAATGACTTGTATCTAATTCGTCGGCTGTTGCAAAATGAGTGAAAATCCCTTCCACCACAGCTCCTGCTGCTTGCAGGCGGCTAATTGCTTGCTGGGCTTCTTGACTATCACGGAAGCCAATGCGTCCCATGCCTGAATCAATCTTGATATGAACAGTCAAGCCGGTCAGATTAGGTTGCTGGCTCAAGAGTTCCTCCAGCCAGGCTAGACTGGCCACCGTCAAGGTAATCTGCTGCTGGATCGCTAAAGGCACAGCCTCTAGTGAAGAAACACCCAAAATAAGAATTGGTTTAGCAATGCCAGCTTCTCGTAGTTCTAGGGCTTCGTCAATATTAGACACACAAAAACCATCTACAAGGGGCTGAATATGCTGAGAGACAGGAATCGCACCATGTCCATAAGCATTGGCCTTGACTACTGCCCACTTCTGGACCGACTGGGGAATATGAGCCGCAATTTGCTCAATATTAAATGCAATAGCAGACAGGTCTATGACTGCTTTAGTAGGTCTATGTAGACTAGCTTTCATCGTCTTCCTCCAAAATTACACTGGCGGTCACCAGATTTCCAGCATGACTGATTGATAGCCATACCGAACCAGCAAAGGGAGACTTACTAAAATAAGGTGCCCCCTTATCATCATTTAAAATTTCCAAATCCTGAAAAGTCACAGGGCCAATCCCGGTCCCCCAAGCCTTGGCAAAGGCTTCCTTGGCTGACCAACGACCTGCCAAATATTCCAGCTTGCGCTTGCCCTTAAAGGAGCCAAACCGAGCCAACTCCTGAGCCGTCAAGATTTTCTCAGCAAAGCGCTCATTCTTCTCGTAGGCCCGACCAATGCTGGAAATCTCTTCTATATCTATTCCGTGTCCTCTTATCATACTTCTATTGAGAATACGTGGCAAGCCCCTTCTCCCAAGGAGATTGAAAGAAAATCTAATTTCGACAAGGTAAACCGATGAGAATGACACTGAAATGCATCAAAGAGGTTTAACATCATCAAAATTAGATTTTCATAGAGTATGAGCTTGCCTATATTCGTTAGCAGACTCCTATCAAAGCCTCCTAATCCTTTCTATTTAAGCTTCTTTTTCTAAGGTTTCATAGATTTCCTGAACAAGTTCTTCTGTCTTATCCCAGCCCAAGCAAGGATCGGTAATAGACTTACCAAAGACTTCTGGCTCATTCTGGCGGCCATCCTCCAAATAGGATTCAATCATGAATCCACGCACAGCCTTCTTGATTTGCTCATTCCAAGCACAGTTGATCAGAGTCTGACGGATAATCCGGATCTGCTCCAAATACTGCTTTCCAGAATTGTCATGATTGGTATCAATCAGGATAAAAGGATTGGACAGTTTCATTTCTTCATAGCGTTTGATCACATCTAGAAGATTTTCGTAATAGAAGTTAGGCTTGTTCTTACCGTACTCATCTAAAGCACCTCGCAAAATCACATGCGCCAAAGGATTACCTAGAGTTTCCACTTCTTGACCATGATAAAGGAAGATTTGCTTATTTTGAGCGGCGTAAACGGCATTAAACATGACTCCAAGATTGCCAGATGTTGGATTTTTCATACCGACCGGCGCATCAATACCAGAAGCTACAAAGCGATGTTCTTGGTCTTCGACCGAACGAGCACCTACGGCATGGTAACTGACCAAATCATCTACCAGCACTAGATTGGAAGGATAGAGCATTTCATCAGCTGTGGTCAAGCCTGTTTCAGTAATAACTCGGTAATGCAACTGGCGCACTGCCTTTAGCCCATTGATCAAGCTTGGACTTTTTGAAGTATCTGGCTGGTGAACGAGCCCTTTATAGCCGTCACCATTAGTCCGAGGCTTGGCAGTATAGACCCGCATGACGATAAAAATCTTATCCGCCACCTTCTGCTGCAGGTCAGCCAAGCGGCGAGCGTACTCCAGCACCGCCTCTTCATTGTCAGATGAGCAGGGACCGATAACCAAGAGCAAGCGTTGATCCTCTCCCTTGATGATGGCAGCCAATTCCTGATCGCGCTGATTTTTCTTTTGTAAAGCTTGGTCTGACAAAATCGTTGCAGACTTGATCTGCTCGATATCAATTTCCTGACCTTTTTCTATAAATGCCATATTATTTACCTAGTGTATCGTATATCTCATGGACGAGTTCGACCGTCTTATCCCAGCCTAGGCATGGATCTGTGATAGACTTGCCAAAGACTTCTGGTTCATTTTGTCGGCCATCTTCCAAGTAAGACTCAATCATAAAGCCACGAACAACCTTCTTGATTTTATCATTCCAGTCGCGGTTGATCAAAGTCTGACGAACAATACGGACTTGCTCCAAATACTGCTTGCCAGAGTTGTCATGGTTAGTATCAATGATGATAAATGGATTTTCCAGCCCCATTGCTTCATACTGGGCGATTGTGTCCAGCAGATTATCATAATAGTAGTTCGGAATGTTCTTCCCATATTCATTGATGGCACCGCGCAGAATCGCATGAGCCAAAGGATTTCCACTCGTCTCTACTTCTCGATTTGCAAATAGAAAGCTCTGTTTGTTTTGAGCCGCATAAATGCCATTAAACATGACATTCAGATTGCCAGATGTTGGATTTTTCAAACCAGTCGGGAAATCCGCTCCACTGGCTACAAAGCGGTGCTGCTGATCTTCAACAGAACGAGCACCGATTGCCATATAGGAAATCAAATCATCTACTAAAGGGAGATTTTCTGGGTAAAGCATCTCGTCAGCCGTCGTCATTCCAGTTTCTGAAATCACGCGGTAATGCAGGTTGCGCACCGCTTTAATTCCGTTGATTAGACTAGGTGCCGCTGTCGCATTAGGCTGGTGAATCAAGCCCTTGTAGCCATCACCATTGGTCCGTGGCTTGGCAGTGTAGACCCGCATGACCATAAAGATCCGATCTTTGACTTCTTCCTGAAGAGCTGCCAAACGCTTGGCGTATTCTAAGACAGCTTCTTCATTGTCTGAGGAGCAAGGACCGATGACCAAAAGGATACGATCATCCTCACCGCGGATAATAGCTTCTAGTTGGCGATCCCGCTCTTGCTTACGAGCTAGAATAGAACCTTCTAACTTAGCAAGCTGACGCACTTCTGCTACATTGATTGGTTGACTAGTTGCTTTAAAGGTCATCTTCTCTCCTTATAAACTACTTCTTGCGACCATGACAGTTTTTAAATTTCTTACCTGAACCACATGGACATAAATCATTTCTTTTTACAGAGGATAAATCAACATTTTTTGGAAGATTTGGGTTTTGGGCAGCAATGTTTCGAGTAGCTGTCGTGCTGATACTGTGCTCTGTACGTGGACGTTCTTGCTCATGGATCTGTGCTTTCATCATGAGACGAGTCACATCAAACTCGATAGAGCCGATCATATCATTAAACATCCGGAAACCTTCTGCCTGATATTCAACAACTGGATTGTTCTGAGCATAACCGCGCAGTCCCACAGCCTGGCGCAATTGATCCAAGGCGTCGATATGATCTGTCCATTTATTATCTACAACTCGTAGAATCAGCACTTTTTGGAACTCTTGAACTGCTTCCTCATCACGAAGTTTAGAAACCTGATTGGCATAAACTTCAGAAGCTCGCTCCATCAAGTAATCTTTGATTTCTTGATTTGATTTACCTTCTAAATCATCAGCTGAGATAGAATCCTCTGCTACAAGGTTATATTTAGCAAAATTCAGAATCGCTTCAATTCTTTCATCATGGTCTGAATGGCTGCTGCCATCTACAATCCGATTAATCGTCCGACGGATCATGGCATGGATTTCTGGAGCCAAATCACGGTCTGCTGTGATGACATCATAGCGTTGAGAATAGATAATTTCACGTTGTTCACGCATGACATCGTCATATTGAAGGACTTGCTTCCGAGTATCGTAGTTATTTCCTTCAACCCGTTTTTGGGCTGCTTCCACCTGACGCGTTAGCATCCGAGACTTGATGACGGACTCTTCTTCGCTCAGATTCATCCGATCAAGCAAGGCCTTAATACGCTCGGAACCGAAACGTTTCATCAAATCGTCTTCGAGAGATAGGTAGAATTGTGATTCACCTGGATCCCCTTGACGACCTGAACGTCCACGAAGCTGGTTATCAATCCGGCGGCTTTCATGGCGCTCTGTACCGATGACACAAAGTCCACCCAATTCACGCACACCTTCACCTAGCTTAATATCTGTACCACGTCCAGCCATGTTGGTCGCGATGGTAATAGCACCACGTTGACCAGCATTCATGATAATCTGTGCTTCTTTATAGTGGTTTTTAGCATTCAAAACTTCATGAGGAATTCCTGCAGCCACTAATTTTTGAGAAAGATAGTCACTCGTGTCAACCGATACTGTACCGACCAAGACAGGTTGACCTGTTTTATAGCGTTCCTTGACGTCTTCCACCACTGCTTTAAACTTAGCTTCCAAGCTAGGATACAGCAAATCTGGATGGTCAATACGTTGGACCGGACGGTTCGTTGGAATTGGAATTACGCGAATATTATAAATTTCGCGGAATTCTTCTTCTTCTGTCTTACCGGTCCCTGTCATCCCTGACAGCTTTTTATACATACGGAAAAGGTTCTGGTAGGTAATCGAAGCAGATGTTTTTGATTCTTCTTGGATAGGCACAGCTTCTTTTGCTTCAATCGCTTGGTGGAGTCCATCAGAGAAACGACGACCTTCCATTGTACGTCCAGTAAATTGGTCAACGATGAGGATTTCCTGCTTTTCGCTAACGACATAATCCACATCTAAGGTCATAATATAGTTAGCACGCAAGGCATTGTCGATAAAGTGCGTTAAAGCAACATTTTCAAGATCGTATAGATTTTCTAAGTTAAAGTAACTTTCAGCCTTGTCAATACCAGAATCTGACAAACCAATCGTCTTAGATGGGATATCAATGATATAGTCATCTTTTTGAAGTGTTTTCACAAAGCTATCCGCTCTATAATAAAGCTGATTCGTATCAGAAGCTGTCGGTCCTGACACGATCAATGGCGTACGCGCTTCGTCAATCAAGATAGAATCCACTTCGTCAACCAAGGCATAGTTAAGCGGACGCTGTACCATATTTTCAGCCCGAACCACCATGTTATCACGCAAGTAGTCAAAACCAATTTCAGAGTTGGTTGAGTAGGTGATATCACAAGCATAAGCTTCTCTTTTTTCCATTGGTGACTTAGATGCTAGGTTGATACCAACAGAAAGTCCCAACCAAGAATAAAGTTCACCCATCTCAGTCGCATCACGCTCTGACAAGTATTCATTGACTGTAACAACGTGAACTCCTTGGCCAGATAAGGCATTTAGGTAAACAGGCATAGTCGCTGTCAGAGTTTTTCCTTCCCCCGTACGCATTTCTGGCACATCACCATGGTGAAGGACAATCCCCCCCATGATCTGAACCTTATATGGGAAAAGACCTAAGACACGCTTCGCTCCTTCGCGGACAACTGCAAATGCTTCAAACAAAAGTTGATCTAAAGTTTCACCATTAGCATAACGTTCCTTAAATTCAACCGTTTTTGCTTGCAATTCTTCATCGGTCAAGGCTGCCATTTCGTCCTCATAGGACATGACCTTGTCCGCCATCTTTTCTAATTTTCTTATTTCACCTTTATCATTTTCGATGATTTTTTTTAAAATATTAGCCATTTTATTCCTTACTCGCTATGTTCTGTTTATAAATGTTTCCTCTCATTATAGCATGTTTCCCCATATCTTTCAAGAAATAATCCATTTAGCAATTGGCTTGAAAGGCTGTCATTTCTCAATTTACACGCTTATCTGCCTAATTCTTCTTGCACTCAAATTTGCTAAATAATCATGGTTTTTCACAAAGTAGTTTCTCGCATAATTCTCATAATTTCGATATAATAATAGCAATGAATATCAAAGAAGAAATTATCAAATTATCAAAAGACATTGGCATTTCTAAAATTGGCTTCACGACAGCAGATGACTTTGACTATCTTGAAAAGTCGCTGCGCTTGTCTGTAGAAGAGGGGCTAAATTCAGGATTTGAACACAAGAATATTGAGGAGCGGATCAAGCCCAAACTGAGTCTAGCCTCGGCCAAGACCATCATCTCTATCGCAGTCGCTTATCCCCACAAGCTCAAGCAACAGCCACAAAAGACAGCCTACAAACGGGGGAAATTCACTCCCAACAGCTGGGGGCTGGATTACCACTATGTACTACAGGACAAGCTAGATCGGCTTGCAAAGGGAATTGAGGAGTTGACTGCCAACTTTGAATATAAAGGCATGGTGGATACAGGAGCCTTGGTCGACACCGCTGTAGCCCGGCGAGCAGGAATTGGCTTTATCGGCAAGAACGGCTTGGTCATCTCCAAGGAATTTGGTTCTTATATGTTTCTGGGTGAGCTCATTACCAATCTGGACATTGAGCCTGACCAGCCTGTCGACTATGACTGCGGAGACTGCAATCGCTGCGTAACAGCCTGTCCTACCTCCTGCCTCATTGGCGATGGGACTATGAACGCCAAGCGCTGCCTATCTTTTCAAACCCAAGATAAGGGCATCATGGACCTAGAATTTCGCAAAAAAATCAAGACAGTCATCTATGGTTGCGACATCTGCCAAATTTGCTGCCCCTATAATAAAGGTTTAGACAATCCGCTCGCAACTGAGATTGACCCCGATCTAGCTCATCCCGAGCTCCTACCTTTCTTGGAACTTTCTAATGGTCAGTTTAAGGAAAAATTCGGCCATATAGCAGGTAGCTGGCGGGGCAAAAACATCCTGCAGCGCAATGCTATCATTGCTCTAGCTAATGCTAATGACCGCTCTGCTATTCCCAAACTACTGGAAATTATCGACAAGGGGCAGAATCCTATCCATATCGCTACGGCCATCTGGGCTCTCAGTCAACTAGTACGCGAAGCCAATCCTGAAATGATTGAGATGATTCTTGCTGTGAAAAATCCTACAGAAGCTATCAAAGAGGAACAGGAACAATTCCTAAAAAAATTTCATTTAACTAACTAAAAATAAATACAGTCTGATTTAGAAACTGCCTTAGAACGCAGCTTATATTAATCAGACTGTATTTTTATGTTATTCAATTAGAAGCCATCTACGTTGGTGTAGATTTTTTGGACATCTTCATCGTCTTCAAGGACACTATACAATTTTTCGAAGGTTTCTAAATCTTCTCCTGTTAATTCCACTTCTGACTGAGGAATCATTTCCAGCTCTGTCACTTGGAATTCTTGGATACCAGACTCACGCAAAGCTACAATTGCTTTATGTAGATCAGTTGGTGCTGTATAAACTGTGATACTTCCTTCTTCAGCCTCTACATCGTCCACATCTACATCTGCTTCTAAAAGCAATTCAAAGATGCTGTCTGCATCATCACCAGCAAAAACGATAACACCTTTATTATCAAAAAGATAAGATACAGAGCCACTAGCACCCATGTTCCCGCCATTTTTACCAAAGGCTGCACGAACATTGGCTGCAGTCCGGTTGACATTCGAAGTCAAGGTATCAACAATCAGCATAGAACCATTTGGTCCAAAGCCTTCATAACGGCCTTCTGTAAAGGTTTCATCCGTATTTCCCTTAGCCTTGTCAATCGCCTTGTCAATAACATGCTTTGGTACTTGCGCTTGCTTAGCACGATCAATAACAAACTTAAGGGCTGTATTTGACTCAGGATCTGGGTCGCCTTTTTTCGCTGCTACATAGATTTCTACACCGAATTTAGCATAAACTTTTGAGTTTGCGCCATCTTTAGCTGTTTTCTTAGCTACAATATTGGCCCACTTACGTCCCATTGGAATTTCTCCTTTAACTATTCTACATTTTTAATCTTCCTTATTATAACACAGGAAAGACGAAAAATCATCCAACAAAAACAGGAAAGTCCCCAATTCCCTAAAATTATCTGCTGAAGTACGAACTAAAGATAGAAAAAATTAGAGTACTAGTTCCTTATACCTTTTAAAATACCGAGATCAGTCATTACATTCTCTCAATAGCAAAACGAATAATGCTAATAAATTTGAGGTGATATCCCTATCATTCTCCAGTGAATCTCCTATTTTACTAGGATCTTCTCTCATTTTTTACTACCAAAATTTGCTAATCAAATAAATAAAAAATCGATAACTTCGTAAAGAAGTTATCGATTTTTGCGAGCTGTTAACTAATCGTCTACAACTCTTCAGTGATTACTATCCAAGCTGTGAAGAATTAATCTTCTTCTTTCAATCTTGGTTTAATCAAGCTGACACCTGCGAGTGTTGCAACAATTCCTAAACCAAGTACTGCTGCTGAAGATGATTTCTCACCTGTATTTGGCAGAGCAGTAGTTCCAGGAACTTTCGGTTCCACTGGCTTGTTCGGTACTTGTTTATTTGGTACCGGAGCTGGAGTTGGTGGAACAGGTTTTGGTTCTGGTTTTGGTTCTGGTTTTGGCTCCGGAGTAGGAGTTGGTTTTGGTTCCGGAGTTGGTGTCGGTGTAGGTGGAACTTCTACCTTCTTGTAAGTTACGACTTCATCGGCTGGTTTAGCTGAATCTGCTGTAACCTTCACATCTGCTACGCTTGCTTTGTCCGCTACGTAACCCTTGATGTCTGGTGAAGTTTGTCCCTTGATCACGTCATCTTGTGATGTCCATGGGCCTTTTTCCACGATCGCTTTCGTTACGACGTTGATCTTCAGAATACGCGTGAATTTAGCGCTGTCTGTGAAGCTTGGTGCTGCTTCTTTACCATCTTCGTATACGTACTTGATCGTACGGCTCAATTCTTTCACAGCTTCTTGTTGAGCTGACTTGATCTTATCATCTGTCCACTTAGGTCCTTCTGGATTGCTTGGATCCATTGGAGTATCTGGTTTCGGCGGATTATTCGGATCGAATGGTACTACGCCTTCTTCCAATTGAACAGTGAAGTTTTGGTCCTTGCTTGCATCATCATCAAAGTTTTGTGGATCCTTGAACTCATCGTTCACAACCTTGTAACCTTGGTTCGTCAATTCTTTCAACTTCGCAAGGTATTGGTCACGGCTAATTGGTTCGCCTGACTTACCGCCTTCTGAGATCTTCGCCAATTCTTTCTTAGCTTGGTCTACGAAGGTGATGGTTGCTTTTTGATCAGCCTTCTTGTAAGTTACGACTTCATCGGCTGGTTTAGCTGAATCTGCTGTAACCTTCACATCTGCTACGCTTGCTTTGTCCGCTACGTAACCCTTGATGTCTGGTGAAGTTTGTCCCTTGATCACGTCATCTTGTGATGTCCATGGGCCTTTTTCCACGATCGCTTTCGTTACGACGTTGATCTTCAGAATACGCGTGAATTTAGCGCTGTCTGTGAAGCTTGGTGCTGCTTCTTTACCATCTTCGTATACGTACTTGATCGTACGGCTCAATTCCTTCACAGCTTCTTGTTGAGCTGACTTGATCTTATCATCTGTCCACTTAGGTCCTTCNGAAGTTTGTCCCTTGATCACGTCATCTTGTGATGTCCATGGGCCTTTTTCCACGATCGCTTTCGTTACGACGTTGATCTTCAGAATACGCGTGAATTTAGCGCTGTCTGTGAAGCTTGGTGCTGCTTCTTTACCATCTTCGTATACGTACTTGATCGTACGGCTCAATTCCTTCACAGCTTCTTGTTGAGCTGACTTGATCTTATCATCTGTCCACTTAGGTCCATCCGGATTCTTAGGATCCATTGGATCGTTTGGTTTCGGTGGATTATTTGGATTGAATGGTACTACAACCTGACGCATAGCAACGGTGAAGGTTTGATCCTTCTTATCGTCATTATCGAAGGTCTTAGGTCCCTTGAACTCATCGTTCACAACTTCGTAGCCCTTGTCTGTCAATTCTTTCAGACGAGTTGCGTAGTTGGTTGTACCGATTGGCTCACCTGACTTACCGCTTTCGACAACCTTCGTCAATTCCTTATTACCGTCAGTTTGGTCTACGAAGCTGATAATCGCTTTTTGACCATCCTTCACGAAGTTGATTGGTGTATCCTTAGTTGGATCACTTGGAATTGGTGGTGGGTTGTAACCCTTGCTTGGATCGCTCGGATCTTTCGGTGTCAATGGTGTTGTACCATCTGGGCCGACTGGTGTTGTTCCTGGTACATGTGGAATCACTGGAAGATCAGTACCTGGTTTGCTTGGATCTGTTGGATCGTTTGGATATGGAAGATTTGGTACTTTTGGAAGTCCGTCTGGTACATTTGGTACGTATGAACCAAGTTTGCTGTACTTAACTGTTTCTTCGCTATCCTTATCATCAGGAGTTACTGTCTTCGCTACTACATTGGCCTTATCTGCCACAAATCCAGTTACGACTGGTGTAGCTTCTTGGGCCAATTCTTTCGTAGCTGGTGTCCATGCAGTGAAGGTTTCCTTACCAGTTACACGGTTACGTTCACCTGTACGTGTGAAGGCTGCTTCTTGAGTCACTGGAGCTTTCAGAGCTGGACGACCCGCTGTTTGACCATCTGCGTATTCGTACTTAATTGTACGAGATACTTTCTTGTTGAGCTTAGCTGGGTCTGTAATCTTCTCTGTACCTTGACGAAGAGTAACGGTGAAGGTTTGATCCTTCTTATCGTCATTATCGAAGGTCTTAGGTCCCTTGAACTCATCGTTCACAACTTCGTAGCCCTTGTCTGTCAATTCTTTCAGACG
>NZ_CABPTO010000011.1 GCF_902460355.1 Streptococcus sp. Marseille-P6264
TCCTTTATTTGTGCACTCTTTTTTGTGTATAACAGAAAAATTTTTGATAAATATTTAGAAGATAAATAATGTGTCGCAATGCTCCAAATGGTTAGTTTTCTAAGTGTAAGCTTGTTCTTAGGCAGGTCATTATTCCTTTACTAAAGGTAAAGAAATGGTGACTTTTAAGCCTGGATGATTGTCTAAAAAAACAATTTCACCTTGATGTAATTTAATAATTTGTTTAGTGATAACCGTTCCCATACCATGTGATTCATAATTAGTTGATTTTTGATTTAGCTCAGTAATTTTTTGAGCTGTAATATCTCCTTGATCCGCAATGACGATGAGCACTTTATTATCAGATAATTGATAAGTCAGATCAATCTGGTTAGAGCCGCTGTGCATAATACTATTAAGCAAGAGATTTCTAAAAGCTCTTGCTAATAAAGTTACCTCTCCTTTTACCAACACTGTCTCGGTAGGCAAATCAAAATGAAGTGTAATTGTTTCATAATTATTCAATATATCGGCAATTACTGTTCGTAGGACAACGACCAAATCAAGATTGGAAAATTCGGAGTGACGCTTTTGGTTATCCAATAAGTAGCTCATATTGAGATTAGAAATCATTTCTTTCATAGTTTGAATCTGATTTTCAATTTCCTCTGTCTGCTTTCCTTTGCCATATTGCTGCTCTAACTGACTGTTATAACCTGATATGAGCATAAGAGGATTGCGTAAATCATGACTGACCCCTCTAATCCATTGCTCTTTCATCGTGTTGCTTTCTTCCAAAATATGAGATGTTTCATTGAGAGCTGTCTTAATTTCAGAGAAATTTCCCTTTTCTTTAAGAGCGATATTTTGACCTTGAGATAAAGAAGTGACAGCAGTAATAATCGGCTCCATCTCCTTTTTAATACGCAACTTTGATCGGCTCAAAAGAATAAAAATAAGTAAAAGAATAATACCCAAGAAAACAAGTCCCAAACTGAGAAAATTCCTAATAAATTGCGTATTAGCATAGAAATTAAATTTTGCTAAGGAATGCTTTTTAGGATAGCCCAAAACTAAAATTTGCTGACCACGTACATAGGAGAAAACAGGGTAATCTTCTAAATACCAACGTGAAAATTTAACCATATCAGCATTCGTATAATGCCTTTTGAGTCCTTTAGGTAAATGATAAGATTGGACAATATTGCCATCTTGATTCAGTACCATAGCCCAAGTATTTTGTTTATCCATTTCAATTTTGCTGCTTTTATCAAAATTGAAATTATTCTCTTGACTCGATTGAGCGATTTTAGTGTAAAGTAGTTCCGGTTTTTCCTTTCCATAGAAACTAAAATAAGCTGAGAAAACCAAACCATAAACAAAAACAAGTCCTATGATTAAAGCCAGGATTAATAGAACATACCTGGTTAATAACTTAGTAAAAAATTTAACGGTATCCATTTAATTCACCTTTAGTTTGTAACCCAAACCTTTAACCGTTATTAAGCTTTCTGGTTTAGAAGGATTGGCTTCAATCTTTTGTCGAATCTTACGAATATGAGCCATTAGGGTATTATCATAGCCTTGGTATTGTAATCCCCAGACCTTTTCTAAGAGTTGGTCAAAAGTGACAATGCGATTCTTATTATCATATAAGACCTTAAGAATACTGTATTCCTTAGCTGTCAGCTGAATCTCTAATTTTCCTTTGGTAATCAAGGCTTGGCCAAAATGCACCTGGCAAGCAGGCAAAACAAGGGTTTCTTCCTTTTCGGGATAGGCTCTTTTTAAGATGGAAAGAATACGCAGCTCCAAATCTCTTGGACGGAAAGGCTTGATAATATAGTCATCTGCCCCTAACTCAAAGCCCTGATATTGTTTTTCTATATCGGAGATTGCCGACAAAAACAAAACAGGAACCATTGAAGTCTTACGGATGCCCTTTAAAACTTCAAATCCTGATCCTTCAGGCAGCATAATGTCTAAAATAACTAAATCAAAAGATTTTTCTTCAAATTGCTCCAAAGCTTCTTTTTGTGATTGTACACTTGTTAGATTGCTAAACCCAGCAATGCTCAATGATTCTTGCACTATTTCTAAAATTTCTGGGTTATCGTCTAAAATTAAGATCTTCTTTTCTTTATAATTCATACTATTACCTCAACAAGACTAGTATAACACATTGCTTCCTTGGTCAAGGACTTTAAAGTAAAAATTAAGGAAGAATTAAGGTAATGAACAGGTTAAAATAAAGGAGGTTCATTATAATGAAAATAGCGAAAGGATATAACATCACTCTAAGATTTTTAAAGGAGAAAACAAATGAACAATTATATCGTTGAAACCAACCAATTAAGTAAGGATTTTTCAGGTGAAGTAGCCGTTAATCAGCTCTCTATTCATATTAGAAAAAATGAAATTTATGGTTTTTTGGGACCAAATGGTGCTGGTAAGAGTACTGCTATGAAAATGCTTTTAGGATTGTTGCAACCAAGCCACGGTTCCATTAAGCTCTTTGGAAAAACCTTTAATAGCAATCAAATATCACTCCTCTCAAATGTAGGTTCCCTCATCGAAGAGCCCTCTTACTATGCTAATTTGACCGGTTATGAAAATCTTGAAATTATCCAAAAATTACTTAAATTACCAAAAAGAAATATTGATGAAGTCTTAAAGATTGTCAGACTTTTCGATCAAAAAGATAAGCTAGTTAAAAACTATTCACTAGGCATGAAACAACGTTTAGGAATTGCGTTAGCTATTGTTAAATTTCCTAAATTACTGATTTTGGATGAGCCAACTAATGGTTTAGACCCTGCCGGTATTCAAGAAATTCGTGAGCTTATCAAGTCTTTACCAAAAAAATACGATATGACTATCATCGTTTCTAGCCATATTCTTTCAGAAATTGAACAGATGGCTACAACTGTTTGCATTATCAATCATGGTCAATTACTTTTTGAAGGCCACCTATCTGACCTTGAAGAAGATGAAAAATATCTGTTTGAGACCAGTGATGATGTAACTGCTAAAAGAATACTAATGTTCAATGGTTTTAATTTGGATGATGACCCAAAATTGATTATCAACGATAACAATAAAGTTAATATAGCCACTGCTATTCGACTCTTAGTTGAAAATAATGTTGATATTTATCAAGTTCGTATGATTCGTCGATCGCTGGAAGATGTTTTCCTTGATATGACAGGACGGGAAGGAAGTGTCTTGTAATGCTAAATTTACAATTAGAATTTATCAAACTAAAAAGACGGTCTTTCTTGTTATCTTTGATTGCTATTGTAGCAGTGGGCTTGATTTGGAGTAGCGTTGTTATCAAATATGAATTACCTAAAACACATGAGGCCTATAATGCCATTTATACCATGACTTACTTGAATGATTTTATTTTGCCACTTTTCATTGTAGTTTTAGCGTCTAGACTACTGGAATTGGAACATCTAGGCAAAACTTTTAAACTCTTGCAAACCAGTAACGAAAGTCCTTGGCAACTTTTTAAAGCTAAATTGACTGTGATGGCTATTTTTGCCTTTGTTGTCAGTTTGATTCAAACGCTTTTTCTGAAATTTATTATTCAAGGCATGCAGGTCAGTGTGACACCTGTTTCATTGAGTCTCTTTTTGTTCACAACTTTTTTGGTTTGTCTCTTTCTGTCTTGTTTACATCTTTGCTTAGCTTTTATCTATCCAAAGCCAAGTGTGACAGTAGTAACAGGCTTAATTGGTTCCTTCCTGTCATTTGTAGGTATCGGTGCGTTACCAGTTCCTATTCGTATTTTCATTCCTTGGCAATATTTCTCTATGATGGGAATCGCTAAACGGGTGGCTGGAACTAACACTTATCTTTTTCAATACGATAATGCTTATCCCTTTAAATTAGTCGTATTATTGCTTATCATTTTTTTAAGCATCTTTGCCAGTAAAAAACTCATTGGAAAGGCGGATCTATTATGATTACTTTTGAATTTAAAAAAATCAAAAAAAGTGCTATTCCGATAACGCTAATCTTCTTTAACCTTATTGGGTCCTTATTGGGAGCAATTATTTACGCTCTCAATCAAAAGGTGCTTCTAGATGGTACACAAGCTCGCGTCCTTTGGGGACAAACAGTTTTCTATTCCTCGCAGGTATTTACTCCTATTCTGATCGGGATTATCTGTTCCATCAGTTGTCAATTCGAGGAAAGCAATAAAAACTGGCAGCGCTTATTAAGTATTCCGGTTAAAGCCAATCGTATCATTTTATCAAAAATCACCAGCTTATCACTAGTCATGGCTATTAGTCAACTGATAGTTCTTCTCTTTTATATTATCAGCGCTTTGGTTTTGAAGGTACCTTTTGCAAATTATCTACTGGACTTTTTGCTTTGGTCTATCACAGGTTGGATAGCAACCATTACTATTGTCACCATCCAAATTTTTCTTAGTATTCGCTTAAAAAATTTCGCAGTGCCTATTCTTATATCAGCTATTTTGGCTATAGCAGGGCTTATGAGCCTATTTATTGGACAAGGTCTTTTTAGCATTTTCCCTTATGCTCAGATTGCTGTTGGTGATCGAGCTCGTTCTTTAGTCCCTTTTACCTTATCTGAATTTATCCTTTTCTTAGTTGTAAATGGTGCTTATATTTTTGTCTTCTATACCTTAGCAGTTAGACAGCTTAAAAAGAGATTTATTTAATCTCATTTATAGTAAAAAACAAGAAGAAAGCGAAGATTTATCGTAATTGTTATACAATTAATGATCAGCAAATAAAAAGTGTAGAGATTTAATAAGGATATATCATAAACCAGTTTCGTATGAGACTGGTTTACTTTTTTAGG
>NZ_CABPTO010000012.1 GCF_902460355.1 Streptococcus sp. Marseille-P6264
CTGAAGCACTTGCACTTACTGAGACTGATTGGCTCAGACTTACTGAAACTGAAGTGCTTGCACTTACTGAGACTGATTGACTCAGACTTACTGAAGCTGAGGTGCTCTCACTTGTTGAAACAGATTGACTAGAGCTTACTGAGGCTGAAGCACTCTCACTTGCTGAAACAGACTGGCTAACGCTCACTGAAACCGAAGCACTTTCGCTTGCTGAAACAGACTGACTTGCGCTTACTGATGCCGAAGTGCTCTCACTTACTGAGACAGATTGGCTAGAGCTTACTGAAACCGAAGCACTCTCGCTCGCTGAGACTGATTGACTTGCGCTCACTGACGCAGAGATGCTCGCACTTACTGAGACAGACTGGCTAGAGCTTACTGAAACCGAAGCACTCTCGCTCGCTGAGACTGATTGACTTGCGCTCACTGACGCAGAGGTGCTCTCACTTACTGAGACAGATTGGCTAGCACTTACTGAAGTTGAGGCGCTTTCGCTTGCTGAAACAGACTGGCTCGCGCTTACTGATGCAGAGGCACTTGCACTTATTGAAACAGACTCACTTGCGCTTACTGACGCAGAGGTGCTCTCACTTACTGAAACAGACTCACTTGCGCTTACGGATGCTGAAGCACTTGCACTTACTGAGACTGATTGACTTGCGCTCACTGACGCAGAGGTGCTCTCACTTACTGAGACAGATTGGCTAGCACTTACTGAAGTTGAGGCGCTTTCGCTTGCTGAAACAGACTGGCTCGCGCTTACTGATGCAGAGGCACTTGCACTTATTGAAACAGACTCACTTGCGCTTACTGACGCAGAGGTGCTCTCACTTACTGAAACAGACTCACTTGCGCTTACGGATGCTGAAGCACTTGCACTTACTGAGACTGATTGACTTGCGCTCACTGACGCAGAGGTGCTCTCACTTACTGAGACAGATTGGCTAGCACTTACTGAAGTTGAGGCGCTTTCGCTTGCTGAAACAGACTGGCTCGCGCTTACTGATGCAGAGGCACTTGCACTTATTGAAACAGACTCACTTGCGCTTACGGATGCTGAAGCACTTGCACTTACTGAGACAGATTGGCTTGCGCTCACTGACGCAGATGTGCTCGCACTTGTTGAAACAGATTCGCTACTGCTTACGGATGCAGAGGCACTTGCACTTGTTGAAACAGACTGGCTTGTGCTTACTGATGCCGAAGTGCTCTCACTTACTGAGACTGATTGGCTAGAGCTTACTGAAACCGAAGCACTCTCGCTCACTGACGCAGATGTGCTCGCACTTACTGAGACAGATTGGCTAGCACTTACTGAAGTTGAGGCGCTTTCGCTTGCTGAGACAGACTGGCTCGCGCTTACTGATGCAGAGGCACTTGCACTTGTTGAAACAGACTGACTAGAGCTTACTGACACAGATGTGCTCGCACTTACTGAGACAGACTGACTAGAGCTTACTGAAACCGAAGCACTTGCACTTGTTGAAACAGATTCGCTACTGCTTACTGAAACCGAAGCACTTGCACTTGTTGAAACAGACTGGCTCGCGCTTACGGATGCTGAAGCACTTGCACTTACTGAGACAGATTGGCTTGCGCTCACTGACGCAGAGGTGCTCGCACTTACTGAGACAGATTGGCTTGTGCTCACTGACGCAGATGTGCTTGCACTTGTT
>NZ_CABPTO010000013.1 GCF_902460355.1 Streptococcus sp. Marseille-P6264
CTTCGTAGCCCTTGTCTGTCAATTCTTTCAGACGAGTTGCGTAGTTGGTTGTACCGATTGGCTCACCTGACTTACCGCTTTCAACAACCTTACCAACTTCCTTGTTGTTATCATCTTGGTCTACGAATGTGATAATCGCTTTTTGACCATCTTTAACATAATTGATCGGTGTATCCTGAGTTGGATCACTTGGAATTGGTGGTGGGTTGTAACCCTTGCTTGGATCGCTCGGATCTTTCGGTGTCAATGGTGTTGTACCATCTGGGCCTACTGGTGTTGTGCCTGGTACATTTGGTACCACTGGAAGATCAGTTCCTGGTTTTGTTGGATCTGTTGGATCGTTTGGATATGGAAGGTTTGGTACTTTTGGAAGTCCGTCTGGTACATTTGGTACGTATGAACCAAGTTTCTTGTATTGTACAACTTCTTCGCTATCCTTATCATTAGGAGTTACTGTCTTCGCTGCTACATTGGCCTTATCTGCCACGAATCCAGTTACGACTGGTGTAGCTTCTTGGGCCAATTCTTTCGTAGCTGGTGTCCATGCAGTGAAGGTCTTTTCACCAGTTACACGGTCGCGTTCACCTGTACGTGTGAAGGCTGCTTCTTGAGTCACAGGAGCTTTCAGAGCTGGACGACCCGCTGTTTGACCATCTGCGTATTGATACTTGATGGTACGAGTCACCTTCTTGTTGAGTTCTGCTGGATCCTTGATTGCTTCTTTACCATGACGAAGAGTAACTACAAATTGTTGGTCCTTCTTATCATCGTTATCGAAGGTCTTAGGTCCCTTGAACTCATCGTTCACCACTTCGTAGCCCTTGTCTGTCAATTCTTTCAGACGGGTTGCGTAGTTAGTTGTACCGATTGGCTCACCTGACTTACCGCTTTCAACGACCTTACCAACTTCCTTGTTGTTATCATCTTGGTCTACGAATGTGATAATCGCTTTTTGACCATCTTTAACGTAGTTGATTGGTGTATCCTGAGTTGGATCACTTGGAATTGGTGGTGGGTTGTATCCCTTGCTTGGATCGCTCGGATCTTTCGGTGTCAATGGTGTTGTACCATCTGGGCCTACTGGTGTTGTGCCTGGTACATTTGGTACCACTGGAAGATCAGTGCCTGGTTTCGTTGGATCTGTTGGATCGTTTGGATATGGAAGGTTTGGTACTTTTGGAAGTCCGTCTGGTACATTTGGTACGTATGAACCGAGCTTCTTGTATTGTACAACTTCTTCGCTATCCTTATCATTAGGAGTGACTGTCTTCGCTGCTACATTAGCCTTGTCTGCCACGAATCCAGTTACAACTGGTGTAGCTTCTTGGGCCAATTCTTTCGTAG